>NZ_JBEZHS010000019.1:0-166742 GCF_040650695.1 Amycolatopsis sp. NPDC048633
CGTAAGCGCCCCAATGTGGCCTTCGGTGCGTTCAACGCACCGAAGGGCCCCTTGGGTGCGTCAGACGCAACCAAGGCCACATTGGGGCGCTCGGTCAGTGCGGGTCCGTCTCGTCCAGGCGGCGTTCCAGGGCGTCCAGCCGGCCCGACCAGAAGCTGCGGTAGGGCGCGAGCCACGCGTCCACCTCGGCCAAAGGCTCCGGCCGCAGCGCGTAGCACCTCCGCTGGGCCGCCACCCGCACCGTCACGAGCCCGGCCTCCCGCAGGACCCGCAGGTGCTTCGACACCGCGGGCTGGCTGAGGGAAAGCTCGTCGACCAGCTCGCCGACCGAACGCTCGCCGTCGCGCAGCAGGTCCAGGATCGTGCGGCGGCGGGGCTCGGCCAGCACCTCGAAGGTCTGCATCACCCTGGAAATGTGCTCCGCGCGGCATATTCCTGTCAAGGCATGCGAGACCGGCCATTGGGCTCTTTGAACTAACACAGTCTGGTCTGAACCATTGACCTAATGGTCTAGTCCACTTACGGTGGTGTGGTCCCCACCACTCCGGCACCGTCGCCGTGAGTAATTCTCCGGAGGGAGAAGACATGTCCCGTTTCCGCAGGAAGAGCTTCTCGGCGCTGCTGACCGTCGCAGCTGCCGCGGGCCTGGTGGCGGGCGCCGCCGCGGCCCCGGCCGCCACCGCCGCGCCCGCGTCGGCCGAAGCCTCCGTCGGCAGGGTCGTCGGCTACTTCACCGAATGGGGGGTCTACGACCGCAACTACCACGTCAAGAACGTCGAGACGTCGGGCTCGGCGAGCAAGCTGACCCACATCAACTACGCCTTCGGCAACGTGACGAACGGCGGCTGCGCGATCGGCGACGCCTACGCCGACTACCAGAAGACCTACGACGCCGCGGGCAGCGTCGACGGCGTCGCCGACACCTGGGACCAGCCCCTCGCCGGCAACTTCAACCAGCTCAAGAAGCTCAAGGCCAAGCACCCCGGCCTCAAGGTGATCTGGTCGTTCGGCGGCTGGACCTGGTCGGGCGGCTTCACCCAGGCCGCGCAGAACCCCGCCGCCTTCGCCGACTCCTGCTACAACCTCGTCAACGACCCGCGCTGGGCCGGCGTCTTCGACGGCATCGACATCGACTGGGAGTACCCCAACGCGTGCGGCCTGAGCTGCGACAGCAGTGGCGCCGACGCGTACAAGAACCTGATGTCCGCGCTGCGCGCCAAGTTCGGCTCGCAGCTGGTCACCTCGGCGATCACCGCCGACGGCACCGACGGCGGCAAGATCGACGCGGCCGACTACGCGGGCGCCGCCCAGTACGTCGACTGGTACAACGTGATGACCTACGACTACTTCGGCGCGTTCGCCGCGCAGGGCCCGACCGCCCCGCACTCGCCGCTGACGTCCTACGACGGCATCCCGACGCCGGGCTTCTACTCCGACGCCGCGATCCAGAAGCTCAAGAGCAAGGGTGTCGCGTCGGGCAAGCTGCTGCTGGGCATCGGCTTCTACGGCCGCGGCTGGACCGGCGTCACGCAGGACACCCCCGGCGGCACCGCGACCGGCCCCGCGGCGGCCACGTACGAGCCGGGCATCGAGGACTACAAGGTCCTCAAGAACAGCTGCCCGTCGACCGGCACGATCGCCGGCACCGCGTACGCGAAGTGCGGCAGCAACTGGTGGAGCTACGACACCCCGTCGACCATCGGCGGCAAGATCGGCTACGCCCAGCAGCAGGGCCTCGGCGGCGCGATGGTCTGGGACCTCTCCGGTGACACCACCGACGGCGAGCTGATCACGGCCGTCGCCAGGTAAGGGCTCCTGGTGCGGCCGGTCGTGCGCGGAACGCCGGCCGCACCGGGTTTCGACAGCGGGGGCACCGGCGCGGAAACCGTCGGTGCCCCCGATTATCGTTCCGGCCGTGAAGTTCAGCGGATTCGGCGAGTACGCCGTCGACTTCTACGACGGCCTCGTGGAAGACAACTCGAAGCCCTACTGGGACGACCACGTCGAGACTTACAAGTCCGACGTCCGGGCCCCGATGGAGGCGCTGCTCGCCGAGCTGGCGCCGGAGTTCTCCGACGGCTTCGGTGACCCCAAGGTGTTCCGCCCCTACCGCGACGTCCGCTTCGCCAAGGACAAGACGCCGTACAAAACCCACTGCGGCGCGGTGATCGAACAGGGCCGCGGCGGCGGCGCCTACTACGTCGAGGTCGGGCCGGAGGGGCTGCGCGCCGGTGGCGGCTGCTTCCACCTGGCGTCCGACCAGATCGCCCGGTTCCGCAAGGCCGTCGACACCGAACTGCACGGCGAAGCGCTCGAGAAGATCCTCAAGAAGCTCGAGAAGGCCGGCTGGGAAGTCCGGGGTGACCGGCTCAAGTCCAAGCCCCGCGGGTTCGACGCCGACCACCCCCGGCTCGACCTGCTGCGCTACCGCTCGGTGTACGCGGTCCGCGTCTGGGAGCCCGACGACGTCCTGCACGAGCGGGGCGCCCTCGAACGGGTCCGGAAGGCCTGGCGGCAGCTGCGCGAGTTCAACGAATGGGCCCGTGACCGGGTCGGACCCAGTGAGCAGCCACGCCGCTGACCCCGCAGGTTTCTGAACAGTTTCTCTGAACTTTTCGGGATCGGTACAGACGAACGCGCCGACAGGGTCTACGCTATGCGAACGTGAGCCGACGCGCGAAGATCGTTTGTACCCTGGGCCCTGCCACCGCTACGCCGGAGAAGATGCGGGCCCTCGTCGACGCTGGCATGGACGTGGCCCGGATGAACTTCAGCCACGGCAGCCACGGCGACCACAAGCAGGTCTACGACCTGATCCGGGATGCCGCGGCCGCGAGTGGCCGGGCGGTCGGCATCCTCGCCGACCTGCAGGGCCCGAAGATCCGTCTCGGCACGTTCGCCGGCGGACCGGTCGAGTGGCAGAACGGCGACATCGTCCGGATCACGGTCGAAGACGTCGCCGGCACCCACGACCGGGTCTCGACGACCTACAAGGGCCTGGCCAAGGACGCCAAGCCCGGTGACCGCCTGCTGGTCGACGACGGCAAGGTCGGCCTGGTGGTCCAGAAGGTCGAAGGCCAGGACGTGGTGTGCGAGGTCACCGAGGGTGGCCCGGTCAGCAACAACAAGGGCGTCTCGCTGCCCGGCATGGACGTCTCCGTGCCGGCGATGTCCGAGAAGGACATCGAGGACCTCGAGTTCGCGCTCGAGCTGGGCGTCGACTTCATCGCCCTCTCGTTCGTCCGCTCGCCCGCCGACATCGACCTGGTCCACCAGGTGATGGACCGGGTCGGCAAGGGCCGGCTGCCGGTCGTCGCCAAGATCGAGAAGCCCGAGGCCGTCTACAACCTCGAGGCCATCGTGCTGGCCTTCGACGCGGTGATGGTCGCCCGTGGCGACCTGGGCGTCGAGCTGCCGCTGGAGCAGGTCCCCCTGGTCCAGAAGCGCGCCATCCAGATCTGCCGCGAGAACGCGAAGCCGGTCATCGTCGCGACGCAGATGCTCGAGTCGATGATCAACAACTCCCGGCCGACCCGCGCCGAGGCCTCCGACGTCGCGAACGCGGTGCTCGACGGCGCCGACGCGCTGATGCTGTCCGGCGAGACCTCGGTCGGCCGGTACGCGATCGAGGTCGTCCAGACGATGGGCCGGATCATCGAGGCGGTCGAGACCGACTCGCCGGTCGTCCCGCCGCTGACGCACGTCCCGCGCACCAAGCGCGGCGTGATCTCCTACGCCGCCCGCGACATCGGCGAGCGGCTGAACGCGAAGGCGCTGGTCGCCTTCACCCAGTCCGGGGACACCGTGCGCCGCCTGGCCCGGCTGCACACGCGGCTCCCGCTGCTGGCGTTCACGCCCGAGGAGTGCGTGCGCAGCCAGCTCTCGATGACCTGGGGCACCAACACCCAGATCGTGCCGCGCGTGGAGTCGACCGACCAGATGATCCAGCAGGTCGACCACTCGATGCTGGAGATGGGCAAGTACCAGAAGGGCGACCTGGTCGTCATCGTCGCCGGTTCGCCCCCGGGCACCGTGGGCTCGACGAACCTGATCCACGTGCACCGCCTCGGTGAAGACGACCACGCATAAGGGACGTCTTGCCCGCGGAACACATAGGGTCTGGCCATGACTGAAATGGCCAGGACGGCCGCCACCGAACTGGAGATCCCGGGTGGCGGCCAGCCGGTGCTGGACCGCCTGATCGCGCTGCTCGACCTGGAGAAGATCGAAGAGAACATCTTCCGCGGGGTCTCGCCCGCCCACTCGCCGGTGCGGGTGTTCGGCGGGCAGGTCGCCGGCCAGGCACTGGTCGCGGCCGGGCGCACGGTCCCCGAGGAACGCCGGGTCCACTCGCTGCACGCGTACTTCATCCGCGGCGGCGACCCCAGCGTCCCGATCATCTACGAGGTCGACCGCATCCGGGACGGCCGGTCCTTCACCACCCGCCGGGTCATCGCGATCCAGCACGGCAAGGCGATCTTCTCGCTCTCCGCGTCGTTCCAAAAGGACGAACCGGGCATCGAGCACGCCGAAGAGATGCCCGAGGGTGTGCCGGCGCCCGAGACGCTGCCGACGCTGATGGAACGCGCCGAGGGCTACGCGATCGGCGCGCACAGCCGGCCGCGGCCGATCGACGTGCGGTACGTCAACGAGCCGCCGTGGGTGACCCGCCGGACGGGGGAGCGGCCCGCGCGCAACCAGGTGTGGATGCGCGCCGACGGGAAGCTGCCCGACCAGCAGCTGCTCCACGTCTGCGTGCTGACCTACGCCTCGGACATGACCCTGCTGGACTCGGTGCTCGCGCGCCACGGCGTCTACTGGGACACCGACAAGGTGCTCGGCGCGAGCCTCGACCACGCGCTCTGGTTCCACCGGCCCTTCCGGGCCGACGAGTGGTTCCTCTACGACAGCGCGTCGCCGACCGCCTCCGGCGCGCGTGGCCTCGCCACGGGCCGGTTCTTCGGCGAGGACGGCACCCTCATCGCGACGGTCGTCCAGGAAGGGCTCCTGCGCGTTCTGTGACGCCTCCGGAAATCACCCTTATGGGCGACGAATGCACGGAATAATCGTTCTGCCAATAAGGCGCCGGAACGGGGGAAGAGGGCCGGGGTCGATCGGGGGACGGCCCCGGACCTCTTCTCCCGTTGATCACGCGGCGAGCCGCGGAATCATCGTCTACGCTGATCACAGGCCCTGAACGGGGCTGGGGGAGCAAGCCCGCAGTGCCCTTGTCACGTCCTGTCTCAGTGCAGGATGCGAGCATACAGAAGCATTCTGCAAATTGCAGAGACGACGCGGGTTCGGGTCCGGTAATCGGTGCCGTGCGATTACCCGGCCGCCCCTGTTAGATACTGGCAGCGAGCGAACGGCTACGACGCCGTCACATCCGGAGGTGCGCGATGGCAAGGGGACAGAGCCCCACGGTTCGCCGCCGGAGGCTCGCGGGAGAGCTGCGCCGGCTGCGCGAAGCCGCGGACCTCACGATCGACGAAGTGGGCGAGAAGCTCGAGTGCTCGGCCTCGAAGGTCAGCCGTATCGAGACCGGCCACGTCGGGGTCACCCCGCGTGACGCGCGGGACATGCTGGCCCTCTACGGCATCACCGGCGACGAGCAGGAAGCGCTCGTCCAGCTGGCCAGGGAGGCCCGCAAGCGCGGGTGGTGGCACGCCTACAACGAGGTCTTCACCGGCACGTTCGTCGGGCTCGAGGCCGACGCCAGCTCGCTGCGCGCGTTCCAGGCGCTGCTGGTGCCCGGGCTGCTGCAGACCGAGCGCTACGCCCGCGCGGTGATCCGGGCGCTGCGGCCGGACGCCGAAGACGCCGAGATCCGCCGCCGCGTCGCCGCCCGGATGGCGCGCCAGGAGCTGCTGTCCGACACGCCGCCGCCGGAGTACTGGGCGGTGATGGACGAAGCCGTGCTGCGCCGGGTCGTCGACGGCGCCGAGGTGATGGCCGAGCAGCTCTACCGCATGGTCACGCTCGCCGAGAAGCCGAACGTGACCATCCAGGTCGTGCCGTTCGGGGCCGGCGCGCACCCGGGCATGGAAGGCCCCTTCCTGATCATGGGCTTCCCCGAGCAGGCCGACCCGGACGTCGTCTACGTCGACGACAGCACGTCCAGCGGCCTCTACCTGGAGGAACCCACAGACGTCCGGCGCTACGGGCTGATGTTCGACCATCTGCGCGCGGCCGCACTGAAGCCGGACGACTCGGTGGAGCTGATCGCCGAGGCAGCCGGGCGGTTCGCCGAACAGGCTGCCGCACCGGCTCCGGTGCACCATCCGGAACCGAGGACACAGTAAGGGAGTTGGGGAGCATGGAGAACGAGTTTTCGGAGTCACTGTCCGGGTTGCGGTGGCGCAAGAGCAGCCACAGCGGCGGCGGCAACGACTGCGTCGAGGTCGCGTTCGTCGCCGGCGGTGCCGCGCTGCGCGACTCGAAGGACCCCGAGGGTGGTGCGTTCCGCCTGCCCACATCCGGTTGGCGGGGGCTGCTGGCCGCGGTGCGGCCGGGCGGCCCCGAGCACGACTGAGGCGGTTTCGAAGACCCCTTACCCCCGCCGAGCTGGGCTCGGCCGGGAGTAAGGGGTCTTTTCACGCCCAGGGCTGCGTGATCACCCGATGCCTGAGGTGTCCCCTCAGGACGAACCTGAGTGCTACCAACCGGAGAACTCGGGGACAAAGGGGAACACGATGCACAGCGATCTGATGCTCGACGCGGTCCGGGCCGAAGCGGCCTACCGGGCCGAGGAACTGCGGAAGGCCGGGCGCAGCGTCTGGGCCGCCCGCGCCCGCCGCGCCGTCCGCCACCTGCGGGCCGCGCGGACCGACGTCGACGTGCCGGCGCAGGAGCGCCGCGAGGCGTCGCGGGAGACCGCGGCCGTCGGCGAGACCGCCCGGTAGGGGCGGGTGATGGTGTCCAAGGCGATAAGTGTGCGGAACTTGTCGGTGGGGTGAGCAACAATGCTGATCGTGCCCCGACTCGGCTCCGGAATCCCGCTCGTCGCCCGTACCCACGAGATGCGGCGGCTCCGCGCCGCCTTCGCCCGGGCTGAACGGGGCGAAGCCGGCGCGGTGCTGCTCTCGGGGGACGCCGGGGTCGGCAAGACCCGGCTGCTGACCGCGCTGGGCGAGCACGTCGAGGCGTGCGGTGGGCTGCTGCTCACCGGCCGCTGCATCGACGTCCGCGAAGGCGGTCTTCCTTATCTTCCGTTCGCCGAAGCGCTCGCCCCGCTGGGCAGCTCGGCGGACCCGGCGGTGGCCGCCGCGGTGCGGCTCCGGCCCGCGCTCGGGCGGCTGCTGCCGCAGGGCCAGGGCGTCGAGGAGCCCCGGGCGGCCGAACACCCGCCGATGACCTCGAACGACCGGGAGACCATGGTGCGTCCCCGGCCCGAGCAGGATCTCGGTCAGCTGCAGTTGTTCGACGCGGTACTGGGGGTGCTGACCGAGATCGCGGAGTCGCGCCCGGTGGTGATCCTCCTGGAGGATCTCCACTGGGCCGACGCCTCGACCCGCAACCTGCTGTCCTTCCTGCTCAGCAGGCTGCGGGCGCAGCGGCTGCTGGTCGTGGGCAGCTACCGCGAAGAGGACGTGCACCGGCGCCACCCGCTGCGGAGCCTCCTGTCGGAGCTGGTCCGGCTCGCCACCGTCGAGCGCGTCGACCTGCACCCCTTCGGCGCCGCCGACGCCCGGAAGTTCGTCGAAGCGCTGGCCGACGAGCCGATGCCGGCGGACGTCGTGGCCGACATCGTCGCCCGGTCCGAGGGCAACCCGTTCTTCGCCGAGGAGCTGCTCGCCACCCAGACCGAGTGCAACGACCTGCCTGCCGGGCTCGCCGAGGTGCTGCTGTCCCGGCTCGAGCGGCTCTCGCCGGACACCCGCCGGGTGGCCCGGGTGATTTCGGTGGCGAACGAGCCGGTGATGCACGCCGCGCTCGCCGAGGTCTCCGGGGTGGGGGAGCTGGAGCTCGACGAGGCGCTGCGCGAAGCCGTCCAGCACCACGTCCTGGTGGTGCTTTCGGACGGCTCCTACACGTTCCGGCACGCGTTGCTGCAGGAAGCGGTGTACGGCGACCTGCTGCCGGGGGAGCGGTCGCGTACCCACGCGGCGTACGCCGCCCGGATCCAGGCGCGGCCGCAGGGCCGCGGGCACGACGCGAAGCTGGCCTACCACTCGATGCAGAGCAGCGACCTGATCACCGCGCTGCCGGCGTTGCTGCGCGCGATGGACGAGGCCGAGAAGCTCGGCGCGCCCGGGTCGGCGCTGCAGCACGTCGAGCAGGCGCTGTCCATCTGGGACGCCGTCCCGGAGGCGGACCGGCCCGAGGGGTTCGACGAGCTGCGGCTGCTGCACGAAGCGTCCTACTTCGCGGGCACGTCCGGCGAGCCCGAGCGGGCCGCGGCCTTCGCGCGGTCGGCCACGCAAGCCTTGAAACCGGACACGTCGGTCGACCGCGCGGCGAAGACGTGGCGGCGGCTGGCGGAGGCGCTGCTCGCCCTGGAGGGCACCCTCGAGGAGGCGACCGCGGCCATCGACCGGGCCTGGGACCTGGTCGAGGACGCCGAGCCGAGCGGCACGCGGGCCTGGGTCCTGGCCAGCCGGGCCGGGTTCCTGCGGATCCTCGACCAGCCCGAGGCGGCGCTGGACAGCGCGCGCGCCGCGGTCGCCGACGCGCAGGCGGTCGGGGCGGCGGGCGCGGAGGCGTCGGCGCTGACCACGCTGGGGACGCTGGCCGACTCCGCGGGCGACGCCGTCGAGGCGCGGGAGTGGCTGCGCAAGGCCCAGCGGAAGGCGCAGGACGCCGGGGCCCCGAACACCGAGATCCGCGCGACGTACTTCCTCGCCCTGAGCCATGACGACCAGGCCGAGTTCGCCGAAGCGCTCGACCAGGCCGGGCGCGGCGTCGCCCGGGCCGAGGAGGCCGGGCTGAGCTGGAGCGTCTACGGGCTGGAGCTGCGGGCGCGGCAGCTGATGCTGCGGTACCTGATGGGTGACTGGCCGGACGAGAGCGCCGGCCGCGCCGGGCGCGGGGTGTCCAGCGCGGTCGCCGCGCGGATCCTGGCCATCTGGTCGCTGTTCGTCGTCGCGCGCGGGCGCTTCGACGAAGCGGCGAAGCTCGTCACCGGGCTGCGGCAGCACTGGACGGCGGACATGCAGATCCCGCTGTCGGTCGGGGACGCGGGCATCCAGCTGGCGTACTGGCGGGGCGACCACGCCGAGGCGGTGCGCCGGGCCGAGGACCTGATCGGCTGGCTGGAGCGGATCGAACCCGGCCTGCTGGCCGGGATCCGGGTCGCGGCGGTCGGCGTGACCGCCGCGGCCGCGCAGGCCGCCGACGCCCGGGTCCGCGGCGACCAGGCCACGGCCGGCGCCGCGGTGGCGGCGGGCGAGCGGATGCTGGCCCACGGCCGGATGTGCTCCGTCGTCGGGCAGCCGCGGTCGGGGACGCTCGGGCCGGAAGGCCGGGCGTGGCTGGCCCGGCTGGAAGCGGCGGCGGCGTGCCTGACCGGCCGGGGTGACGCGGAAAAGTGGGCGGCCGCGGCGGAGGCGTTCGGCTACGGCGCCGTGTACGAGCAGGCGGTCTGCCGCTGGCACGAGGCCGAAGCGCTGCTGGCCGCGGACGCCGACGCGAAGCCGGCCCTCGAAGCGGCCCACGCGGTGGCCATGCGGCTCGGCGCGATCCCGCTGCGGGACGCCGTCCGCGACCTCGGGCACCGGGCCCGCGTCGAGCTGGCCGGGGTCGAGCCGGCGGCGCCGGCCCGCACGGTGGCCAGCCCGCTGACCGACCGCGAGCGCGACGTCCTCGAGCGCGTGGCGCTGGGCCGTACGAACCGCCAGGTCGGCGAAGAGCTGTACATCAGCGAGAAGACGGTCAGCGTCCACCTGTCCCG
This sequence comes from Amycolatopsis sp. NPDC048633, assembly GCF_040650695.1. Taxonomy (NCBI): domain Bacteria; kingdom Bacillati; phylum Actinomycetota; class Actinomycetes; order Pseudonocardiales; family Pseudonocardiaceae; genus Amycolatopsis; species Amycolatopsis sp. NPDC048633. Next base: position 9,890 of record NZ_JBEZHS010000019.1, read on the forward strand.
CGTGATGGCGAAACTCGGCGCGAGCCGCCGCGCGGAAGCGGTCGCGATCGCCTACGACCGCGGCCTCCTCACGGCCCCCACCGCCGAACACGCGTGACTGGATCCGCAACTCGCGTGATTGAAGCCGGAACTCACGTGATCAGAGCCGTGACGGCTTCGATCACGCGAGATCCGGCCCGGATCACGCGAGTTACGGGTTACGTCAGCGGGGGAGGCGGCGGAGGGCCTTGAGGCCCAGCGTCATGCCCTTCGACCACAGCGAACCCGGGACTCGCTTGGGCGGGCGGAGCGCCAGCCCGCGCTGCAGCGCGATCGACTGGGACTCCGTGTACTTCAGCAGGCCTTCGGCGCCGTTGCGGCGGCCGACGCCGGAGTCCTTCATGCCGCCCATCGGGACGCCGACGCTGCCGAACGTCGCCGCGTAGCCCTCGTTGACGTTGACCGTCCCGGCCTTGAGCCGCGCCGCGACCTCCCAGCCCGCGCGGCCGTTGCGCGACCAGACGCTGGCGTTGAGCCCGAACGGCGTGTCGTTGGCGCGGTCGATGGCCTCGGTGACGTCGGTGTAGCCGTAGATCGAGACGACCGGCCCGAACGTCTCCTCCGCGAACGGCACCATGTCCGGGGTGACGCCGGAAAGGACCGTCGGCTCGTAGAACAGTGGCCCGAGGTCGGGCCGGGCGCGGCCGCCGGTGAGCACCGAAGCGCCCTTCGCGCGGGCGTCCTCGACGTGCGCCGACACTGTCGCGAGCTGTTCCTCCGACGTCAGCGACCCCATCTGGGCGTGGTAGTCCAGCGCGCCGCCGAGCTTCACCGCCGCGGTCCGCGCGACGAACGCGCGGGTGAACTCCTCGCGGACGGACTCGTGGACGTAGATCCGCTCGACCGACACGCACAGCTGGCCCGCCGAGGAGAAGCACGCGGTCACCGCGCCCGTCGCGGCCTTCGCGATGTCGGCGTCGGGCAGCACGATCATCGGGTTCTTGCCGCCGAGCTCCAGCGAATACGACGTCAGCCGCTTCGCCACCTGCCCGGCCAGCTCCTTGCCGGTCGGCGTGGACCCGGTGAAGCACAGGTAGTCCGACTCCTCGACCAGCGCGGTGCCGATCTTCGAGCCGCGGCCGAGCACGATCTGCCAGGTCCCGGCCGGCAGCCCGGCCTCCTCGGCGAGCTCGTGCAGCCACAGCGCCGAAAGCGCGGTCTGGTTGTCCGGCTTCTGCACCACGGCGTTGCCGGCCGCGAGCGCCGGGAAGACGTCCATCGCGGTGAGCGCCAGGGGGTAGTTCCACGGCGAGATGACCCCGACGACGCCCTTGGGGTGCCGGAGCTCGCCGGCGCGGGTCAGCCCGGGGATGACGCCGGCGACGCGGCGCGGGGCGAGCAGCTTGACGGCGTGCTTGCCGTAGTAGGCCGCGACCAGTGCGGTCGCGCTGACCTCGTCGAACGCGTCGAGCCGCGCCTTGCCGGCCTCGATCTGGACCAGGTCGAGCACCTCGTCCTGGCGGGCGAGCACGAGGTCGTGCAGCCGGGTGAGGACGCGGGCGCGCTCGGCGGGGGAGTGCTCGGCCCAGGCCCGCTGGGCCGTGCGCGCGCCGGCGAACACCGCCCGGACGTCGCCGTCGGTGGCTTGCGGCAGCGTCGCGATCGGCTGCCCGCTGAAGGGGGCGTGCATGCGGATGGGCGCCGAGTCCGCGCCACCGGCCACGCGGGCGACGAGCTGGGCCGCCCGCGCCGAGCCGGGCGCCCCGGCGACGCCGCCGACGGTCGGCGGCAAGGGGGTGTCTTCGACGGCGTTCGCGGGGGTGGTGCTGGTCATGACGTCTCCGTTCCGCGGCGTCCGGAGTCCGCACGACGCCGCGCAGGGGTTACCGACGAGTACACCATACCGTCGGTACGTCAGTTGTCCAGTCGGATGTGAATAAGTTTCACGTCTTGGGTGGATTCAGCGGCGGGAGCTGGTAGTTCGGTTCGGTCGGGAACGGCGGTTCCTGCTGGCTGGGATGCGTCTGGGCCTGCGTCGCGCCGCCGTAGGGGTCGTCGAGCCGCGACGACAACGCGCCGGACTGGGCGGGGAACGGCTGCGACGGCGGGTCGGCAGGCGGCCCGACCTCACCGGACTGGGCCGGGAACGGCTGCGAAACCGGCCCACCTTGCGCCGGGAACGGCTGGGAAACCGGGCCACCCTGCGCCGGGAAGGGCTGGGACGGCGGGTACGGCTGCCCGCCCGGGTACGGCTGGGCACCCGGATAGGGCTGCGAGTACTGCTGCGGCGGCCCCGGGTACGGCCTCGACTGCTGCTGGTAGGGCTGGCCGTACGGCCCCGGCGGTGGCCCGGACGGGCCGGTGGCCGGCGCCCGCCGGGCGGCGAGCGCGGCCAGGACCAGCGTCACCACGCCGAGCGCGCCGCCGCCGAGCAGGATCCAGAACCCGAGGCCGGTCGAGTAGAGAGAGGTCAGGGAGAGGTCCTCGGACTCGTAGCTCAAGGTCGCCGAGACGTCCATGCCGAGCATCCACACCGCCGCGGCGACCCCCGCGCCGCCGGCCACCAGGGCCGTCCGGGCGCTCGAACGCACCCCGGTGCCCGCCGAGCGCCGCGCGCCCGCGAACGCCAGGCCGGCCCCGGCCAGCAGCACCAGCGCGCCTGCGGAGAGCGGGATCCCGTAGCGCGCGACGTGGGTGTTCTCGTAGAACTTCCTCGCCTCGTCGCCGGGTTCGACGTCGAACGTGCGCGTCCAGGCGCTGATCGTCTGGCTGCTCTCGGTCTTGCCGTCCGAGATCTGCTCGAACTTCGTCTGTGGCAGGAACGACCCGGCCAGCACGAGCACCGCGGCGACGGCGCCGACGATCCCGGCGATCAGCCGGAAGCGCGCGCCCAAGTCGGCCGGCGGCCGCCGCGGCGGTGCCGCGGGCGGGCCATAGGGGTTCTGGTACGGGGTGGCGGTCATCGAAGCTCCCCTCTTCCCGGGGATTGGACCACGAATCCGCCTGCGGGATAAGGGGCATTCCAGCCCTTGCGGGGCCCGGTTGGTCAGCTTGGCCCAGTGGTGGCGTCCTGGTAGAGCAGGACCGCGATCCGTTTCCACTCTTCGAGCAGCTGCCGCCGCCGGTGCGGGTCGCCGCCGAGCTCGGCGTCCAGAGCCAGCCCGCGGGTCAGGTTCACGGTGAGCCAGAACAGCATCTCCGCGCGTTCGGGCGGCAGCTCGCCGGCGACCTGGGTGACGTGCTCGAGCGTGGCGCGGCCGAGCGCGCGGTCGACCGGGCGGATGGCCGCGCGCAGCTCGGGGTCGGTGCGGGCGGCGACCCACAGCTCGGTGACGGCGGTCGACAGGGTGCCGGAGTAGCCGGTCCAGAGCAGGTCGATGGCCGCGGCGACGCCGGTGCCGCCGCTGGGCAGCTCGTCCAGCGACGCCGCGAGCTGGCGGCGCAGCTTCGTCGTCAGGTGCTCGACGGCGGCCGCCATCAGCTCGGCCTTCGCGGTGAAGTGGTGCTGCACCGCGCCCTTCGAGACGCCGGCGCGGGCGCAGATCTCCTGCACCGAGGTGCGCGCGTAGCCGACGTCCACGAGGCAGTCGATGGTGGCGTCGAGCAGCGCGGTGCGGGTCTGTTCGCGCCGCTGCGCCTGGGTCCGGTGTGCCGTCGAGGTCACTTCGGCCTCCTGCTTTACCTACAGGCCGGTACGGATGTACATTCCGAAGTGAACTTACATGCTGACCGTCATGTTTTCCAGCAGGAGGTCCCGTGCCGCTGAAACTCCCGAAGAGCTCCTGGAGCACGACCGAGCTCGACGACCTCCGCGAGCTGTCGCGGTCGTTCCTGCAGAAGGAGGCCGTCCCGCACCAGGAACGCTGGGCGGCGGAGAAGAAGGTCGACCGCGAGCTGTGGACCAAGGCGGGCGACGTCGGCCTGCTCTGCCTGTCCATCCCCGAGGAGTACGGCGGGGGCGGTGGCACCTTCGCCCACGAGGCCGTGCTCTACGAAGAGCAGGCCCGCTCGGGCGACAGCGCGTGGGGCGTGACCGTCCACAACGGAATCGTCGCGCATTACCTGAGCGCGTACGCCTCCGAAGAGAGGAAGCGCGAGTGGCTGCCGAAGATGGCCAGCGGCGAACTGGTCGGCGCGATCGCGATGACCGAGCCCGGCACCGGCTCGGACCTGCAGGGCATCAAGACCCGCGCGGTGCGCGACGGCGACCACTACGTCATCAACGGCGCGAAGACCTTCATCACCAACGGGTTGCACGCCGGCCTGGTCGTCGTCGCCTGCAAGACCGACCCGGACGCGGGCGCGCAGGGCGTCTCGCTGATCGTGGTCGAGACCGACACCCCGGGCTTCCGACGCGGCCGGGTGCTCGACAAGGTCGGGCTCAAGGGCCAGGACACCGCCGAGCTGTTCTTCGACGACGTCCGCGTGCCCGCCGCCAACCTGCTGGGCGACGCCGAGGGCCAGGGCTTCATCCAGCTGATGCTGCAGCTGCCCCAGGAACGGCTGATCATCGCCGTCACCGCAGTGGCCGGGCTGGAGGCGGCGGTCGACCTCACGCTGGAGTACACGAAGGAGCGCACGGCGTTCGGCCGGCCCATCTTCTCCTTCCAGAACACCAAGTTCACCCTCGCCGAGGCGGCCACGGAAGCCGCCGTGGCGCGGGCGTTCCTCGATCAGTGCATCGAACGGCACCTCAAGGGCGAGCTCGACGTCCAGGGCGCGGCGATGGCGAAGCTGTGGACCACCGAGCGCGTCAACAAGGTGGTCGACGACTGCGTGCAGCTCTTCGGCGGCTACGGCTACATGACCGAGTACCCGATCGCGCGCGCCTGGGCCGACGTCCGGATTTCGCGGATCTTCGGTGGTACCAGCGAGATCATGAAGGAAATCATCTCCCGCTCGCTCTGAAAGGACCCGATATGAAGGCAGGTCCGCTCAGCGGCCTGAAGGTGGTGGAGCTCGCGGGTCTGGCGCCCGGGCCCTTCGCCACGATGATCCTCGCCGACCTCGGCGCCGACGTCGTCCGCGTCGACCGCGCGACCCCGGGGGAGGACGTGATCGGTCTGCAGACCGACCCGCTCGCCCGCGGCCGCCGGTCGGTCGGCATCAACACCAAGACACCCGAGGGTGTCGAGCTGGTGCTGAAGCTGTGCGACACCGCCGACGTCCTCATCGAGGGCTTCCGCCCGGGTGTCGCCGAACGGATCGGGCTCGGCCCCGACGTCGTCCACGCTCGCAACCCGCGGCTGGTCTACGGCCGGATGACCGGCTGGGGCCAGGACGGCCCGCTCGCGTCGGCGGCCGGGCACGACATCAACTACATCGGCATCGCGGGCGCGCTCGAACCGATCGGGCGCGCGGGCGAGCGGCCGGTGCCGCCGCTGAACTTCGTCGGCGACTTCGGCGGCGGTGGGCTGCTACTGGCGATGGGCATCCTCGCGGCGCTGTACGAACGGAACACCTCGGGGCGCGGCCAGGTCGTCGACGCCTCGATGGTCGACGGCGCCGCGCTGCTCACCACGAGCCTGCACGGCATGGCCGCGGCCGGGCTCTGGGGCGGCGGCCGCGGGGACAACATGCTCGACGGCGGCGCCCCGTTCTACGACACCTACGAAACCGCGGACGGCAAGTACGTCGCCGTCGGCGCGATCGAGATGCGGTTCTGGGGCGACCTGGTCAAGGTCCTCGAGCTGGACCCGGCGGAGCTGCCGCTGCACATCGACAAGACGCAGTGGCCTCGCCTCCGCGAGATCCTCGCCGCGGCGATCGGCAAGTACACCCGCGACGATCTCGTCGCGCGCGCCGAAGGCACCGACGCCTGCCTGACCCCGGTGCTTGCGCCGGGCGAAGCCGCTTCGCACCCGCACAACGCGGCGCGCGGCACGTTCGTCGAGATCGGCGGCATGGTGCAGCCCGCACCGGCACCGCGGTTCGACCGCACCCCGCCGGAGACGCCGGAAGCCCCGCGCGCCAAGGGATCCGACACCGAAGCCGTGCTCGCCGAACTGGGCGTCACGGATCTCGGCGCCCTGCGTTCGGCGGGGGCGATCGCCTAGTTCTTCGCGAGGTCGGAGCGCACGACCGAGTAGACGACGTGGTCGCGCCACTCGCCGTCACGGAAGCCGTAGCCGCGAAGGACGCCTTCGCGCGTGAAGCCGGCCTTGTCGAGCGCGCGTTGCTCGGCGCGGTTGTCGACCTCGGTCGTCGCTTCGACCCGGTTGAGCTGGGTGTGGGCGAAGAGGTACTGGGCGAGCAGGCGCTGGGCTTCGGTGCCGTAGCCATGGCCGCGCGCTTCCGGCGCCAGGACGAGGCCCACGTTCCAGCAGTAGGACGTCGGCCCGGTGCGGCTGCGGTGCCAGGAGACGAGACCGAGGACGCGGCCGCCGAGCGTCGGCACGAGCATGCCGGTCTCGGTGGTGAGCATGCCGGTTTCCTGCCAGCGGCGGCGCAGGTAGCCGGGATCGTGCCAGCCGAACCACTGGTGCTCCCCGGCGGCGACGGGATCGTTGGTCAGCCGCTCCAGGAAGTCGAGATCGCCTTCGGCCACGGGCCGGAGCACGACTCTGGGAACAACGTCGTCCATCGGGCGACCCTATCGGCCGCCTGACCGGAACCGGGCCGGCCGCACGGGATCCACCCGGTCGAGGCATCCCCCGTGACCGAGCGGGCATCCCCCGTGATTGCGGAGTCGACACGCGTGACTGAAGGGTCGACACGGCCAAACCGGCAGGCCCGGCCGTGTCGACCCCGCAATCACACGAGTCGACCCTCCAGGCACGCGAGTCGACCCTCCAAACACGTGAGCCGACTGTCCAGGTACGCGAGTCGACTCTCCAAGCACGGGAGATGCCCCTCTGATCACGGGAGATGCCTCTCCAAGCACGCGTGATGCCTCTTCGGTCACGCGAAACGGCCGTGGCGGCCCTCGCCGCCGGTGAACCGGGCCGCGCCGTCGACCGCCTCCGCCGCCAGTACTCCCGCGTCCATCGCCGCCCGGAACTCCGTCGCGAGCGCGCCCTCTTCGGACTCGCCCCACTGCTCGAGCGCCGAGAGCCGGTCGCCCCGCAGGCACGCCTGCGGGAACGCCGCGAGCTGCCGCGCCAGCTCCTGGGCCGCGGTCACCGCTTCGCCCGCCGGTACGAGCCGGTTCGCCAGGCCGATCTCCACCGCTTCGGCGGCCTCGACCGGCCGCCCCGTCAGGATCAGGTCCATCGCCCGCGACTGGCCGATCAGCCGCGGCAGCCGGACCGTGCCGCCGTCGATCAGCGGCACTCCCCAGCGGCGGCAGAACACCCCGAACACCGCCGTGGCGTCCGCGACCCGCAGGTCGCACCACAGCGCCAGCTCCAGCCCGCCCGCGACGGCGTGCCCGTGCACCGCCGCGATCACCGGCTTCCCGAGCCGCATCCGGGTCGGGCCCATCGGGCCGTCCCCGTCCGGGTGAGTGCGGTTCATCCGGTCGGTGCCGATCGCCTTGAGATCCGCGCCCGCGCAGAACGCGCCACCCGATCCGGTGAGGACCGCGACGGCGGCGCCGGGGTCCGCGTCGAACTCGCGGAAGGCGCCGGCGAGCTCGGCCGCGGTCGGCCCGTCGACGGCGTTGCGGGCGGCCGGGCGGTCGATGGTGATCGTCGTCACTTCGCCGTCCCGCTCGACCTGCACGTTCCGGGTCATCGCCGCTCCTCGGGTTCGGTCAGGGACCGGTCAGGGGCCGGTCGGGGTGATCGAGGGTTGATCGGGGTGTCTTCGGGGCACGCCTTCCCTACAGTATTGGCGTGGCCACTCCCAGGACGGGGACGGCGAGCCCGGGAGGAAGCACATGTCGAGCGGCATGAAGAAAGTTCTCATCGTCGGTGTGGTCGCGCTCGTGCTCTTCCTCCTGATCACCCAGCCCACCGAGTCCGCCGACTTCGTGCACCGCGTCCTCGGCTGGCTCAAGGACGGCGCCGAAGCGATCGTGACGTTCTTCCGGTCGCTCTTCTCCTGACCACTGGAAACCCGCTGACCGGCACCGCATCGGGCGGCGCCGGCTGTCACCCTGTGTGTTAGCGGACGGTAAATCACTGAGTGTCACCAATCCCGGAATTCGGACCGAACGCTCGACCATCCGGGTGGATTGCGGTCGAAAACGCGCAGGTCGGCGAATTCGTGCCTGCCGGGGTCTGGCGAAGGAGACCACCCCGGCCCTACGGTGCTCACATTGCGTGATCGGGTGGTTCGCCATCCCCCCGGAGAACCCCGGTACGCAGGCAGTTTCCACTCAGCAAGGTGCAGGTTGGTGCGTGCGGCACCACCGCGTGGGACAGGTGTCAGGCCTGTCCGTCGGGGACCTACAAGGAGGCAGGGATGACCGGAGATCCCGGAGTGGACGCGCTGATCCGGCAATGGGCCGCGGAGCGCGAGCAGACCCCCGAGGAGCAGGAGGTCGACCGCATCGCATCCGCGTGGCTGGCCGACGCTCCGGCGCAGGCCCCGGGCATCCCCGGCCAGCGTGCCCGGACCGGGCAGTCGCGGTTCGTCCCGGTCGAGGCGGCCGATCCCGGCTACCTCGACGCCATGCGCCGCCGCCTCCCGGAGGTGCCCGAAGAGCTTCTCACGGCCGCCGCGGGCTGGTGGCAGATGGTCGGCGGCGTCGCCGAGGCCGAAGAGTGGTGGGACGCCGGACTCAGCCCGCTCGACCAGCGGGCCCTCGACTACCGGGCGGCCGGGCTCGCGCCGTCCGACCTGAGCCGCCGGCTCGGGCCGATGACCGTCCTGCAGCACCTCCGCCGCGGCAGCGCCCCGGCCTGGTGCGTCGCGCGCCTCGCGCGGCAGCAGAAGTCCGCCTGACGAGACGCTTTCCACTCGGCCGGGTGAACCGGTGTGGTGAGACGATCGGGACGACCCGCGTAACGCTAACCTGCGCGGGCTCGTTGACACTTCGTCGACATCCCGCTGGAGGACCGGAGTTTCGTGCGCACCAGGACCGGAAAGAACGAGGACGACCCCATCGACGCGAGCGTCGAGGAAGCCGCCCCCGCCGCACCGGCACCGGCGCCGCGCTCCGCGAGTGTCGCGGTGCTCACCCGGCTGATCGTGGTTCTCGCCGTGCTGGCCGTGGCCGGCGGCGGGATCTGGCTCGTCACCCGCGCCTCGACGCCGGAGGCGAGCCCGCTCACCACCGAAATCCCCGCCCTGCAGGTCAAGGCGGCCGACGTCCGCCCGGGGTCGGTCGCACCGGCCGGCGGCGCGGTCGCGGGCGGCGCCGAGCAGCAGACCTCTCCCCAGCAGGCCCGCAGTACCGGTCCGGCGACGCTGTCCCAGTGGGCTGGCCAGGTCGCCGCGGTGACCGGGGTCCCGGCGCGGGCGCTGTCGGCCTACGGCAACGCCGAGCTGGCGATCCGCGCCGACCAGCCCCAGTGCAAGATCTCGTGGGCGACGCTCGCCGGCATCGGCCGGATCGAGTCCAACCACGGCCAGTACGCCGGCGCGGTGCTCGGCGCGGACGGCCGCCCGTCCAAGCCGATCACCGGCGTCCCGCTCGACGGCTCCGCGGGCGTCCAGGCGATCGGTGACACGGATGGCGGCCGCTACGACGGCGACGCGGGGGTGGATCGCGCGGTCGGGCCGATGCAGTTCATCCCGAGCACGTGGCGCAAGTGGGCCTCGGACGGCAACGGCGACGGCCTCGGTGACCCCCAGCAGATCGACGACGCTGCTCTGGCGGCGGCGCGTTATCTGTGCGCGGGTGGGCGGGACATGGCGAGCCCGAGCGGGTGGTGGGCGGGGATCCTGTCCTACAACAACTCGACGGAGTACGCGCAGAAGGTCTTCGGCTTGGCCGACGGGTACGCCAAGGGTGCCCAGTCGGTGCGCAAGCAAGGCTGAGCCCACCGGCCGGTAAAGGACCACCGACCTGGGCTGAGAGCGACGCCACCCGGCACACAGTCGGCCGCCGGCCCTCAGCCGCCCAGTGCTAGCGTCGATCCCGTGCCAGCTTCCCCTCCGCCGGCGGCTTCCCCCTGGGGACGCCGGCTCGCGATCGTCGCGACCAGCCTGGTGAGCCTGCTGATCTGCTGCGGGCTCGCGTGGTGGCAGTGGGACCGTTTCACCTCGGCGAACGGCACCTTCCAGAACCTCGGCTACGTCCTGCAGTGGCCGCTCTTCGGGCTGTTCCCGGCCTTCATGTTCTGGCGCATCCGCCAGCTGAAGCACAAGGCCGAAGCCCAAGCCGAAGAGCCCGTGCGCGAACAGCCCGAGGTGCCCGCCCCCCGTCCCCGGCCGGACGTGAAGCCGGCGGACGAGGACGAGGAGCTGGCCGCGTACAACAGTTACCTGCGCGAGCTGAACGCCCGCGACCAGCAGGCCGCAGAGTGAGGCCGCAGAGTGAGGACGCCCCGATGACCACCAGCACCGAAGGTGCCGCCCAGACCGCGGTGCCGCTCACCGGCCCCCTGGTGCGGTTCCGCACCGCCGCCTACGTCACCGGCGTCGGCCTGCTCGGCCTCTGCTTCGTGATGGTGCTGCGGTACGGCTTCGACAACCCCACCCCGTCGGCGGTCTACTCGCCGATCCACGGCGTGCTGTACATGATCTACCTGGTGCTGACCATCGACCTGGCGATCAAGGCCCGCTGGTCGATCAAGGGCACCGTGCTCGTGCTACTGGCCGGCTGCGTCCCGTTCGTCTCGTTCCTCGTCGAGCGCCGGGTGACGCACCGGGTCAAGGCCGGGCAGAAGCTGTAGTCCGCCGGAACGTCAGCGCCACCAGGACCGTGCCCGCCGCGAACACCGCGGCCGTGGCGAACGCGGCGGTCATCCCGTCGACCGTGAGCTGAGCTCCCGACGTACCCGCAGTGCCCGCCGAGCGGGTCGCCGAGCCGAACACCGTGATCAGGATGCCCAGCCCGAGCGTGCTGCCGACCTGCTGCATCGTCTGCAGCACGCCGCCCGCCGCGCCCGCGTCCTCGGTGGGTACGGTCGCCATCACGATCACGTTGAGCGGCGCGAACGCGAGCCCGCCGCCGAGGCCCATCAGCAGCAGCGGCCCGAACAACGCCGGGAAGTACGCGCTGTCCGTAGTGAGCTGGGCGAGCCAGAGGACGCCGGAGACCATGAGCAGCGATCCGGTGACGGCCAATGGTTTCGGGCCGTAGCGGGGGAGCAGCCGCGGCACGAGCCGGCTCATCGTGAAGATCAGCGCCGCCATCGGCAGGAACGCGAAGCCGGTGGCCAGCGCGGCGAAGTGCCGGATGTCCTGCATGAACTGGGTGAGGAAGAAGAACATCGACATCATGGCCATCGGGCCGAGGAAGAAGTTGACGTAGGCCGCGCTGCGGTTGCGGTCGGCGAACAGCCGGAGCGGGACCAGCGGCATCGCGGTGCGGGCCTCGATCGCGACGAACGCGGTCAGCAGCGCCAGGCCGCCGGCGAGCGAGCCGAGCGTCACGGCGTTGCCCCAGCCGTCGGACGCCGCGTGGGTGAAGGCGAACACGAGCGAGCCGACGCCGAGGGTGCCGGTGACCGCGCCGGGCAGGTCGAGGTGCGCGGGCCGGCGCTCCGGCTCGGGCACGAACCGCGGCGCGAGCAGCACGATCGCCAGGCCGAACGGGACGTTGATGAACAGCGCCGCGCGCCACGAAATCCACTCGGTGAGCAGGCCGCCGACGATCAGGCCGATCGCGAACCCGCCGCTGGACATGGCGGAGAACAGCGCCAGCGCCCGGACGCGGGCCTTGGTCTCGGTGAACGTCGTCGTGACCAGGGCCAAGGTGCTCGGGCCGGCCATGGCGGCGCCGACGCCCTGCAGGACGCGGGCGGCGATGAGCAGCGTGGCCGAGCCGGCGAGGCCGCCGGCCAGCGACGCGAGGGTGAACAGGGCCGTGCCCGCGACGAACATCCGGCGCCGCCCGAACAGGTCGCCGGCGCGGCCGCCGAGCAGCAGGAGACCGCCGAAGACCAGGCTGTAGGCCGTCATCACCCAGGACAGGCCGGTGGCCGAAAACCCCAGGTCGGCCTGGATGCGCGGGAGCGCGACGTTCATCACCGTCGCGTCGAGGATGAGCATGAGCTGGCAGGTCAGGATGATCGCGAGGACCAGCCCGCTGCGGCGGGCCGGGGCAGGCTCGACCGCACGATGGATCGTTTGCTGGGACAAGAGATACTCCCCCAAGGAGTACGAAGGTAAGTGGAGAACTTCTCCGCTTGGGTGCGATCCGATAATATGGAGAGCGTCTCCGGATGCGCAAGTGAATTCGGAGAATCTCTCCGGTTACGTGGCGAGGAGGCCGGGATGCCGGACACGGGGCGTCCGATGCGCGCGGACGCGAAGCGCAACTACGAGCGCATCGTCGCGACGGCGAACGAGCTCTTCACCGCGCACGGCGCCGACGTGCCGCTCGACGACGTCGCCAAGAAGGCGGGCGTCGGAGCCGGCACGCTCTACCGGCACTTCCCGACCCGCGAGACGCTGTTCGAAGCGGTCTACCGCGACGAGATCGAGGTGCTCGCCGACCGCGCATACGTGCTGCACGAGGAGCTGCCGCCGTGGGAGGCGCTCGAGGCGTGGCTGACCGAGCAGGTCACCTGGGTCGTGGAGCGGCACAAGCTGGCCACGATCCTCAAGGAGTCGATCGACTCGGGCTCGGAAACCTTCCAGTACTGCCAGAAACGCCTGCGCGCGGCGACCGGGGTCCTGGTCGACACCGCGCGGGACGCGGGCCTGATCCGCCCGGACGTCGTGGGGGCCGACGTCCTGCGCCTGGGTCACGGAGCCGGCATGGCGGTGCGCAACTGCAGCCCGGAAGACGGCAGGCGCGTGCTGAACGTGATCCTGGACGGCCTGCGCGCGTGACGCAGGCCGTCCGAATGGGTCAGCTGCCGATCCCGGTGAGGGACCGGACCTCCATCTCCGCTTGCTTCTCCGGATCCGCCTTCGGCTTGCCCAGCAGGGTGCCGACGAACCCGCAGAGGAACGAGAACGGGATCGACACCAGGCCCGGGTTCTTCAGCGGGAACCAGGCGAAGTCGATGCTCTTGAAGATCGCGTCCGGGGCGCCCGAGACGACCGGCGAGAAGAGCACCAGCAGCAGGGACGCGGCCAGGCCGCCGTAGATGCCCCACAGCGTGCCGGTCGTGTTGAACCGCTTCCAGAACAGCGAGAACAGCAGCGTCGAGAGGTTCGCCGACGCCGCCACCGCGAACGCGAGCGCCACCAGGAACGCGATGTTCTGCCCGTTCGCCAGCACGCCGCCGACGATGGCCAGCGCCCCGACCACGATCGCGGTCAGCCGCGCCACCCGGACCTCGTCCGCCGGTTCCGCCTTGCCCTGCTTGAAGATGTTCGCGTAGACGTCGTGGGCGAAGGACGCCGACGCGGTGATCGTCAGCCCGGCCACCACCGCGAGGATCGTCGCGAACGCCACCGCGGCGATGATGCCCAGCAGCAGCGTCCCGCCGACGTGCAGGGCCAGCAGCGGCGCCGCCGAGTTCTCCCCGCCGGGCGCGGCCTTGATCTCGTCCGCGCCGACCAGCGCGGCCGCGCCGAAGCCGATCACCAGCGTGCACAGGTAGAACAGGAACATGCACGCCGTCGCCCACACCACCGAGCGGCGGGCCTCACGGGAGTTCGGCACCGTGTAGAAGCGCATCAGCACGTGCGGCAGCGCCGCCGCGCCGAGCACCAGCGCCAGGGCCAGTGACACGAAGTCGAGCTTGGTGGTGCCGTTCTTGCCGTACGAGCCGCCCGGCTCGAGGAGCTTGTCGCCGAGCGGGCTGTGCTCCGCGGCCGACGAGAGCAGGTTCGAGAACGAGAAGCCGAACTTGCCGAACAGGAACACCGTGAGCAGCGCGCCGCACAGCAGCAGGATGGTCGCCTTGATGATCTGCACCCACGTGGTGCCCTTCATCCCGCCGACCAGCACGTACAGCACCATGACCAGGCCGACGACGCCGATCACCAGCGCCTGCCCCAGCTTGGAGTGGACGTTCAGCAGCAGGGCCACCAGGCCACCGGCGCCGGCCATCTGCGCCAGCATGTAGAAGAAGGAGATCACCAGCGTCGACGTCGCCGCCGCCGCGCGGACCGGGCGCTGCTTCATCCGGAAGCTCAGGACGTCGCCCATCGTGAACCGGCCGGTGTTGCGCAGCAGTTCGGCGATCAGCAGCAGGTCGACCAGCCAGGCGACGAGGAAGCCGATCGAGTAGAGGAAGCCGTCGTAGCCGTGCATCGCGATGGCGCCGGCGATGCCGAGGAACGACGCGGCCGACAGGAAGTCGCCGGAGAGCGCGATGCCGTTCTGGCGCCCGGTGAACGCGCTGCCCGCGGCGTAGTAGTCGGCCGTCGAGGAGTTCCGGCTGCTGGCCCGGTAGACGACGTAGAGCGTGATCGCCACGAACAGGGCGAACACGGCGGTGTTGACGACCGGGTTGCTGGCCGGTGTCCCTCCGTCGGCGAGCGCGGTCATCGGCGGGTCCCTTCCGGCAGGCCCGCACGGGCCCGCAGTTCGGCCACGCGCGGGTCGACGTGGCGGCGCGCGTAGCGCAAGTAGAGCCAGGTGACCAGCGCGGTGCTGGCGAACTGGCCGACGCCGAGCAGCATGCCGACGTTGACCTGGCCGAACACCTTGGTGCTCATGAAGTCGTGCGCGTAGGCGGCCAGCAGCACGTAGGTCATGTACCAGGCGAAAAAGGCGAGGCTCATCGGAAAGACGAAGGCCCGGAACCGCCGCCGCAGCGAGACGAACTCGCGGCTGGCCTGGATCGCGGGGTAGTCGGGACCCGAGGGGGGAACGGGCCGGCGGGGCTGGGCGGGCGGGCGGTCCCCGGTGAACAGCGCCGGCATCCGGCCGGTCTCTTCCATGGGGTTGCCCGCCGCGGGGCGCGCGACGTCGTACATGTGGGTTGCCTCCGGCAGAGTGCCTCCGTGGCGGCGGGGCTCCGGGAGCCTGCGGACAGGGTGCCGGGCCGCCCTTGCGGACTGCGAGTCGACATCGTAACTAGGCCGTCCGGCGGACATCGAACGTGGCTGGTGGAGTAGTGCACGGGGAAGGTGAGGTATTCGATTTCTTGTCGAAAGTGTCGAATGTGCCTTCGCTACAAGATCACGAGCCGATCACCCGTAATGATGAAAAGAATTGTGACTAGACGTTGTCGCATCCGGCCCAGGCTGCGGCGAACGGGGGAACCCGGCGAAGGAAGGGTTCGGGCTGGTCACCGGGGGTAGCCGAAGTACTCTGTGTGGTCCCGGAGAGTGTCGCCCGGGTGCGGGCGTGGCGGTGAAGATCCACTGGTCAGCAGGCAGTCCCGAAAGGAATCACCAGGTCGGGGCATGGCAGCGCGAAACGCCACAACATCGGGGGCATCTTGAGACTTGACCCACTCGATGGGGGTACTGAGTGTAGATCGTCCGAGGTACTATGCTGCCCCGCATGGGCTAATCGGGCGACGGCCGGATGCCTGGGTGAGACGCATCCGGTAACCGGAATTCCCTCTTCGGGGGCATCGAGGTCGATTGTCGGGGGCCGTTCTCGGCCCGGAAAGCACTTTTCGCAGGTCAGCACCCGAGTGGGGAACAAAATTGACCGTCCGGGCGTCGGGGGTACGATTCTTTGGCCCAGCTGACCGCAGCGATCGATTGGCACCGATAAAGTTGATCTCGACGACCGTGCAGAACGCAAGTTGCGCCGTGCACGTGCACTGTCCCTTGCACGGGACGGCGGGACCATCGGGATGGTGCCTGCCCGGCGACGCGCGCGTGGCCGGCAGGGCGGCCGGGGACGAGCGAGGCCACCGGGGACGCGGCACGGCGCGGACGGCACGACCGTCCGGCGGCCCGCCGCGAGCCGGGACGCCGCGCCGCCGACGCGGATCCATGACGCCGGACAGGGAGTCACTCACGTGACCGTTGCAGGAGAAGGTCAGGTGCCCGTGGGGGAGCTGCTCGGCCGAGCGCCCCGGCGGTCCAAGGGCAAGGACGCGTGGCGCGCCCTCGTGCGCTGGCGCGACTGGAGCCTGCCCGTCAAGCTTTCGGCCGTCACCGTCGTCCCGATCGTCCTCGCGCTGGTGCTCGGCATCACGACGATCGCCGGCCAGGTCGGCCGCGCGGACGACTACCAGCGGCTCGACCGGCTCGTCACGCTCGGCGGCCAGACGCGGGCGCTCACCGCCGCGCTGCAGCAGGAGCGCACGGTCACCGCGGCGATGCTGACCGACGGCACCGTCGGCGGCACGCCGGAGCTGGCCGCGGCCCGCAAGGCCACCGACGCCGCGGTCGGCCCGTTCACCGCGGCGCAGGCCCGCGCGTCCGAAGTGGAGCCCGGCGTGGCCGGGGCCGCCGGCGCGGCCACCGCGCAGGTCAACAACCTCGGCTTCCTCCGCCGCCAGGTCGACGGCGGCCAGCTCGACCCGGCCCAGGCCGTCAACTCCTACTCCGGGACCACCGGTTCGCTGATCGGCCTCGACACCGCGGCCACCGCGGGCGCCGGCGACGGCACCCTCGGCGGCACGCCCGCCGGGCTGCACGAGCTGCTTGTCGCGGGCGAGCAGGTGTCGGTCAGCCAGGCGCTGGTGTCCTACGGCATCGCCCGGTCCGCGCTCTCGCCGAGCGAGCTGGCCACGCTGCGCGCCGCCGAGCTGCGGCTGGCCGACCGGCTCATCGACTTCCGCTCCGCGGCGGGCGACACGCTGCAGCGCGACTTCGCGGCGATCGCCGAGGGCACGCAGGCGCAGAGCCGGGCCCGGATGGTCGAGTCCGTGCTGAACGCGCCGGGCACCGCGGTGGACGACGCCTTCCGCACCCTGTCGGCGACCGACTGGGCCACCGCCTCCTCGGCGATGCGGAAGCAGATCGGCCAGGTCGCCGACCGGCTCGGCGCGGCGGCGTCGGCCACCTCGACCCAGCTGGTCGACGAGGCCAGCAGCGGCGCGGGCCTGCTCGCGGTCCTGCTCTTCGCGGCGATGGTGCTCGCGGTCGCGGTCGTCTTCCTCATCACCCGCCAGCTGCTGCGCTCGCTGAAAGCACTGCGGCGCAGCGCCCTCGACGTCGCCGAGACCGCGCTGCCCGAAGCGGTCCGCAACATCCAGGAGGGCCGCGCGCAGGGCACGGACGTCGTGCCGGTGCCGGTGCGGACCGAAGACGAGGTCGGCGAGGTCGCCCGGGCGTTCGACAAGGTGCACCACCAGGCACTGCGGCTGGCGACCGAGCAGGCCGCGATGCGCACCGGCTTCGGCAGCGTCTTCGTCAACCTGTCGCGGCGCAGCCAGAGCCTGGTGCAGCGGCAGCTGCAGCTGATCGAGCAGCTGGAGCGGGACGAGGAGGACGCCGACCAGCTGGCCACGCTGTTCCAGCTCGACCACCTCGCCACCCGGATGCGGCGCAACAACGAGAACCTGATGGTGCTCTCCGGCGCCGAGCCGGGCCGCCGGTCCGGCAAGCCGGTCGGCACCACCGACATGCTCCGCGCCGCGGTGTCGGAGATCGAGCAGTACCAGCGGGTCCAGGTCCAGGCGCCGCCCCCGGCGCGGATCGTCGGCTACGCCGCGAGCGACCTGATGCGCCTGGTCGCCGAGCTGCTGGACAACGCGACCGCGTTCTCCGCGCCGGAGACGTCGGTGACGGTGGCATCGCGGCTGGGCGACGACGGCTCGCTGAACGTCGACATCCTCGACAAGGGCATCGGCATGAACGAGGTCGAGGTCGCCGAGGCGAACACCCGGCTGACCGAAGCCGGGTCCGTCGACCTGGCGACGTCGCGCCGGATGGGCCTGTTCGTCGTCGGCCGGCTGGCCAGCCGGCACCGGATCGGGGTGTCGCTGCACGGCGGCAAGGACATCGTCGGCGTCCGCGCCACGGTCGTCGTCCCGCCCGAGCTGGTGATGCCGGTGACCGACGGCCCGCTGACCGGCCCGATCGGCGGGCCGCGGCCGCACCCGGTGGGCAACCCGCTGCCGCGCCGTCAGGTCAACGGCAACTCCCGGCCGCGGCCGCTGGTCCCGCAGCAGCCGCCGATGGGGGAGGAGCGCTGGCCGTCGGCGAGCGACCTCGCCGGGCTGTCGAACGGCCACGGACCGGCCGGCGTCCGGCCGCCGTCGGACCTGGAGATCTCCGGGACGGAGCTGTTCGCGCCGTTGCCGAAGGACGACCAGGCCCCGCCGCAGCACCCGACGCTGCCCGCGGTCCTGCCGGTGCCGGACCCGCCCCGATCCGGTGTCCTGCCGGCGGGCAAGGACCTGTTCTCCGCCAACGAGACGACGCTCAGCGACTGGTGGAACCAGGCGACCGCGAAGCCGGCGCCGGCGCCCACCCCGGCCCCGGCCGCGGCTCCGGACCTCTCGGAGACGACGCCGATCTTCGACGAGATGCTCTCAGCGTGGTTCCGCGAGGACAAGCCCGCCGAGAAGCCGGCCGCCGCCGCGGAAGAGCCGGCCGCCACGGAAGAAGCGGCTCCGGAGAAGCCGGCCGCCGAGCCGCGGGAAGCACGCAGCTGGGACTTCGCGAGCGACGAGAACTTCCGCACGGTCCAGGCCGTCACGAAGGTGGAGCCCACGGCGTTCACCGAGGCAGGGCTGCCCCGCCGCCGCCGCGGCGAGCAGCTCATGCCGGGCAGCGCGACCCCGATCCCGGCGGCCCCCGCGACCCCGGCCCCGGCCCGCCCCGACCTGCCGGTCCGCGACCCGGCGGACGTACGCGGGCGGTTGAGCAGCTTCCAGCAGGGTGTGACCCGCGGCCGCCAGCAGGCGCGCCGGGCAGCGGCGAACCCGCAGACGCCGGGTCAGCCGGGCGCGGCCCAGCAGGGGACCGGCGGGACGTCCGCCGGGCAGCCGGGGTCCGCGTTCCAGCCGAACACCCAGCGGCAGGCTCCTGAGCCGGATGCCTCGTCGCAGGCGCCGGAGGCCGCTCCTCAGCAGCAGTCCTTCGCCCGGCGGCTCGAGCCGGACGCCCTGCGCCAGCCGGGCACGCAGCAGGCCGCGCCCGGGGCACCGGTCCAGCCGAACGGCCTGCCGCGGCGGGGACAGCAAGGAGCTGGGCCCGCGCAGCAGCCGGGCGCGTTCCAGCCGAACGGGCTGCCGCAGCCGAGCCGGCGGGACCCGCAGCCGGACATGTTCCAGCCGAACGGACCGGGGCAGGCACCCGCGGCCCCAGGACAGCCGAACCGGCTGCCGCAGCCGGGGCAAGCGCCCGCAGGCCGGCCCAACGCCCTTCACCAGCCCGGCGAGCAGGGCACCTCAGCGCAGCCCGACGCCCTGCACCAGCCTGGGCAGGATGCCCCTGCGCAGCCCAGCGCTCCGCACCAGCAGGAGCGGGAGGGGGCAGCGCAGCCCGACGCCCCGCACCAGCCCGGCGAGCCGGGCGCCTCAGGGCAACCCAATGCCGTGCACCAGCCGGGCGAAGATGCTCCGGCGCAGCCCGACGCCTTGCCCCAGCGGGAGGGGGCAGCGCAGCCCGACGCCCTGCACCAGCCGGGGCAGGAGGCAGCCGCGCAGTCCCGCGCCGCGCATCAGCTCCGCGAGCCGGATGCCCCGGCGCAGCCCGACGCCTTGCACCAGCCGGGGCAGGAGGCGGCCGCGCAGTCCCGCGCCGCGCATCAGCTCCGCGAGCCCGATGCCCCGGCGCGGCACGACGCTCTGCCCCAGCCGCGGCAGGAAGCGGCAGGGCAGCCCCACGCACCACACCAGCCCAGCGAGCAGGAAGCCCCCGAGCAGCCTGGCGACCGCCGGCCGCCGGCGTCACCGGAGCCCGGTGAGCCGGCCGCTCACCAGGAGCCCGGCCCGCTGCCGAGCCGGCAGCCACGGCCGTCGCGTCGGCCGTCGCCCGCGCCGCAGCCCAGCGCTCTGCAGCAGCCCGCACCGGAGCCGCCCGGCGAGCCGGACGACCAGCCTCCGGCCTTCCCGGGCGCGCTGGACGGCGCCGGCCGGCCCGCCGGGGCGCCGTCGGTGCTGCCGTCGCGCCGGGGCGGCTCGCCGGAAACCCCGGTCCCGCGGCGGGAAGAGAGCGCCGTCGAGGCCACCGCCGAGTGGAACTTCGGTACCGATGAGGGCTGGCGGGCGGTGCAAGCCGTGTCCCAGTCGGCACCTGCCACCTTCACTTCGGCAGGATTGCCCCGGCGCCGTCGCGGGGAGCAGCTGCTCCCGGGCAGCGCCGGACCGCCCACCGGGGCCACGGCCCCCCGACCACAACGGGACGCACACGACGTGCGCGGCCGCCTGCGAAGCTTCCAGCAGGGCATCGAGCGCGGCCGCCACCGCACCGCGCGGGCCGAGACCAACCACGAGACACTGGAGGGTGAATGACCTCGCCGAGTAGCGCACAGCCGCCGCAGAACCAGTTCGGCTGGCTGATCAACGACTTCGCGGAGCGTGTGCCCGGCGTGGCCCACGCCGTGGTCGTCTCGGCGGACGGCCTCCTGCTGAGTGCCTCGAACCGGCTGCCGCTCGACCGCGCCGACCAGCTCGCCGCGGTCGCCTCGGGCCTGGTCAGCCTCACCCAGGGCGCCGCCCGGTGCTTCGAGGCGGGGGCGGTCAACGAGACCGTCGTCGAGATGGAGCTGGGGATCATGGTGCTGATGTCG
This sequence comes from Amycolatopsis sp. NPDC048633, assembly GCF_040650695.1. Classification (NCBI taxonomy): domain Bacteria; kingdom Bacillati; phylum Actinomycetota; class Actinomycetes; order Pseudonocardiales; family Pseudonocardiaceae; genus Amycolatopsis; species Amycolatopsis sp. NPDC048633. The sequence continues at coordinate 30,414 of NZ_JBEZHS010000019.1, forward strand.
ATCAGCGACGGGTCCTGCCTCGCCGTGCTCGCCGCCCCGAACTGCGACATCGGCCAGGTCGCCTACGAGATGACGATGCTCGTCGACCGGGTCGGCCAGATCCTGACCCCGGAGCTGCGCGCCCAGCTCCAGGGCTCGGGTGGGTCGCTGATCGGCGAACCGGTGGGATGATGGCGCGATGAGCACGGGGTCCGGATTCGGCGGCGAACCACCCGAGGGGCAGCGGCCCCCCGGGCGAGAGGACGACGGCACGTTCGCCGACGTCCTCAACGGGTTCACCCTGGATTCCGGCCGTGCCCGCCGGAAGCGCAAGAAGAGCAAGGAGTCCCCGCCACCCCCGGCCGCCGGTGCGCACGCGGCCGCGGAACCGCCGGCGTTCGCGCCGTCGGCCGACCATGGAGATCACGTGACCTCTTTAGTCTCTCCACCCGGCAGTACCGACGGGGACAGCCCCAGGCCAGGCGGTTTGTTCGACCCGGGCCCGCCCAGCGGCGAGTTCCTCATGCCGGCGGTGTTCGAACAGCCCCTGGCGCCCGAGGATCAGACGGCGATCGTCCGGCCGTACGCTTTGACCGGCGGCCGCACCCGGGCGAACTACGCCCTGGAGCTGGAGACACTGGTCTCCGCGAAGGACTACGCTGCCACCGGTGGCTTCCCCGAAGTCGCCGCGGAGCAGATCGAGTGCATCTCGATCATGGAAGAGTGCCGGACCCCCCGTTCGGTCGCCGAGATCGTGTCGGCCTTGCGGGTGCCTTTGGGCGTGGCCCGGGTGCTGATCAGCGACGCGGCCGACGCCGGGCTGGTCACGGTGCACAAGACGATTACGGGCAATGACGGCGCCGAGGCACATCTGGTGTTGATGGAAAGGGTTTTGAGTGGACTCCGTCGGCTTTAAGGCACCGCGGGACACCGCGCCCCCGACCATGACATCCGCCAAGATCGTGGTGGCTGGCGGTTTCGGTGCGGGGAAGACGACCTTCGTCGGGTCGGTTTCGGAGATCGTGCCGCTCACCACCGAGGCGATGATGACCGACGCGAGCGTCGGCGTCGACAACCTCGATCACACTCCGGGCAAGTCGACCACCACGGTGGCGATGGACTTCGGCCGGGTGTCGCTGGACGCGGACCTGATCCTGTACCTGTTCGGCACGCCCGGGCAGCAGCGCTTCTGGTTCATGTGGGACGACCTGGTCCGCGGCGCGATCGGCGCGGTCGTACTGGCGGACACCCGCCGGCTGGCCGACTCGTTCGCCCCGATCGACTTCTTCGAAGACCGGGGCCTGCCCTACATCGTCGGCGTCAACACGTTCGACGGCGTGCTGGAGCACGACATCAACGACGTGCGCGAGGCCCTGTCGATCGACCCGAACATCCCGATCGTCCGCTGTGACGCCCGGGACCGCGAGTCGACGAAGCAGACGCTGATCACGCTGGTCGAGTACGCGATGCGCCAGTGGATCGCGCTGCGGGCGGCCAAGAGCCGCTGAGGCCGTCAGGGCCCGGGGCAGCCCCGGGCCCGGCGACGCTCACGCGCGCCGCAGCCGCAGCAGCACGACCCGTCCGTCGAACGTGCGCGACTCGACCAGCTCCAGCCCGAGCCGCGCCGTGCCTTCGGCGAACGGGCGTTTCGTGCCGCCCAGGATCACCGGGTGGACGAACACCAGGTACTCCTCGATCAGGCCCTGCGCGGTCAGCGATGCGGCCAGCTCCGCGCCGCCCATGAGGAGCACGTCCTTGCCCGGTTCGGCCTTCAACGCCGCCACCGTCTCGGCGAGCGGCCGGCCAGAAGGCCGACATCATGTCCCAGACCTTCCGGCCGTAGGCGAACTCGCCGTACCGCGCGCTCAGCTCGCGCGAGTAGCCGGACAGCTCCGCGCCCATCACCGGCCAGTCGAACTCGCCGTCCGGGCCTTCGACGCAGCCATCGAACGATGTGTGGACCATGTGGACGATCTCGCGCATTCCGTCTCCTCCGGAAGGGTGCTGACCCTGGAGGTCGGAACCGCGGCCGCCGACCGGACACGGCCGCCGGAAAGTCCTCAGTACTCGTCGTGGCGGCGCCACCAGGAGCCCGGCGAGTCTTCGCCGCGGCTCTCCTCTTCCCACGCCTCCTGACGCCCCAGCGGCGTGACGTCGAGGTAGCGGTGGGAGGCCAGGAACATCTCGCCGCCCCGGCCGGAGGTGAAGTAGGTCCGGTGGACGTCGTCGCCGTCGCGCAGGAACACGCTCACGCCGAACCCTGTCCCGACCCCGCAGTCCTCGGTGAACCCGGTGCCGTGCGCGGACACCCACGGCACGTCCCAGCCCATCCGCGCCCGGTACCGCTCGATCTCCGGCAGGGTCGCCGGCGCGACGATCTTGAGCGTGACGTCGCGGGCGTGCAGGTGCGCCAGGTGCGGCATGTTGTCGACGAGCAGGGAACAGCCGGGGCAGCCCGCCTCGTCGCCGGGGTGCAGCATGAAGTGGTAGACGATCAGCTGACGGCGGCCCTCGAACAGGTCGAGCAGGCTGACGGTCCCCGTCGCGCTCTCGAAGGGGTACTTCGCGTCGAAGCGGACCATCGGCAGCCGGCGGCGCTCGGCGGCGAGCCGGTCGGCCGCCTTCATGTGCTCCTTCTCCTTGACCAGCAGCGCGTCGCGCGCGGCCTGCCAGTCCTCCGGCGAGACGATCTCGGGCAGGGTGGCGGTCATCGGTCGTCCTTTCCTCGGATGAAGCCGGTCAGGTCGTCGAAGCTGGAGGTCCAGCCCTCGTGGTGGCCGTCGCGTTCGGCGGCGGCCGGGAAGCCGGTCTGGGCGAAGGTCATCTCGGTCTTGCCGTCGAGGTCGGCGAAATCGATCGCCACGAGCGTCTCGAGCCCCTGGGACTCCCAGGCGAAGGTGAACGCGAGCCGGCCGGGCGCGCTGACCTCGCGGTAGACGCCGTGCATCCAGTGCTCGTCGCCTTCGGGGGAGCGGATGCAGGCCCGCCAGCGGCCGCCGGGGCGCGGGTCGAGGGTGACGGCGCAACAGGTGAAGCCGTGCGGCCCGAACCAGCTCGCCAGCTGGTCGGGCTCGCTCCAGGCGGCGAACACGAGCTCGCGGGGCGCGTCGAACACGCGCGTGATGGTGAGGTCAGGCATCGCCGGTCAAGCTCCTCAGGTGCTCTTCGAGGCGGTCGAACCCGCCGTCCCAGAAGCGGCGGTAGGTCGCGACCCAGTCGGCGACGTCTTCCAGGGGTTTCGCCTCCAGCCGGCAGGGCCGCCACTGACGGGTGCGGCCGCGGGTGATCAACCCGGCCTGTTCGAGCACCTTCAGGTGCCGCGAAACCGCGGGCAGGCTCATCGTGAACGGCTCGGCGAGCTCGTTCACCGTGGCTTCGCCGGTCGACAGCCGGGCGAGGATGGCGCGCCGGGTCGGGTCGGCGAGGGCCGAGAACGTCCGGCTCAGCTGGTCGTTTGTCATTTCAGCACCTTGTTAATTAACGGATCTGTTAAACATAGCGCCGAGCTGGCCGATGTCAAGTTCCCCCGGGCGACCCCTGAGATCCGCGTCACGGGTCCTCGGGTTTCCGATAGTAGGAAGTCAAAGTATTCTGGAGGGATGAGCAGTGAGCTGTACCGCCCCGCGCACCCCGTCCGGTTCGTCACGGCGTCGAGCCTCTTCGACGGTCACGACGCGTCGATCAACATCATGCGGCGGATCCTGCAGTCGCAGGGCGCGGAGGTCGTGCACCTCGGCCACAACCGGTCGGTCGACGAGGTGGCCACCGCGGCCATCGCCGAGGACGTCCAGGGTGTCGCCATCTCTGCTTACCAGGGCGGGCACGTCGAGTACTTCTCCTACCTGGTCGAGCTGCTGCGCGAGCGCGGCGCCGGCCACATCAAGGTCTTCGGCGGCGGGGGCGGGGTGATCGTGCGCGAGGAGATCGACCTGCTGCACTCGCGTGGCGTCGCCCGCATCTTCTCGCCCGAAGACGGCTACGAGATGGGCCTGCCGGGCATGATCAACATGATGATCAAGGCCTGCGACGTCGATCTCGCCGCCGAAGCCCCGGCGCTGGACAAGGTGCTCTCCGGCGACGTCGCCGCGCTCTCGCGCGTCATCACGCAGCTGCAGGCGGAGCAGCTGCCCGGCGACCTGCTGAGCGGGATCACCGAGGCCGCGGGCAAGCGGGAGGTACCGGTGCTGGGCATCACCGGCACCGGCGGCTCGGGCAAGTCGTCGCTCACCGACGAGCTGATCCGCCGCTTCCGCCTCGACCAGGAGGACAAGCTGCGGATCGCGGTGCTCGCCGTCGACCCGTCGCGGCGCAAGGGCGGCGGCGCGCTGCTCGGCGACCGCATCCGGATGAACTGCCTCGACGGCTCCCCGGTGTACTTCCGCTCGCTCGCGACGCGCACGACGTCCGGCGAGATCCCGGCCGGGCTGAGCGAGGCGATCCAGGCGTGCAAGGCCGCCGGGTACGACCTGGTGATCGTCGAGACGCCGGGCATCGGCCAGGGCGACGCCGGCATCGTCGACTTCGTGGACGACTCGCTGTACGTGATGACGCCGGAGTTCGGCGCCGCGTCGCAGCTGGAGAAGATCGACATGCTCGACTTCGCCGACGTCGTCGCGATCAACAAGTTCGAGCGCCGCGGCGCCGAGGACGCCCGCCGCGACGTCGCGCGCCAGCTGGTGCGCAACCGCGAGGCCTTCTCGCAGGGCCCCGAAGACATGCCGGTGTACGGCACGAGCGCGGCGAAGTTCAACGACGACGGCGTCACCGCGCTCTACCAGCACCTGCGCGGGCTGCTCACCGAGCGCGGGCTGACCGTCTCGGCCGGCACGCTGCCGCAGGTCGAGGGCAAGGTCTCGACCGACGCCTCGACGATCATCCCGGGCAACCGGTCCCGCTACCTGGCGGAGATCTCCGAGACCCTGCGCGGCTACCACGCGAAGACCGCGCAGCAGGTCGCCGCCATCCGCAAGCGCGAGGCCCTGGCACTGGCCAAGACGGAACTGTCCAAGGTGGACGCGTCGACCGACGCGCTGGACGGGCTGCTCGCCACCGCGGAGTCCGCTGTGGACGGTGAGTCGACAAAGCTCCTCGAGCGCTTCCAGGCGCTGTCGGAGGAGTATCGCCAGGACGAGCTCGTCGTCAAGATCCGCGACAAGGAGCTGCGCACGCAGCTGTGGCGCGACACGCTGTCCGGCAACCGGATCCCGCGCGTCGCCCTGCCCCGCTACGCCGAGTCCGGCGAGCTGCTGTCGTTCCTGCGCCGCGAGCACCTGCCCGGATACTTCCCTTATACGGCCGGTGTTTTCCCGTTCAAGCGCGAAGGGGAGGACCCGGCGCGGATGTTCGCCGGCGAGGGTGACGCGTTCCGCACGAACCGCCGCTTCAAGATGCTGTCGGCCGACTCGGAGGCGAAGCGGCTCTCGACCGCGTTCGACTCGGTGACGCTGTACGGCCACGACCCGCACACCCGCCCGGACATCTACGGCAAGGTCGGCACGTCCGGCGTGTCCATCGCCTCGCTCGAGGACATGAAGGTCCTCTACGACGGCTTCGACCTGACCGCGCCGAACACGTCGGTGTCGATGACGATCAACGGCCCGGCGCCGACGATCCTGGCCTTCTTCCTCAACACCGCGATCGACCAGAAGGTCACGGAGTTCCGGGCCGAGCACGACCGCGAGCCGTCCGAAGCCGAGGCCGTCGAGCTGCGCGAGTGGGCTTTGAAGAACGTGCGCGGCACGGTCCAGGCCGACATCCTCAAGGAGGACCAGGGCCAGAACACCTGCATCTTCTCCACCGAGTTCAGCCTCCGGATGATGGCCGACATCCAGGAGTGGTTCATCGAGCACGGCGTCCGCAACTTCTACTCGGTGTCCATCTCCGGCTACCACATCGCCGAGGCCGGGGCGAACCCGATCTCGCAGCTGGCTTTCACGCTGTCCAACGGCTTCACCTACGTCGAGTCGTACCTCGCGCGCGGCATGGACATCGACGACTTCGCGCCGAACCTGTCGTTCTTCTTCTCCAACGGCATGGACGCGGAGTACTCGGTGCTCGGCCGGGTGGCCCGGCGGATTTGGGCCGTGGCCATGCGCGAGCGCTACGGCGCCAACGAGCGGTCGCAGAAGCTCAAGTACCACGTGCAGACGTCCGGGCGGTCGCTGCACGCGCAGGAGATGAGCTTCAACGACATCCGCACCACGCTGCAGGCGCTCTGCGCGCTGTACGACAACGCGAACTCCTTGCACACCAACGCGTTCGACGAGGCGATCACGACGCCGTCGGAGTCGTCGGTGCGCCGCGCGATGGCCATCCAGATGATCATCAACAAGGAGTGGGGCCTGTCGAAGAACGAGAACCCGCTGCAGGGCTCGTTCGTCATCGACGAGCTGACCGAACTGGTCGAGGAGGCCGTACTGGCCGAGTTCGACCGGATCTCCGAGCGCGGCGGCGTGCTCGGCGCGATGGAGACGGGCTACCAGCGCGGCAAGATCCAGGACGAGTCGATCCTGTACGAGCGCAAGAAGCACGACGGCTCGCTGCCGATCGTCGGCGTCAACACGTTCCGCAACCCGCGCGCGGGCGAGGACGACGTCGAGGTCGAGCTGGCGCGCGCGACGGAGGACGAGAAGAAGTCCCAGCTGGACCGGCTGGCGGACTTCCAGCACCGCCACCACGAAGAGGCCCAGCAAGCACTGAAGGCGTTGCGCGAAGCGGCCACCCGCGGCGGCAACCTGTTCGGGGTGCTGATGGATGCCGCGCGGGTGTGCTCGCTGGGCCAGATCACGGAGGCGTTCTTCGAGGTCGGCGGGCAGTACCGCCGCAACGTCTAGCGGCGGCGCCAGAAGGTCGGCCGCCACCAGTAGAGCACCGTCGGGTCGGCCGGCCACGGTGCGCGGTGGGGGTGGTCCATGGACTCGAAGTCGTCGAGGTCGAGGTCGATGGGACGCCAGCCGTCGTCGAGCGGTTCATCCGGGGTCGCCATGCGCACGAGCCCGGTGAAGCGGTACTCCATCGCACCCATCTCGGCGTAGGCGCGCTGGGAGTCGACCAGCGTGAGGGAGTTCGCCCCGCCGGCCCGGTCCGGCCACCGCAGCTGGATGTCGTCGTCCTCCCAGAAGCACACCCGGCAGATATCGTGGCTGCCGGGAGGCTTCTCGAACGTGTGGTGCCCACAGCAGGGGCACGGGTAGTCGGCCGGAGTGTCCACGAGTGATCACTGTCGACGAGCGGCCGCCCCGGGTCAACTCGATTGACGCACGGCCTTGAGCTGCCAGACCGGGACGAGCACGCGGCCGTCCTCGTCGGTGCCCAGCCGGTCCAGGCCGGCCGGGTCCGCGTTCAGCATCGTCCGGACGCTCTGCTTCAGCTCTTCCGTGGTCATCGACGTCGTGTAGAGCGTCGGCTCGAGCCGCTCGATCGTCCAGTCCTTCCCGACCGTCTCCCGCAGGTTGGCCTCGGTGATCAGGTACGGCGCCGGGAAAGCGTCCGGCACTTCGGGGGAGAAGGCGAACAGGTGCAGCCGCGCGCCCGGCCGCGTCGCGCGCGTCAGGGCAGCGAGGTACTGATGCCGGTCGTCCTCGGTCAGACAGTGGTAGAGCGCGCTGTCGAGGACCGTCTCGAAGCGGCCTTCGTAGCCTTCGAGCTTCGTCGCGTCGGCCACCGCGAAGGTGACGTCCGGCGTGCGGGCGCGGGCCAGTTCGATCGCCGAGGGCGCGCCGTCCAGGCCGGTCACGCGCAGGCCGCGCGAGGCGAGGAACGCCGAGTTGTCGCCGAGGCCGCAGCCGATGTCGAGCACCTCGCCGGTGAACTCGCCGGCGTCGGCCAGTGCGACGACGACCGGCTGCGGAGCGCCGATGTCCCACGGCATCTTCCGGCCCATCGGCGTTCCGCCCTGGTACAACTCTTCGAAGTCGACGTCCTGGATGTCCATGACTACCCCCTTATTCAACAGATGATGAGATGACTCCATCCTGCACCGCCTGTCAACCTGGTGGTAGTCGTTGACTATGAAATTCGGGATCTCGACGTTCGTGACCGACGAGGGCATCCGGCCGGACGTGCTGGGCGCGGCGCTGGAGGAACGCGGCTTCGACTCGCTGTTCCTGGCCGAGCACTCGCACATCCCCGTCAGCCGGGAAAGCCCGTACCCGGGCGGGGGTGACCTGCCGGAGAAGTACAAACGCACGCTCGACCCGTTCGTGGCGCTCACCGCCGCGGCCACCGCGACGTCGGAGCTGCTGCTCGGCACCGGCATCGCGCTGCTGATCCAGCGCGACCTGATCCACACCGCCAAGGAGGTCGCGTCGCTCGACCTGGTCTCCGACGGGCGCGCGCTGTTCGGGGTCGGCGTCGGCTGGAACCGCGAGGAGATGCGCAACCACGGCACCGACCCGAAGACCCGCGGCGCGTTGATCGACGAGCAGCTGGCCGCGCTCAAGGAGATCTGGACGAAGGACGAGGCCGAGTTCCACGGCGAGCACGTCGACTTCGACCCGATCTACGCCTGGCCGAAGCCGGTGCGCAAGCCGCACCCGCCGATCTACATCGGCGGCGAGAGCGAAGCGGCGCTGAACCGTCTCGTTCGCTACGGCGACGGCTGGCTGCTTCGCGGCCACACACACTTCGACGAGGCCAAGCGCGTCCGTGGCTGGCTCGCCGACCAGGGGCGTCCGGACATCGAGTTCGCCGTCTTCGGCGGCGACACCAAGGGCAAGGTGATCGACGGCTTCCGCGAGGCGGGCGTCGAGCGCTACACGTTCCTCCTGGAGACGCTGCCCGAGGCCGAGGCGCTCAAGGCGCTGGACGAGCTGGCCGGGGTGGTCGCCGCGCACCGCTGACGGGCCACGGGCCCAGGTCCGGGAGGTCGCCGGTCAGGCCGGTGCCGGCGGCCCGCCCGGACAGCCACGCGGCGAGCTCGCGCACGGACCCGGTGACTTCGGTTCCGCCTTCGCCGGCGCCCCAGCGGAGGTCCCCGGCGCGGGCCGTCACGCCGTCCGGCAGACGATCCTGGAGGAAGTCCACGGCGTGGCCGCAGAAGCCGGCGGGCCAGTCGGCGAGGCCGATGCCGACGTCGAGGTCGACGGCGTGGATCCAGACCTCGCGCCAGCGCGCGAAGACCGTGCTGGACAGCTTGCCGTCGCGGTAGTCCACGGTCTGGTCCCAGTCCGTGACGCGGGCCCACGCGTCTTCCAGGCGCACGGAGTGCCGGAGCAGGTCCCGCCGGTGCTCCTCGGCCGTCTGGCCCGCGGTCGCCTCGATGATGCCGTCGCGGTCGTGCGTCTTCGGGTCGTAGAGCGGGACGAGCACGCCGCGCAGGGCGTTCTCGACCAGGTCGGCGAGCGCGCGCCCGGCGTCGGTGACGTGGGCCAGTACGTGCCCGCGCGTCCAGCCGGGCAGCGGCGACGGTTCGCGCACCTGCTCGTCGGTCAGCGGTTCGAGCGCGCGGTGCAGCCGGCTGTGCGCCTTGGCGACCGCCGCCGCCGGGATCACTTGTCCAGCAGTAGGTGCACCGACAGCTCGAGGCGGTTGGCGACGTCGGCCGCCGACGCGCGGCGGGTCACCCACGCCACCAGGTTCGCCATCCAGACGTCCGCGACGACGTGGAAGATGTCACGGTCGGCCTCGGCCGGGTCGGTGATGCCCATCGCCTGGGCGAACATGTTCTCCATCAGCCGGCCGACCTGCTCGACCTCGGCGGCGGCGGACGTGTCGGCGAACATGAACGCGCGGACCATCGCCTCGGTCAGGTGCGGGTCGCGCTGCATCAGCCGGGTGTTGCGGCCGAGCACGAACATCAGCCGCTCGGCCGGCGTCTCACCGGGGATGGCCTGGCGTTCCAGCTTCTCCTGGGCGCGTTCGAACTCGCGCGCGAGACCCGAGACGAGCAGGTGGATCTTCGACGGGAAGTACCGGTAGAGCGTGCCGAGGGCGACGTCCGCCTTCTCGGCGACGGCCCGCATCTGGACCGCGTCATAGCCGCCTTTCGAGGCCAGCGCGAGGGTGGCGTCGATGATCCGGCGGCGGCGGTCGCGCTGGGCGGCCGAGCCGAGCTCGTCCGCGCCGATCGCGCTCAGACCGTTCCCGCGTGCCTTCGCCGGCGCTTTGGCTTTGCCGGGCATCGGCATCCCCCCGTCCTTCGGAACTTGTTCCAGTTCACGACGTAGAGTACCTGTCCTGGCGAAACGTTCAACAAATGACCCACTGGCCGAAAAACTGTAACACGTTCTACACTCGCGAGTAGTGTCCCGCACCGCGAGGAGGGCCCATGCCGGTCGCGCTCACCGAGGAACAGGCCGCGCTGGCCGAGGCCATCCGCGCCTGGTCCGCCGCGCACCACCCGCGAGAGGCGGTGCGAGCGGCGGAAACCAGTGCTGCTGCCGGGGTTCCCGCGAGTTTCGCCGACCTGGGCTTGTTCGGCGTGGCCTTGCCCGCGGCCGTCGGCGGCGCCGACGGCACCGTCGCGGATCTGGCCGCCGGGCTGGCCGCGGCGGCTGAAGAACTCGTTCCCGGTCCGGTGCTCGGCACCGCTTTGGCGGGCCTGCTGCTCACCGAGATCCCTTCGGCGAAGGAGCTGCTCGCGGTCGTCGCGGAGGGGGAGGCCACGGTCGCGGTGCTGCTGGACCCGCTCGTCGACGGTGTCTCCGGGCCGGTGCCGGGCGCCACACCCGAGTCCTGGCTGGTGGTGCCGGTCGACGGCGGCCACGTGCTGCTCGGGCCGGGGACACCCGGGCTGACCGTGGAGCCGCTGACGCCGTTCGACTTCTCGCGCCCGCTGGCGCGTGTCCGGTACTCCGGGGTCGGGGCCGAAATCCTGACCCTGCCGCCGGTCGAGCCGCTGGCTGCGACGCTGGCCGCGGCCGAAGCGGCGGGCGTCGCGCGTCGCTGCCTGACCATCGCCGTCGACTACGCCAAGGTCCGCGAGCAGTTCGGCAAGCCCATCGGCGGGTTCCAGGCGATCAAGCACCTGTGCGCGGAGATGCTGTGTCGCGCCGAAGCGGCCGAAGCGCTGGCCTGGGACGCAGCTTCCGGGCGGCACCCGCTGTCGGTGGCGAGCGCGGCCGCCGTCGCCCTCGACGCCGCCGTCGCCAACGCGAAGGACTGCGTCCAGATCCTCGGCGGCATCGGGTTCACCTGGGAGCACGACGCGCACCTCTACCTGCGCCGGGCCGTGGCGTTGCGGCAGTGGCTCGGCGGCTCCGGGCCGTGGAGGCGTCAAGCGGCTTCGCTGGCTCTCGCCGGGACCGAACGGACCTTGGGCGTCGACGTCGGTGAGGACCCCGCCTTGCGCGCCGAGGTGGCCAGGATCGCCGCGCTGCCCGTGTCTTCGCAGCGAGTCGCTTTGGCCGACGCGGGGTTGCTGACGCCGCACTGGCCGAAGCCGTTCGGGCTCGGTGCCGACGCCGCGGAGCAGCTGCGGATCGACGGCGCGCTGGCGGCCGCCGGCGTCCGCCGCCCGGACCTGGTGATCGGCGCGTGGGCGGTGCCGACGATCCTCGAGCACGGCAGCGACGAGCAGCGCTCCCGGTTCGCGCGGCCGACGTTGCGCGGGGAGATCACGTGGTGCCAGCTGTTCAGCGAGCCGGGCGCCGGGTCCGACCTGGCGGCGCTGCGGACGGTGGCGCGGCGCGTCGACGGCGGCTGGCGGCTGACCGGGCAGAAGGTGTGGACGTCTTTGGCGCGCGAAGCCGACTGGGGCATCTGCCTCGCGCGCACCGACCCGGCCGTGCCCAAGCACAAGGGGATCACGTACTTCCTGGTGGACATGCGCGCCGCGGGCATCACGACGCGGCCGCTGCGGGAGATCACCGGGGAGGCCGTCTTCAACGAGGTGTTCCTCGACGACGTGTTCGTCCCGGACGCCGACGTCGTCGGGACGCCGGGAGGGGGCTGGCGGCTGGCGCGCACGACGCTGGCCAACGAGCGGGTGGCCCTCGGGGGCGGGTCCGCGGTGGGGGAGAGCGTGCAGTCGCTGATGTCCACTGTGGACGCTGCTTCGCTGGACGACGTGGCTTTGGACCGGCTCGGCTCGCTGGTGGCCTTCGGGATGGCGGGTTCGGTGTTGGACCTGCGGGCGGCCCTGCGCCGGCTGGAGGGGCAGGATCCGGGCGCGGAGTCGAGCGTGCGGAAGCTGCTCGGGGTGCAGCACCGGCAGGACGTCGCGGAGTTCGCCCTGGAGCTGGCGGGTGCGGGCGCACTGGTCGCCGGTGGTCCGGCTCAGCGGGAGTTCCTGCTGACGCGCTGCCTGTCCATCGCGGGCGGCACGACGCAGGTGCTGCGGTCGCTGACGGCGGAACGGCTGCTGGGGCTGCCGCGCTAGTTTCCTGTCTCAGTTGCTCGACGAGACGGTGCGAAAGGACCGTTCGTGCCGCCGGGGCCGAAACTGTCGGGGGCGTGTTCTAGCGTTGCCGTCGTGGAGTTCAGCGCAGACACCCAGGCCACGTACTTACCCGCGGATCCCCCGCGGGACGGCGTGCTGGCCTTGTGGGGCGACGACGTGGCCGGCGGGACCACGATCGAGCTCGTGCTGCCCCGGGGCGGGAAGTTCGCGCGGACGAAGGTGGACGCGGAGCTCGTCCCGCTCGAACGCGCGCTGCCCCGCCTGCTCGCGGTGGGGGAGGAGGCCAGCCCGGCCGTCGCGGCGTGGTCGGCGGCCGTCAACGCCGGGGTGAACCTCGTCGCGCGGGGGCGGCTGCGGCCGGCCGTCTCGCCGGCCGGGGCGGCGGCCTGGCGGATCGGGCCGTTGGACGCGGCCGACGAGGAGCTGCTGCGAGGACTGGCCGGCGCCCTGCCGCCCGAGGCGTACGCGCTGCCGCTGACCGGGCTGAAACGCATCCGCCTGCACTCGCCGGACTCCCTGGTCCGCGCGCTCTGGGACGCGACGGCCGACCTGCTGGCCCGCAGCCCGGCGGCGCCGGTCGGGGCGGGCGACCCGGCGTTCGCGGCACGCGAACCGGCCCTGCTCGGGCCGGACGGCGCGGCGTGGCTGGCCGAGCTGGAGGCCCGCGAACCCCGCGGCGTCCAGGTGCTCCTGCGGGTCGAGGGCCGGGACGACGACTCGTTCGCCGGGGTCCTGGCGGTGCGCAGCATGGCCGAGCCGAGCCTGGTGGTGGAGGCGTCGACGCTCTGGGACGCACCGGACGCGGTGCTGAACCGGCTCGGCGACCAGGTGGAGACCCAGCTGCTGCTCGGCCTGCGCCGCGGCGCGCGGGCGTGGGCGCCGCTGGGCGGGGTGCTGGCGCAGGCCGCGCCCGCCGAACTGCCCCTGACCGACGACGAGGTCGTCGACCTGCTCACCGACGGCAGCCGCGACCTCGGCGGCGCAGGCATCGAGGTGCTCTGGGCGAAGGGGCTGTTCGCCGGCGAGGTCAAGGCGAAGGCGAGCGCGACCCAGGCGCCGGCGAGCGTCACGGAGGCGGAGTTCGCGCTGAAGAGCCTCCTGGAGTTCCGCTGGCAGCTCAGCCTGGGCGGCGAGCAGCTGACCGAGGCGGAGGTGGCGGCCCTCGCGGAGGCGAAGCGCCCGCTGGTCCGCCTGCGCGGCCAGTGGGTGCGGGTGGACCCACAGCTGCTGGCGCGGGTCCGCGGCCGCACCCGCAAGCTCGACGCGGGCGAGGCCCTGGCGGCGGCACTGACGGGCGAGCTGGAACTGGACGGCGAACGCGTCGAGTTCGCGGCGCCCCCGGTACTGGGCGGCCTGGCCGAGCGAATCCGCGACCGCGAGGGCGCTTTGGCGGCCCCGCCGCCGGGGCTGCAGGCGACGTTGCGGCCGTACCAGCAGGCGGGGCTGGCTTGGCTGGCCACGATGACCGGTCTCGGGTTGGGCGCGTGCCTGGCCGACGACATGGGGCTGGGGAAGACGATCCAGCTGATCGCCCTGCACCTCCACCGCCGGGCGCTGGCTGCGGGTTCGCCATCCGGGGCCGGTGAGCCGGCTGGTCTTCCAGCCGGAGGTGAGCCACTCGCGGCTCAGGTGGCCGGCGGGCTGCCGCTGCCCGCCGAGCCCCGGCCCGGCAGCCATCCTGACCCGGCGGGGCTCGCGGAGCCTCGCTCCGGCGACCATCCCCGGTCGGCCGAAGCCGCCGAGGCGCTCATCGGCTCCCCGGTGGGCGACCTGCCCGACCCGGCCGAAGCCTCCGCGGCGCTCGGGTCCGGCGACCATCCTCACTTGGCGGAGCTTGCGGAGCCCCGGCCCGGCAGCCGGCCCAACCCGGCCGAAGCCGCCGAGTCCCAGCCTGCCGAACTCCAAGCTGCCTCGACCGGCGGCCCGACCCTGGTCCTCTGCCCGACCTCCCTCCTCGGCAACTGGGAACGCGAGTTCGCCCGTTTCGCCCCGGACATCCCGGTCCGTCGGTTCCACGGCGGCAGCCGTCATCTCGACGATCTCGGCCCCGACGAGGTCGTCCTCGCCACCTACGGCGTCCTCCGGCGCGACCGCGAGACCCTGTCCGAAGTGGACTGGGGGCTCGTCGCCGCCGACGAGGCGCAGCACGTCAAGAACCCGCTGTCCGCCACGGCGAAGGAACTCCGGAAGATTCCCGCCCGCGCCAAGGTCGCCCTCACCGGCACCCCGGTCGAGAACCGGCTGACCGAACTCTGGTCCATTGTGGACTGGACCACCCCCGGGCTGCTCGGCCCGCTCGACCGCTTCCGCCGCACCGTGGCGCGGCCGATCGAGCGCGACCGCGACAAGGCCGTCACCGAGCGGCTGGCCGCCACCGTCCGGCCGTTCCTGCTGCGGCGCCGCAAGTCCGACCCGGACATCGCGCCGGAGCTGCCGCCCAAGACCGAGACCGACCGGTTCGTCCCGCTCACCGCCGAGCAGACCACCCTCTACGAAGCCGTCGTCCGCGAAAATCTGGCCGAAATCCGCGAGACGCAGGGCATCAAGCGGCGCGGGCAGGTCCTGCAGCTGCTCACCGAGCTCAAGCAGATCTGCAACCACCCGGCCCAGTTCCTCAAAGAACCCCACGGCGCGCTCACCGGCCGGTCCGGCAAGCTCGCCGCGTTCGAAGAGCTCGTGGACGTCATCCTCGACGAGGGCGAAAGCGTGCTCGTCTTCAGCCAGTACGTCCAGCTCTGCCGGCTGCTCGAGCGCCGCCTCAAGGACCGGGGCCTGCCCACCGAGCTGCTCTCCGGCGCGAGCTCGCCCGCGAAGCGTCAGGACATGGTCGACCGGTTCCAGGCCGGCGAGATCCCGGTGTTCCTGCTCTCGCTCAAGGCGGGCGGCGTCGGGCTCAACCTGACCCGGGCCACCCACGTGATCCACTACGACCGCTGGTGGAACCCGGCGGTCGAGGACCAGGCCACCGACCGCGCGTACCGCATCGGCCAGGACCGGCCGGTCCAGGTCCACCGGCTGATCGCCGAGGGCACCCTCGAGGAGCGGATCGCGCAGGTGCTCGAAAAGAAGCGCGGGCTGGCCGAGTCGATCGTCGGCGCGGGGGAGGACTGGATCACCGAACTCTCCGACGACGAGCTCGCCGACCTGGTCCGGCTCGGGAGCGGGTGATGCCTCCGAGGCGGAGCTTCGGCCGGACGTGGTGGGGCCGCGCCTGGGTCGACGCGCTGGAGCAGCGCGCGAAGCTCGACCCGAACCGGCTGCCCCGCGGGCGGACGTACGCGCGCAAGGGCACGGTCAGCGAGCTGCACGTCGCCGCCGGCGACGTGCGAGCGCGGGTGCGCGGCAGCCGGCCGCAGCCGTACAAGGTGACCATCGCGATGCGCACCTTCACCGACGGCGAGTGGGACACACTGCTCGGCGTCGTCGGCACGCAGCTCGGGCACGCGGCCGCGCTGCTCGACGGCGAGCTGCCGGGCGCGCTCGCCGAGCAGGCTCGCGAGGCGGGCGCCGACCTGCTGCCCGGCCCGGGCGACCTGCGGCCGCGGTGCTCGTGCCCGGACTCGGCGAACCCGTGCAAGCACGTCGCCGCGGTGTACTACCTGGTCGCCGACGAGGTGGACCGCGACCCGTTCACGCTGTTCCTGCTGCGCGGGCGCCCACGGTCGGACATCTTGGCCGAGCTGCGGGCCCGCCGAGCCCCGGCGCGCGGCGAGCGGCCGAAGCTGCCGAAGCGCGTGGACGAGGGGCTGACCCCGCGCGCGGCCTACGCCCGCCGGCCGGGCGCGATCCCGGCTCTGCCACCGCCCCCGCGGGTGGCCGGGCCGCCGGCGGTCCTGGACCTCGACCCGCCGCCGAGCACGGGCTGGACCGCGGCGACACTGTCCGGCCTCGCGGCGGACGCGGCATCCCTGGCACGCGATCTGCTGACGGGCGGCGTGACGGCCACAGAGCTGACATTCGAGGAGGACCTCGCCCGCCGGGCGGCGGGCCGGTCCGGCGCGGAGGCGGCCGCCCTGTCCACGGCGGCCGGAGTGCCGGAACGCGACCTGGTCCGCTGGGCGGAGGCCTGGCGCGAAGCCGGCCGCGGCGGCTTGGCGGCATTGCGCGAGACGTGGCAGCCGGGCCCGGGCCCACTGGCCGAAGCACAGGTGGTCCTGGCCGAGGCGGGACTACCGGGAACACCCAAGGCCTGGCGCAACCGCCTGACCCAGGGAGAGCTGCAGCTGCGCTACGGCCGCGATTCCCGCTGGTACAGGTTCATCCGCGAGGGCACCGAGTGGCGCCTGGACGGCCCGCCTTCGGCAAGCCCGCTAGACCTCGCCTACTGACCCACCAGCCCCGCCCGGCAGTCCGGCAGCCTGGCTCCCTGACCGCGGCGAGCCCGGCAGGCCTCGCCGACCGACCGCCGGTTCGGCCGAGCCCAAACGCGCCACATCGGGTGCGTTGGACGCAACCAACGCCACATTGGGGCGCAACGCCGCCGCCACGAGCGGGTCGAGTGCCCCGGCCGCATGGCCGCTACCGGTTCTCGGCCTTCCAAGCGTTGTAGGTGAAGTCCAGGAACCGTGCCACACCTCGCACCACATGCGCACTCCGCACGGAAGTGAACACGTCGAACGCATGCTGAGCCCCGGCCAGCTCCGCATAAGCCACCGGCTGCCGCGACTTCTCCCGCAGCCGCCGCACGAACTCCCTCGCCTCGCGCACCGGGACCAGCGAGTCGTCCCGCCCATGAATCACGAAAAACGGCGGTGCCTCCGAGGAAATCCGGTCCAGCGGGGATGCCGCGATGTAGTCGTCGAGGTAGCGCACCGGATCACGATCGGCCGCGAACACCCGGCGCGCGATCAGGCTTTCCAGCCGGTACTGGCTCGCCCGAGACCCCGAAGTCGCCGCGAAGTCGTACACCCCGTAGTGCGGCACGCATGCCTGGACGCTCGTGTCCGCGTCCTCGAACTCCGGCTGCAGCGCCGGGTCGTTCTGCGACAACGCCAGCAGTGCCGACAGGTGGCCGCCTGCCGAACCGCCCGTTACCGCCACGAAGTCCGGGTCGCCGCCGTAGGAGGCAATCGAAGAACGGATCCACGCCAACGCCTGCTTCGCCGCCACGATGTGCGCCGGCCAGCGGTGGGCCGGGGACAGCGGGTAGTTGATCGCGACGCACACCCAGCCTCGGCGCGAGAGGTAGCGCATCAGCGGCCGGCCCTGCTCCTCCTTGTTGCCGATCACCCAGGCTCCGCCGTGGACCTGCAGCAGCACCGGCGCGCCGGTCACCGGGGACGAAGGCCGGTAGACGTCCAGCAGGAACCGCTTGCCACCCGGGGCGTACGCGATGTTGCGGTCGACCCGCACGTCCGGCGCGCCCATCCGGAACGGCAGCGCCAGCTCGCCCCACGGCAGGCCCAGGTCGGAGCGGCCCAGCTCGGACGCGTAGTCCTCGCCCAAAGCGTTGGTCAGCGCCTTCTCGATCTCCTCGCGGGCGCCGTGACCCGTCCGGATCAGGGCGGCGAGCCCGGCGGCGGACGCGGCGGCCATCGCCAGGCCCGCCTGCGTCGACCGGTCGCGGACGCCGTGGCGGGCCGCGTGGACCAGGGAATCCGCGGCCGTCAGGGCCAGGAACTGGGGCGCGAGCTCCCCGGTCAGCCACCCGGCGAAGAACGCCGGGATGGTCGTGGACCGGGCTCGCAACGGGCGGAGCGCGTTCGCGGTGAGGCCGAGCTGGACCGCGCGACGGATCAGGAAATTCGGCTGCACCACCGTGATGGTACCGGCGAGTAGGGTGACGCGCCGCCCGCCGGAAGTGGCTTACGCTGATCGTCATGCAGAGACTGAGCGGCCTCGACGCGAGCTTCCTCTACCTCGAGACGCCGTCCCAGGTCCTGCACGTCTGCGGCCTGCTCACCCTCGACGGCTCGACCGTCCCCGGTGGCTACACCTTCGCGAAGCTCGAAGAAAAGCTCGAAGAACGAGTCCGGGTGATTCCGGCGTTCCGCCGCAAACTGCACAATCCGCTCTGGAACATCGGGCACCCCGTGTGGGTCGAAGACGAGGACTTCGACCTCGACCACCACGTGCACCGCATCGGCGTGCCGGCCCCCGGCGACCGCGCCGAGCTGGCCGAGCTGGCCGCGCACATCGCCGGGCAGCAGCTCGACCGCGCGCGCCCGCTCTGGCAGCTGTACGTCATCGAAGGACTGGCCGACGGCCAGATCGCCGTGCTGCTGAAGATGCACCACGCGAGCGTCGACGGCGTGAGCGGCGCCAGCCTCATCACCTACCTGGCCGGGCTGGAGCCCGACGCGCCGATGCCGGAGGTCGAGGAGCCGCGCAACCCCGCGCTGCCCTCGCCGCTGGGCCTGCTCCGCTCCGGTGTCGAGAGCGTCGCGAGGCGTCCGGCCGAGCTCGCGCGGCTGCTGCCGGACCTGCTGGAGCTCGTTCCGCGGTGGCTGGGGAAAGCCTTGCGCGGCAAGGGGATGCCGATCCCGTTCACCGCGCCGCGGACGTCGCTGAACGGCACGATCACCGGGCACCGCAGCGTCGCGTTCGCCCAGCTCGACCTCGACGACGTCAAGGACGTGAAGAACGCCTACGGCGTCACGGTCAACGACGTCGTGCTCGCGCTCGTCGCCGGTGCGCTGCGGGAGTTCCTGGACGCCCGGGGCGAGCTGCCGGAAGACCCGCTGGTGGCGACCGTCCCGGTGTCGGTGCACGACCGGACCGAACGCGACCACGGCAGCAACAAGGTTTCCGCGTTCTTCGCCTCCCTGCCGACGCACCTGGCCGACCCGGCCGCGCGGGTGTTCTTCCTCGCCGAGGCCAACCGGCTGTCGAAGGACCACCACTACGACATCGACGCCGACATGCTGCAGGACTGGGCGCAGTTCTCGGCCGCGACGGCGTTCGGCCTGGCCGTGCGCGCGTATTCGACGCTGCGCCTGGCCGAGAAGCACCCGGTGGTGCACAACCTGGTCATCTCCAACGTGCCCGGCCCGCCGATGCCGCTGTACTTCCTCGGCGCGCGGGTCACCGGCCTCTACCCGCTCGGCCCGGTCTTCCACGGCGCCGGGCTGAACGTCACCGTGCTGTCCAACGCCGGCAAGGTGCACATCGGCCTGCTCGGCGCGCGCGAGCTCGTCAAGGACCTGTGGCCGCTGGCCGACGCGCTCCCGGGGGCCCTCGCCGAGCTGCTCAAGGCCGCGGGCTGAGCACCACGACCGGGATCTCCCGCTCGGTCCAGGCCTGGTACTTCGCGAAGTCGGCGTACAGCTCCACCAGCCGTGGCCACAGGTCGGCGCGTTCCGCCGGATCGGCCACGCGAGCCGTGACCTCGACGTCGCGCCGGCCCTTGAGGTGGATGCGGGTCTCGGGGTGCGCGAGCAGGTTCCGGTACCACTGCGGGTGCTTCGGCAGTCCGCCTTGGGAACCGACGATGACGACGTCCGCGCCGGACCGCAGGTAGAGCAGCGGCGTCGTGAACAGCCGGCCGGACTTGCGCCCGCGGTGCTCCAGCAGCAACGTCGGCACCGGCTTGCGGAACCCGGCCCCGATCCGCCAGGTGCTGCCGACCCGGCCGCCGGTCAGCCGGAAGACCGCCACCTGGGCCTTCGCCCCGTACTTCATGACCTTGGCCGTCACGGGCGAGTCCAGGCCGCCGGGCTTCTGGTCGGGCAGGCTGAAACGTCCCATCGTGAGCTCCTTCGTCAAAGGGAGTGGACTGCGGCGAGCAGCGCGGGCACCCAGCGGTCGGCGGCGAGCACGCACGCGGCGTGCCCGGCCACGACCTCGTAGGTCGCCGCGCCGGGGATGCGGCGGGCGAGGGACCGCTGGTGCTCGGGGGCGATGAACCGGTCCCGGGTGGTCACGACGACGGCCGCGGGCAGCCGCAGCGTGTGCAGCCACGCCGTCGAGTCGAACCGGCCGATCTCGTCGACGGCGACCGCGACCTCCCACGGCGTGGTCGACCGGAACTCCCGCAGCCCCCACCGGTGGTCCTGGACGCGTTCGCGGGCGACGGCGGCGGGCACGGCCGGCAGCTTCACGCGCTCGCGCAGCTGCCGGAGCGTCCGGCCGAACACGTCGAGCGCGACGCTCTGGCGCAGCCCGCGGCGGAAGCTGCTCGCGGTCGAGCACAGCACCAATCCGGTAACACGTTCTGGTTCGTCGCGGGCGACGAGCTGGGCGACCAGGCCGCCCATCGAGTACCCGGCGAGCGCGAACCGTCCGATGCCGAGCGCGTCCGCCACGGCGGTGACGTCTCCGGCGCAGTCGGCGAGCCGGAACTCCGGCGACCGGATGCCCCGGCCGTGCCACCGCTGGTCGAACACGACGACGCGGTGGCGGCGCGCCAGCCGGTCGAGCGCCGGGTACCAGGTCAGCAAGCCCGTGCAGGCCACCGAATGCAAGAGGATGAGGGCGGGCGCGTCCCGCGGGCCGACGTCGGTGACCACCGTCCGCCCGCGCCCGGGCAGGTCGAGGGGGACCGGGTCGGGCACGCCCGCGGTCGGCGGCACGGTGATCCGCCGGCGCCGGCCCGCGCCGCCCGGTTCCGTCACCGTCACTGG
The DNA here is from genome assembly GCF_040650695.1 of Amycolatopsis sp. NPDC048633. Lineage (NCBI taxonomy): Bacteria > Bacillati > Actinomycetota > Actinomycetes > Pseudonocardiales > Pseudonocardiaceae > Amycolatopsis > Amycolatopsis sp. NPDC048633. The sequence continues at coordinate 51,294 of NZ_JBEZHS010000019.1, forward strand.
AGCTCCTCCGCTGCAGCTCGTCCGAGAGGGGTTGCCGTACCGGCGCTTTCCGGTTAAGACTAGAACAGGTTTCAGTATTGCGCCGATCCGGAGGACGGGCGTGGACTTCACCCTTGACGATACGCAGACGGAGATCGCCGCCCTCGCCGCGAAGGTGCTCGGCGCGGTCGACGATCCCTGGCGCGCGCTCGCCGACGCGGGCCTGCTGGCGCTCGCGCTGCCCCCGGACCTGGAGGGTGACGGCCTGGGCGTCGCGGAGATCGCGCAGGTCCTGACCGAGGTCGGCCGCGCCGCCGCGCCGGTGCCCGCCTACGCCGCCTTGGCGCTGGGCGTCCTGCCGGTCGAAACCCTGGGCACGCCCCACCAGCGCGCGCAGCTCCTGCCGCCGGTCGCCGCGGGGGAGGCGCTGCTCACCGCGGCCCTGCACGAGGCGTCCGCCCCGCTCGCCGCCGAGCCCGCGACGACAGCGCGCGCGGCCGACGGCCGATGGCTGCTCGACGGCGTGAAGACCGCGGTTCCATACGCGAGCGAAGCCACCCGGATCCTGACGCCGGTGACCACTCCGCACGGCACCGCCGTCTACCTGGTCGACCCGCACGCCGACGGCGTCACGCTCGTCCGCACACCCACCTCGGCCGGGACGCCGGAGTACACCGTGCGCCTGGCCGGCGTCGCCGTCGAGGAGACCGACCTCCTGTTCGACCGGGGCGCCGTCGCCGCGCTGCACCGATTCGCCCTCGCCGGCGCGCTCGCGACCGGGGACGGACTCCTGGCCGGTGCCCTGGCGTTGACGGTGAAACACGTCGGCGAGCGCGCCCAGTTCGGCCGTCCGCTCGCGACGTTCCAGGCGGTGGCCGGCCAGATCGCCGACGTCTACGTCGCCGCGCGGACCGTGCACCTGGCCGTGACGTCCGCGGTGTGGCGGCTGGCAGCCGGCCTCGACGCGGATGCCGAACTGGACATCGCCGCCTACTGGTTCGCCGTCGAGGCGCCTAAGGCGCTCGCGACGTGCCACCACCTGCACGGCGGCGTCGGGGTCGACGAAACCTATCCGCTGCACCGGTATTCGTCGGCGGTGAAGGACCTCGGCCGGGCGCTCGGCGGCGCCGCGCACCGGCTCGGCAGGCTCGGCGAACGAGTGGCGGGGTGAGCGGATGCACGTCGAACTGACCGCGGCGCAACGAGAGTTGCGCGCCGAACTGCGCGAGTACTTCGCGGGGCTGATCAGCCCCGGGGAACGCCAGGCGATGCTGCGCGAGCGGCACGGGCCGGTGTTCCGCGAGATCGTCCGCCGGATGGGGCGCGACGGCCGGCTCGGCGTCGGCTGGCCGGTCGAGTACGGCGGGCAGGGCTTCGGCGGCATCGAGCAGCACCTGTTCGTCGACGAGGCCTCGCGCGCCGACGTCCAGCTGCCGTCGGTGACGCTGCAGACCGTCGGGCCGACGCTGCAGCAGTACGGCACGGACGAGCAGAAGTCCTTCTTCCTGCCGAAGATCCTGGCCGGCGAGATCCACTTCGCGATCGGCTACACCGAGCCGGAAGCGGGGACCGACCTCGCGGCGCTGCGGACGACGGCGGTGCGCGACGGCGACGAGTACGTCGTCAACGGCCAGAAGATCTTCACCACCGGCGGCCACGACGCCGACTACATTTGGCTCGCCGTGCGGACCGCGCCGGACGCGCCGCGGCACAAGGGCATCTCGATCCTCATCATGGACACGAGCGACCCCGGCTACTCCTGGACGCCGATCATCACCTGCGACGGTGCCCACCACGTCAACGCGACGTACTATTCGGACGTTCGCGTGCCGGTGAACCGGTTGGTGGGCAAGGAGAACGAAGGCTGGCGGCTGATCACGACGCAGCTCAACCACGAGCGCGTCATGCTCGGCCCGGCCGGGCGGATCGGCGGGCTGTACGACCGGGTCCGCGCCTGGGCCGCCGCCCACGGCCTGCTGGACCTCGCCGACGTCCGGACCGTGCTGGCCGAGGCGATGGCGGTGACGCGGGTGAACGAGCTGCTGAACTGGCAGGTCGCGGTGTCCTCGACGAGCGCGCCGGTGACCGTCGGCGACGCGTCGGCGACGAAGGTGTTCAGCTCCGAGGTCATCCAGCGGATCGGCCGGAACCTCGAAGAGCTCGTCGGCCGCCACGGCGACCTGTCCGATCCGGACACCGCCGAGCTGGCGGAATGGCTGGACGTCGCCGCGAAGCGCAACATCGTGCTGACGTTCGGCGGCGGCGTCAGCGAAATCCAACGGGAGCTGATCGCGTCGATCGGCCTGGGCCTGCCGAGGGTGCCGCGATGACCATCGAAGAAACCGCCGCGGAGATCGCCGCCCGCGGCGAGTGCGCGCCCCGCTTGGCGCGCGATCCGGTGAACCAGGCCATGGTGAACAACTGGGTCGAGGCGATCGGGGACGACAACCCCGTGTACACCGACCCGGAGTTCGCCGCGGCGAGCGTCCACAAGGGACTGGTCGCGCCGCCCGCGATGGCCCAGGTGTGGACGATGGGCCGCCTGCACGCACTCCGCGGCAGCGACGACCCGCTCGGCCTGATGATGGAGCTGCTCGACGAGGCCGGGTTCACGTCCGTCGTCGCGACCAACTCCGAGCAGACCTACCACCGCTACCTGCGCCACGGCGAACAGGTCGAAGCGCGGACCGCGCTGGAAAGCGTGGTCGGCCCCAAGAAGACCGCGCTGGGCGAGGGCTGGTTCGTCACCACGCGCATGACCTGGTACGTCGAGGACGAACCGGTCGCGGAGATGATGTTCCGGGTGCTGAAGTTCCGCCCGCCTGCCCCGAAACCGCCCCCGGCGCCGGGGCTGCGGCCGGTGATCAGCAAGGACACCGAGTTCTTCTGGGACGGGCTGCGCGAGGGCGAGCTGCGCATCCAGCGCTGGGGTGAGACCTTGCGCCACCCGCCCGGCCCGATGCCCCCCGACGGCTCGCTGGACACCAAGCCGGACTACGTCGTCGCCAGCGGCCGGGGCACCGTGTTCTCGTACGTCGTGCACCACCACCCGCCCGTGCCGGGCAAGGACCTCCCGTTCGTCGTGGCCCTGGTGGAGCTGGAAGAAGGGGTCCGCGTGATGGCCGAACTGCTCGACGCGGCACCCGAGGAGGTCCACATCGGACTGCCGGTGGTGGCCGCGTTCGTCCGCGTCGACGACGACCTGACGCTGCCCGCCTGGAAGGTGGCGCGATGACCGTCACCGAAGGGACCGAGCTGCCGCCGCTGACGATCGAGGCGACCCCGACGTTCGTCGTCAGCACGGCCCTGGCCACCCGCGACTTCCAGGACGTGCACCACGACCGCGACTCGGCCGTGGCGCGCGGGTCGAAGGACATCTTCCTCAACATCCTCACCGACACCGGTCTCGTGCAGCGGTTCGTGTCGGCGTGGGCCGGGCCGGAGGCGCTGATCCGGTCGATCAAGATCCGGCTCGGCGTGCCCTGCTACGCCTACGACACGCTGACGTTCACCGGCCGGGTCGTGTCGGCCGACGGCCAGGACGTCGTCGTGTCGGTGTCCGGGATGGACTCGCTCGGCGAGCACGTCGCCGGGACCGTGGAGGTGACGCTGCCGTGACGCTCTCGGGCAAGGCGGCCATCGCCGGCATCGGCGCGACGGAGTTCTCGAAGGACTCCGGGCGCAGCGAACTGCGGCTGGCGGCCGAATGCATCTCCCACGCACTGGCCGACGCGGGCCTGTCGCCGTCCGATGTGGACGGACTGGTGTCGTTCACGATGGACGGCAACGCGGAGATCGCGGTGGCGCGGGAACTGGGCATCCCGGAACTGAAGTTCTTCAGCCGCATCCACTACGGCGGCGGCGCGGCGGCGGCGACCGTGCAGCAGGCCGCGATGGCGGTGGCGACCGGCGTCGCGGACGTCGTCGTCGCCTACCGCGCGTTCAACGAGCGCTCGGGCATGCGCTTCGGCCAGGTGTCGTCGGCCGCGGCCGGGCAGGTCAACTCGTCCGGCGTCGACAACGCGTTCCACTACCCGATGGGCATCGCGACCCCGGCGGCGACGGTGGCCATGGTCGCGCAGCGGTACCTCCACGACTACGGCGCGACGAGCGAGGACTTCGGCCGGGTCGCGGTGGTCGACCGCAAGCACGCGGCGACCAACCCGAACGCGTGGTTCCACGAGCGGCCGATCACCCTCGAGGAGCACCAGTCGTCGCGCTGGGTGGCCGAGCCGCTGCACCTGCTCGACTGCTGCCAGGAAAGCGACGGCGGGGTGGCGCTGGTCGTCACGAGCGTCGAACGGGCGCGCGAGCTGGCCCAGGCGCCCGCGGTGATCGCGGCGGCGGCGCAGGGGAGCGGGCCGGACCAGTACGTGATGACCAGCTACTACCGCGACGACCTGGCCGCGCTGCCCGAGATGGGCGTCGTGGGGCGGCAGCTGTGGGGCCAGTCCGGGCTCGGACCGTCCGATGTGGACGTCGCCGTGCTGTATGACCACTTCACGCCGTACGTGCTGATGCAGCTGGAGGAGCTGGGTTTCTGCGGTCGCGGCGAGGCGAAGGACTTCATCGCCGACGGCGCTTTGGAGCTCGACGGCGCGTTGCCGTTGAACCCGCACGGCGGCCAGCTCGGCGAGGCGTACATCCACGGCATGAACGGCATCGCGGAGGGCGTCCGGCAGATTCGCGGCACGGCCGTCAACCAGGTCGCCGGCGCGTCCCGGGTGCTGGTCACGGCGGGTACAGGCGTGCCGACCAGTGGACTCATCCTGACGGGTGACTGAGGCGTCACCTCATTGACGGCTGGTGCCCGGCCGTCGTGGGTGTCACGGTGGAGACACCACCCACGACGGAGAGTGAGGCCGACTGGCGATGGTGGTCGACTGGGCGCTCACGGCGGTGTTCGCGGCGCTGGCGCTGCCGTGCGTGCTGCGGCTGGTCCGGCTCGACTACGCGCGGCTGAGCCACGGGGTCCGCCACGGCGACCTGGCCGAACTGCTGCTGGTGGTGGCGATGGTGGCGATGCTGTCCCCGGTCGGCGGCCCGATCCCGGCGGCGGGCTGGCAGGCGGTGCTGGTGCTGACGGCGGGCTGGTTCGCGGTGGCCTGGTGGCGGGGAAGCTCGGGCTGCGCCCACCACGCGTTGTCGGCGGCGGCGATGCTGTACATGGTGACGGCGATGCCCCACGCCGGGATGACCCACGGGCCGTGGCTGACGATGTCCACAATGGACGCGCGCCTGGCGTTGCCGCTGGTCGCGGTGGCGGCAGCGGGGTACTTCGTGGTCGACGCCGCCCGGACGGGAGTGCTCGTGGTGCGCGGCCCGTCGGTGACGGCCGAGTCCGGGCACGCCTCACGCGCGGTGTGCCGGGCGGTGATGGGGGCCGGGATGGGGTACATGCTGCTGGCCTCGGCTTTGTGACCCGGGCCGGAGGCTGCGAATGACTCATTCGGGACATCCGACGCCCCGAATTAGTCATTCGCGGCACTCGGCCGGGCGCGACAGCGGGGTGTCAGCCGTGGATGCGGCGGACCTCGCCCAGTGGGCTTTCGCCGGCGTCCGGGAGCGACGCTGCCGGGTGCGCTGCCGTCCACTGGCTCGCTGCCGCGATGTCCTTCTTCAGCGCCGTGATCAGGTCCTCCGCCGAGGCGTACGCCTGCTGGTCCCGCAGGTGCGACCCCAGCCACACCACCAGCGTCTCGCCGTACAGGTCACCCGCGAAGTCCAGCAGGTGGGCCTCCAGCAGCCGGTACCCGTCCGCTCCGTAGTACGTCGGGCGGCGGCCGACCGAGATCGCCGCCGCTATGCGGGAGCCGTCGGCGCGGCCCACCCAGCCCGCCCACACCCCGTCGCCCACGGAGCCGGACTGGTCGCCCAGCGCGATGTTCGCCGTGGGAAAGCCCAGCTCACGGCCTCGCTGGTCGCCCGGCTCGACCGTTCCCCGCACCAGGAAGTATTCCGAAGTCACCCCTCCACGTTAGCGGGCGAGGGCCGGGGTGCTCTCACGAAGTGGACACCAGCACCGTGTCCGCCAGCACCGGCGCGTCGCCGCGCTCCGCCGCCGTCGTCGTGACCAGCAGCCGGCCGTCCTCGCGCCACACCCGGATCCGCAGCGTCTCGCCCGGGAACACCACCCCGGCGAACTTGGTCGCGAACGACGCCACCCGCGTGGGATCGCCGTCGAGGAGCTCGTTGACCAGCACCCGCGCGACGATCCCGTACGTGCACAGCCCGTGCAGGATCGGCCGTTCGAAGCCCGCCGCGAGAGCGAACGCCGGGTCGGCGTGCAGCGGGTTCCGGTCGCCGCACAGCCGGTACAGCAGCGCCTGCTGGGGCAACGTCGGCGTCTCGAAGACGAATTCCGGCGAGCGTGTCGGCCACTCGATCTTGTCCGATGGACCTCGCGAGCCGCCGAAACCGCCTTCACCGCGGGCGAAGATGCTCGACCGGGCCGTCCACAGTGGATCGCCGGTCGACGACGTGACGGCGACCTCCTGGACGACCACCGCGGCCTTGCCCTTGTCGAACACGTCCGCGATCCGCGACCGGGCCACGGCCTTCCCCGACGTCGGGATCGGCCGGTGCAGGGTGACCTCCTGCTTGCCGTGGAGCACCTTCGCCAGGTCGATCTCGACCCCCGGGAACGACACCGCCGGCGGGTCGAACACCCGCAGGTTCGCCGCGACCGTCGCGAACGTCGGCAGCACCACCAGGTCCTGCTCGTAGGTGTACCGCAGCTCGTCGGGGCCCGCACCCAAAGCCAGGTGGTAGAGCAGCACGTCCGACGACGTCCAGGCGAAGTTCACCTCGCCGATCTCGGCGCCGATGGCGACCGCGGGATCGATGGGCACGCGGAGACTCCTATTCATAGCTGACCGAGACGTCGTCGGTGACCGGCAGCGACTGGCAGGCCAGCACGATGCCGTCCGCCATGTCCTCGGCGTCCAGGACCTCGTTGTGCAGCATCTTCACCTCACCCGACACGATCCGGCACGCGCACGCACTGCATTGTCCCTCGCGGCACGAGTACGGCGCGTCCAGCCCCGCGTCCAGCAGGTGGTCCAGGAGCTTCCGCTGCCGCGGCCAGGGCATCGACCGCGTGGCACCGTCCAGCGTCACCGTCAGCGACGCGGGCGCTTCGTCCGATTCCGGAGCTGGCTCTTCCGCCGGCGACGACTCGAACGGGTTCCCCGTCAGCGACGTGAACTTCTCGACGTGCACGCGGTCCCGCGGCACCCCGAGCTGTCCGAGGGCCTCGCGCGCGGCCGCCATGAACGGCGCCGGACCGCAGAGGAAAGCCTCGAACGACGTGTACGCGGTCGCCACGCCCCGCAGCTGCGAGACGTCCGGGAGCCCCTGCACGCTCTCCAGCCAGTGGATGACGACCAGCCGGTCGCCGTAGCGCTTCGCCAGTGACGCCAGTTCGCCCGCGAAGATCACCGAACTTTCGTCGCGGTTCGCGTAGACCAGCACGACCCGCCCGGAACCCTGCTCCAGTGCCGTTTTCAGGATCGCCATCACCGGCGTGATGCCGCTGCCGCCGGCGAACAGCAGGAAGTCCTCGTCGACCGACGTCGGGCAGAACACGCCCGCCGGCGCGAGCACGTCCACCGTCATCCCCGGCTTCAGGGAGGAGCAGACCCAGCTCGAGCCGTAGCCGCCGTCGGTCCGCTTGACCGTCACCTGCACGCGGTTCTCGTGCGGCGCGCTCGACAGCGAGTAGCACCGCGCCACCGAACCCGTCCGGTCGCTGGGGATCCGCAAGGTCAGGAACTGTCCCGCCGAATACGAGAACGCCGACGTGTGCTCGGCCGGGATCTCGAAGACCACCGACCGCGCGTCCGGCGTCTCGACGACGACGTCGGCGACCGTCAGCGTGTAGACCCGCTCACCCATCGGCCACCGCCAGCGAGCCGTCGCGCACCGCGTCGCCGATGCTGTCCGCCAGCTTCGGGCACGTGTCGAGCAGCGCGGACGGCCCGTCGGCGTCGGCGAACACCGGGCACGTCTCCGCCGGCGGAGACGTCCACTGGATGCTCGTGTGCTGGATGCTGTTCTTCTTCACCAGCACGCACGTCCCGCAGCTGCGGCACTCGTGCGGCCGCAGCCCGCCGCTGAGGAACTCGACGGTCTCGGCGGTGGTCACACTTCCGCCTCGGTCTTCTGGCGGGCCAGGTTCTCCGCCACCTCGGCCGCCCACGCCTCGTTGGCCTTCGAAGTGTCCACTTCGAACTCGAACCGCCGGGTCATGTCCTCGGTGACCTCGGCGGCGTCGACGTAGAACTGCTGGTACCACCGGCGGAGCTGGTAGACCGGACCGTCCTCTTCGCACAGCAGCGGGTTGTCGATCTGCGTCTTGTGCTTCCAGATCTCGACGTCCTGCAGGAACCCCGCGCCGATGCCCTTCGCCAGCTTCGCCGCGATCTTGTCCGCGTGCTCGTCGGTGAGCCCGTGCTGCTTCTTGACCTTCATGCCGTACTGCAGCACGAACGCCGTGGGCGACACGGGGTAGTGGCAGTTGATGAGCACGCTCTCGATCTCGTAGCCCTGGAACGAGTTCACCAGCTTGTTGATCATGTACGACGGTCCGAAGTACGACGCCTCCGACCGCAGCAGGTTGTCCTCGCCGCCGTAGTTGGACGCCATGCCCATGTCCGGGCGGCCCTTGGTGTTGAGGTACTGCGTGGCGATGTGGCCCTCGAACACGTTCTTGAAGTACGTCGGGTACGCATAATGAATGTAGAAAAAATGCGCCATGTCGACGACGTTGTCGATGATCTCGCGGCAGTTGGAGCCGTCGATGTAGATCGAGTCCCAGGTCCAGTTGCTCCACTCGGGACTGTCGGCGGCCTCGATGTGCGGGATCGCCAGCTCGTCGGCCGGCGGGTTGCCCTCGGGGTCGTGCCAGACGAGCAGCTGCCCGTTCTGCTCCAGCGCCGTCCACGACCGCGTCCGCGCGCGCAGCGGAACCCGCTTGGCGTAGGGGATCGAGACGCACTTGCCCTTGCCGTTCCAGCGCCAGTCGTGGAACGGGCACGCGACCTCGTCGCCCTTGATCGTGCCCTGGGTGAGGTCGCCGCCCATGTGCCGGCAGTAGCCGTCGAGCACGTTCAGCGCTCCGTGAGAGTCGGCGAACACCACGAGTTTCGTGCCGAACGCCGTGACCGCGTGGGGTTTCCCGTCGCGGAAGTTCTCCGCCAGGCCGAGGCAGTGCCAGCCGCGCGCGAAGCGGGTCGGCGGCTCACCGGCGTAGATGGTGCGTACGGATTCTTGCGTCATCGCTCGCCTCCCGTGGTCCCTTGATCTTCGTGGGCCAGCCGCGTCGCCGCAAGGTAGCCGAACACCATGGCCGGGCCGATGGTCGCGCCCGGTCCGGCGTAGGTGCCGCCCATCACGGCCGCGCTGGCGTTGCCCGCGGCGTACAGCCCGGGCACCACTGTGCCGTCTTCGCGCAGGACCTGCGCGTGTTCGTCGGTGCGCAGCCCGCCCTTGGTCCCGAGGTCGCCCGGGACGATCTTCACCGCGTAGTACGGCGCTTTGTCCAGGGGGCCGAGGCTGGGGTTGGGCTTGTTGCGCGGGTCGCCGTAGTAGTGGTCGTACTTGCTGACCCCGCGGTGGAAGTCCTCGTCGACGCCCTTGTGCGCGAAGCCGTTGAAGCGCGTCACCGTGGCTTCCAGGCCCTCGGCCGGGACCTCGATCTTCGCCGCGAGCCCGGCCAGGGTCGACGACTTCGCGGCGATCCCGGCCTTGAACCAGCGGCCGGGCAGCGGCTGGCGCGGCCCGATGCCGGTGAACATGTACCGGTCCTTGTAGCGCTGGTCGAACACCAACCAGGTCGGGATGTGCTCACCCGGCCCGTCCCCGGAGCCGTACATCGCGTGCACGGCCTCGACGTACGGCGCCGACTCGTTGACGAACCGCTCGCCGCGGGCGTCGACCATGATGCACCGCGGCCGCGAACGCTCGGCGAGGGCGAACCACGGGCCGCCGGTGAGCGGCAGCGTCGGGCCCCACCAGGCGTCGTCCATCAGGTCGAGGGCCGCGCCGAGCTTGAGGCCGGCGGTGATGCCGTCGCCGGTGTTGGCGGCCGCGCCGACGGTCCAGTCGACGCCGATCGGCGCGCGCTGGTACTTCTCGCGCATCTCGAGGTTCTGCTCGAAGCCGCCACTGGCGAGGATCACGCCCCGCCGGGCCCCGACGACTCCCTGCGCGGTGACGACGCCGGTGACGCGGTCCCCGTCGACCTGCAGGTCGACCAGCGGGGTGTTCAGCCGGACGTCGACGCCGGCCCTGGTCAGGCCCACCCGCAGCCCACCCGCAAGCGCTTGCCCCATGGCCACCAGCCGCTGCCGGCGGATCCGGCCGACCAGCCACTGCGTGCCCAGCGACAGCAGCCGGACGACGCCGCGCGGGTGCCGCGCGAGGAGGCTCAGCCAGCGGTAGTCCGCCTGGGTGATCGGCACGCCGAGCGGGGGAGCGCTGTAGGGCGGTTCGAGGTGGGCCAGGTCGTCGCCGAGCAGCTTGCCGTCGAAGGCGACCGGCTCGACCGACCGGCCGCCGGGCCGCCCGCCCGGGGCTTCGGGGTGGTAGTCGCTGTAGTCGCGGACCCAGCGGAACTTCAGCGGCGTGTGGTCGCACACGAACTTCAGCACCTCGGGGCCGTGGTCGAGGAAAGTGTCGCGCCGGACGGCCGGGACGACATCACCGACGATCGAGGCCAGGTACTCGCGAGCCCGCTCGGGTGGTTCGTCGATCCCGGCGGCCTTCAGCGCGTGGTTGCCCGGCAGCCAGACTCCGCCACCGGAGCGGGCGGTCGAGCCGCCGAAGCAGGCCGCTTTCTCAAGGACCACGACGCTCAAGCCGTTGCGGGCCGCGGCCAGCGCGGCGGTCATCCCGGCGGCGCCACTGCCGACGACGACAACGTCGAACTGCTCCGTCATGCCACCTCACCTGCTGTATCGATGGTTACCGATCCGGCCGACAGCCACGGCGGAACGGCTGCCTGTGAGCGAGTCGCCGCCGGTCCGTGTCCGCCTGCTTTTCGGCCAGATCGGTAACGTGTTCCACAAGAAGAGTATCCAGTTGAGAGTCGCTTTCGGCCACCATAGACGAGAACGTGTTCCAGTTCTAGGGTGGTGCCCATGGACGAACTCGTCGCGGACGTGGTGATCGTGGGCTTCGGGGCGGCCGGCGCCTGCGCCGCCCTGGAGGCGGCCGACGCCGGTGCGGACGTCATTCTCGTCGAGCGGTTCGCCGGCGGCGGCGCCAGTGCGGTCAGCGGAGGCGTGGTCTACGCGGGCGGCGGCACCGCCCAGCAGCTCGACGCGGGCGTCGACGACTCGGTCGACGCGATGTACGCCTACCTGCGGCTCGAAGCCGGGGACGTCGTCGCCGAGGAGACCTTGCGGCGCTTCTGCGAAGGCAGCCCCGAGATGATCACCTGGCTGGAGGGCAACGGCGTGCCGTTCGAAGGCAGCCTCTGCCCGTACAAGACGTCGTATCCGAGCGACGCCCACTACCTGTACTACTCCGGCAGCGAAGCCGCGGGCGGTTTCCGTGACGCGGCGAAGCCCGCACCGCGCGGTCACCGCGTCAAGGGGCCCGGGACGTCGGGGAAGAAGCTGATGACGCGCCTCAAGGAGGCCGTCGCGAAGCGCGGGGTGCGGGTGCTGACCCAGACCACCGCGCGGAACCTGATCCTCGACGACGACGGCCGCGTCACCGGGCTCGTCGTCGACACGCTCAAGGACGCTCCCGCGGGCGTGCGCGCCCGGCATCGGCGGCTCGCGCAGTACGCCGCGAAGCCCGGGATCTACGTGCCTTCGCTGCGCAAGTCGCTGCACCGCCGCGTCGAACGGATCGAACGCGCCCACGGCCGTGAGCTGCGGATCACCGCCCGGCGCGGGGTCGTGCTCGCCGCCGGTGGGTTCATCGCCGATCGCGAGATGGTCCGCGAGCACGCGCCGGCCTACCGCGGCGGGCTCCCGCTCGGCACGTCCGCCGACAACGGCTCGGGCATCCGGCTCGGCGTCGAGGCCGGAGCGGCGACCGCGGAGCTCGGCCGGATCTCGGCGTGGCGGTTCATCACGCCACCCAGCGCGTTCCTCGGCGGCATCATCGTCGACGCCGGCGGGCGGCGGGTCATCGACGAGTCCCGGTACGGCGCCGCGGTGGGCGAAAAGCTCATCGAGGACCACGGGGGCCAGGGCTGGCTGCTCGTCGACGCGCCGATCGTGGCGGACGCCCGGCGGGACACGAAGGAGCAAAGCCAGTGGTTCCAGGGGCTCCAGCTGCGGTACCTGCTGCGTCGCGGCCGCGTCACCGGTGCGACGGTCGAGGAGGTGGCGCGCAAGGCCGGCGTCGATCCCCAGGGGCTGCGCGCGAGCGTCGACGCTTACCACGGTGCCGAAGACCCGATGGGCAAGCCCGCCGAGTTCGCGCGGCGGCTGGACAACCCGCCGTTCTCGCTCATCGACATCTCGGTGCGGCCCAACCTGGGCTATCCCACGCCGATGCTGACGCTCGGCGGCCTGGTCGTCGACGAGGACACCGGCGCGGTGCGGACCACGGCGGGGGAGCCGATCCCCGGGCTGTACGCCGCCGGGCGCACCGCGGTGGGAATCTGTTCCAGGTCGTACGTGAGCGGGCTCTCGCTGGCCGACTGCGTGTTTTCCGGCCGGAGGGCAGGGATCAACAGCGCTCTGGCGCAGGGTGTTCTCGACAAAAACGAGAACGTGTTCTAGTCTTGCGGGAGTTGAACGCGAGAGAGGACTGCGCATGAGCGAGCCGGTGATCGCCGGGGTCCGGGACCTCCTGCCGGTCCTGCGGGAACGGGCCCAGGACACGGAGGACGCGCGGTGCGTCCCGGCGGAGTCCGTCAAGGCCCTGCAGGAGACCGGGTTCTTCAAGATGCTGCAGCCGAAGTCGTTCGGCGGCCTCGAAACCGACCCGGTGAGCTTCTACACCGCGGTCAAGCTGATCGCGAGCGCGTGCGGGTCCACCGGCTGGGTCGCCTCCATCCTCGGCGTCCACCCGTGGCACGTGGCGCTGTTCGACGCGCAGGCCCAGCAGGAGGTCTGGGGTGAGGACGAGGACGTGCGGATCTCTTCGTCGTACGCCCCGATGGGCAAGGCCGAGGTCGTCGAAGGCGGCTACCGGCTCAGTGGCCGGTGGAGCTTCTCCTCCGGCTGCGACCACTGCACGTGGGTGCTGCTCGGCGGACCGGCGTTCAAGGACGGCAAGCCGGTCGACTTCTGCACCTACCTGCTGCCCATCGCGGACTACTCCATCGTGGACGTCTGGGACACGGTGGGCCTGCGTGGCACCGGTTCGAACGACATCGTCGTCGAGGACGTCTTCATCCCGCAGCACCGCGCGCTGAGCTTCATCGCGACGTCGAAGTGCAAGGTGCCGGGGCAAGCCGTGAACCCGGGGCCGCTGTACCGGTTGCCCTACGGTTCGGTGCACCCGTCCACGATCACCGCGCCGATCATCGGCATGGCGCAGGGCGCCTACGACGCGCACGTCGAGCATCAGGGCAAGCGCGTGCGGGCCGCGTACGCCGGTGAACAGTCCAAAGAGGACCCGTTCGCCAAGGTGCGGATCGCCGAGGCGGCCAGCGAGATCGACGCCGCCTGGCTGCAGCTGACCCGCAACATCGACGAGCTGTACGAACTGGCCAAGCGCGAGGAACGGCTGCCCGTGGACCTGCGCCTGCGGGTCCGGCGTGACCAGGTGCGCGGCACGGAACGCGCGATCTCCGCGATCGACCGGCTCTTCGAGAACTCCGGCGGCCGCGCGATCCAGCGCGGCACGCCGATCCAGCGCTTCTGGCGCGACGCGCACGCCGGCCGCGTCCACGCGGCCAACGACGCCGAGCGCGCGTACGTCATGTTCGGCACCGGCGCCTTCGGGCTCCCCGTCGAGAACGCGATGTACTGATGGCCGCTCCCGAAGGAAAGTACGTCCAGGCGGGCGACTTGAAGCTGCATTACCACGAGGCGGGCGCCGAGCACGCCGAGACGGTGATCCTGCTGCACGGCGGCGGGCCCGGCGCGTCCGCGTGGAGCAACTTCGGGCGCAACCTGCCGGAGTTCGCCAAGCACTACCGGACGATCGCCGTCGACCAGCCCGGCTTCGGCCGCTCCGCCAAGCCGACCGAGCACCCGCAGTACTTCCGCCACAGCGCGGACGCCGTCGTGGGTCTGATGGACGCCCTCGGCATCGAGCGCGCCCACTTCGTCGGCAACTCCCTGGGCGGCGGCGCCGCGGTCCGGCTCGCCTTGAACCACGGCAAGCGCGCGGACCGGCTGGTGCTGATGGGGCCGGGCGGGCTGAGCGTCAACCTGTTCGCGCCCGACCCGACCGAAGGCGTCAAGAACCTCGGGCGGTTCGCCGCGAAACCCAGCCGGGAGCGCATGGAAGCCTTCCTGCGCATCATGGTCCACGACCAGGCGCTGATCACCGACGAGCTGATCGACGACCGGTTCGCCGCAGCGAACACCCCCGAGTCCCTGGCCGCGATGCGGGCCATGGGGATGTCGTTCGCGCAGCCCGGCACCTACGAAGAAGGCATGCTCTGGCGCGAGGCCCACCGCCTGCGCCAGCGCGTGCTCCTGATCTGGGGCCGCGAGGACCGCGTCAACCCCCTCGACGGCGCGTTGCTGGCACTGAAAACCATCCCGCGCGCGCAGCTGCACGTGTTCGGCGGCTGCGGGCACTGGGCCCAGCTGGAGAAGTTCGACGAGTTCAACCGGCTGGCCCTCGACTTCCTCGGGAGTTCCTGATGGGCATCCGGTCACTGGGGTACCTCCGCATCGAAGCCACCGACATGGCCGCGTGGCGCGAATACGGGCTCAAGGTGCTCGGCATGGTCGAGGGCAAGGGGGAGAATCCCGACGCGCTCTACCTGCGCATGGACGACTTCCCGGCCCGGCTGGTCATCACGCCGGGTGCGTCGGACCGCCTCGACCGGACCGGCTGGGAAGCCGCCAACGCCGGCGAGCTCGCCGAGATCCGGTCGCGGTTGGACAGTGCCTCGGTGCCCTACAAGGAGGGCACGCCGGAGGAGCTGGCCGACCGGCGCGTCGACGAACTGATCAGCTTCGACGACCCGTCCGGCAACACCCAGGAGGTGTTCCACGGCGTCGCGTTGCAGCACCGCCGCGTCGTCAGCCCGTACGGCCACAAGTTCGTCACCGGTGAGCAGGGGCTGGGTCACGTCGTTTTGTCCACAAAGGACGACGAAGCGTCGCTGCGGTTCTACCGCGACGTCCTCGGCTTCCGGCTGCGCGACTCGATGCGCCTGCCGCCGCAGATGGTCGGCCGGCCCGCCGACGGCGCGCCCGCGTGGCTGCGGTTCTTCGGCTGCAACCCGCGTCACCACAGCCTGGCGTTCCTGCCGATGCCGACCCCGAGCGGGATCGTGCACCTGATGATCGAGGTCGAGCAGACCGACGACGTCGGCCTGTGCCTCGACCGCGCGATCCGGCGGAAGGTGCCGATGTCGGCCACGCTCGGCCGGCACGTCAACGACCTGATGCTGTCGTTCTACATGAAGACCCCTGGCGGCTTCGACGTCGAGTTCGGCTGCGAAGGCCGCCAGGTCGACGACGACAACTGGATCGCCCGCGAGAGCACCGCGGTCTCCTTGTGGGGCCACGACTTCTCGGTCGGCGCGCGGCCCCCGGGCGCATGACCTCGGTGGCGGTCGACCGGACCGAGTTCCGCAGCGTGCTCGGGCACTTCTGCACGGGCGTCACCGTGGTCACCGGCCGGGACGGCGACACCCTCGCCGGGTTCGCCTGCCAGTCGTTCGCGGCCTTGTCGCTCGACCCGCCGCTCGTGCTGTTCTGCCCGGCGAAGTCGTCCCGCACCTGGCCGGTGCTCGCCGCGGCGGGCCGGTTCGCGGTCAACGTGCTGGCCGAGCACCAGGAAGAGGTCAGCGCGGTGTTCGGCGCCCGCGGCCAGGACAAGTTCGCGCGGATCGGCTGGACGCCGTCGCCGTCCGGGGCGCCCTTGCTCGACGGCGCTTTGACGTGGATCGACTGCGAGCTGGAAGCGGTGCACGAGGCGGGCGACCACTACGTCGTGATCGGCCGGGTCACCGCGCTGGGCGCGCCGTCGGACGCCCGGCCGCTGCTGTTCCACCGGGGCCGGTACGCCGTCACGGAGCCGGCCCGGGACGCGCTGGCGGCACTGATGCCGTGGCCGCGCCCGGACGACTGGCTCTGAGTAACGGCCGCGCTCGCGCGGGCGACTTCCCGGGAGTCGTCGCCCGAGGAGGACCTCCGTGCAGCTGTGCGGTTTCCCGGCCGCCGAGGTCGGGTTCGACCGGGCGGGTGAGCTCGTCGGCGACCGGGGCGCGGCCGTGCGGGAGCTCGCGGCCGGGACCACCGATCTGCTCGTGCTCTGCCACGGCTGGGGTCACCGGCTGTATGCGGCGCTCGCCAAGTCGCTGCGCTCGGTGACCGACGGCGAGCCCGGCCGCGGGATCGCGCTCGCCTGCGTCCGGTGGCCGTCCTCGGAGCCACCCGGCGGTGATCTCCCGCAGCGGCTGGACCAGCTGCGCGATCTCCGGCCCGGGCACCGGCTCACCATCGACGCCGCCGCCGACCTCGTGCCGGCGCTGACGGCCCGCGCGACCGCGCGCACGGCGTTCGCGGCCGCGTTGCTCTCCGTGGCCACCCGAGGTGCCGAGGACCGCGAAGACGCGTCGGCACAGCTGTTCTCGCTGCCCGGCGGCACGGTCATGGACCGGCTCGCCAAACCGGCGGCCGAGCGTCTGCTCGACTACCTGGTGCACTACGAGCTCAAGGCCCGCGCGGGCACGGTGGGGGAGCGCGGCCTGGCCCCGCTGCTCGACGCGCTCGCCCGGCCGGACCTGCGGATCCACCTCGCCGGGCACGGTTTCGGCGGCCGGTTGGTGACGGCGGCGGCGAACGCGCGTCCGGCCGGCTCGTCGGCCACGCTGACGCTGCTGCAGGCGATGGTCTCGCGGTACGGCTTCTCCGCGGACTGGGACGACGGGCGGCCCGGTGAGTTCCGCCGCGTCCTCGACGGGCGCGTCGTCACCGGCCCGATCCTGGTCACGCACAGCGTCCACGATGCCGCCGCCGACGTCCCCTACTCGATCGCGGAAACGCTGGTGAGCGGCTCCTACGGCGGCATCGGCCGCCACGGCGCGCAGCGGACCGCCGAGGCCGTCACCGCGGAGCTGCTGCCGGTGGGCGGGAGCTACCGCTGGCGGCCGGGCGTCCCGCACAACCTCCGCGCCGACCGGTTCGTGGGCAGCCACACGGACGTCTGCGGGCCGCAGATCGCTCACGCGCTGTGGTCGGCGATCGCGGCGAGCTAGCGCGACCGGGTGGTTGTGCACGGGTTCACAGGTGGGCCGCATCCCATTTACGAGAGAAAGTCGAGCCCCCGCGCGCACACTGTTATCGAGATGACGTTTTTCTGGGAGGAGTGAGTCGCGCATGCGTGGGCCCAGCGGACGGATCACCCGCTTCCGGCGCCGGTTGCACCCGGGCCGCAATCCGCTGACCAGGTTCGGCGACCGCGTCGAGGCAGCTCTGCTGGTGCTGGTCTTCGCGGGTGCGCTCCTCGCGCTGCCGTTCGCGGCCGCGTTCGGCTCCGAGACGTACGCCGCGCAGACCGCCCGGGCCGAGCAGGAACGCACGACCCGCCACCCGGCGACGGCGGTGTCGCTGGCCGCGGCGCCCAGCCAGGCCTACAGCACCGACGGCGCCGGCGCCCCGGCCGACCAGACGACGGTCCAGGCCGCGTGGTTCGACGCCCGCGGCGCCCGCCACGTAGGCGACGTCCTCGCCGACGCGGGCAGCCCGGCGGGCACGCACGTATCGGTGTGGCTGGACCAGCGAGGCGAGCTGGTGAACGAGCCGCTGTCCCCGTCGACTTCGGTGGCCGACGGCATCTTCGCGGCGATCCTGCTGTGGGTGGCGATCACGGGCGCGCTGGCCGCGGTGTACGGCGCCGGCCGCCTCGCGGTGAGCCGTCTCCATTCGCTGGCGTGGGACCGAGCCTGGGCCGAAGCCCGCCACGACAGCCGGTTCTGATCACTTCCAGCGGAAGTGCACGAAGACCCGGCCGAAGTTGTCCTTGTCCTTCTCGATCCGGTGGTAGAGCGCTTTGATGTCCTTGCGCTCGAGGAACCGCAGGACGTGCTTCTTCAGCTGGCCCGACCCCTTGCCGGGGATGATCTCGACGAGCGGCGCCTTCTTGGCGACGGCCTCGTCGATGATCCCCTTCAGCGCCCGGTCGATCTCCCCGCCGCGGTTGTAGATGTCGTGGAGGTCCAGCTTCAGCTTCACACCCGCTCCCGCCCTCGGCGTGCTCGAGAAGCCGACACGCGTGATCGAAGGGTCGACTCGCGTGATTGAAGGGTCGACACGGCAGGGCTGAGCCGTGTCGTCGCCCTGATCACGCGTGTCGACCCTCTGGTCACAGGTGTCGGCTCGTCGATCACAGCGCCTGCCACCAGCCGTCCACCGCCGGGGGAGTGGCGACGTCGATGCGCTCGCCCGGGCGGGGGATCGCCAGCGCCAGGTCCGCCGCCTTCGCTTCGCGCCAGACCCGGTCCGCCGGCTCGCCCCACGGGTGCATCGCCAGCTGGAACGTCGCCCAGTGGACCGGGATCAGCAGCTTCGCCCGGACGTCGATCCCCGCGGCGACGCCTTCCTCCGGGGTCATGTGGATGTCCGGCCACTGCGGGGCGTACGCGCCGATCTGGATCAACGCCACGTCGAACGGGCCGTGCTCGGCGCCGATCGACGTGAACCCGTCGAAGTACCCCGTGTCGCCGCTGTAGAACACCCGGTGGGAAGGCCCCAGCAGTGCCCACGACGTCCAGAGCGTGTCGTCGTTCGTGATGCCGCGGCCCGAGAAGTGCTGGGCCGGTGTCGCGACGAAGCGGACGCCCGCCACCGTCGCTTCTTCGGTCCAGTCCAGCTCGATGATCCGCGCCGCCGGGACGTGCCAGCGCTCCAGGTGGGCGCCCACCCCGAGGGGCACCAGGAAGGGTGCCGAGGTGGAAGCCACCAGCGCCCGGACCGTCGCCAGGTCCAGGTGGTCGTAGTGGTCGTGCGAGATCACCACCGCGTCGACCCGGCCGAGCCCGGACAGCGCCACGGGTGGCTCGTGCAGCCGCCGCGGGCCCGCGAACGCCGCGGGCGAGACCCGGTCGCTCCAGACCGGGTCCAGCAGCACCCGGGCGCCGTCCAGCTCGACCAGCGCCGACGCGTGGCCGTACCACGTGACGTGCAGACCCTCGGCCGAGAGCACCGGCGCCGAGGCCACCAGCGGCACTGCCCCGTCCGGCTTGCGCAGCTCGCGGTGCTCGCCGAAGAACATCTCGCGGAAGATCGTCCGCATCGACGACGCGGTCATCGGGTGCCGCGGCGCGGCGTTGCGGAACACCTTGCCGTCGAACTGCGGGGAGGAGCGGACCCGCTCGGCCCGCGCCCCGGTGGCCTTGGCACCGAACGCTGCAGGCAGGTCCCGCAGGGCCGCGATCGTCTTCCTCATGCTCCCGAGTCTACGAACCGTTCCTGAGAGGTGCCCCAGCTTCATGCAGGTGGGTGAGGGCCTGCCGGTACGACTCGATCAGGCTCGTCTCCAGGTACGGGATGTCCAGCTCGGCGCAGTACTCCTGGACGATCGGCTGGGCCCGCCCCAGGTGCACCGACGGCATGCTCGGGAACAGGTGGTGCTCGATCTGGTAGTTGAGGCCGCCGAGGGCGACGTCGGTCACGACGCCACCGCGGACGTTGCGGGAGGTCAGCACCTGCTTGCGGAGGAAGTCGAGCTCGGGGCGGCCGGTCAGCGTCGGCATGCCCTTGTGGTTGGGCGCGAAGATCGATCCCATGTAGATGCCCCAGAGTGCCTGGTGGACCACGAAGAACAGGACCGCCTTGCCGGGGGGAAGCACGATGAGCAGCGCGCCGAGGTAGACGACGATGTGCGTGGCCAGCAGCGAGGCTTCCACCCAGCGGCGGCGCAGGCCCGGCTTGCACACCGCGCGGATCCCCGACACGTGCAGGTTGAGGCCTTCGAGCGTCAGCATCGGGAAGAACAGGAACGCCTGGTAGCGCCCGATGAACCGGGCGACGCCGCTCGCCTTCCCGGCCTGGCCCTTCGACCACACGAAGATGTCCGGGTCGACGTCGGGGTCGAGCTCCTCGTGGTTCGGGTTGGCGTGGTGGCGGGTGTGCTTGTCCATCCACCAGCCGTAGCTCATGCCGATGCCGAGGTTGCCGACCAGCATCCCGGCGATCTCGGTGGGCCGCCGGCGCCGGAAGACCTGCTTGTGCGCGAGGTCGTGCGAGAGCAGCGCGATCTGCGCGAACATCACGGCCTGGAACGCGGCGACGGCCAGCTGCCACCACGAGTTCCCGAGCAGCGCGAAGGCGACCCACCCGGCGGCGAACAGCCCGCCCACGACGGCGAACCGGGCGGTGTAGTAGCCGGGACGGCGCACCATCAGGCCGGCGGCGGAGATGCGTTGGCTCAGCCGGGCGAAGTCGCTGCCGGTGTGCACGAGGTTGTCTGTGGTCACCGCCCCGAGTCTTCCGGGTAGGGGTCGTCGCGGGAACCCGGAGCGCCCCCGGCACATTCCGGGGGCCTGCCCCACCGCCGAATCTGGTATAGGGGCGCCGGCACGCTCCACTGTGGCGTCGATCGCGCAGGTCACCTGGCCAACGCACTGCCGCGCCGCACCCGCCACGCGGGCGAAGTGGTGAACGACTCGTTCACCCCGTCCGACGCCGTGAACGAGTCGTTCACCACATCCGGACATTCCCGGCCTTCCGCCACCGGTCAGCCGACGTACTCCGCGAGGTGCTCACCGGTCAATGTGGACCGCGCGGCGACCAGCTCCGCGGGCGTGCCCTCGAACACGAGCTTGCCACCGTCGTGGCCCGCGCCCGGGCCGAGGTCGATGATCCAGTCCGCGTGGGCCATCACCGCCTGGTGGTGCTCGATGACGATCACCGACTTGCCGGAGTCCACCAGCCGGTCCAGCAGCCCCAGCAGCTGCTCGACGTCCGCCAGGTGCAGGCCCGCCGTCGGCTCGTCGAGGACGTAGACCCCGCCCTTCTCCGCCATGTGCGTCGCCAGCTTGATCCGCTGCCGCTCACCGCCGGACAGCGTCGTGAGCGGCTGGCCGAGCGTCAGGTACCCCAAGCCGACGTCCGACAGGTGCGTCAGGATCTTGTGGGCCGCCGGGAGCTTCGCCTCGCCGTCGGCGAAGAACTCCTCGGCCTCGGCCACCGACATCGTCAGCACCTCGCTGATGTCGCGGCCGCCGAAGGTGTAGTCCAGCACCTCGGCCATGAACCGCTTGCCCTCGCACACCTCGCACGGCGTGGCGGTGCCGGCCATGATCCCCAGGTCGGTGTAGATGACGCCGGCGCCGTTGCAGTTGGGGCACGCGCCTTCGGAGTTCGCGCTGAACAGGGCCGGCTTGACGCCGTTGGCCTTGGCGAAGGCCTTGCGGATCGGCTCCAGCAGCCCGGTGTAGGTCGCCGGGTTGCTCCGGCGCGAGCCGCGGATCCCGGTCTGGTCGACCGTCACCACGCCCTCGCCGCCGGACACCGAGCCGTGGATCAGCGAGCTCTTGCCCGAGCCCGCCACCCCGGTCACGACGGTCAGCACGCCGAGCGGGATGTCGACGTCGACGTCCCGCAGGTTGTGCGTCGAAGCGCCGCGGACCTCCAGGAAGCCCGCCGGGGAACGCACCGACGACTTCAGCGAAGCGCGGTCGTCCAGGTGCCGCCCGGTCAGCGTCTTGCTCTTGCGCAGGCCGGCCACCGTGCCCTCGAACACGATCTCGCCGCCGTCGGAGCCGGCCCGCGGGCCGAGGTCGACGATGTGGTCGGCGATCGCGATCGCCTCCGGCTTGTGCTCGACGACCAGCACCGTGTTGCCCTTGTCCCGCAGCTGCAGCAGCAGGTCGTTCATGCGCCGGATGTCGTGCGGGTGCAGCCCGATCGTCGGCTCGTCGAACACGTAGGTGACGTCGGTCAGCGACGACCCGAGGTGGCGGATCATCTTGGTGCGCTGGGCTTCCCCGCCCGAGAGCGTGCCCGAGGGCCGGTCGAGCGAGAGGTAGCCGAGCCCGATCTCGACGAACGAGTCGAGGGTGCGCCGCAGCGCGTCCAGCAGCGGCGCGACGGACGGCTCGGCGAGCTTCCCCGCCCAGCCGGCGAGGTCGCTGATCTGCATCGCGCACGCGTCGGCGATGCTGATCCCGTCGATCTTCGACGACCGGGCCTCCGCGGACAGCCGCGTGCCTTCGCAGTCCGGGCACGTGGTGAACGTGACGGCCCGCTCCACGAACGCGCGGATGTGCGGCTGCATCGAGTCGACGTCCTTGGCCAGCATGGACTTCTGGATCGCCGGGACCAGCCCCGAGTAGGTCAGGTTGATGCCCTCGACCTTGATCTTGGTCGGTTCCTTGTACACCAGGTCGTTGAACTGCTTCTTGGTGAACTTCTTGATCGGCTTGTCGGCGTCGAAGAAGCCGGAGCCGCGGAAGATGCGGCCGAACCAGCCCTCCATGCTGTAGCCGGGGATCGTGATCGCGCCCTCGTTGAGCGACTTGTCCTCGTCGAACAGCGCGGTCAGGTCGATGTCGTTGACCTTGCCGCGGCCCTCGCAGCGCGGGCACATGCCGCCGGTGATGCTGAAGCTGCGGCGCTCCTTGACCTGCCGCCCGGCCTTCTCGATGGTGACCGCGCCGGCGCCGCTGATCGAGGCGACGTTGAACGAGAACGCCTGCGGCGAGCCGATGTGCGGCTGCCCGAGCCGGCTGAAGAGGATCCGCAGCATCGCGTTGGCGTCGGTCGCGGTGCCGACCGTGGAGTGCGCGTTGGCGCCCATCCGCTCCTGGTCCACGATGATCGCGGTGGTGATCCCGTCGAGCACGTCGACGTCGGGCCGGGCCAGCGTCGGCATGAACCCCTGCACGAAGGTGCTGTAGGTCTCGTTGATCAGCCGCTGCGACTCCGCGGCGATCGTGCTGAACACGAGCGAGCTCTTGCCGGAGCCGGAGACACCGGTGAACACCGTCAGGCGCCGCTTCGGCAGCTCGACGCTGACGTCCTTGAGGTTGTTCACGCGCGCGCCGTGGACGCGGATCAGGTCGTGGGTGTCGGCGACGTGCGGCGCGGACTTCCTCGTGGGCTTGGTCATCGGTGTCTCCAGCGGTCAGCGCAGTTCTTGGATGCGGACGAGGTTTCCGGCGGGGTCGCGGAAGGAGCAGTCGCGGATCCCCCAGGGCTGGTCGGCCGGCTCCTGGACGACTTCGGCGTCGCCGGCCTGGATCCGTTCGAAGGCGCGGTCGAGGTCCTTTGTGGCCAGGTTGACCGCCGCGTACGTCCCCTTGGCCATCATCCCGGTGATGGTACGGCGTTCGTCGTCGGAAAGGTCCGGCGTCACGGCCGCCGGGGTCAGCACGATCGACGTGTCGGGCTGGCCCGGCGGGCCGATCGTGAGCCAGTGCTGGCCGCCGTACTCGACGTCGTTGCGCACCTCGAAGCCGAGCGTGTCGCGGTAGAAGGCCAGCGAGGCCTCGAAGTCGTTGTGGGGCAAGAAGGTCTGGTGAATGGTGAGGTCCATGCCGATCACGCTACGGCCGCTTCGGCGCCGGGTGCTTCTCGATTCCTGACCGCTCTGGCCAGCTCCTGGTAGCCGTGCGGGGAGAGGCCGTAAGCCAGCCGGAAACGCTGGACGAACCGCGTCACCGGCAGGTCGGCCATGCGCGCGAGGGCTTCGAGGTCGAGTGGCCGGTCGTGCTCCCGGTCGATGCGGTCGCGGACCCGGCGCAGCAGCGCCAGCTCGCGCAGGTGCTCCCGCGCCGCGATCTGGAGGCTCAGGCACATGTGACGTCCCTTTCCGGTGTGCGCCGCCCGAGTACCGCCCGGGCCGCGATCGGGAGCAGCAGGAGTGTCAGCACCCCGGAGAGCACGAGCCCGCCGGTGGTGCCGGCCAGCTCGATCAGCGGGCCGCCGAGGGCCAGGCCCAGCGGGGCGGCCACCGTCGAGCCGGTCGTCCACAGCGTGACGACCTGCTGTTGTTCCCCGGGGGCGAGCCCCGACTGCAGGAAGCTGTACGCGACCGGCGTGAACGGCGCGTACACGAGGCCGCCCAGGCCGAAGACGACCAGCGCGGCGGTGAGGTTGCCGACGGACGCGAGCGCGATCGGGCACAGCGCCCACAGGCCGATGATCGCGACCAGCAGCGGGCGCTGGGGCAGGTTCCGCAGCTGGTTGACGAGCGCGGCGCCGACGAACGCGCCGACCCCGAGCGCACCCCACAGCAGGCCCAGGGCGGACGCGTCCGCGTGCAGCGTCCCGCTCACGTACAGCGGGAGCGCCACTTCGATCGGCATGTACAGGAAGTTGAAGAAGAACTCGACGACGAGCAGCCGGGCGGCCACCGGGCGGCGGCGCAGGATCCGCCAGCCCGAGGTCTTCGGCTCGCGCAGCGCGTCCCGGCCCTCGGTGGCCCGGGGCACGACCAGCAGCGTGGCCGCCAGCAGGATCAGGGCACCGGCCGCGTCGAAGAAGAGGGCGTAGCCCGCGCCGGCCGTCGCCACGACCAGCCCGCCCAGCACCGGCCCGGCGATGTAGAGCGCGAACGTGCTGTTCAGCCCGAGCAGGCCGTTGACGGAGAAGCGCCCGGCTTCACCGGCGGCCGACGTCGCCAGCAGGCGGCGGCTGCTCGACCCGGCCAGCCGGAACGTCGCGCCGAACAGGAGCCCGGTGATCAGCACCGGCAGGGTGAGCTGCCCGGTCACGGACAGGACGCCGAGGGCGGCGAAGGTCAGCGACCGCAGGACGCAGTCGGCGACCAGGAGGGTGCGCGGCGGGACCCGCACCCGGCCCAGGCCGACGGCCAGCGCGAGGACGGTCGACAGGACGAACGGCGCGGCCTCCACCAGCCCGATCGCGATCGCCTTCGGGACGTTCCCGTGCAGGGACAGCGTCTGCACGGGCATCGCGACGATGATCATGCCGGTGCCGGCGTTGGCCAGGAGGTCGCCGAGCAGGAGCCCGGCCACCTGCCGGTCGCGCAGCACCTGGCGGTAGCTCCGGACGGCCGCGACCTCGGTCAGCGGAGCTCCTGGATGCGCAGCAGGTTGCCGGCGGGGTCGCGGAAGGAGCAGTCGCGGACGCCGTAGGGCTGCTCGACCGGCTCCTGGACGACCTCGGCGTTCCCCGCCTGGAGCTTGGCGAAGAGGGCGTCGAGGTCCTTGGTGGCGAGGTTGAGGCCGGCGTAGGTGCCCTTGGCCATCATCTCGTTGACGGCGCGGCGCTCGTCATCGGTCAGGCCGGGTGTCGCGGCCACCGGCGCCAGCACGATCGCGGTGTCGGGCTGGTTCGGCGGCCCGACGGTGATCCAGCTCATCTCGCCGTACTTGACGTTCATCCGGACCTCGAAGCCGAGCAGGTCGCGGTAGAAGGCGAGCGACGCTTCCGGGTCGGTGTGGGGGAGGAAGCTCGAGTGAATGGTGACGTCCATGGCGGTCACCCTAGGTGGCGGCCGGGGGCCGCGCTTCTCGATTCCTGATCGGTCTGGTGACCTGTTTGGCCACGCACGGTGGCATCCCGACGGTGGCCTCGGCCTGCTCCTCGCGGTAGACGCTCGGCGGCACGCCCACCAGCTCGGCGAACCGGGTGCTGAAGGTGCCCAGCGAAGAGAAGCCGACGGTGAAGCAGACCTCGGTGACGCTCAGCTCGCCCTTGCGCAGCAGGGCCATCGCCCGCTCGATCCGCCGCGTCATCAGGTACGAATACGGTGACTCTCCGTAGGCTTTGCGGAACTGCCGGCTGAGGTGCCCGGCGGACATGTTGACGCCGCGCGCGAGCGCCTCGACGTCGAGCGGCTGGGCGAACTCCCGGTCGATCCGGTCCCGGACCCGGCGCAGCAGCGCGAGGTCGCGCAGGTACTGAGCCGTGGCGGCGGTGCTGGTCACGCTTGAATCGTGCCATACCGGACGGCCGCTCGGAGGCCATGAACGACTCGTTCACGTCGTCGGACGCGGTGAACGACTCGTTCATGACGTCGGTGGTCAGTGGAGCGCGGCCGTGATGGTGTCGCGCAGCCAGCGTTGGGCCGGGTCCGCGTCCAGCCGCGCGTGCCAGGACAGCCGCACCTCCACCTCCGGCAGCTCGGCCGGGACCGGGAACCACCGGAGTCCCAGCGCCGGGCGGTGCTGCTCGGCCAGGCGCTGGGGGAGCAGCCCCACGTAGTCGCTGGACGAGACCACCAGCGCGGCCACCGCGGACGTCGACACGACCGCGGCCACCCGCCGCTGCAGGCCCGCCGCGGCGAGGACCTCGTCCAGCGGCCCGCGCGCCCGGCCCCGCCGGGACGCCGACACGTGCGGGTGGCGGCACAGCTGCGCCAGCGTCGGGCGGCGGTGCTTGCCCAAGGGGCTGTCCACCCGCACCGCCGCGACCAGGCGTTCGCGGTAGAGCACGGTGCTGTGGATGTCCGGCGCCGCGTGCTCGCCCACGCCGATGTCCAGGTCGATCGAGCCGTCGCGAAGCGCCTCGGCGCTCTCGGTGCCCTCCGCGACGAAGCGCAGCGTGACGCCGGGGGCGGCCGCGGCCGTCGCTTCGGCCGCCGCCGTGGCCAGGGTGGCCGCCACGCCGTCGTTGATGCGGATCGTGAACGTGCGCTCGAGGTCGGCGATCGCCACCTCGGTGCTGATCAGCGCCGAGGCCTCCTCCAGCAGCGACCGCACGCGCGGGGCTGTGCGCAGCGCGAACGGCGTCGGGGCCATGCCGCGGCCCGCGCGGACCAGGATCGGGTCGTTCATCGCCCGCCGCAGCCGGCCGAGCGCGCGGCTCGTCGCCGGGATGGACAGGTTCAGGCGCTCGGCCGCGGCCGTGACGCTCCCCTCCCGCAACAGCGCGTCGAACACGCGCAACAGGTTCAAGTCCATCGTTGCACCCTACGCAAACCTGTCTTGCCGAAGTTGCGTGGCACGACACAGGCGGCCTTTCCTACCGTCGGGCGCATGCACCTCAAGCACCGAACCGGCCTGCTCACGCTGATGTGCGCCTGCGTGGCGCTCGTCGTCGGCATGGTCGCGGCGGTCAACCTCGCCGTCCCGATGCTCGCCGCGAGCACCCTGCACCCGTCCGCGTCCGCGCTGGTCTGGATCGTCGATACCTACGTCATCGTGTTCGCCTGCCTGGTGATCCCGGGCGGCGCGGCGGGCGACCGCTTCGGCCGCAAGGGCGTCCTGCTGGCCGGGCTCGGGCTGTTCGCCGCCGGCGCGCTGCTGTCGGCGGTGGCCCCGGACGTCGTCCTCCTGCTCGCCGGCCGGGCGCTCACCGGCGCCGGGGCCGCCGCCGTGCTGCCCAACTCGCTCGCCGTCCTGCTGCACGCCGTGCCGCCGGAGAAGAAGCCCGCGACCATCGCCACCTGGGCGTCGATGACCGGCATCGGCGGCGTCCTCGGCAACGTCGGCGGCGGGCTGGTCCTGACCACCGGCTCGTGGCGCTGGCTGTTCGCCGCCGTCGTGCCGCTCGCCCTCGGCACGGCCGCCCTGGTGGCGCGGACCGCGCCGGTGTCGTCGCGCCACGACCGCGGGCTCGACCCGCTGGGCACGGTGCTGCTCGTCGGCGCGTCGGTCGCGCTGCTCGTCGGGATCGTCCAGGGCCCGGAAGCGGGCTGGGGGAGCGCGGTCGTCCTGACCGGGTTCGCCGGTGCCGCCGCGCTGTTCGCCGCGTGGACGTTCGTCGAGCTGCGAGCGGCGCACCCGCTGCTGGACCCGCGGCTGTTCCGGATCCCGGGCCTGCGCAGCGCCTGCCTCGGGATGACGACGATCTTCTTCGGCATGTTCGCGCTGTTCTACGTCAACGCGTCGTTCCTGCAGTACGCCAAGGGGTTCGGCGTGCTGGGCACCGGGCTGGGGATCATCCCGCTGACCGTCCCGATCATCCTCGGCGGCCGCCACGCCGGCGTGCTGACCCGGCGGATCGGGCTCGACGCGACCGTGGCGCTCGCCTTCGCGTTCGTCGGGGGCGGCCTGCTGGGACTGTCCACGAGCGACGCGGAAACGCCGTACGCGGGCTACGCGGCCTGGCTGGTGGTGACCGGGATCGGCGTGACACTGGCGCTGCCGACGCTGTCGGGCGTCATCGCGGGCTCGCTGCCGCCGGACCGGGCCGGCGTCGGCACCGGGCTGCAGGCCACCACCCGGGAGTTCGGCAGCGCGCTCGGCGTCGCCGTCATCGGCACGGTCATGACCGCGAAGTTCGCCGCCGCGCTTCCCCCGGACGTCCGGGACGCGCACACGGTGGCCGAAGCGCTGGCCAGGACGAGCCGCGCGCACGACGTCGTCACGGCCTTCGTCGAAGGTGCCGACGCGGGACTGCGGGTGGTCGGCATCGCGGTCCTCGTCCTCGGCGTGCTCGTCGTGGCCGAATCGAAGGTCTCCCCAGGGGCCCGGACGAGGTGAAGGCCGCCTCGAGGGTTCCCGTTTCCCTCGAGGCGGCCTCACCGGTGCAACCCCGACCCGACTTCGACCGTGACGGCCTTTCCGGCGGCATACCCTTCCGCCGGAAAGGCCGTCACGGACGTGCACGCCGCGACGGCGGTGATGCCGCCGTGGCGCTCGACCCCGGACCCCCGCCCGGTGCGCCGGAAGAAGGCCACTCCGAAGGTGTCGGGTTCCCTCGGAGTGGCCCTCTTCCGGCCCGCCGGGCGCTCGTTCCATTGACAGAGGCGAGGCGGGCAAGGGGGGACGTTTGGGGGGCCGGTCACCACACCGCCCAGCCGCGGAGGGGATGTGGTGACCGGCCAGGGACGATGGCCGCCGCGCGCAGCCACGTCCCGGCTTCTGCTACCTCCCGATCGGAATGGCCATGGTCGGCGGCGCCGCCCCGCCGGGCTGCGCGGCGAACGCCGTGGTGGGCGGGGCCGCGAGCGCGGGGAACGCCGTCGTCGGGATGTTGTTGGCGAACTCGCTCTCGAACTCGCGCTCGAAGGCCTGCTGGTCGAACCCGCTGTCGACTTCCGTCGGCACCTCGGCCGCCAGCGCGGCGAGCGCCGGCTCGACGACCGGGACGTCGGGGACCTCCGCGACGGGCGCGGGCTCCGGCTCCGGTACGAAGTCGGGTGCGGGCAGCCGGCGGTCGAGCTCGGCCATCCAGTCGAGCATCGCCCGCGGCTTGTCCCACGCGGAGACGCCGACGAGCCGGCCGTCGCGGATGAAGCCGGTGATGCCGTCCGCCAGCGTCACGGTGTCCTCGGCCAGGCCGGGCATCCCGCACATCTGCAGCCGGGTGTCGTACAGCGTCGACCAGGCCCGGGGGAGCGGGGTGAACGGCTTGGCGCCGGACTGGCCCATCAGCAGGTTGTCCGCCGCGTGCCGCGCCGACTCGACGGCGTTGATCCAGTGCTCGACCCGCCGCGGGGTCTCGTCGAACCGCAGGTTGGGCCAGCGCGCGATGTCGCCGGCGATGACGACGTCGGAGGCACCCTCGGCGAACAGCTTCGAGTCGCAGAGCACGCCGTCGCTGATGTCGAGGCCGGAGCCGCGCATCCAGTCGACCGACGGGACACTGCCGATGGCGAGCACGACGACGCTGGCGACCAGCAGCTGGTTGTTCGTCAGGTGCAGCCCGACGGTGTCCTTCGTGCTGATCCAGTGCCGCACTTCGCTCTTCATCGCGAGTTTCGCGCGGTGCTCGTGGTGCGCCTCGACGACGCCGCTCGAGACGCGGTCGCCGAAGCGGTGCAGCGGGGCCTTCGCGTGCCCGACGAGCGTGACGTCCCGGCCGATGTGCCGCATGCTCGCGGCGAACTCGTTGCCGATCAGGCCGGCGCCGATCACGACGGCCGGCTTCTTGCTGGCGTTGAGGCAGCGCCGCACCGCCATCGAGTCCTCGACCGTGCGCAGGATCCGCACGCGCGGGTCGTGCCGCGGCGCCCCGGGCAGGTGCCGCGGGTAGACGCCGGTCGCGGCGATCAGGCCGTCGTACCAGAGGGACTCGCCGCCGGGCAGGTGCACGACCCGCTCGGTGGTGTCCAGGTGCGTGACCCGCGCGCCGAGGCGCCAGTGGACGTCGAGGTCGGGAAGATAGTGCGAAAGGCCTACGTCGCTGGGCCGTTCGGTGCCCATCACCAGTGCCTTGGAGACCATCGGCCGGTGGTAGGGCCGCCGCGCCTCGTCGCCGATCAGGACGATCTCGCCGTCGAACTTCTGCTCCCGCAGCCGTTCCGCGGCCCGCAGCCCGGCGACACCCGCGCCGACGATGACGATCCGGTCGCCGTCAGCCATCGAGCTCTCCTCTCATCACGACCGCCTGCATCGGGCAGCAGCGAGCCGCCATCTTCGCCTGTTCAATGGTGGTTTCGTCCAGCAGCCGCGTGTGGAAGCGCAGGCGGCCGTCCTGACCGAGGTCGAACACGTCCGGCGCCTCCATGGCGCAGATGCCGTAGAGCTCGCACCGGTCGTTGTCGACGCTGATCCGGGGCCCGCCACCGGGGAGTCGGAAGGGCATGTCAAGCCACCTGCTCTTCCACGAGTCCGATGCGTTCGAGGGTCCGCGCGGGCATGAACCGCAGCAGCGACGTCGTGACCGCCGGGACGAGCAGCGTGATGCCGCCCAGCCAGACGACCGCGAGGTGGCCGTTGGCGATCGAACCGAACCACGCGTGCAGCGCGGTCAGCGCGACCGCCGGGTACGCGCAGCGGTGCAGCCACAGCCAGCGGCGGTAGGAGGTGAACCGCTGCAGGCCGGCGGTGAGCGCGATGGCCAGCATGACCTCGAAGCCGACGATGCCGATGCTGTGCCGGGTCTCCTGGCCCGACAGGAAGGGGAGGAACAGGTACTGCAGGCTGTACGGCTGGACCGTCAGGTAGAAGAAGCCCAGCGCGTGGATGCCGCCGAAGATGATCGTTCCGGTGGCCAGCACCATGTGGGAGCTGCGCAGCGCCTTGCGGCCGGTGACCGAGCGCACCCAGCCGGTGGCGGTGAGCACGCCCCAGGTGAGGGTCAGCATCATCGCCGCGTAGGACGCCCGGGCGGCGAAGGCCGCGAGGCCGCGGGCCGCCGGGTCGGTCTTCGGCTGGAACTGCTGCGTGAGGAAGATCGTCGCGTCGTGCCAGGTCTCAACCATGGCTACCCCCGGTTCTGACGGTGGCCGGCCGGCGCGTGGCCCGGGCGCGGCCGCGGTTGCCCTTGATCTGGCGCAGCACGTAGAAGAGGCCGCCGCCGACCAGGAGGAACAGCGCCGCCACCACGGCGATCTGGGACGTGTCGAGGCCGAGCGCGGCCCCGGCGGGTGCGGCGGTGGTGGAGACCGCCGGCGTGGGGAGGGCGTCGTAGTCGACCATGCCGCTGCTTTCGAGCATCGTCATGTGCCGCAGGACGGCCTGGTTGCCGACGGTCGCGAACGCCCGCACGTCGTCGTTGCGGGTGCCGGCGCGCAGCTGCGCGAGGACGGCGAACACCTGGCCGTGCGCCGCGCGCAGCCGGTTGGCGAAGACGCGGTCGAACGCCGGCCCGGGGGCCGCGTTCATCTCTTCGAGGAGCCAGCCGCGCTGTTCGTCGGAAGGCTGGTCGGGCACCGGCGAGTTGAGCTTCTGCGACAACGCGCGGGTCCCGACGTCGAGGCGGCCGTGGTCCATCATGATCGCGAAGCCGATCGCCTGGACCTTCGGGCTGCCCTTCTGCATCGCCATCATGCCCGAGGGCATCTCCCACAGCCCGGCCTGGCGGACCTTGGTCAGCAGGATGGCGTCTTCGGGCGAGACCGCGGTCGTCTGGGCGATCGAGGCCGGGGACACCGACGCGAGCAGGGTCAGCACCGCGACCAGCACGAACAGGATCCGGACCACCGGGCGGGAACGCTCGAGCGGGGACGGCGGGGCGAACTCGAGCCCGGCGTGCTCAGATGCCGAAAGCATTCGTCCTCCACTCGTCCTGCGTCAGCGTGATCTTCTTGCCGTCCGGCGCGATCGGGTACCAGGCCTGGTCGGCGCCCTGGCCGGACGTGTCGGCGGGCTCGCTGTCACCGGTGAAGTGGTAGAGCGGCCAGCCGGCGAGCGTGAGCTGCTGGGTGCCGTCGTCGCGGGTGATCTGCCCGATCAGCGACTGGTCGACGTCGATCGGCGCGGGACCGCCGACCTTGACCGGGATCCACTTGGCCGCGCACGCGTCGTTGCAGTTCGACTGGGACGGGTCGGTCGAATCGCGGTCGTAGCGGTAGATCGTGTATCCGGTTCCGTCGACGAGCATGAGACCCAGGTCGAAGGTCTTCGCGGCCCTGATCTGGCTCTTCATCGGGTCGTTGGGGTTCGCGGTGATGGGCTGCGGCATCGCGAGCGTCATCGGGGCCTGCATACCGGGCATCTGCTGCATACCGGCGCCGCCGTAACCGGCCGAGGTCGTGGCCGCGCCGGCGGTACAGGCGGTGAGCAGGGCGAGTGCGGTGAGGCACACGGCGGCGGGGACCACCGTTCGGGGAATGCGTATCACTGCTCCTCCGTGGGCATGACTACGCGCAGCAGCCTGGGGTGAGGCGAAAATGCGCGCGAAAGATCCACTGTGGACATGAGGTCCGGGGTGGATGTGGAGGCGTTGCGGGGGACAACGCCTTGTCGGGGGTCTTCGGTAGGGGATACGGACACGGTCCGGAAACGGTTCAAAAAAGTTTTGGCCCCCGCGTTGCGGCATTTGGTACTAGACGTACGCCGTCCGGCCCACCAGGATGTCCCGCGTGGGACGGCACACTCGAGCGCTGAGACCCGTCGAAAGTCAGGACGTCGCTGGTGAGCACAACGACGCCCATGACGATCTGGCGAAGGCGCTCTACCAGGAGTTCGGCGGGTCCCTCATGGCGTTCGCGCTCCGGCTGACCGGCCACGACCGGCAGTGGGCCGAAGACGTCGTGCAGGAGACCCTGATCAAGGCGTGGCGGAACGCGGACAAGCTCGACCGCCAGCCGGAGATGCTGCGCGCGTGGCTGTTCACGGTCGCCCGGCGCACCGTCATCGACGGCTGGCGCAGCCGGAGCGTCCGCCCCCAGGAGCTCGAGGAGATCGAATCCGACGCGATCGCGGTGTCCGACGAGTCGGACCGGACGCTCGCCGCGATGATCGTCTACGAGGCGCTGCAGGGCCTTTCGCCCGAGCAGCGGGAGGCCATCCAGCAGACCTACCTGCGCGATCGGACCGTGAACGAGGTGGCGGCGACCCTCGGCGTGCCCCCGGGCACCATCAAGTCCCGCATCCACCACGCCGTCCGCGCGCTGCGCCGGGCGCTGCGCGAGCGGGGGTGAACTGAGGGTGGCCGGGTCCGCACACACCGACGTCGCCGCGTACGTGCTCGGCGTGCTCAGCGAGGCCGAGAGCACCCAGTTCGAAGCCCACCTCATGAACTGCCCGCACTGCCAGCTCGACCTGATCGAGCTCTACCAGCTGCCGGATGTGTTGGACCTGGTGAAGCGCAGCTGGCCGGAGCCCCCGATGCCCGCGCCCAGCCCCCGCACCCTCGCGCCCGGGCCCCGCGTGCTGCGCGGCCTGATGGAAGAGGCCTCGGTCAAGCGCCGCCGCCGCAAGCGGCTCGGGATCATCGCCGCCGCCGCGGCCGCCGCGCTCGTCGTGGCCGGCCCGCTGGTGACCCTCGCGGTCCGCCCGGCCGACGCCGTCCCGCCCGCCTCGCTCTCCGCGCCGAGCAGCAAGCAGCCGCCGCCGGCCACGAGCGTCCCGGCGACATCCATGCCACCGCCGTCCACCGGCGCGCCGACCCAGCCCGGTGGCGGCCAGACCTACGGCCGCGGCAGCGGGACCGGCGGGTCCGCCGTCAGCGCCGTCGTCAAGGTGTCCCCCGTGGAGTGGGGCACCCGGGTCGACCTCGAGCTGAGCGGCATCGTCGGACCGTTGAAGTGCCAGCTCTTCGCCGTGTCGACGACCGGCGACGACCGCGTGGTATCCGGCTGGGCGGTGCCGCCCAAGGGCTTCGGCATCCCCGGCTCACCGGACCCGTTGCGGCTGCAGGGTTCCATCTCCCTGGCGATGGACCAGATCTCCCGGTTCGAGGTCCGCGGCGACGACGGCACCGTGCTCGTCGTCGTGCAGCGCTGAACCTTTCCTTCCCCCGGCCCGACGTCATGAAAGGGTCGTTCACCGCGTCCGGCGCGCTGAAAGGGTCTTTCATGACCTCCGGCGACGGCTCGAAAAGCCGAGGCGTCACTGCCGATCCACGGGAGCGGCGCCGTGCCCAACCGCCACCACGTGCTCCGCTGAGCGACACACCGGACCGATCTACCTTGCCGGGCCTCGGGTGTCCGGCGCGGTGAAAGGGTCGTTCATGTCGCCGGGCGCGCTGAAAGGGTCTTTCATGACCTCCGGCGACCACCCTCCGAACGGGACGCCGGCACTTCCGGTGTCACGGCCCGGGCCGTCCGGTTCCCTTTGAACCACGGCCCCCGTCGAGTCGTGGTTCAGGGTATGAGCGAGTCGTTCACGAAGTTGTTTTCCCGGTCGCAACGCCATGACCTGGGTGAATGCCGGCCGGTTGCGTTTCGCTTGATAACGAACAGATAACGGGCTGGTCGCTTTTGAACCTCGGGCCGCTCACGTCCGTATCCCCCAATGCATCCCCCGATGCATCCCGACAGCCGGAACCAGAGCTCCCCGCGGGTTCCGTGCGATCTCGACTTCAACCAACGGTAGTTCTTGCCCGGGCCGCCGCGCTATTCGGCGTGCCCGGAATAACGAACGAGGTGAACTAGTCTATGGCCCGGAATTCTCGGTCCCCCGTGACGGGCAAGCATCGCGTCGCCCGCCGTACGAAGATCGCCATGGGCGCGATCGGCCTGGCGATCGCCGTCGGCGCACTCGCCGTCGCGGTCAGCACGGGCCGCACGGGCGAAGCGAGCGCGGACCCCGCGGACCCGTCGTTCTTCATCGACATCAACAAGGTTCCCGCCGGCAACAACGTCAACGCGGCCTTGCAGAAGAAGGGTGCGCAAGGATCCTTCACCGTCGACTGTGGAACGAACGCGGACGGCGCGCACCACAACCCGGACAACTTCATCGCGCAGCCCGGGATCAAGAACGGCGCGCAGCACCTGCACGACTACGTCGGCAACGTGACCACCGACGCCGACTCGAGCCTCAAGAGCCTGCTCGCCGGCGACACCACCTGCAAGAACGGTGACCAGTCGGCGTACTTCTGGCCCGTGATCCGCATCGACCGCGAGGACGACGCGGCGAACGAGAACGAGAACCAGCAGGCTGAGCAAGAGCAGCAGGGCAAGACCGGCGACGTCGAGCAGGACCAGAGCGCCAAGGACGCGCAGGCCGCCGACGACGCCGGCCAGGGCCAGGACGCCCAGGACCAGGCAGCGCAGGACCAGGCAGCGCAGGACCAGGGCGCCCAGGACCAGAACGCCCAGGACCAGCAGGACCCGAACGCCCAGGACCAGAACGGGCAGCAG
This sequence comes from Amycolatopsis sp. NPDC048633, assembly GCF_040650695.1. Taxonomy (NCBI): domain Bacteria; kingdom Bacillati; phylum Actinomycetota; class Actinomycetes; order Pseudonocardiales; family Pseudonocardiaceae; genus Amycolatopsis; species Amycolatopsis sp. NPDC048633. The sequence continues at coordinate 86,760 of NZ_JBEZHS010000019.1, forward strand.
AAGCGCCGGAACACCGGTGGTGGCGCGACCCGCAACGGTGACCAGAGCGCCCAGCAGCAGGACAACCAGGACCAGCAGGCCCAGGACCGCCGTCGTGGCGGTAAGAACAACGGCGGCCAGAACAACGGTGGTCAGAACGGCGGCCAGAACGGTGGCCAGAACAACGGCGGCCAGAACGGCAACCAGAGCAGCTCGGCCGCCGCACCGCCGGCCGAGGAGCTCGGCGGGCCCGAGGGTGAGAACGAAGAGGTCGGCGACAACGACGGCGAGATCGTCGAGCCGGAGTCCGCGACGCTGAAGTTCATCGGCGGTGGCGCCCGGAACGTCGTCCCGATGCCGCTCGGCCTCCGCGTCCTCTACGGTGACGCCAAGCAGAGCACCAACGGCCCGGCCAACGCCCGGCCGAGCTGGACCTGCACCGGGTTCGAGGACCGGCTGACCGACCTCTACCCGATCTGCCCGGCGGGCAGCAAGGTCGAGCGCATCCACGCCTTCCCGAACTGCTGGGACGGCAAGAACACCGACAGCGCGAACCACCGCACGCACATCGTGTTCGCGAACCAGCAGGGCAAGTGCCCGCAGGGCTTCAAGAACGTGCCGCAGCTGCAGGTGACGCTGGTCTACGACGTCCCGCAGGACGTCCAGCAGAACGGCCAGTACAAAGTGGACGCTTTCGCCCAGGAGAAGCACAACCCGCGGTCCGACCACGACGACTTCGCGAACGTGATGAGCAAGAAGATCATGAACCGCCTGGTCGGCTGCATCAACTCCGGCAAGGCCTGCGCGGAATAGTCCTTCCGCACCAGTCACTCCACGCCAGGAGGGAGAACGTCCGATGAACCGTGCTCGTCCGAGTGCCGCCGCCTTGCCCGCCATCGCCGGTCTCGCGCTGGTCGCGGCCTGCGGGACCAACCCGTACGCCACGTCCGGTGCCGGCCAGCAGCTATCGCTCGGCGCACAGCAGCAGCTCTCGGCGAGCACGGTTCAGCCGGCCTCCGGGGCCGGTCGGGCCCAGCTGGTCGCGTCCACAGTGGAGGGTCTCGGCGCGGTTCTCGCCGACGCCGAAGGCCACACGCTCTACCGCTACGCCAAGGACATCGCGAATCCGCCGCAGGTGGCCTGTGTGGACACCTGCGCGGAAATGTGGCCGCCGCTGGTCTCCGACTCCCCGGCGCTCGTCGCCGGGGTGGACAAGCAGCTCGTCGGCCTGGTCACCCGGCCCGACGGCCGCAAGCAGGTGACCGTCGGCGGCCGGCCGGTCTACCGCTACGCCAAGGACACCGGCTCCGGTATCGCGCTCGGCCAGAACGTCAGCGTGGACTGGGCGGCGATCACGCCGACGGGGGAGAAGGCGGCCACGGCGGGCAAGCCCGCCGCGCCGACCACCCTCGGCACCACCGACATCGGCGGCCTCGGCCCGGTCCTGACCGACCAGGCCGGCCGCACGCTCTACCTGTTCACCAAGGACGGCAAGGACTCCGGAAAGTCCACTTGCGACGGTTCTTGCGCCCAGACCTGGCCGCCGGTGCTCGCCGGCGACCGGATCACCGTCGCCGAAGACATCGACACCGGCCTGGTCGGGCAGCTCACCCGGGCCGACGGCCGCAAGCAGGTGACGGTCGGCGGCTGGCCCGTCTACACCTACGCCAAGGACGGCGCGCCCGGCGAGGCGACCGGCCACGGCGCGGGGAACACCTGGTACGCGGTGGAACCCCGCGGCTGCAAGGTCGACCCTTCGCGCCGGCCCGACAACTCGATCACGACGGCGTCGTCCGGCGGGTACTGACCCGCCCCACGAACCCCGGCCCGGCGGACACTTCCTCCACCTCACCCCCCAGTCCGCCGGGCCGGTAGCACCACCCCGAAGTACCGCGGGACCCCCGTCCCGCGCCCCGAGCCCCGGCCCGGGTGGACGCTTCCCTCCACCTCACCCCCCATGTCCCCCCGGGCCGGGATTCCTCACCCCACACCGATCCGGCAGCGCCGGGTCAGCGAAGGAGGAAACAGGCGGGACCCCCTTCCCGCCCCGCGAGTTCCGGCCGGTGGACGTTCTTCCCTCCACCTCACCCCCCGAGTCCACCGAGCCGGAACTCCTCCCTTCCGAGATCCCCCACCAATCACGCGAGATGCCTCTCCAATCACGCGAATCACGACCTCGATCACGCGAGCCGACTCTCCAGGTACGCGAGTCGACCCTCCAGGTACGCGAGTCGACTCTCCAGACACGCGAGCCGACCCCTCAGACACACGAGTTCCGCCCACGATCACGCGAGATCCGCCTCCGATCACGTGAGTCACGACTCCGATCACGCGAGATCCGCCCCCAGACTTCCCCGGCCCGGCGCCCGCCCCTCGGTCACCGGGCCGGTTTCCCCGCTCTCCACCCCGAAGACCCCGGTCCGGTGGATGCTTCCCTCCACCTCACCCCCCTCATCCCCCGGGCCGGCCCTCGCTGCGGTCCCCGTGCTCCGGCACGGGGGCCGCGGCCCAGAAGTCCAGCGGCACGCGCCCGGTCCCGCGCCCGGCCGCGTCGAGGAGCCGGCCCATCAGCTTGACGTTCCGCAGCGTCACCGCCCGGCCGACGACCTCCAGCCACGGCAGCTTCGCGGCCAGCGCCGCTTCCAGCGCCAGCGTGTCGTGCTGCGAAGGCAGCCACACCACCAGCATCAGGTTCGCCGCCCCGGTCAGGCCCGCGCACATGCGCACCTCTGGCACCATCGCCAGCGACCGCGCGGTCGTCTCCAGCTTGTCCGGCGGCACCCGCAGCCACAGCGTCACGGTGACCGGCGCGGGCGACACCGACCGCGCGATCTCGCACCGGACGCGGATCGCGCCCCGGCCGAGCAGGGCGTCGAGCCGGCGCCGCACCGTCGTCGCGCCGACGCCGAGCTCGATCGCCAGTGCCGCCGCCGACGCCCGGGCGTCCACGCCGAGGGCCAGGATCAGGGCCCGGTCCGCGTCGTCGAACCGCAGCGGCGCCCGGTTCTTCGCCGGCTTCGGGGAGAGGGCCTCACGCTGCCCCGGAGAGATCGCCCGCACCCGCCACCGGCTGCCCTCGGTGAACATCCGCGGCGACAGCACCGTGCGCACCCGCGTCACCCCGGGCACCGCCGACACCCGGTCCAGCACGTGCGCGCCGAGCTCCCGCACCGTCGGCGCGACGACGTGCGCGAGCAGGTCGCACGGCCCGGCCACGTACTCGACGGTGACCACCTGCGCGTCCGCCGCCAGCTCCTCGGCGACCCGCAGCGCGGCGCCGGGCTCGCAGTCGATCTCGACGAAGGCCAAGGCCAGCTGCGCGGTCACCTCCCCGCCGGCGTACGCGGTGAGCCACGCGTCTCCGCGCTCGACCAGCGTGTCCCAGTGCCGGGCGGCGGTCACCGCGCCCAGGCCGAGCGCGCGGCCGAGCGTCGACCAGGACGCCCGGGGCGCCGCCTGCAGCGCGTCGACCAGTTTGAGGTCCTGCTCGGTCAACATGGCGGATTCTTCGGTCATCGGCTCTCACAGCGGTGGTTTCGGTGTTTTTCCCCGGCCATTGTGCTCGACACTTGCATGATCTGCGGATGACCCTGCGCTCGGACGCCGCCGCCCTGCTCGACGACCTGGTCGCCCTCCGCCGCGACCTGCACCGCATCCCCGAGATCGGCCTGCACCTGCCGCGCACCCAGGAGCGGGTCCTCGCGGCCCTCGACGGCCTGGACCTGGAGGTCAGCCTCGGCAAGAACCTCTCGTCGATCACGGCGGTCCTCCGCGGCGGCAAACCCGGCGGCACTGCGTCCGATGCGGTCTCAGCGGGAGGGCGTACTTCGACCGTCCTCCTGCGCGGCGACATGGACGCGCTCCCGGTGACCGAAGCCAGCGGCGAAGAATTCACCTCGACGCTCGAGGGCGCCATGCACGCCTGCGGCCACGACCTGCACATGGCAGGGCTGGTCGGCGCGGCCCGGCTGCTCGCCGCGCGGAAGGCCGAGCTGCCCGGCGACGTCGTCTTCATGTTCCAGCCCGGCGAAGAAGGCTGGGACGGCGCCGGCCACATGATCGAGGAGGGCGTGCTGACGGCGTCCGGCAAGCACGTCGACGCCGCCTACGGCCTGCACGTCTCGGCCGCCAGCTACGCGAAGGGCCAGTTCGTCGCCCGGCCCGGCACGCTGATGGCCGCCTCGGGCGCCCTCGAGGTCCGGGTGCGGGGCGACGGCGGCCACGGCTCGTCGCCGCACGACGCCCGCGACCCGATCCCGGCGGCCTGCGAGATGGTGACCGCCCTGCAGACGATGGTGACGCGCACCTTCGACGTCTTCGACCCGGTGGTGGTCACCGTCGGCTCGTTCCACGCCGGCACGCGCCGCAACATCATCCCGGACGACGCGGTGTTCGAAGCGACGCTGCGGTCGTTCTCGCCCGAGGTCGCGGCCCGGGTGGGGGAGCGCGCGGTGCAGGTGTGCCAGGGCATCGCCCAGGCGCACGGCCTCGACATCGACGTCACCTACGAGCCGGAGTACCCGGCGACGGTCAACGACGCCGCCGCGTACGACTTCGTCGCCGCCACGATCCGTGACGTCTTCGGGGAAGAGCGGTTCACCGAGATGGCCGATCCGATCACCGGTTCGGAGGACTTCTCCCGCGTGCTCGAGCGCGTGCCGGGCGCGTACCTGTTCCTCGGCGCGTGCCCGACGGACCCGGAATCCGCGCCGGACAACCATTCGCCGAGGGCCCGCTTCGACGACAGCGTGCTCGGCGACGGCGCCGCGCTGCTGGCCGAGCTCGCCGTCCGCCGGCTCGAAATCCTGGCGGGGTGACGCCGTGCGCAGCTACCACTGGCCCCCGCTGCTCCCGGTCGTCGCGCTGGTCCTGATGCCCTTCCTGCCGTTCGTCAACACCACCGGGCTGTGGCTGGGGCTGCCGCGGATGATCGTGTGGGGCGCGTTCTGGTGCCTCATGTTCACCCCGGCGCTGCTGCTGTCCGAACGCCTGATGCGCGGGCGGGAGGAGGAGCCGTGATCCTCACCTTCACCCTCGTCGGCATCGTCCTGATCGGCGTCCTCGGCTTCGTCGGCCGCCGCAAGCCCGTCGCCGACCTGGCCGAGTGGACCGTCGGCGGCCGCCGCTTCGGCGCGCTCACCATGTGGTTCCTGCAGGCGGGCGAGGTGTTCACCACCTTCACCTTCCTCGGCATGGCCGGCCTCGCGTTCTCCGGCGGCGTCGCGGCGATGTACGCGCTGCCGTACGTGCCGATCGCCTACGTCGTGCTGTTCTTCCTGGCCAAACGGCTGTGGACGATGGGGAAGGACCGCGGTTACCTCACCCAGGGCGACTTCCTCGAGGACCGGTTCTCCAGCCGGACGCTCGGCACGCTGTCCGCGGTGCTCGGCGTCATCTTCGTGCTGCCCTACCTGCAGCTGCAGATCACCGGGCTCGGCCTGATCGTCCGGCTGGTCACCGGCGACAACGCGTCCGGCACGCTCAGCATGGTCACCGGCAGCGTGCTGATCGTCGCGTTCGTGCTGTGGGCCGGGCTGCGTGGCGTCGCGGCGACGTCCTACTTCAAGGACGGCATCATGCTGGTCGCGCTGGTGGTGCTGATCATCGCCGTGCCGACGCACTTCGCGGGCGGGATCCCCGCGGTGTTCCACAAGATCGAGCAGCTGCACCCGGAGAAGCTGATCGTCCACAGTGGAGCGAACGACCACGTCTGGTTCGTCACGAGCATGCTGGTCAGCGCCATCGGCGTCGGCCTGATGACGCTGCCGCACTCGTGGCCCGCGCTGATGTCGGCGCGCGACCCGAAGGTGCTGCGGCGCAACTACGCCTGGATGCCGGTCTACGAGCTGTGCCTGCTGCTGCCGATGGTCATCGGGTTCGCCGCGATCCTCGTGGTGCCCAAGGGGAGTGACCCGAACGGCGTATTGCTGTCGCTGTCGAAGGACGCATTGCCCGGCTGGGTGACGGGGATCGTCGTGGTCGCCGCGACGGCCACCGCGATGGTCCCGGCCGCCGGGATCCTGATCGGCATCTCGTCGCTGGTGGCGCGCAACATAGTCCGCGTCCGCAGTGGCCGCAAGCAGTTCTGGATCAACCACGGCACGGTTGTGCTCGCGAGTACTCTTGCCCTCGTGCTCGGCATCTTCCGGCCGGACCTGCTGGCCAACCTGCTGTTGCTCACGTATTCCGGGTCGGTTCAGCTGGCTCCGGCCAACCTGCTGGGCTTCCTGCGGCGGGTCCCCGTCGGCAAGGGCCCGGTGTTCGCCGGGCTGATCGCCGGCGAGCTCGTGGTGATCTGGCTGACCTTTGTGGACACCCACCTGGCCGGCACGGTCAACGTGGGCCTGGTCGGGCTCGGCGTCAACGTCGTCGTCCTCGGCTTGGCCGTTGTGGTGCACCGGTTCGTGGTTTCGGCTTCGGCCAAGGAGGCGGCGTGACGCGCACGGTTTTCACGGGCGGCTCGGTGTTCGACGGCACCGGCGCGGAGCCGGCGGAGGCGGACGTCGTCGTCGAGCACGGCCGGATCGTCGACGTCGGCACCGGCCTGGACGGCGACGAGGGCGTCGACTGCTCCGGCGCGGTGCTGCTGCCCGGGCTCTTCGACTGCCACGTGCACGTCACGGTGTCGGAGATCGGGCTGCTCTCGCGGGTGCAGAAGCCGTTCTCCTACCAGTTCTACGAAGCGGCGCGGAACCTCTGGGCGACGCTTGGCCTGGGCATCACGACGGTGCGCGACGCGTCGGGCGCGGACCTCGGCATCAAGCAGGCGGTGGACGACGGGCTGATCCCGGGGCCGCGGCTGCAGATCTCGATCGGGCTGATCAGCCAGACGGGCGGGCACGGCGACAGCTGGAACCCGTCGAGCATTTGCGTGCCGCTGCTGGTGCCGCACCCGGGCCGCCCGGACGCGACGGCCGACGGCCCCGACGAGATGCGTCGCGTGGCCCGGACGCTGTTGCGTGCGGGCGCGGACGTGCTGAAGGTGTGCACGACCGGCGGAGTGCTCTCCCCGCGCGACGACCCGCGGCACTCGCAGTACACGCCGGAAGAGCTGGAGGTCCTGGTGGCCGAGGCGTCCGCGCAGGGCCGTCCGGTGATGGCGCACGCGCAGGGCTCGGCGGGCATCAAGAACGCGGTCCGCGCCGGCGTGCGCTCGATCGAACACGGCATCTACCTCGACGACGAGGCGATCGAGCTGATGCTGGGCCACGGGACGTGGCTGGTCCCGACGCTGATCGCCCCGGTGAACGTGGTCCGCGCGGCCGACGCGGGCGTCGACCTGCCGGCTTCGGTGGTGGCCAAGGCGCGCGAAGTGGTGGAGGCCCACCGGGACTCGGTCCGCCGGGCGTACGCGGCGGGGGTCCGGATCGCGATGGGGACGGACAGCGGAGTCGGCCCGCACGGCACGAACCTGGAGGAGCTGGCCCTGATGGCGGCGTGCGGCATGACCCAGGCGGACGTCCTGGAGGCGACGACGTCATCGGCGGCTCGGCTGATGGGGCTGGACGGCGAGCTGGGGCGGATCGAGCCGGGGCTGCGGGCGGATCTCGTGGTGGTGGCCGGGGATCCTTATGACTTCCCGGCTTTGGCGTCGAACATCCGGGAAGTCTGGAAGGACGGGGTCCGGGTGGTCTGACGCCGTCTGAGTCTTAGAGCTCCGGGCTGAGCAGGTCCTTCAACGCGACCGCGAACTTCGCCGGGTTCCGTTGCGGCGCCAGATGGGCTCCCGGCATCTCCGAGAACGGCAACCCCAGCTCCAGCGCCAGGATCTTCGCCGGCTGGTAGTGGTACCGCCCCCGGCTGCCCTCGCCCGCCACCGGGATGATCTCCGTGCTCGCCTTGCGCAGCGCCCGGAGGTCCGGCAAGTAGTCGAAGAACTCCGTCAGCTCGCGGTCGAACAGGCGGATCCAGTCGGCTTCGTGCGGCAGGCGGAGGTTCGGCAGATCGGGCAGCGCCGCGCCCGCGATCGCGTCGGCGAACCGGGTCACCGCCGTCAGGAGCTCACCCGAACGGGCCAGCCGGACCTGGTCCGCGGCCGCCTCGAGCCAGCCGCTCGCGTCCGGCATCAGGTGTACCGCCGGGGGTTCGTGCGCGACCAGTGTCGTCACCCGGTCCGGGAACCGGGCCACCAGGTCGAGGCCGATCAGCGCGCCCGCGCTCGTCCCGAACACCAGCGCCGGGCCGTCGGTCGCGTGGTCCAGGACCGCGCGCGCGTCGTCGGCCTGGCGGGTCACCGGGACCGGGCCCGTCGTCGTGTCCGTGCTGCCGAAGTGGCCGCGCCGGTCGTACGTGACGACGGTGTAGTCCGCGTACAGCTGCTTCGCCAGCGCGCGGTAGGAGTCACCCGCCCCGGTGCCGCCCGGGATGAGCAGCAGTGCCGGGCCCTCGCCGCCGCGGCGGACGAGGAGCTCGCCGTCCTCCACCGGGCAACGGCTCTCCGAGATCATGCCCTGAAGTCAAGCACAGCCAATGAAGTGGACGGCGCGGTGGTCGATCCCTAGCGTGCGCGGTATGGCTGAACGGCGAGCGATCCTCAGCGGGTCGACCTTCGAAGACCAGATCGGCTACGCCCGCGCGGTGGTCGACGGTGACCGCGTGTACGTCTCGGGCACGACCGGCTTCGACTACGCGACCATGACGATCTCCGACGACGTCGTCGAGCAGGCCGCGCAGTGCCTGCGCACCATCGAAGCCGCGCTGACGGAGGCGGGCTGCACATTCGCGGACGTGGTCCGCGTGCGCTACCTGCTGCCCGAGCGCGAGGACTTCGAGCCGTGCTGGCCGGTGCTGCGCAAGGCTTTCGCGGATGTCCGCCCGGCCGCGACGATGCTGCAGTGCGGCCTGGCCGACCCGCGCATGAAGATCGAGATCGAGGTGGACGCCCACCTGCCGACCTAGCGGGTCAGCCAAAGGTCCAGGTTGAGGGCGAAGTCGATGCCCGCGCGCGTCGCCCGGTCGGCCGGTGGGCGGCCCAGCCGCTCGCGCAGCCGCGCCGGGTCGAGGTAGGCCCACACCGGTGCGCCCGGGGACGCCAGCAGATCCGCTGCCTGCGCGCGGATCGCGACGTCGTAGGCCGGGTCGTGCGTCGCCGGGTACGGCGCCTTGACCCGCTGAGTGACGCTGCGCGGGAGCAGGTCGGCGACGGCCGCGCGGAGCAGGGACTTCTCCCGGCCGTCGAACGTGTGGTGCGACCACGGCGCGTTGAAGCCGTACTCGACGAGCCGGTGGTCGCAGAACGGCACCCGGACCTCCAGGCCGGTGGCCATGCTGAGCCGGTCCTTGCGGTCGAGCAGGTCCGGGAGCCAGCGGGTCAGGTGCAGGTGGAACACCTCGCGCATCCGTCGCCGCTCCGCCGTTTCCCCGGGCAGCACCGGGACTTCGGCGAGCGCCTGCCGGTAGTGCGCCTCGCGGTGGGCACCGATGCCGAGTTCGGCGGCGACGTCGTCGCGCAGCAGGGCGAGGTACGTCCCGCTGCGGCCGGTGAAGTACCGCCACGGGTAGTCCCCGGCGGGCACCTGGTGGAACCACGGGTAGCCGCCGAAGACCTCGTCGGCGCTTTCGCCGGACAGCGCCACCGTCGCGTGTTCGCGCACCGCCTTGAACAGCAGGAAGAGCGACGTGTCCAGGTCCCCGGTCGCGGGTGCGTCCCGCGCGTCCACCACGGCCCGGCGGACCGCCGGATCGGCCAGCGCCGCCGAGCCGAGGACGAGGTCGCGGTGGTCGAGGTCGCAGTGCGTCACGACGTCGCGGACGTAGGGCGCGTCCGGGGTGGCGCGCAGCGCGTCGGGCACGAACTCGCCGGTGAAGCCGACGGAGAAGGTGCGAAGCGGGCCGGACCGGCGGCCCAGCGCGGCCAGCGCACTCGAGTCGAGGCCGCCCGACAGGAGCGCGCCGAGCGGGACGTCGGCCCGCACGTGCCGGTCGGTGATGTCCTCCAGCAGCTCGCGGATCCGGTCGACGGTCGCGGGGATGCCGTCCTCGTGCGGCCGGGCCTCCAGCGACCAGTACCGGCGCTCGCGGACGCCGTCGGAGTCGACCAGGAGCATCGTGCCCGGCCGGACCTCGCGCACCCCGCGGTGGAGGGTCCCGCCGGGGGTGCGGACCGAGGCCAGGAAGTCGCGCAGGCCGTCGTCGTCGACGGCCGGGACGACCAGCCCGGAGGCGAACAGCGCCTTGGGCTCGGAGGCGAACAGCACGCCGTCGCCGTGGCGGACGTAGCAGAGCGGCTTGACCCCGAGCCGGTCGCGGACCAGCAGCAGCCGGCGTCGGGGCGCGTCCCAGACGGCGAACGCGAACATGCCGTTGAGCCGCCGCGGGGCGTCCGTGCCCCATTCCCGGCAGGCGTGCAGCACGACCTCGGTGTCGGTGTCCGTGCGGAACTTGTGTCCCAGCAGCTCCAGCTCGGCGCGCAGCTCGCGGTGGTTGAACACCTCGCCGCTGTAGGTCAGGACCGTCGTCGCCTCGTCCTGGTCGTCGTAGGTCACCATCGGCTGGCGGCCGTTCGCGGGGTCCAGCACGGCGAGCCTGCGGTGCCCGAACGCGACGTGCGCGGCCGCCCAGACGCCGGAGTCGTCCGGCCCGCGGGCGGCGAGGGTCTCGGTCATCCGGTGCACGGTGATGCCGCCGTCCGGGTGCGGGCAGCTGGGGTCGGCCCAGCCCGCGATGCCACACATGACTGGGGTTCCTCCGGGGAAAGGGGATCGCCGAGGCGATCACCCGGGCGGCACGAATGATCACATAGGGTGTGCGCGGCCGCGGGAACCCGCGCTGCCACCAACGGGTGAATCCCGGCGTCCACAGTGGACACATCCCGACAGGAGACGCATGAACGAGCCGATCGCGATCGTCGGCATGGGCTGCCGGTTCCCCGGCGCGGCCGGCCCGGACGCGCTCTGGGAACTGCTCGACGCGCGTTCGGACGTCGTTGTCGGCGCCGCCCCGCCCGGCCGGTTCGACGCGGCGGAGCTGTACGACCCGGTGCCCCGCCGCCGCGGCCGGCTCGTAAGCCTGGCCGGCGGTTTCCTCGACGAGGAGGAGTTCGACGCCGGGAGCTTCGGGGTGAGCGAGCGGGAAGCGGCGATGCTCGATCCGCAGCACCGCGTCCTGCTCACGACCACTCGTGACGCCCTGGCCGACGCCGGGCTCGCCGGGATCGAGGGGCGCGAGATCGGCGTCTTCATGGGCCAGAGCACCGGTGAGCACTGGGACGGCCTCCAGGCGACCGCCGACATGTACGCGATCGCGGGCGCGGCCGCGCGAAGCATGGCGTCCGGGCGGATCAGCTACGCGTGGGACCTGCGCGGCCCGTGCGCCACGGTCGACGCGGCCTGCTCATCGGGCACCGTCGCCGTGCACCTCGCGTGTCAGAGCCTGCGCACGGGGGAGTGCGACACGGCGGTGGCCGGCGGGGTCAGCCTGGTCCTCGGCACCGACCACACCCTCGGCTACTCGGCGGCGGGAATGCTGTCGCCCAGCGGGCGGTGCCGGTTCGGCGACGAGGAGGCCGACGGCTTCGTGCGCAGCGACGGCGCGGGTGTCGTGGTCCTCAAGCGGCTGGGCCAGGCACTCGCCGACGGCGACCGGATCCACGCGCTGGTCCTCGGCAGTGCGCAGGCGAGCAAGGGCCGGACGGCCAAGGCGATCATCGCGCCGTCGGAAGAGGGCTACCGGCAGGTGATCGGCCGGGCGTGCGCCCAGGCCGGCATCGCGCCGGCGGAGATCGGGTACGTCGAAGCGCACGGCAACGCGGCTCCGGCGGGGGACGTCGTCGAGCTGCGGGCGATCGGTGCGGCGATCGGGTCGGGCCGGGCCCCGGGGCAGCCGTGCCTGGTCGGTTCGGTGAAGTCGAACATCGGGCACCCGGAAGCGGCGGGCGGGCTCGCCGGGCTGATCAAGACCGCCTTGGTGGTCCGCCACCGGCGGGTGCCGGCGACGCTGGGGTGCCCGAACCCGACGTCGGCCGTCGACTGGGCCGGGCTGGGGATCGCCCTCGCGGCGTCCCCGGCCGACTGGCCGTACCCGGGCCGGGCGCTGGCGGGAGTCAGCACCTACGGGCTTTCCGGCACCTTCGTCCACCTGGTCGTGGGCGAGATCGACGACGTCAGAGGCGCTCGATGATCGTCGCCGTGGCGAGCGCGCCGCCCGCGCACATCGTCACCAGCGCGGTCGAGGCGTCCCGGCGCTCCAGCTCGTGCAACGCCGTCGTCAGCAGCCGGGCCCCGGTGCTCCCCACCGGGTGCCCCAGCGCGATCGCGCCGCCGTTGACGTTCACCCGGGAAGGATCGGGCGAAAGCGTTTGCTGCCACGACAGCGCCACCGAAGCGAACGCCTCGTTGACCTCGAACAGATCCGGGTCGCCGATCGTCATGCCCGCCTTCGAGAGCACCCGCTCGGTCGCGCGGATCGGGCCGTCCAGGTGGTAGTACGGCTCCGCGCCGACCAGCGCCTGCGCCACGATCCGGGCCCGCGGCCGCAGGCCCAGCGCCTCGGCCCGGTCCGAGTCCATCAGCAGCACGGCCGCCGCGCCGTCGGAGATCTGGGACGACGTCCCCGCCGTGTGGACGCCGTCCTCCACGACCGGCTTCAGCCGCGCGAGGCCTTCGACCGTCGTTTCGCGGAGGCCCTGATCGCGGCCGACCAGCCGGGTTTCCCCGGTCGCGGCCCCGGAGTCGGAGAGGACGGGGGCCTTCACCGGCACCACTTCGCGGTCGAAGTGGCCGGCCTCCCACGCGGCCGCCGCCTTCTGCTGGGACGCGGCGCCGAACGCGTCGACGTCGTCGCGGGTCAGCCCGCGCCGGACGGCGATCCGCTCCGCCGCGCCGTACTGGTTGGGCAGGTCGATGGTCCACGACGACGGTCGCGGCGAGCCGGCGGCCCGGTTCGTGCCCAGCGGCACCCGGCTCATCGCCTCGACGCCGCACGCGACGCCCACCTCGATGGCGCCCGCCGCGATGAGGCCCGCGATCAGGTGGGTCGCTTGCTGCGCCGAGCCGCACTGGGCGTCGATCGTCGTCGCGCCCGCCGTCTCCGGGAGACCCGCGTGCAGCCACGCCGTGCGCGTCACGTTGTTGGACTGCTCGCCGGCCTGCGTGACGCAGCCGCCGATCAGCTGCTCGACCAGGGTCGGGTCGATCCCGGCGCGGTCGAGGAGGGCCTGCTGCGCGGCGCCCAGCAGCTCGGCCGCGTGCAGGCCGGCCAGCAGCCCGCCGCGCTTGCCGATCGGGGTCCGCACGGCTTCGACGATGACCGGCACGCCCATGTCGTCCCTTTCGTCGGGGGTATCGCTGTCCAGTGACCCAAAAACTAGAACAAGTTATCGTTCTGTGCAAGCTCCCCCAGGATCGGCGCGATCTTGATCTTTGTCGAGTGAGCGCTCGCTCACCTGGCCTCATCGGTAAAGTTAACGGGTTTCACTGAACGGCCTTCCGCAAGTTAACACCGTATGCTCTAATCGCCGTTAGAACGTGTTTCAAGGCGAACCGTGGGAGGCAACGTGGCCGCTCCGCTCATCCCCGCCGGTTTCGACTTCACGGACCCGGACCTCTACGCCGAACGGCTGCCCCTGGCGGAGTTCGCCGAGCTCCGGCGAACGGCCCCCGTGTGGTGGAACCCTCAGAAGACCAACACCGCAGGCTTCGGCGACGACGGCTACTGGGTCGTCTCGCGCCACGAAGACGTGAAGGAGGTCTCGCGCGACAGCACGCTCTACTCGTCCAGCGAGAAGACCGCGATCATCCGCTTCGACGAGAGCATGACCGAGGACCGCCTCAACGCGAACCGCTTGGTACTGCTCAACATGGATGCCCCGCAGCACACCAAGCTGCGGCGGATCGTGTCGAAGGGCTTCACGCCGCGCTCCATCTCGAAGCTCGAGAACACGCTGCGCGAGCGCGCCGAAAAGATCGTCCACGAGGCGCGCAAGAAGGGGACCGGCGACTTCGTCACCGACGTCGCCTGCGAGCTGCCGCTGCAGGCGATCGCCGAGCTGATCGGCATCCCGCAGGAGGACCGGCTCAAGATCTTCGACTGGTCCAACCAGATGGTCGCCTACGACGACCCGGAGTACGAGGTCGAGCCGCTGGAGGCGTCCGCGCAGCTCATCGGCTACGCGTGGAACATGGCCGAGGACCGGCGCAAGTGCCCGATGGACGACATCGTCACGAAGCTGATCCAGGCCGACGTCGACGGCGAAGCGCTCGGCTCCGACGAGTTCGGGTTCTTCGTCATCCTGCTCGCGGTCGCCGGCAACGAGACCACGCGCAACGCCATCACCCACGGCATGAAGGCGTTCCTCGACCACCCGGCCCAGTGGGAGCTCTACAAGGAGCAGCGGCCGAAGACCGCGCCGGACGAGATCGTCCGCTGGGCCACCCCGGTGGTCGCGTTCCAGCGGACCGCCACCCGCGACACCGAGCTGGGCGGCGCGCACATCCGCAAGGGCGACCGCGTCGGCATGTTCTACAGCTCCGCCAACTTCGACCCGGAGGTGTTCGAGGACGCGGAGAAGTTCGACGTCCTCCGCGAAGACAACCCGCACGTCGGCTTCGGCGGCACGGGTTCGCACTACTGCATCGGCGCCAACCTGGCCCGGCTGGAGATCGACCTGATCTTCAACGCCATCGCCGACGTGATGCCGGGCATCACCGAGGCCGAGGCGCCGGTCCGGCTGCGGTCGAGCTGGCTCAACGGCATCAAGCACTACCCCGTCCGGTACGCCTGACCCCTCGGCCGTCCCGGCGCGGCTCGAACCGCGCCGGGACCGCCCGGGGTGACATCATGGGGCGATGGCCCCGCGAGCGACCGTCGACGTCGAGTTCTCCGTCCGTGTCACCGGACCCGGGCCGGCGGCGGTCTCGATCGCCGCCGCGCACGCGGACACCGAAGAGCTCAAGGTTTCCTGGCACGGTGAGAGCGAGCTCGTCGAGTTCGAGCACGGGACCCGCGCCGAGGTCTTCGAGTTCCCCGCCGGCGAGCACCGCGTCACCTACCACGCCGAACGCGTGCTGGCCGAGCCCGAACCCGAGCCCGTCACGCGCGCCGAGGCCGCCGTCTTCACCCGGCCGAGCCGGTACTGCCCGTCCGACCGGATCGCCGGGCTGGTGCCGCCGGAGCTGTTCTCCCTGAAGAGCGCCAAGAAGAAAGTCGACACCATCGTCCGGCACGTCCACGAGCGACTGTCCTATGTGGTCGGCGCCAGCCGGCCCACCGATGACGCGATCGACACGCTGCTGGCCGGGGAAGGCGTCTGCCGCGACTTCGCGCACGTCTGCATCACGCTGTGCCGGTTCCTCGACATCCCCGCGCGCTACGTCGGCGTCTACGCGCCCGGGCTGTCCCCGATGGACTTCCACGCCGTCTTCGAGGCCGGGATCGACGGCCGCTGGTACGTCTTCGACGCCACCCACCTGGCGCCGCGCCAGACCATGCTGCGCATCTCCACCGGCCGTGACGCCGCGGACACGTCGTTCCTCGCCACCCTGGGCTGCGAACTCGACTTCCTGGGCAGCACGGTGTTCGCGACGACGGACACCGCACTGCCCCAGGACGACTGGACCGAGCTGGTCGTGCTCAGCTGACGCCCCACGATGTCGGCGTCGCGCTCATCCCGAACCGCAGCACGCCGCCGCCGGTCAGGTCGCGCTGCGTCAGCATCGGCTTCGAGACCGGCTTGCCGTTCAGCGAAAGCGAAGACACGTACGGCGTCGACGCCGAGTTCTCGGGCGAGGACACGACGAGCGGCCGCCGCGCGCCGGGCAGCCGCAGCGTCACCTTCGAGAAGAACGGGCTGCCCACGGCGTAGCTGTCCGACGCCGGCGTCACCGGGTAGATCCCGATCGAGGACAGCAGGTACCACGACGACATCTGGCCGCAGTCGTCGTTGCCGGTCAGCCCGTCCGGCTTGTTCGCGTAGTTCGCCGCGGCGATCGAGCGCACCTGGGCTTGGGTCTTCCACGGCTGCCCGGCGTAGTCGTAGAGATAGCCGATGTGGTGACTCGGTTCGTTGGTGTGGTTGTTGTGGCCCTCGCCGAAGTGCCGGTCCAGCAACGCCACGAACTTGTCGCGGCCCATCAGCGAGATCAGCCCGGGCACGTCGTGCATGACGTCGAAGGTGTAGACCCACTCGTTGCCCTCGGTCCAGCCGCCGGAGGTCCAGGCGCCGTCGAAGTTCCGGGCCTGCATGAACCCGGTCGCCGGGTTGTACAGGTTCCGGTAGTTCTTGCTGCGCTCCGCGAAGAACGCGGCGTCGCCGGGCTTCCCGACGGCCGTCGCGACCTGCGCGACTGCCCAGTCCTCGTACGCGTAGTCCAACGTGCGGGACGCGGCTTCGGCGGTCCGGTCGGCGGCGACCCAGCCGTTCTGCTTGTACGTCGTCAGCCCGGCCCGCGCCTCGACCGGCGTCCCTTCTTCGCGGTCGGCGAAGCGCAGTTCGGTGTCGCGGTCCGGCGGGGTCATCGCGTCCTTGTAGACGGCTTCGTAGGCCAGCCGCCGGTCGAAGCCGGTGAAGCCCTTCGCGATGTCCTCGGCGATGATCGAGTCGGCGTTGGTACCCACCATGATGTTGGTCTCGGCCGGGTTCTTCCACATCGGCAGCCAGCCGCCTTCGCGGTAGTCGTGCAGCATCGACGTCACCATGTCGTCGATCCGCTCGGGCGCGAACAGCGTCAGGAAGGCGTTCTCGGCGCGGAAGGTGTCCCAGAGGGAGTAGCTCGTGTAGCTCACTCCAATGTGGACACGGTCGTCGTAGGCGCTGTAGTAGCGGCCGTACTCCGACATCTCCGACGGATATTGCAGGGCGTGGAACATGCTCGTGTAGAAAGTCGCCAGCTGGTCGGGCGTCGCGCCCTCGACGTCGACGCGGTCGAGCTTCTCGCTCCACGCGGCCTTGGTCTGCGCCGCGACCCGGTCGAAGCTCGTTCCGGCAGGCACCTCGCGCCGCAGGTTCTCGCGGGCCTGCTCGACCGAGATGAACGACGTCGCGATCCGCACCTGCACGGTCCGCGTCGACGACGGGAACCGCACGTACGCGCCGAGCCCGGCGTCGGTCCGGTCGCGCTCGCCGTCGTGCAGCGTCGTCCCGGTCGACGTCCCGAAGCCCGTCACCGGCGTGTCGAAGCTCGCGACGAAGTAGCCCTTGAAGCCCGGCGCCTTGAACGGCCCGAGCTTCGAGTCCTGCCGGTCCGGGTTGTAGCCGGTGATCTCGCGCCGCGCCGGGTCCACGTGCACCCCGCCGGTGATGCCCGCGCGCGTCGCGGTGAGGACGAAGTTCGGCGACGCGTCCGCCGGGAAGCTGAACCGCAGCACGCCGACGCGCGACGTCCCGGTCAGCTCGGCGCCGACCCCGGTGGACATCTTCACCGAATAGCGTGACGGCGACGCGTGCTCGTCGGCGTGCGTGAACGGCATCGAGCGCCCGACCTGGACGTCGCCGACGCCCGGCATGCCCGAGACGTAGCCGGAGTCGCCCATCCAGATCGCCGGCTGGTGCGTCCCGATGAAGCCGGTGATCGCGGGGTCGTCGTGGTGGTAGGGGAGCCGGCTGACGTGGTTCTCGCGCGTCTGCGGGGCCCACCGCGTCATCGCGAACGGCGGCGCGGTGCTCGGGATCATCCCGCCGTACTCGGCGGGATCGGTGCCCGTGGTGCCGATGAGCGGGTTCACCAGGTCGACGTTCGACCGGTGCGGGTGGGCGGCGGCGACCGGCGGGGACACCAGGGACAGGGCCAGGACGGGAGCGAGGAGCAAGCGAGCGCGCATGGAGCGGTCCTCCCAGTGGCGACATCGTTGTCGGGGTCCCCGGAGCGCGGTGGGGAACTTGCCCACATCTAGCGAGTGGGTGATCGGGTGTCAAGACCGCGTGTTGCCTGCGCGAAGAGGCCTTCCGCTGGGTAGACAGTGTCCGTGAAGAGTTCCCCGAAGGCCCCGAGCCCCTGGGCCCGGGCCCGCGCCCGGTACCGGTGGCTGGACCACATCGCCCGCGCCACCAACCGCTACATCGAGTGCGGCGGCTACCACTACGTCGCTTCGATCACCTACTTCAGCCTGCTGTCGCTGGTGCCGCTGCTGATGGTCGCCTCGTCGGTCGGCGGGTTCGTGCTGGCCAGCCAGCCGCACCTGCTCGACACGATGGTCCACGCGATCGTGTCCACGCTGCCCGGCGCGCTCGGCGACAAGGCCACCGACCTGCTCACCGGCTTCGTCGAGCAGCGGACCAGCGTCGGGCTGTTCGGTCTGGCCATCGGCCTCTACTCGGGCTGGAACTGGATGAACGCGCTGCGGGACTCGCTCACCGCGCTGTGGGGGCAGAACCGGTCGGACCAGTCGCTGGTGCGGCTCATCGCCGTCGACCTGCTCGCGCTGCTCGGCTTGAGCGCGGCGCTGGTGGTGTCGTTCACGATCACGATCTCCGGTACGGCGCTCGGTAGCTACCTGCTGCGGCTGGCCGGGCTGGACGACACGAGCTGGGGTCATCAGCTCGTGTCGGCGTCGTCCGTGCCGCTGGCGCTCGCCGCCGACTGGCTGGTGTTCCTGTGGGTGCTCACGCGGCTGCCGCGGCAGAAGGTGGGCGTGCGCAGCGCGGTGCGCGGCGCGATCGCCCTGGCCGTCGGGTTCGAGCTGCTCAAGCTGGCCGGCGGGTTCTACCTCCGGCTGATCGGCGACTCGCCGACCGGCATCGCGTTCGGCTCGGTCATCGGCCTGATCTTCTTCATCTCGCTCGTCGCCCGGCTGCTCGTCTACGTCACGGCGTGGACCGCGACCGGCTCCGACGCCCCGCCGAAGCCGATCCAGCCGCCGGCGCCGGTCGTGTTCGAGCCGGTGATCGTGGTGGACCCGCCGGTCGCGGTGCCCGCCACGGTCGGCGTCGTGACCGGGGTGGTCGGGACGCTGCTGGCGCTCAGGTGGCGACGTTCGCGAGACTGAAGAGCCGGTCGAGCTGGTGGTCGATCAGCGCGATCACCGCTTCCGGCGTGCGCTGGCCGAGGATGATGCTGGTCTGCAGGCCGTCGACGCTCGACAGGAGCAGCTCGGCTTCGGGCATCAGCTCGAGGTCCGGCGCCACCTCGCCGCGGTCGCGGCCCCACGCGAGCAGGTCCGCGGTCAGCCGTTCCAGCTCGGGCGGCGCGGCGCTGAACGCCGACGCCAGCCCGGGGTCCGAAAGGGACCGCACGAAGTAGGCGAGGTGCACCAGGTAACGCGTGCGGCGCTCGTCGCCGACCGGCAGCATCCCGACGAGCATCGCGCGCAGCACCTCGCGCGGGGTCGCGTCCTCCTCCGGGCCGATGCCCTCGCGGATGCTCTCCCCGGCGTCGGCGTTGAGGATTTCGAGCGCGCCGAGCAGCAGATCGTCCCGCGTGCCGAAGTAGTACTGGACCAGCCGCAGCGAGACGCCGGCCTCGGCCGCGACCTTGCGCAGGGACACGTCTTCGAGTCCGCGCGCGCTCGCGATCCGCCAGACGGCTTCGGCGATCTGGCGGCGGCGTTGCTCGTGGTCGGCGAGTCTCGGCATGGTGGGTCGAGCGTATCAACGTGGCTTGCCGGCGCCGACGACCCACATCGAGAAGTACTGCGACCCGCCGCCGTAGGCGTGCCCGACCGCGATGCGGGCGCCGTCCACCTGGTAGTCCCCGGCCCGGCCCATGACCTGCTTCGCGGCTTCGGAGAAGCGAAGCATGCCGGACGCGCCGATCGGGTTCGACGAGAGCACCCCGCCCGACGGGTTCACCGGCAGCTGCCCGCCGAGCGCCGTCTCGCCGGCCTCGGTGACCTTCCAGCCTTCGCCTTCGGGCGCGAACCCCAGGTTCTCCAGCCACATCGGCTCGAACCACGAGAACGGCACGTAGATCTCGGCGACGTCCACTTCGGACATCGGGTCCTTGATCCCGGCCTCGGCCCACAGCGCGGCGGCGGCGTCGCGGCCGGCTTGCGGGTTGACCTGGTCGCGGCCGGCGAACGTCGTCGGCTCGGTCCGCATCGCCGTCGCGTGGATCCACGCGGCCCCGCCTTCGACGGCGTCCCCGGCGGCCTCGTCGCCGAGCACCATCGCGCACGCGCCGTCGGACGACGGGCACGTCTCGTCGTAGCGGATCGGGTCCCACAGCATCTGCGACGCCTGCACCGACTCGACCGTGATGTCGGCCTGCTGCAAGTGCGCGTAGGGGTTCAGGGCGCCGTTGCGCCGGTCCTTGGCCGCGACGATCGCTCCGATGTGCTCGGGCGCGCCGGAGCGGCGGATGTAGGACCGGACGTGCGGCGCGAAGTAGCCGCCCGCGCCGGCGCCGACCGGCATCTGGAACGGCGGCAGGATCGACAGGCCCCACATCGCGTTCGACTCGGACTGCTTCTCGTACGCCACGGTCAGCACCCGGCGGTGCACGCCGGACTGGATGAGCGAGGCCGCGACCAGCGCCGTCGACCCGCCGACCGAACCCGCGGTGTGCACGCGCAGCAACGGTTTCCCGGTCGCGCCCAGGGAGTCGGCGAGGAAGAGCTCGGGCATCATCACGCCCTCGAACAGGTCCGGCGCCTTGCCGAGCACGACGGCGTCGATGTCGGCCCAGTCCACTTGGGCATCGGCCATCGCTCGGTCGATCGCTTCGCGCAGCAGGCCCGGCATCGAGACGTCCGTGCGCTTGGCGCGGTGGTGCGTCTGGCCGGTGCCGAGCACGGCGGTGAGCTGCTTGGTCATCGGGCCTCCAGCACGGTCACCAGGTTCTGTTGCAGGACCGGGCCGCTCGTCGCGTGCGCCACGGCCTTGCGGGATTCGCCGTTGTGGATCCGGGTCGCGGCTTCGCCGATGCGGGCGAGGCCGGCGGAGAACATCGGGTTCGCGGCCAGCGCCCCGCCGGAGGGGTTGATCCGGACGCCGTCGTCGAGCTTCAGCGCCGTCCGCAGGATCAGCTCCTGGTGCGTGAACGGCGCGTGCAGCTCGGCGAGGTCGGCGCCGTCGAGGTCCAGGGCCTGCGCCGCCGACTCGGTGGACGGGCTGCGGGTGAGGTCGCGGGCGCCGAGGACGGGGGAATCGACGCGGTGCTCGATCCCCTGGATCACGGCCGGGTGGTCGACGATGTCCCTCGCGCGTTCCACAGTGGACAGGACGATCACGGCGGCGCCGTCGGTGATCGGCGCGATGTCGTGCCGGCGCAACGGATCGGCGAAGTAGGGCGTGTCGAGCAGTTCGCTGACGTCCTGGTCCGTGCCGCGGGCGGCGACTTCGGCGAGGTCCTTTTCGGACCAGAGGCCGGCTTCCAGGCCCAGCCGCGCCTGGATCCCGGCGATCGAGACCGAGTCCGGCCACAGGGGAGTGACGACGTACGGGTCGAGCTGCAGGGCGAGCACCCGGCGCAGCTGCCCGGCGCTGGACTTGCCGAAGCCGTAGACGAGCGCGGTCTCGACCTCGCCCATTCGGATCTTCAGCCAGGCTTCGTAGAGCGCCCACGCGGCGTCCATCTCGACGTGCGACTCGTGGATCGGCGGGAACGCGCCGATCGCGTCGACGGCGGCGATGAACGAGAAGGCGCGCCCGGCCAGGTAGTCCGACGAGCCGGAGCACCAGAAGCCGATGTCCTGTTTGGACAGGCCGGTCTTTTCGAAGACCTCGGCGAAGATCGGGACGAGCATCTCCACGCCGTTGGTGGTGCCCGCGGTCTCGCGGACGTTGGGGGCCTTCGCGAAGCCCGCGATCGCGACGTCTGGCATCAGGACCTCACAGGTGGTGGGCGAAGGTTTCGTAGGCCGCGTCCGGCTCACCGGTCGGCTCGAAGTGGTCGATGTTCTCCAGCGACGTCCACCACTCGTCGCGGGGTTTCCAGGCTGCGCGCACGCGCATGCCCATCTTGACGTCCTGTGCGTCGCAGCCGAGGACGAGGTGGAGGAACGCGATGTCGGCGCCGTCGAGCAGGATGTACGCGGCGACGTACGGCGGCTTGAGCCGCTGGCCGAGGAACGGGACGTTGACGATGCAGAACGTCGTGACGATGCCGGTGTCGGGCAGTTCGACCTCTTCGGTGGTCGGCACGCCGTCGGTCGGGCAGGCGCCGCGCGGCGGGATGTAGACCTTTTGGCACGCGGGGCAGCGCTGCCCGATCAGCTTGCCCTCGGCGAGCCCGCGCAGGTAGCGGCTCTCCTCGGGGGAGGCCGAGTGCTGGTACTTCAGGTGCACGGGCGTGATGATCACGCTGACCGGCGCGCCTTCCGCACGGTCGGCGACCGGGGGAGCGGGCTCGGTCGGCGTGGTGTCCTCGGCGTCCACGGGCAGGAAGTAGGCGATGTCCCGGATGTGCCCGACGACGTCGTCGGCCCAGCGGACGCGCACCCGCTGTCCACTGTGGATGTTCTCGGGGGCGCCGGCGTCCACGGCGTGGAGCAGGGCGGTGTCGGCGCCGTCGAGCTTGACCAGGGCCCAGGCGAAGGGCCGGCTCAGCGGCTGCCCGTCGAGCGGCTCCGGGCACCAGGACCAGGAGACGACGGTGCCCTCTTCGGCCACCGGGACGAACTCGCTGAGCTGGTCGGCGGTGACGGGGTCGTACTCGACCGGCGGAACGTGCACGCGGCCGTCACTGCCCCGGATGCCTTCGATGCGGCGCTCCCGCAGCGCGTTCACGAACCGGCCGAGGACGGGCCCGGTGGAGCGCGTGTAGTCGAAGCCGACGTTGAGGGGTGCCGCCAGTGGTGTCTCGGTCACGTCCATGAGTGAAACACGTTCTCGTTCTGGCGGCAAGATTCAGTGCCTGGCGGCCTCCTGCCTGTGGAACGCGTTCTAGATCGGGCTACGTGCCCTGGCCCGCGGCGCGCTGCCGGACGAGCACCTCCACGCCGTCCAGGATCCGGTCCAGGCCGAACGTGTATCCGAGCTGCCGGTCCGCCTCGGGGGTGTCGGCCGGGTAGTCGAACGCGCCCGCGTCGATCGCCGTGCGCAGGGCGGGGAACCGCTGGGCGTCGGCGAGGCCGCCGAGCAGGGCGCTGTAGGCGGCGACCGACTCGCCCGACGCGGCCGGCCCGAGATCGGTGCTCAGCCGGGCCGTGCTGAGCAGGTAGTTGGCGACCAGCAGGACCACACCGGCCTTGTCCTGTTCGGTGAGCCCGGTTCCCCGCAACGCGCGCAGGGCGCGATCGGTCCACGTCAGCTGGTTGGGCGTCACCGGCGGCCCGGTGACGGGCAGGTGCACGACCCAGGAGTGCGCGCGCAGCATCACCCACTGCGCCCGGCACCAGCGCTGCAGGCCGAGCCGCCAGTCGTCGCCGGGTTCGTCGAGCTCGGCGGGCACCGCCGCGACCGAGTCCAGCATCAGCAGCAGCACGTCGTTCTTGCTCTTCACGTGCCGGTAGAGCGACATCGTGGTGAAGCCCAGCCGCTCGGCGATCCGGGCCATCGACACCGCGCCGAGGCCCTCGGTGTCGGCCAGCTCGACGGCGGTGCGCACGATGGCCGGCACGCTCAGCCCCGGCTTGGGTTCCGGCTCGTCGCCGCGTCCCCAGAGCAGCTCCAGCCCGGCCGGCAGCTTGTCGTTCATCGTCCCCGCATCCACTCGAGCTCTTGCCTTCCCGATGAGTGTATGCCATAAACTGCTGTTTATGGCATACACAGCGTTGGTCATCGGGGGCGGGATCGCGGGGGCGTCGAGCGCGATCGCCCTGCACAAGGCCGCGATCCCGGCGGTCGTCTACGAGGCGTACGACCGGACGGCGGACACCGCGGGCGTCTACCTGACGCTCGCGGTGAACGCCCTGGACGCCCTGCGGGCGGTCGACGTCGACCTCGGCGAACTCGGCTTCGACACCCCGCGGATCACGATCACCAGCGGCTCCGGCCGGAAGCTCGGCGAGCTGCCCTACGGCGCGGCCCTGGCGGACGGCACGGTGAGCCGGACGGTCAAGCGGGCCGACCTCTACCGCGCCCTCCGCGAGCAGGCCGTCCGGTGCGGCGTGCCCTTCGAGTACGGCAAGCGGCTCGTGGCCGCGGAAAGCACCGGCGACGGCGTGCGGGCCCGGTTCGCCGACGGCACCACGGCCGAAGGCGACCTGCTGATCGGCGCGGACGGCCTCCGCTCGCGCACGCGCGAGATCATCGCCCCCGGTGCGCCGGGCGCGCGGTACACCGGGCTGCTCAACACCGGTGGCTACGCGCGCGGCGTCGCGGCCGGTGAACCGGGCATGATGCACGCGATCTTCGGCCGCCGCTGCTTCTTCGCCCACACCGCGCACCCGAACGGCGAAGTCTGGTGGGTGGCGAACCCGGCGAGCGCCACCGAACCCACGCCGGCCGAGCTGGCCGCGATCACCCAGGACGAATGGCGGTCCCGCCTGATCGAGCTGTTCCGGCGGGACCGCGGGCCCGCCGTGGACATCATCGCGGCGACCGGGGAGATCTTCTCGGGGTGGAACACCTACGACGTCCCCGCCGTGCCGCGCTGGCACCGCGACCGGATGATCGTCATCGGGGACGCCGCGCACGCCACCGCCCCGTCGATCGGGCAGGGCGCGGCGATGGCCATCGAGGACACGGTCGTGCTGGCCCGGTGCCTGCGGGACAGCTCGAGTGTCGAGTCCGCGTTCATGGCCTACGAAGGGCTGCGGCGCGCACGGGTGGAACGCGTCGTCGAGCAGGGCAACCGCACCGGCGGCTGGAAGGCGCTCGGCCCGCTGGCCCGGGTGCCGCGCGACGTCGTGATGAGCCTGGCCATGAAACGCATGGCCCGCACCGGCGCCGACCCGAGCCGGTGGATCTACGACCACCACATCGACTGGGACGAGCCGGTCCGCGGGTGAGGGTCAGCGGCCGCGGAACTCCGGCTTCCGCTTCTCCGAGAAGGCCTTCGGCCCTTCCTTGGCATCCTCCGAAGCGAAGACCTCGATCCCGTACTGCGAGTCCAGCTTGAAGGCCTCCTCCTCGTGGAGTCCCTCGGTGTCGCGGATGGTCCGCAGGATCGCCCGCACGGCCAGCGGACCGTTGGCGTTCACCAGCGAAGCCAGCTCCAGGGCCCGGGTGAGCGCCTGGCCGTCCGGCACCACGTGACCGATCAAGCCGATCGCCAGGGCCTCGTCGGCCGTCAGGTGCCGGCCGGTCAGCAGGATGTCCGCTGCCACCGTGTACGGGATCTGCCGCGGCAACCGCACCGCCGACCCGCCCATCGGGAACAGGCCCCACCGCGCCTCCGAAACCCCGAAGCGGGCCGACGTGCCCGCCACCCGGATGTCCGTCCCCTGCAAGATCTCCGTCCCGCCCGCGATGGCCGGGCCCTCGACCGCCGCGATCAGCGGCTTGGTCAGGCGGCGGCCCTTGAGCAGGCCGGGGATGTGTGCGGGGTCGAACTTGCCTTCGTCGAACGCCTTCGACGGCGAGTTGCGGGACATCGACTTCAGGTCCGCACCCGCGCAGAACGCGCCGCCCGCGCCGGTCAGGACGCAGCTGCGGATCGTGTCGTCGGAGTCCACCCGGTCCCAGGCGCCGACCATGATCGACATCATCTCGCCGGTGATCGCGTTGCGCGCCTCGGGCCGGTTCATCGTGACGATGAGGGTCGCCCCGTCCTGTGAGACCAGCGCGTGCGGTTCACCCACGGAAACCTCCTGAAGGAGCAGTGCCATTGCCCAGAACGATAACATGTTCTACTTTGAGGGCGTGGCACTCAACATCGCGGATCTTCTGGAGCACGCCGTCGACGCCGTGCCGGAGCGCGTCGCGGTCGTGTGCGGCGACCGGCAGGTCACCTTCGCCGAACTGGAGGCGCGGGCCAACCGGCTCGCCCACCACCTCGCCGCGCACGGCGTGGGACGCGGATCCCACATCGGGGTCTACTCCCGCAACTCGATCGAGGCCTTGGAGGCGATGATCGCGGCGTACAAGCTGCGCGCGATCGCCGTCAACGTCAACTACCGCTACGTGCACGGCGAGCTCGTGTACCTCTTCAACGATGCCGATCTCGTCGCACTCGTGCACGAGAGAGGGTATGCCGACAAGGTCGCCTCGGCGCTGCCCGAGGCGCCGAAACTGAAACACGTTGTCGTGATCGACGACGGCAGCGACGGCGACTTCGGGAGCTATGGCGGCGTCGAGTACGAGGCCGCGCTCGAGGCGCAGTCGCCCGAGCGGGACTTCGGCGAGCGCAGCAACGACGACCTCTACATCCTCTACACCGGCGGCACCACCGGCTACCCGAAGGGCGTGCTCTGGCGCCACGAGGACATCTGGCGCGCGCTCGGCGGCGGGATCAACTTCGTCACCGGCGAGTACGTCCCGGACGAGTGGACGCTCGCCGAGCAGGGCAAGGCCGGGAGCCTGACGCGGCTGCCCGCCGCGCCGCTGATCCACGGCGCCGCGCAGTGGGCCGCGTTCGGCGCCCTGTTCACCGGCAGCCCGGTGGTGTTCGTGCCCCGCTTCGACGCGCACGAGATCTGGAAGGCCGTCCAGGAGCACAAGGTCCAGGTCCTCACGATCGTCGGCGACGCGATGGCCCGCCCGCTCATCGAGGCCTTCCGCGAAGGCGACTACGACGCTTCGTCGCTCGTCGCCGTGTCGAGCCACGCCGCGCTGTTCTCGCAGTCGGTGAAGCAGGAGTTCGTCGAGCTCGTGCCGAACGCCGTGATCACCGACGCGATCGGCGCGTCGGAAAGCGGCTTCACCGGGATCGGCATGGTGGCCAAGGGATCCGACCACAGCGCCGGCCCCCGGGTGAACTTCGGCAAGGACGCCATCCTGCTCGACGACGACGGCGGCCTCGTCGAGAAGAAGCCCGGCGCGGTCGGGCTGATCGGCCGCCGCGGGCACGTCCCGCTCGGCTACTACGGCGATCCCGAGAAGAGCAAGAAGATCTTCGTCGACCTCGACGGCGTCCGGTACGTCGTGCCGGGCGACTACGCCCGCTACGAGGAGGACGGCACGGTCACCCTGCTCGGCCGCGGCTCCCAGTGCGTCAACACCGGCGGCGAGAAGGTCTACCCGGAAGAGGTCGAGGGCGCGCTCAAGTCGCACCCGGACGTCTTCGACGCGCTCGTCATCGGGATCCCGGACGAGCGGACCGGCCAGCGCGTCGCCGCGGTCGTCCAGCTCCGCGAGGGCGCCGAAGCCGACCTGGCCGGGATCGAGCAGCACGTCCGGGGCGAGATCGCCGGGTACAAGGTGCCGCGCACGGTCTGGCTGGCCGTCGAGATCGGCCGCTCGCCCAGCGGCAAGCCGGACTACCCGTGGGCCCAGCGCTACGCGGCCGAGCACGACCCGGCCGCGGCCCAGCCCGTCTAGGAGGACACGACCAGTGCGGACATCCCTGTGCGACCGGCTCGGCATCGACCTGCCGATCATCGGGTTCACGCCCTCGGAGCACGTCGCCGCGGCACTCAGCCGCGCCGGCGGGCTCGGCGTGCTCGGCTGCGTCCGGTTCAACGACGCCGCCGAGCTCGACCGGGTGCTCACCTGGATGGACGAGAACACCGGCGGCAAGCCCTACGGCGTCGACATCGTCATGCCGGCGAAGATCCCGGCCGAGGGCACCCAGCTCGACCTGTCCAAGCACATCCCGGAAGGTCACCGCGCGTTCGTCGACAAGGTGCTGCGAGACCTTTCGGTGCCGCCGCTGCCGGACGACACGGATGAACGCGCGGGCGTGCTCGGCTGGCTGCACTCGGTGGCCCGGTCGCACGTCGAGGTCGCGCTCAACCACCCGATCAAGCTGATCGCCAACGCACTCGGCTCGCCGCCGGCGGACGTCATCGGCCAGTGCCACGATCGCGGGGTGCCGGTGGCGGCGCTGGCCGGGAAGGCCGAGCACGCGGTCCGGCACGTCGAGAACGGCGTCGACTTCGTGGTCGCGCAGGGCTACGAAGCCGGCGGGCACACCGGCGAGATCGCGTCCATGGTGCTGGTGCCGGAGATCGTCGACGCCGTCGACGTGCCGGTGCTCGCCGCCGGCGGGATCGGCTCGGGCCGCCAGGTGGCCGCGGCGCTCGCGCTCGGCGCGGCCGGCGTCTGGATGGGTTCGATGTGGCTCGCCACCGAGGAGTACCTGCAGACCATGGGCGAGTCCGTGGCGATGCAGCAAGCGCTGGTCGGCGCGACGTCGTCGGACACCGTCCGGACGCGGATCTACACCGGCAAGCCGGCGCGGCTGCTGAAGACCCGCTGGACCGAGGCGTGGGCCGCGGCGGACGCGCCCGAGCCGCTGCCGATGCCGCTGCAGAACCTGCTGGTTTCCCACGCCCACAACCGGATCCACGCGGCGAACGACCCGAGCGTGGTGTCGATGCCGGTCGGCCAGATCGTCGGCCGGATGAACGCGGTCCGCCCGGTCGCGGAGGTCGTCGCCGAGCTCGTCTCCGGCTATGAAGACGCACTGTCGCGTTTGGACAAGACGCGCTGAAGGGGGCCCGCCGCGGCGGGCCCCCTTCGGAGTGCTGGTGTTACAGCGAAGCGGCGGCCGCGGCGATCTTCGACGCGAACGTGCTCACCTCGGTGTAGACGCCGGGGGCGTGCGGCCGGGCGCAGCCGTCACCCCAGGAGACGATGCCGACCTGGATCCAGGCGTTGCTGTTGTCCCGGCGGAACATCGGGCCACCGGAGTCGCCCTGGCAGGTGTCGACGCCACCGGCGCTCAGGTTGCCGGCGCAGATCTCGGCGCTCGGGATCAGGTCGGGGTAGCTGCCGCCCTGGGCCTGGCAGGTGCTGTCGGCCACGAACGGGACGGTCGCCTTCAGCAGGTACCGCTGCTGCGCGCCGCCTTCGCGGGCCGCGCCCCAGCCGGCCACGGTGAACGTGCCGGTGTTGTAGGTCGACGTCGTCGCGATCGGCAGCGTCGAGAGGCCGGTGACCGGGCTCGCGAGCTTGATCAGCGCCCAGTCACCGCCGGTCGAGGTGCCGTAGGTGGGCGACTGGTAGACGTAGGTCGACTTGATCTTCTTGGCGCTCGTGCTGTTCAGGTCGACCACGCCGACGGTCGCCGTGATCGAGGTGTTGGCCCCGGTCCGGCTGACGCAGTGGGCGGCGGTCAGGACGATCTGGTTGGTGTAGAGCGCACCGCCGCAGCCCATCGACAGCCGGACCATGAACGGGAACTCGCCCTGGGCGGCCCGGGTCCCGCCGACGACGTCGGTGGAGGGCGGCTGGGCCGCGATCGCCGGGGTGGCGAACGACGCGGCCGCGGCGACCGCGGCCACGGCGGTGGTGACGTTTCTGAGCAGGGTGAACCAGCGCTTGGGAACCAAGGGGATCAGTCCTTCCAGTGTCCACAGTGGAAGCCGTTGCCGTCAGCGGCCCCATGACTACACCAGGTGCTCACATACCGGGACAACCAACTTTCTTCGGATGTTTCGGGCGGTTGGGTGATTTCTCACCGGCGGATCCGACGAAGGCCGTAGGCCGAACCGCCCAGCAACAATGCGCCGCAGCCCGCCAGCACCGAAGGCAGCGGCAGGCTGAACGCCAGCACCACGCACCCGGCCAGGCCCAGGACGGCCCGCGATTTCCCACGCAGCGAGAGCGCGGCGGCGTTGGCGATCGCGTAGTACGTCAGGACCGCGAAGGACGAGAAGCCGATCGCGTCGCGCAGGTCGATCGACGCGGCGAGCACGGCGACCACCAGCCCGACGCCGAGCTCGGCCCGGTGCGGCACGTCGTGGCGCGGGTGCACGGCGGCGAGGAACCGGGGGAGGTGGCCGTCGCGGCTCATCGCCAGCGTCGTGCGCGAGACGCCGAGGATGAGCGCGAGCAGCGAGCCGAGCGCCGCCAGCGCCGCGCCCACGCGCACGACCGGGGCGAGCCACGCCGGGACGGCGGCGGCGATCGGGTCGGGGCTCGCGGCGAGCGCGGCCGGGCCGAGCCGGACGAGCAGCAGCGCTGCCAGCGCGGCGTAGACGACGAGGGTCAGGCCGAGGGCCAGCGGGATGGCGCGGGGGATGGTCCGGGCGGGGTCGCGGACCTCTTCGCCGAGCGTCGCGAGCCGCGCGTACCCGGCGAAGGCGAAGAAGAGCAGCCCGGCCGCCTCGAGGACGCCGCCCGCGCCGGGCCACGCGACGAGCGGCCCGCCGGCGGCCGGCCCGGTGGCCATCGTCACCGCCGCGGCGGTGAGCACGAGCAGGGTGCACACCACGATCACCCGGGTCGCGAGCGCGGACCGGTGCACGCCGAAGTAATTGACGGCGGTGAGCGCGGCGACGACCGCGACGGCGGACACGCTCCGCCACGGCTGCCCGAGACCGGGCGCGGCGTAGGCGACGACGGTCAGCGTCATCGCGGCGCAGCTTGCCGTCTTCCCGGTGATGAATCCCCACCCGGCCAGGTAGCCCCAGAATTCACCGAGCCTTTCCCGGCCGTAAACGTAGGTTCCGCCGGATTGCGGATGAATCGCCGCCAATCGCGCGGAAGACGTCGCATTGCAGTACGCCACTACGGCCGCGAGGACCAGAGCGAGCAGCAGCCCGGCGCCCGCGGCCCGCGCCGCCGGGGCGAACGCGGCGAACACGCCGGCGCCGATCATCGAGCCCAGGCCCAAAAAAACGGCGTCGGCGAGGCCGAGACGGCGGGCCAGCGGTGTCGGGCGCATCCGGGTGATCCTCCGTGTGCCAACCGTGTTACGCGCCACAGCGAACCACGGCGCACCGGGAAGCGAATAGGGTCGATTCCGTGCCTGCCCCTTCGCGCCATTACCGCCTGTCCGCCGACGGTCCCGTCCTCGACGGGATTCCCGAGCACGGCCGTGTCCCGCGTTACTACGCGGTCAAGGTCGAACTGCTGGCGGTGATCGCGGAACTCGGCGAAGGATCGGTGCTGCCCACGGAACGGGAACTGTGCGAGCGTTTCGAGGTGTCGAGGGCGACCGTACGGCAGGCGGTCGGCGAGCTGGTGCTCGAGGGCAGGCTCAGCCGGCGGCAGGGGAGCGGCACGTTCGTCGCCGGCCCGAAGCTGGTGCAGCCGCTGGCCCTGGTGAGCTACACCGAAGGACTGCGGCGCCAGGGCATCCGGCCGGGCCGCACGGTGATCACGCTGGAGCGGCGCCTGGCCGGCAGCGCGCTGGCCGCCGACCTGCAGGTCACCTCGGACGCCGAGGTGATCCACCTCGAGCGGGTGCTGCTCGCCGACGAGGAGCGCGTCGGGCTGGAGTCGACATATCTCCTGGCCGAGCGGTTCCCGACGCTGATGGAGGTGTTCGACCCCGGGCAGTCGCTCTACGCGTGCCTGAGCGAGCAGCTCGGCGTGGTGTTCGACGGCGCCGAGGAGCGCGTCGAGACGGTGCTGGCGACCCCGCGCGAAGCCCTGCTGATCGGGACCAACCCGGCGCTGCCGATGCTGCTCATGCACCGCATCTCGTGGGGCCCGGACGGCGCGCCGTTCGAGCGGGTGCGCTCGCTGTACCGGGGCGACCGGCTCAGCTTCATGACCCGCCTCGGCCGCGCCTGAGGCGTCACGTTCCCCGGGCCCTCCTCGTTCCTCCCGCACCAACCGAACGGGAGGAAAGTCATGAACATCGCTTTGTGGGTCGGACAGGTTCTGCTGGCCGCGATCTTCGCCCTGTCGGGTGCGCTGAAGTCGACGATGTCGCGGCAGCGGATGCTCGAAACCGGCCAGACGGGCGCGGCGGCGTACCCGCTGCCGGTGGTGCGGTTCACCGCGATCTGCGAGTTGTTCGCCGTGGTGGGGCTGATCCTGCCGGTGTTGCTGGGCGTCGCGCCGGTGCTCACCGGCTGGGCGGCGATGGGCCTCGCGGTGGTGATGGTGGGCGCGATGGCGATGCACAGCCGGCTGGCGGTCGTGCAGCACAAGACGGCGGAGTGGCGCAACGTCGGGATCAACGGGCTGATCCTGGCCGTGTGCGTGTTCGTCGCCGTCGGCCGGCTTTGACGGGCGGTGATGCAACCGGACGGGGTCCTGCTCCGTCTGGCAGGTATGCGCACGACGGTGAAACTGCTGGGGACGGGCCTGCTGCTGCTCACGGTCACGGCCTGCGGGGCCGGTACGAGCGGAGCGGGGGCTCCGGCCACGAGCGGTTCTGAGCCTTCTTCGGTGCCTTCGCCCTCGATATCCTCGGCGTCCGCTTCGCCGCCGGTCGCCCCGCCACCGTCGCAGACGGTCGGGCGCCCGACGCAGGGCATCGCCCCGGGCGACGACGTCATCGCCGAGACCCAGGTCGACGCGCGCACGCTGCCCGAGGGCTACCCGCGCAGCCTGGTCCGGAGCCTGGACGGCAAGACGCTGACCCTGCAGGCCGAGGAGGGCGGCTGCCGCCGCATCTCGGCGCACGTCGGCGAGCAGACGGCGCAGCAGGTCGTCGTGCTGATCGCCGTCACCACGGCGAAGAAGGGCCAGATGTGCCCGGACTACATCCGGGAGATCACGATCCCCCTGGCGCTGGCCGAGCCGCTCGGGACGCGCACGGTCGTCCTCCGCCAGGGCTGAGGGGTTTCACGAACGCTGGGAGGGCCGCCCCGGGACGCCCGGGGTCGCCCTCCCAGACCACGTCCGGGCCCGCTCCCGCAGTCCTCCGCGCGTACCCGGACAGTCGCCTCGCGTACCCAGACAGTCGCCTCGCGTACCCAGACGGTCGGCTCGCGAGCCGACTCCTTGGGTACGCGAGCCGACTCTTTGGGTACGTGAGCCGACCGTCTGGGTACATGGGCCGCCCCCGAAACCTGGCCCCCACCAGGGGGCGTCCGCACGTTCCGCGACCGGATCGATCTTCCGTGCAACCCCTCGGCGCACCCGTTCCGTCTTCGGGACATGAGGTACTTAGCGAAGGTGGTCGGAACAGGCGCGATCCTGCTGATGGCGACGGCTTGCGCCGGCCAGAACGTGCCCATCAGCCAGCCCGCCGCCGGGGGGACCTCCGCGGCCCCGACCGGCAGCGTGTCGACGTCGCCGAGTGAGTCGGTGCTGCCGGCGCCGCCGGCGGCCGACCCGCCGGGCAAACCCCGGCTGACCGTGCCCGAGGGCAGTACCCCGGTGCCGCCGAACAAGGTCGACGCCGCCGCGCTGCCCGCCAATTACCCGCACGAGGTGTGGACGGCGAACGGCGGCACGATCCTCAACATCCGCGCCCAGGAAGGTGGCTGCGGTCACGCGCTCGGGGAGGCGACCGAGCAGGCGGGCGACCACGTCGTCGTCAACCTGAGCGAGACCAAGGCCCAGACCGGCCAGATGTGCACCATGGACATCCGGTACCCGGTGATCTCGGTCGCCCTGGCCTCGCCGCTGGACCAGCGCACCGTCGTGTTGAAGACGGCCAAATGATCTAGGGTCGGGTGATGGGAAGCCGCCAGGTCTCACGCACCGCGATCGTCGCCACGACCCCGGAGAAGATCTTCGGGCTCCTGGCCGATCCGGCCCAGCACCCGCTCATCGACGGATCCGGCACGGTCCGGGCCGCCCAGTCCGGCGGCCCGGACCGGCTCACGCTCGGCGCGCGCTTCGGCATGGACATGAAGATCGGCGCGTCGTACAAGGTCCTCAACACCGTCGTGGAGTTCGAAGAGGGCCGGCTGATCGCCTGGCGGCACTTCAACGGCCACCGCTGGCGCTGGCGCCTCGAACCCCTCGACGGCGACCGCACCGAGGTCACCGAGACGTTCGACTGGTCGACGGCGAAGTTCCCGCTGGCCATCAGCCTCAGCCCGTTCCCGCGCAAGAACACCGCCGGCATCGAGAAGACCCTGGCGCGCCTCGGGGAGCTGTTCCCGGCCTGACGAGGGCCTGACACCAATTAGTTGTACAGTGCTTAATATTGTCCGTGCAACTAGTTTGGGAGTGCGGTGCCGCAGCCGGTGCGGCGGCAGCTGGTCCTGGCCATCTGCTGCCTGAGCCTGTTCATCGTCGGGCTCGATAACACGATCGTGAACCTCGCGCTGCCGTCGATCCGCCGTGAGTTCGGCGCGTCGGTCTCGAGTCTGCAGTGGACGATCGACGCGTACACGCTCGTGCTGGCCAGCCTGCTCATGCTGTCCGGCTCGACCGCGGACCGGATCGGCAGGCGCCGGACGTTCCAGACCGGGCTCGCGCTGTTCAGCCTCGGCTCGCTGCTGTGCGGGCTCGCCCCGAACATCGGGCTGCTGGTCGCTTTCCGCGCGCTGCAGGCGATCGGCGGGTCGATGCTCAACCCCGTCGCGCTGTCCATCGTCGCCAACGTCTTCACCGACCCCCGCGACCGCACCCGCGCGATCGGCGTCTGGGCGGGGGTGAACGGGCTGAGCCTGGCGGTGGGGCCGGTGCTCGGCGGCGTGCTCGTCGCCTGGGCGGGCTGGCGCTCGATCTTCTGGATCAACGTCCCGGTCGGCGTGGCCGCCATCGTGCTGACGGCGCTGTTCGTCCCGGAGTCCCGCGCCCCGCGCCCGCGCCGGCTCGATCCGGTGGGCCAGCTGCTGGTGATCGTCCTGCTGGCCTCGCTGACGTACGGGATCATCGAAGGCCGCGGCTCGGGCACGCCGGTGATGGTGGGCTGCTTCGTCATCGCCGCGACGGCGCTGGCGGTGCTGCTGCCGTACGAGCGACGGCGCCGGGATCCGTTGCTGGAGCTCAGGTTCTTCCGCAGCGTGCCGTTCTCCGGCGCGACGCTCACCGCGATAGCGGGATTCGCGGCCCTGTCGGGCTTCCTGTTCCTCACCACCCTCTACCTCCAGGAGACGCGCGGCTTTTCGGTGCTGCACGCGGGGTTGCTGACCCTGCCGATGGCCGTGCTGACCGCGGTGGGCGCGCCGTTGTCGGGCCGGCTGACCGGGAAACGCGGCCCGCGGCTGCCCTTGCTGGTGGCCGGCGCCGGGATCGCCGCGGCCGGCGTCGTGCTGGCGGGGATCGACCCGGAGACGCCGATTTCGCTGCTGGTGGTGGGTTACGTGTGCTTCGGCATCGGTTACGGCCTGCTCAACGCGCCGATCACGAACGCGGCGGTGTCCGGGATGCCGCGCGAGCAGGCCGGCCTCGCGGCGGCGGTGGCGTCGACGAGCCGCCAGGTGGGGACGTCGCTGGGCGTGGCCGTGGTCGGCGCGGTCGTGGCGGGGAGCGCGGGGACGCCGCCGGGAACGGGCCGGGTCGTGTGGCTGATCGTCGCGGGCTGCGGCGTGCTGGTGTTCGCGCTGGGGCTGGTGACGACCGGACGCTGGGCGCTCGCGACCGCGGCGCGCGTGAATGGTCCGGACCATGACGACGCTCCGGTGGCCTGACCTCGTCGCGATCCCCGGCTGAGCGCCGCCCGCGTGGCAAGTGGTCCGGACCACCGCGAACCCGGCTTCATCGAAGCCGTCGAAAATTCGTCCGGATCCGGGTGAACCGCCGCTGTTACCGAGCCGTATCCATGAGTGAGGTGGTGATCAGAAAGGAGGGGCCCATGCCCCGGTTGAGCAGTGGTCGGCACCGCAAGCGGGCGACCGTCGGGCTGGCCGCGTTGCTGGGTGTTTCCGGCATCACCGCGGCCGCCATCGCGCTGAGCAGTCCCGCGGGCAACGCGGCCGAAGCGCCCAAAGAGGACTGCGGAGGGCTCGACACCGCCCTGCAGAACAACCTGACCTTCATCGCGGGCCAGCAGACGGCCCCGGACGCGCAGTCGGCCGCGCGGATCGCCAACCGGCAGGCGGTGGTCGACCTGATCCAGCAGCGGCGGCAGGTGGCGGGCTGCACGGCGAACGTCGTCGCGGACAACGGCCAGGCCGCGCAGGCCCCGGCCCAGCAGGCCCCGGCGCAGCAGGCTCCGGCCCAGCAGAACCAGATGGACCAGAACGGTGCCGCGGCCGGCGACCAGGCCGATGCGGGTGACACGGGCGCGACCGGCGACGTCGTGTGCGCCGGCTCCACCGTGACGCTCTCGGGCGAAGCCGGCGCGCCGGCGGCGTCGAGCAACCAGTTCCCGGCGGGGACGAAGCTGAAGGTGACCAACCTGGACAACTCGAAGTCCACGACGGTCGAGGTGACCTCGGTGTCGGGCAGCTGCACGCTGCTCAACAACGCGGCCTTCGAACAGGTTCGGGAACCCGGAAAGTTCCTCATCCGGCGCGCACGGATCGAGCGCGTCGGCTGAGGGAGCAGGGAAGAAAGGGGGCACCGGCGGCGGGCCGGTGTCCCCTTCCCTTGCGTGCTAACGGAAGCTGATCTGCAGCACCGGGTCGCCGGTGCTGGCGAAGAAGTCGTTGCCCTTGTCGTCGATGACGACGAACGCCGGGAAGTCCTCGACCTCGATCTTCCAGACGGCTTCCATGCCGAGCTCGGCGTACTCGAGGACGTCGACCTTCTTGATGCAGTCCTGCGCGAGCCGCGCGGCCGGGCCGCCGATCGAGCCGAGGTAGAACCCGCCGTGCGACTGGCACGCGGAGGTCACCTGCTTCGACCGGTTTCCCTTGGCCAGCATGACGAGTGAGCCGCCGGCGGCCTGGAACTGCTCGACGTAGGAGTCCATCCGCCCGGCCGTGGTGGGCCCGAACGAGCCGGACGCGTAGCCCTCCGGCGTCTTCGCCGGGCCGGCGTAGTAGACCGGGTGGTTCTTCAGGTAGTCCGGCATCTCCTCGCCGGCGTCGAGGCGCTCGGCGATCTTCGCGTGCGCGATGTCGCGGGCGACGACCAGCGGCCCGGTGAGCGAAAGCCGCGTCTTGACCGGCAGCTGCGAGAGCTGGGCGCGGATCTCCGCCATCGGCCGGTTGAGGTCGACGCTCACGACGTCCTCGGACAGGTCTTCCTCGGTGACGTCGGGGAGGAAGCGGGCCGGGTCGCGCTCGAGCTGCTCGATGAAGACGCCGTCGGCGGTGATCTTCGCCTTGGCCTGGCGGTCGGCGGAGCACGACACGGCGACGCCGACCGGACAACTGGCACCGTGCCGAGGGAGCCGGATGACGCGGACGTCGTGGCAGAAGTACTTGCCGCCGAACTGCGCGCCGATGCCGAACTGCCGGGTCATCTCGAGGACCTGCTGCTCGAGGTCCCGGTCGCGGAAGGCGTGGCCCAGCTCGGAACCCTCCGTCGGCAGGTTGTCGAGGTAGCGCGCCGAAGCGAGTTTTGCGACTTTCAAGTTGAACTCGGCGGACATGCCGCCGACGACGATCGCGAGGTGGTACGGCGGGCAGGCCGCGGTGCCGAGGCTGCGCAGCTTCTCGTCGAGGAAGCGCGCGAGCCGCTTCGGGTTCAGGACGGCTTTCGTTTCCTGGTACAGGAACGTCTTGTTGGCGCTGCCGCCGCCCTTGGCCATGAAGAGGAACTCGTAAGAAGGATCTTCGGGCTGCCCGGCTGTGTTGTCCTTGTGGTAGAGCTCGATCTGCGCGGGCAGGTTGGTGCCCGTGTTGCGCTCGTCCCAGAAGTTCACCGGCGCCATCTGCGAGTAGCGCAGGTTCAGCTGCTGGTAGGCGTCGAAGATGCCCTGCGAGAGCGCGCGCTCGTCGTCACCGCCGGTGAGGACGCCCTCGCCGCGCT
This sequence comes from Amycolatopsis sp. NPDC048633, assembly GCF_040650695.1. Taxonomy (NCBI): domain Bacteria; kingdom Bacillati; phylum Actinomycetota; class Actinomycetes; order Pseudonocardiales; family Pseudonocardiaceae; genus Amycolatopsis; species Amycolatopsis sp. NPDC048633. The sequence continues at coordinate 124,096 of NZ_JBEZHS010000019.1, forward strand.
TGCCGATGACGATGGCGGTCCCGGTGTCCTGGCACATGGGGAGGACGCCGCCGGCGGAGATGGCGGCGTTGCGCAGCAGGTCCATGGCGACGAAGCGGTCGTTGCCGCTGGCCTCGGGGTCGTCCACGATGGCGCGCAGCTGCTGCAGGTGTGACGTGCGCAACAGGTGCTGGATGTCTTTGATGGCGGTGCGCGCGAGGGTGGTCAGCGCGGCCGGGTCGACCGTCAGGAACTTCCGCCCGGCGGCTTCGACGGTCTCGACGCCCTCGTCGGTGACCAGCCGGTACTCGGTGGTGGTGTCCTTGCCGAGGGGGAGGACTTCGGTGTGCTGAAACGTGGTGGTGGACGGCACTGCCAGGCTCCTTTGCCAGCTCCGGGATCGGTCCACCCTACGCAGCGGGAAGGGCCACCCCGAAGAGGCATGCGATCACTGTGAAACGCCCCACCCCGGGCTTTGGGTCGGGAGGCCGGGTCCACCCCGACGGACCCGACCTCCCGGGGAAAGCGCCCGGACGCGTGCACGTCCGGTCGCGAGGCTTGACGCCGAACCCCACCGGCCTTCACCCGACAGTGGCGTGACGTAGGTCATAAGTCAATCCGGCCGAACGGGTGTCGCCGAGGGTTGCTACCCACGTCATGTTGGGGTGAAACACGATTCTGGTGGCTTATTTTCCGATCCCGCCCCTGAACTGCGGGAACGGCGGCGGATTCGGGAACGAAAACGGGGCGGGCACGCTGTGTGCGTGCCCGCCCCGTTCGAGGAGGTATCAGCTGGCGTAGGCGCGGAGCCGGTCCGCGCGCTCGCCTTGGCGGAGCTTCGACATGACTTCGCGCTCGATCTGGCGGACGCGCTCGCGGGACAGCCCGAAGTGCTTGCCGATCTGGTCGAGCGTGCGCGGCTGGCCGTCGTCGAGGCCGTAGCGGAGCCGGATGACGTGCTGCTCGCGGTCGTCCAGCGTCGAGAGCACCCGGCGCAGGTCGTCCTGGAGCAGGCTCGAGATCACGGCGCTCTCGGCGTCCGTCGCCTCGGAGTCCTCGATGAAGTCGCCCAGTGGGGCGTCCTCCTCGGTGCCGACCGGCATGTCCAGGCTCACCGGGTCACGCGAGTGGTCGAGCAGGTCCGAGATCTTGTGGGCCGGGATGCCCGACTCGGCCGCCAGCTCCTCGTGCGTCGCGTCGCGCCCGAGCTGCTGGTGCAGGTCGCGCTTGATGCGGGCCAGCTTGTTGACCTGTTCCACCAGGTGGACCGGCAGCCGGATGGTGCGTCCCTGGTCGGCCATCCCCCTGGTGATGGCCTGGCGGATCCACCAGGTCGCGTAGGTCGAGAACTTGAACCCCTTGGAGTAGTCGAACTTCTCCACCGCGCGGATCAGACCCAGGTTCCCCTCCTGGATCAGGTCGAGCAGCGGCATCCCCCGGCCGGTGTAGCGCTTGGCGAGCGAGACCACCAGGCGGAGGTTGGCCTCCAGCAGGTGGTTCTTGGCCACGTGGCCGTCGCGGACCAGGGCGGACAGCTCCTTGCGGCGCTTCGGCGTGAGGTTCTCCCCGGTGTCCAGCATGTGCTGGGCGAAGACGCCGGCTTCGATGCGCTTCGCGAGCTCGACCTCGTCGGCCGCGGACAGCAGCGCCGTCTTGCCGATGCCGTTGAGGTAGACGCGCACGAGGTCGGCGGCGGGGCTCGGGGCGTCGAGGTCGCCGTCGGCGAGCGTCCCCACGCTCACCGGCTCCTCGGACACCTGAGCCGGGATGCGCTCGCGAATCCCGCGCGACTCGCGTTCGAGAGTCTGGACTGACATTCTGCCTCCCCGGTCACGGGCTGAACGTGGTGCTGCGGTTGTCCCACCGGATGCGCACCCGCGGACCGGGGCCTGTGGAGCCCGGTACGCCGGTCCGGCCGGCTTGGCTGGACATCTGTCACAACGCTCCGGGTTCCCAAAACGTTCCCGGCTCGCCTGAAAAGGAGACGGCTGCCGGCGCTCTCCGGTTGCTCCACCATTGCTGAGCTTTTGCTGAGAACGGTCCGTGACCGGAGAACCTGAGAATCCGATGTGAATCGGGTCAGGATCTGAACCGTGCCAGAGTGGTCTAGACCTCTACGAGAACGGTGAACGGACCGTCGTTGACGCTCGAGACCGCCATCATCGCCCCGAAACGGCCCGTCGCGACGGTGGCGCCGCGGCCGCGCAGCTCGGCCACGACGGCGTCCACCAACGGCTCGGCGGCCTCGGGCCGGGCCGCCTGCGTCCACGACGGCCGGCGCCCTTTCTTCGTGTCGCCGTAGAGCGTGAACTGGCTCACCACGAGCAGCGGCGCATTCGTCGTGGCGCATGATTCCTCGTCACGCAACACGCGCAGCTCGTGCAGTTTGCGCGCCATCGTCGCGGCCTTCGTGACGTCGTCGTCCACGTGGATTCCCAGCAGTACGAGCAAACCCGGCTCGTCGATCGCCCCGACGACCTCGCCGCCGACGGTCACATCGGCCCGGGTGACGCGCGCCGCGACGGCCCTCATCGGCCCGCCGGGACGAGCATCCCGTGCCGGACGAGCTCCCGGACGACGGGCAGCGCGGCGGCCGCGAGCTCCGAAGCTTCCAGGCCCTGCGCGGCCGCCAGGAGCTCGATCAGGTCCTCCAGGGGCAACGAGCCGCGGCAGCCCGCGAGCAGCCGGGCGGCCAGCTCGTCGACCTCGTGCTGCCAGCCCGGCCCGTCCGTGCGGTGCAGCCGCCGGACGGTCGTCGCCCAGCCTTCGTCGCCGGGTTCCTCGACGCTTTCCAGCAAAACCGTGTCAGGGACCACAAAACGGACATCAAGCAACGAATCACCTGACTGGCGCAGCCATTCCACCCGGTCGAGCCAGCCGGCCGCTTCCGGGCCCAGCGGGTCGTCGTAGGCCTGCCGCAGGTCTTCGCACACCACGGTCGGTGTGCGTCCGGCCGCGCGCCGCAGCGTGACGAAGCCGAAGCCGATGCCCTGGACGTCGTTGGCGGCGAACCAGTCGAGCCACGCCGCCGCCTTCGCCCGGCCCTCCGGCGAGCGCGGGTCGAGGCCCGCGTCGCGCAGCCAGGTGCCGACGTAGAGCGCCGGGTCGGCGATGTCGCGCTGGACGAACCAGGCGTCGGTCTCGGCGGGCAGCCAGCGGCTCACCCGGTCGGCCCAGTCTTCGCGGGAGGTGTGCAGCCAGGAGGCGAGCAGCTGGCCGACGCCGCCCTCGTTGAGGAAGCCGGGCAGCTGCCGGATGACGAGCGCGCTCGCGTCGTCGCCGGCCAGCCCGGAGTCACGGTAGGTGTAGTCCACCCGGGCCGGGCCGACCACGAACGGCGGATTGCAGACGACCTGGTCGAACTTCCGCCGCGCGACCGGCGCGAACCACTCGCCGCGCGCCAGCTCGACGTCCAGCTCGTTCAGCCGGAACGTCGCCGCGGCCAGCGCGAGGGCCCGCTCGGAGACGTCCGTGGCGGTCACGCGCTGGGCGTGCCGGGTCGCGTGCAGCGCCTGGACGCCGTTGCCGGTGCCCAGGTCGAGCAGGGTGCCGACGGGCCGGCGGCTGGTCGCGCGGATCAGCGACAGCGACGCGTGGCCGACGCCGAGCACGTGGTCCTCGGGCACGGTGGTGCCCAGCACGTCGGCGTCGAGGTCGGAGACGACCCACCAGGAGCCTTCGTCGTCGCCGTGCGGCCGGATGTCGAGGGCGGCGCGGTAGCCGTCCTGGACCGCGCTCAGCACGCCCGCGGCGACCGCGTCTTCCGGCGTGAGCGGCGCGAAGGCGGCCTTGACCGCGGTCTCCGGCTCGGTCCCGCCCAGCACGAACAGCCGGATCAGCGTGCCCAGGTCACCCGCGTCGCGGCTCGCGCGCTCGGCGGGCACCGGCTCGCCGCGGCCCAGCGCCGCGTGCGCGGCCCCGCCGAGGGCGGCCACCACGCCGTCGGCGTCGTAGGAGGTGCGCCGGAAAGCCTCGCGCAACCGCGCGCAGACGTCGTCGGACAGGTCGGGCAGTACGCTTCGCGTGCTCACGGTGGGTAATGCTGCCACGATGGCCTCCGTGACCCTTGAACGCGTCCTCGCCCCGCTCGACGCGGCGCTGCCCGAGCTCGAAGCGCTGTACATCGACCTTCACCGGCACCCCGAGCTGTCCTTCGCCGAGACCCGGACGGCGGCCGAACTGGCCCGGCGGCTGGAGCGCGACGGCTACGAGGTGCACACCGGCATCGCCGGCACCGGCGTGCTGGGCGTGCTGCGCAACGGCGAGGGCCCCACGGTGCTGCTGCGCGCCGACATCGACGCGCTGCCGGTCGAGGAAAAGACCGGGCTGTCGTACGCGAGCACCGCCCGCGGCACCGACGAGCACGGCAAGGACGTCCCGGTCATGCACGCGTGCGGGCACGACATGCACGCCACCTGGCTCTCCGGCGCCGCGGCGCTGCTCGCGAAGGGCCGCGACACCTGGTCCGGCACGCTGCAGGTCGTCTTCCAGCCGGGGGAGGAGGGCGCGGGCGGCGCCGCCGCGATGGTCCGCGACGGCCTGTTCGACATCGCGGGCAAGCCCGACGTCGTGTTCGGCCAGCACCTGGTGCCCGGCCCGGCCGGCTGGGTGCTCACCCGGCCCGGCGTGATCATGGCCGCGACCGACACCCTGCGCATCACCCTGCACGGCCGCGGCGGGCACGGCTCGCGCCCGGAGACGACCGTCGATCCGGCCGTGCTGGCCGCGTCCGTGGTGCTCAAGCTGCAGACGATCGTCTCGCGCGAGATCGCCGCCACCGACTCGGCGGTGGTCACCGTCGGTTCGCTGCACGTGGGCACCGCGAGCAACGTCATCGCCGACGACGCCGTGCTCGAGGTGAACGTCCGGTCCTTCGACCAGGCCGTCCGCGAGCGCGTGCTCGCCGCGGTGGAACGGATCGTCAACGGGGAGTCCGCGACGGCCGGCGCGCCGAAGCCGCCCGAGATCGTCCGGTCGGGCTCCTACCCGATCACCGAGAACGACGAAGCCGCCAACGACGCGCTCACCGAGGTCTTCCGCGGCCACTTCGGGGCCGAGGCGGTGCTGCCGGCGCCGCTGGTCACCGGCAGCGAGGACTTCAACGAGTTCGGCCGCGCGGCCGGCGTCCCGTCGGTGTTCTGGCTGGTCGGCGGCCTCGACCCGGAGACGGTCATCACGGCGATGACCGAGGGCCGGTTCGAGCGCGACATCCCGTCCAACCACTCGCCGCGCTTCGCCCCGGTGCTGCACCCGACGGTGCGCACGGGCATCGAGACGCTCGTGACAGCGGCCCTCAGCCGGTTGTCCCACCCAGGTGACGCATGAGCGCCACAGGTGGGACGATGGATCGCGGAGGTGGTGCAGTGACCATGCCCGCCAACGACTCGGACCCGGTGCTGATCACCGGGGCGGCCCCGTCGTACGAAGAGCAGTTCAAGGCGCGCAAGCGCAAGTACGTGATCATGATGGGCTGCCGCATCCCGTGCCTGATCCTCGCCGGGCTGACCTACCACACCTGGTGGCTGGCGCTGGGCTTCCTGGCGATCTCGGTGCCGCTGCCGTGGATCGCGGTCCTGATCGCCAACGACCGCCCGCCGCGCAAGTCCGAGAACGTCTCCACGTACCAGCCCGAGGCGAAGGCGATCGAAAGCACCAGCCACCGCGTCATCGACGGCTGACGGGTCGGCTCGCATCCGGTCTCATCCCGGCTGCGGGCCCACCTTCCCGACGGCCAGCGCGCCCAGCCGCGTCCCGTGGCGCAGGATGTCCACAGTGGACTCCCCGGCCAGCCAGCCGGTGAGCACGCCCGCGTCGAACGCGTCGCCCGCGCCGGTCGAGTCGACGCAGTCGGCCCGCACCGCGGGCACGCTCGTGACGCCGCCGTCGTCGACCCAGCTGGCGCCGTCCAGGCCGGCGGTCACGACCACCGCGCCGACCGTGTGGAGCAGCTCCTTCGCCGACGCCGGGTCCGCCGAGCCGGTCAGCGCCACCAGCTCCTCGGTGTTCGGCATCAGCAGGTCGACCCCGCGGACGTCGTCGAGGAACGCGGCCGGGTCGGTGATGTGCGCGGCGGCCTGCGGGTCGACCGACGTCGTCAGCCCGGCTTCCTTCGCCGCGGCCAGCGCCGCGAGACCCGCGGCCCGCGACGGCGGGTCCAGCAGCACGTACCCGGACAGGTGCAGGTGGCTCGCCCCGGCCAGCGCCTCGGCGGTGACGTCCCCAGGGGAGAAGCGCTGGTTCGCGCCGCGGTCGGCGAGCATGCTCCGCTGCCCGGAACCGTCGACCAGCACCACGACGCAGCACGTCGGCGCCTCCGGGTCGACCGCGAACGCGCACCGCACGCCCGCGGCCTCCAGCTCGGCCTTGATCAGCCGGCCGCCCGGGTCGTCGCCGATCCGCGCGAGCAACGTCGTCTCCGCGCCGAGATGACGCAGCCACAGCGCCGTGTTGGCGCCCGAGCCACCGCCGGTGAAGCGGATCTTCGCGCGGGCGTCACCGCCGTGCGGCAGCGGCTTGTCGTGCCGGGCGATCACGTCGAGGGCCGCGTCGCCGACCACCACGATCCCGGTCATGCGAGCGCCACCGCGACCTCGGCCGCCAGCTTCGCGTTGTTGAGCACCAGCGCTTCGTTCGCGTCGATGCTGACACCGCCGCTCGCGCTGTGGAAGTGCTCCAGCAGCACCGGCGTGACGTCGGCGCCGTGCACGCCCCGCTCCGCCACCAGCGCGAGGCCTTCGGCGAGCAGCCGGTCGTGCAGTGCTTTGTCCATTTCGGACGCTTCGGGGATCGGGTTCGCCAGCAGGACACCGGAGTTCGCGTACGCGCGGTGCGCGGCGACCACGGCGGCGGCCTGCTTCGGGTCGTCGACCCGCCAGCCGACCGCGTGGCCCGACGAGCGGAGGTAGAACGCCGGGAAGTCGTCGGTGCGGTAGCCGAGCACCGGCACCGAGTTCGTCTCCAGGACCTCGAGCGTGGCCGGGATGTCGAGCACCGACTTCACCCCGGAGCAGACCACCACGGTCGGCACCTTCGCGAGCACGCCGAGGTCCGCCGAGACGTCCCACGTCTGCGCGGCGCCGACGTGCACCCCGCCGAGCCCGCCGGTGGCGAACATCCCGATGCCGGCCGCGGCGGCCAGCGCCGACGTGCTCGCGACGGTCGTCGCGCCGGAGCGGCCGAGGCCGACGGCTGGGCCGAGGTCGCGCAGCGACAGCTTGTCCAGGCCGGCGTCCGGCGCGCAGACGCGCTCGAGCTCGGCGGGGGAGAGGCCGACGACGACGCGTCCGTCGAGCACCGCGATGGTGGCCGGGACGGCACCGCCGTCGCGCACCACGCGCTCGAGGCGGCGGGCGACGTCGAGGTTGCGGCCCGGCGGCAGGCCGTGGGACAGGATGGTGCTCTCCAGCGCGACGACGGGGTGCCCGTCACGCAGCGCCGAGGCGACCTCTTCGTGCAGGTTGAGTGGGGTGGTCACGAGGAACCATCATCGGTGATCGGGTTGGTCCCGGCGCCAGTGGGTCAGCTCGGTCGTGAGGTTCTTTTCCGCGGCGGTCGCCCAGCGTGTCCGCGCGGCTTCGCTGCGGTAGAGCGTCCGGGCCAGCATGCCTTCGAGGACGGCGATGCGTCCTGCGCGCCAGACATCGTCGGGGTACTTCGCGTACTCCTCGCGCACTGCCTTGGCGTACACGGCGTACAGCTCTTTCGGCGCCCCGAGGATGGCGAGATCGGCGTCGAGGAGCGCGGTGGCGAGGAGGTCGTCCGGCGGCGCGTCGTGCTTGATCGTCGTGAGGACCAGGTCTTCGACACGCTCGATGTGCGGTTCGGGGACCCCCGCCAGCGCTTCGCGGGCCCAAGCAGCGCTCGCGCGTTCGTCTTCGCCGGGCTTCGCGTCGTAGACGACGTCGTGCGTCCAGGCCGCGACGGCGACCACCGCGCGGTCGGTCCCACCGAGGTCTTGGGCCAGCCACGCGGAGTCCCGCGCGACGGCGGCCGCGTGATCCAGCGTGTGGTACCGCCGGTGCGGCTCGCCGTACCGGGCTTCGAGCCGCGGCCAGGCGTCGGGCGTGCCGCCCAGCACGGCGATCGCTTCGGCCCACCTCACGGGAACGTCCAGCGCGTCGGCGTGCCCGTGAAGTCCTTCTCCCGCAACCCGAACGCCTTCTCCGGCCGCAGCCGCATCGAGGCATTGGCGGCGGGATCGAGGAAGCCGGCGTCGTACGACGTCTCGTACTTCGTGTTCATCGCGGCCAGGAACTCCCGCAGCGCCGCCGGATCGGTGACGATCTCGGCGGTGCCTTCGACGACGACGGGCTCGTACGGGTCGTCCGTGGCGATCGACACCGCCGACCCCGCGGCGACGTTGCGGGCCTTCACCGACCGAAGCGACGACGAGAACCACAGCACCTCGCCGGTCCACACCGCCCAGACCGGCATCAGGTGCGGGCGCCCCTCCGGTGTGACCGTGGCGAGCCAGAAGTCGTGCGACTTCCGCAGCCGTGCCTCCGCCCACGACCACGGCAGCAGCCCCGCCGGATCGGCCGTGATCCCGTAGCCGGGCATGTGCGGGCGCTCCGCGCGGGGCGTGGCCATCAGTCGAAGATGCCGCGCGGCCGGGCGACCTGGTTCAGCCAGTCGTCGAGCTGCTTTTCCCAGTTGACGTCCGGCTTCATGGTGAACAGCCCGAGGAAGTCCTGGCCGCGGCCGCCGAAGCCGCCCGACTTGCTCACCCGGACCCGCTTGGTGACCTCGAGGACGACGTCCGTGTGCTCAGACGAGGCCAGGAACGTGACCGCGAGCTGGGTGAAGACGCTCGCGAAGCGCGGCGAAGGCGCGAAGCGGATCTCCTGGAAGAAGGCGAGCTGCTGGTTCGCGCCGTTGATCCGGCCCTGCTCGAGGATCGCCTCGCGGAAGACGAAGCCGATCCGGCTCAGCGCGTCGAGGACCCGCTTCTGCGCCGGGAGCGGTTCGATCGCGACGGCGTCGGCGTCGAACGGGTCGGAGACGGCCGCCGCGAGGTCGAGCTCGGCCCGCACCCCGACCGCCATCCCGGTGAGCGGTTTGCCGAAGACGCTGGTCACCGGCGTCTCCCAGGGCAGCGGCAGTTCGAACGGCAGCCGGACCTGCTGGCCGGCGCGGATGGTCTCCGCGCCCACCAGGTGGTGCGAGCCGAAGGGGAGGTCCTCGGTCTTGTCCGCGCCGGGGACCTGGACGCGGGCCAGCAGCGTCACCGCGAGGCCCTTGATCTCCTGGTCGACCTCGCCGCCGGCCAGCAGCACCTCGCCGTGCAGGGGACGGCCGGGGGAAGCGGTCCGGTCGAGCAGGCGGGCGTCGATCTTCGCCCCGCCCGAGCCGAACGTCGCGAGCACCTTCTGGAACATGCGCCAGATCCTGCCAGGTTGAGGGTGTTCGTACGAGGTTCGACGGGACTGGGGCACAATGGCCGGGTGAGCACCGAGACGCTGACGAAGCCGGAAACCACGCCCGAGGGCACGGAGACCGCCGACGACGACACCCCGAAGATGTTCCACTACGTGAAGAAGAACAAGATCGCCGAAAGCGCGGTCATGGGCAATCACGTGGTGGCGCTCTGCGGCGAGGTCTTCCCGGTGACGAAGTCGCCGAAGCCCGGTTCGCCGGTCTGCCCGGCCTGCAAGGAGATCTTCCAGGGGCTGCGCCCGGGGGAGTGATCCGCCGCCGAACCCCGGCTGACGGTCGTCCGCCGGGGTTCGAGCATGTCCGGAATCGGACACATCGTCGAACAAACGTGAAAAACCTTCATTCGGCGGGTGTGCCGGGTGCGGCCGACCTGGTAAATCCAGCGGGCCAGGTTCCCTCACCCACCGGAGTCGCACATGCGCAGAACCGGGATCGTCGTCGCCCTAGCCGCCCTGCTCACCGTGTTCGCCCCCGCGCTGGCGCAGGCCGTCACGGGCTGGTCGGAGGTCGGTCGGGACCAAGCCCGCGCCCTCGACGAGAGCCAAGGGCTCGCCACGATCGTCCGCCCGTCGGGCACCACCATCCGCTACACCGGGCTCAGCACCATCCCGGCGGACCTTTCGACCCAGGGGTGGAACCACGTCGGCGACCCGGGGTCCGCGCAGGGCTGGTACGTCGAGCCCTACCAGCGTGACGACCGGGGCGCGAAGCTCTTCCGCGTCCAGGCCCCGGACGGGTCGTGGGCCAACTACAAGCACACCCTCGAGTCGTGGGAGGCGAACAACAACTCCTTCGCCGCGGTGTCGCCCGACGCGCGCTGGCTGGTGGCGGGGGAGTGGGGCACCATGGACCGGCTCCTGGTCCACCCGATGCCCGGGGTGGTGGCCACCGACCCGGCGCAGAACCTGCCTCTCGCGGGCACGATCCGGCTCGACCACCCGGTCCGCGACGTCCAGGGCTGCGACTTCCAGACGGCGACCCGCCTGCTCTGCGCGTCCGACGACCCGGACGGCAGCCTCTTCGGCACGACGAAGCCGCTGCTGCAGGTCGACCTCGCGGGCCCGCTGTCCGGTTCCGACGTCACGGGCCACGTGACGTCGCTGGGTCAGCTCCCGCTGCGCAGCGGCTGCAGCGGCAACTTCGAGGTCGAAGGCATCGACTTCGACGAGCGGGACGCGACCCTGCGCGTGATCGTGATGTCGCCGAGCATCTGCATCCTCTTCGACAGCATGACCTACCGCTTCCGCCAGTAGCCGTACCTCGCGTGAGCAGACCCGTGACTCGCGAGTCACGGCCCCGATCACGCGAGTTCCGCCTTCGATCACGCGAGTTCCGCGTGATCGAAGGGTCGACTCACGTGATTGCGGAGCCGACACGCGTGATCGGACGGACGACACGCCGAAGCCGGCTGAGCCTCGGCGTGTCGTCCCTTCAATCACGCGTGTCGACCCTCGGATCACGCGAGTCGGCTCCGCAATCACTGTTGCCGGTGAACGCCGAAGGCCCGGCACTCCCTCGGGAAGTGCCGGGCCTTCGTCACGCGGTCAGGCGGTGGGGGCGGGGTCCAGGGACTCCGACTCCGGGGCCTTCGCCGGGGTCCGGCGAGCCTCGCGGCGGGCGCGACGACGTTCCTTGCGGGTCTCGACCATCGTGTACAGCGTCGGGACCAGGACCAGCGTCAGCAGCGTCGAGCTGACCAGGCCGCCGATCACCACGATCGCCAGCGGCTGGCCGATGAACCCGCCCTGACCCGTGATGCCCAGCGCCATCGGGACCAGCGCGAAGATCGTCGCCGCCGCGGTCATCAGGATCGGCCGCAGCCGGCGCCGGCCGCCCTCGGTGACGGCGTCCGCGACACTCATCCCGTCGGCGCGGTACTGGTTGATCAGGTCGATCAGCACGATCGCGTTGGTCACGACGATGCCGACCAGCATCAGCATCCCGATCAGCGCCGGCAGGCCGAGCGCCGTGCCGGTGGCCAGCAGCAGCCCGATCGCGCCGGTCGCCGCGAACGGGATCGACACGAGCAGGATCAGCGGCTGGATCAGGCTGCGGAACGTCGCCACCATGATCAGGAACACGATCGCGATCGCCGCCAGCAGCGCCAGGAACAGGTTCGAGAACGCCTCCTGCTGGTCCTGGCTCACGCCACCGAGCGAGTAGGACGCGCCGCCGGCGAACGTGATGCCGTCCAGCTTGGACTGGATGTCCGCGGTCGTCTTGCTCAGGTTGTCGCCGGTGTTCTTGGCCGTGACGGTGGTGCTGAGGTCGCCGCCGGTGCGGTGCACCGACGCCGGGCCGTCCACAGTGGACACCTTGGCCACCTCGTCGAGCCGGACGACGCCGGTGGGCCCCGGGATGGGCAGGCTCTTCACCTGGTCGACCGTGGCCGGCGCGGTGCCGGCGCGCAGCACGATGTCCGTGCGCTGGCCGCCGACCGGCAGCTGCGTCACCGTGCGGCCGGCGATCGCCTGGTTGGCGACCTGGCCGATGGTGCTCGCCGACAGCCCGCGCGCGGCGGCCGCGGCGTCGTCCACCTCGACCTGCACCCGCGGCGAGCCGACGGCCAGGTCGCTGGTCACCTCGGTCAGCCCGGACACCCCTTGCAGCGCCTGCTGCACCTGGTCGGACGCGGGCTTCAGCGCGGCCTCCGACGGCGCGGTCACCGTCACCGAGACCTGGTCGGAGTTGAACCCGGACGCGTCCGCACCGATCTTGATCTCGCCCAGCTCCGGCCGGGAGGTCAGCTTCGACCGCAGCCGGTCGGACAGCGCGTCGAGGTCGGTGTCCTTCGCGACGGTGACGGAGATGCTCGTCGAGGTACCCCCGCCGCCGAAGCCGCCGAACGCCCCGCCCCCGCCGACGCTGACCTGGTAGGTCTGCACCGCGGGCTCCGCGGCCAGCGCCTGCTCGACCGCCGTCGCCGCTTTCTCCTTCGCCTCGACGCTGGTGCCCGCGGGCAGCTTCTGCGTCATGTTCAGCGTGGTGCCGCCGGACTGGTCGAGGAAGTTCGTGTTCAGCCGCGTCGCGAGCCCGACCGTGCCAGCGAAGATCAGCAGCGCCAGCAGCACGACGGTGAGCCGCCGCTTGGTCGCGAACCGGATCACCGGCAGGTACGCGCGCTGCAGGAGGCCGCGGCGCTCCTTCTCGACGGCGGCTTCCCGCGCCCGCTCGGCCTCGATGGCGTCCGCCGGGATCGCCGGCTGCTTGAGGAACCAGTACGCCAGCACGGGAACCACGGTCAGCGACACGAGCAGCGACGCCAGCAGCGCCACCGTCACGGTGATCGCGAACGGCGAGAACAGCTCGCCGACGAACCCGCCGACGAACGCGATCGGCAGGAACACCGCGACGGTCGTCAGCGTGGACGACGTCACCGCGCCGGCCACCTCGCGGACACCGTCGAGCACCGCCCGTTGCTTCTCCTCGCCATAACCCAGGTGTCGTTTGATGTTCTCCAGCACGACAATGGAGTCGTCGACCACCCGGCCGATCGCGATGGTCAGCGCGCCGAGGGTGAGCAGGTTGAGCGACAGGTCGCCGGTCCACAGCGCCAGCAGCGCGACCACCACCGACAGCGGGATCGACACCGCGGTCACCAGCGTCGAGCGCACCGACAGCAGGAACAGCAGGATCACGATGACCGCGAACGCCAGGCCCAGCAGGCCTTCGGTGGTCAGGCCGCTGATCGCGTCCTTCACCGGCGTGCCCTGGTCGAACACGACGCTCATCTCGGCGCCGGTCTTCTTCCCCAGGTCGGGCAGCTTGTCGCGGACCGCGTCGGAGATCGCGACGGCGTTCCCGTTGTCCACCATGGTGATCGAGAGGCCGAGGCTCGGCTTGCCGTTGGTGCGCGTGATCGACGTCGGCGGCGCGAACCCGCTCTGGACGTCGGCGACGTCACCCAGCTTCACCGGCCCGCGCGCCGGGGTGCCCGGCCGCGTCGCACCGGAAGCCGCGCTCGGCGTGAGGTAGAGGTTGCGGAGGGTGTCCACAGTGGTCTGCCCGCCACCGACCTGGACGGACAGCGTCTTGCCGCCCTCGGTCAGCGTGCCGGCCGGCACGGCGGCACCGGCGGTCTGCAGCGTGGTCGCGATCGACGCCGGGTCGACGCCGGCGGCGGCCAGCTTCGCGTAGTCGAGCGTGATCGTGACGCGCGGCTGCTGCACGCCCGTGACGGTCACCGTGCGGACGCCGTCGATCTTCCGCAGCTCCGGCGCGACCTGGTCGGTCAGCGCGGGCGCGAGCTGCTGCGGGTCGCCCGCGGTACCCGCGGCGACCAGCACCACCGGCAGGTCGTCGGTGCTGCCGGCGGACACGGACGGGTCCGAGTTCTGCGGAAGCCGCGGCCGGACCTGGTTCACCGCCTGCTGGATCTGCGAGACCGCCGCGTCGAGGTCGGTGCCGAACTCGAACTGCGTGACGACGCGCGAAACCCCGTCCGACGAGGTCGAGTTGATCTCTTCGAGGCCCTTGAGCCCCTGCAGTGCGCCTTCGAGGGGCTCGGTGACCTGCCGGTCGACCGCGTCCGGCGACGCGCCCGCGTACGCGGTGACGATCTGGGCCTGCGGGAACTGCAGCGACGGGAACAACTGCTGTTTGAGCTGCGGGAGCGCGAAAGCCCCGAAACCGACGACCACGAGCGCGAGCAGGCCGATCAGGCTTCGGTTGCGCAGGCTCAATCTGGCCAGCACGGACATGACTCTGGGAACCCCCTCGGGAACGACGCGGCGACCGACGCCTGCGTCAGTGACCCGCTGAGCTTCCCATGCCCGGCCTGAGGGGCGACTCAGTCCATGGGTGGATTCCGGGTCGTCCCTTGGGAGGAGACCCGACCCTGAGCAGCGCTGGGTGCCGGGTCCGGCGCGCTCGGTGACGGTTCGTCCTCATCGGACGGTGCGTCGGGCTCCTCCGGCGCGTCACCGTTGGCGGAGACCTCTTCGGGGCGCGGGCGCCGCAGCGGCGTGGTGGTGCGCTCCCACAGCTTGCGGCCCTCCTCCGAACGCAGCTGCTCGGAGGCGCGCTCCATCTCCAGCCGCCGCCACTTGCGCCGCTGCCGCCGGGTCGCCTTCGCCGGCCACAGCTCCTGGATCGCGCTGTTGAAGTAGGCCCCGCCGACCACGGCCAGGCCGATGAAGAACATCAGCAGCAGGAACGCGATCGGCGCGGCGAGCGCCCCGTAGGTGTAGCCGGTCTTGGTGATCCAGTTCAGGTAGACGCGCAGGCCGACCGAGGAGAGCAGGAACACGACCATCGCGAGCCCCGCGCCGGGCAGCCCGCGGTGCCACGGCAGCTTCCGCGGCAGGGCGAGCTTGTACAGCGTGGTCAGCGCGAGGGTGATCATCACCCCGAGGGTGGGGAAGTACAGCGTGCTCACCCACGACGTCACGGTCGGGCGCCAGTCGGTGGGGAAGAACTCCGGCAGCAGGTCGGGGCCGATCGCCAGCAGCGGCAGCCCGACCACCAGGATGACCAGGCCGCACAGGTACAGCAGCAGCGCGAAGATCCGCTGCCAGACGTCGTTGCGGACGCCGTACTGGTCGTGGGCGACGGTGATCGCGTCCACGAACGACGACATCGCCGACGAACCCGCCCACAGCGAGATCAGGAAGCCGACCGAGACGATCTCGCCCTTGCCGACGGTGAGGATGCTGTTCACGGTCGGCTCGATGATGTCGTGGACGGCGTTGGCGCTGAAGACCGTCTTGCAGAAGCCGATGATCCGGTCGTGCACCTGGGTGACGACGTCTTGGCCGAACCACTCGCCGACGAAGCCCAGGCTGCCGAGCAGGCCCAGCAGCAGTGGCGGCAGCGAGAGCGTCTGCCAGAAAGCCGCTTCGGCGGCCTCGGAGAAGATGTTGCCTTCCCAGGCCTTGCCGAGCGTGCGCGTGAGGAGGCGCCACGGCCCCTTGCGGGCCACCTTCGTCGCTCCGGACGGCTGCACCTCACCCATGACGTGTCCAGCATGGTCCATCCGTGGAGATTTGGCTCGTCACACCCCCTGCACCCGGGCGTGTCGGCCGACATCACCCGTGCCGGTGCCGGGAAGTGTCGGACCCGGCCGGTAGACTCGGTCCAGTGCCCTCACCGCAGTCGCCAGCCCGGTTGTCACAGCCGAAGTCGGTACCACAGTGAGGGTTTTCGCACGTCAAAGCACTTGAGGCACGTGAGCGAGGGGGAAGACCGGCGATGACGGAGACGCAGCTCGGAGCGCCTCCCGCGGAGAAGGATTCGACCGCGCGCCCGCTCCGGGCGTGGCAGCGGCGCGCACTCACCAAGTACCTGACGCGCAGGCCGAAGGACTTCCTCGCGGTGGCGACGCCGGGCGCCGGCAAGACGGTGTTCGGACTCCGGATCGCCGCCGAGCTACTGAGCGACCGCACGATCGAGGCGGTCACCATCGTCACCCCGACCGAGCACCTCAAGCACCAGTGGGCCTCGGCGGCGGCCGTGGCCGGCATCCAGATCGACTCGAACTTCCGCAACACCACGGGGGTGACGTCGTCGGACTACAACGGCGTCGCCTTGACCTACGCGCAGGTCGCGGCCCACCCGAACCTGCACCGGGTGCGCACGGAGAACCGCAAGACGCTGGTGATCCTCGACGAGATCCACCACGGCGGTGACGCGAAGTCGTGGGGTGACGCGATCCGCGAGGCCTTCACCCCGGCCGTGCGGCGCCTGTGCCTGACCGGGACCCCGTTCCGGTCCGACGATTCGGCCATCCCGTTCGTCACATACGAGCCGGACGCGGGCGGCTTCCAGCGCAGCAAGGCCGACCACTCGTACGGCTACGCGGACGCGCTGGCCGACGGCGTGGTCCGCCCGGTCGTCTTCCTGGCGTATTCGGGCGAGGCCTCCTGGCGCACGAGCGCGGGGGAGGAGTTCACCGCGCGGCTCGGCGAGCCGCTGACCGCGGAGCAGAACGCCCGGGCGTGGCGCACGGCGCTCGACCCGGCGGGCGAGTGGATCCCGGCGGTCCTGCACGCCGCGGACACGCGGCTGTCGCAGGTGCGCCAGAGCGTGCCCGACGCGGGCGGCCTGGTCATCGCCACCGACCAGGAGTCGGCACGCGCGTACGCGAAGATCCTGGAGCGGCTCTCGGGCGAGGCGCCGACGCTGGTGCTGTCGGACGATCCGAAGGCCTCGGGCCGGATCAAGGAGTTCTCCGAGACGAACGAGCGCTGGATAGTGGCCGTCCGGATGGTCTCCGAGGGCGTCGACGTCCCGCGGCTGGCCGTCGGCGTGTACGCCACGAGCGCGTCGACCCCGCTGTTCTTCGCCCAGGCGATCGGCCGGTACGTGCGAGCGCGGAAGAAGGGCGAGACGGCGAGCGTGTTCCTGCCGTCGGTGCCGGTGCTGCTGGAGCTGGCCAGCGAGCTGGAGGCGCAGCGCGACCACGTCCTGGGCAAGCCCCACCGGGAGCAGGAGGGCTGGGAGGACGAGCTCCTCGCCCAGGCCAACCGCACCGAGGACGAGCCGGGCGAGGAGGAGAAGGCGTTCACCTCGCTGGGCGCCTCGGCCGAGCTCGACCAGGTCATCTACGACGGCAACTCGTTCGGCACGGCGGTGTTCTCGGGGTCGGACGAGGAGCAGGAGTACCTCGGCCTGCCGGGGCTGCTCGAGCCCGACCAGGTCCGCGCGCTGCTGCGGAAGCGGCAGGAAGAGCAGATCGCGGACGACAAGCGCCGCAAGCCCGCGAAGGAGGAGCCGGCCCCGCAGGCTCGTCCGCAGTCGGTGAGCGAGCGCCTCGGCGCGCTGCGCAAGGAGCTGAACGCGCTGGTGGGCATGTACCACCACCGCACGAAGAAGCCCCACGGCGCGATCCACAACGAGCTGCGCCGGGTGTGCGGCGGCCCGGTCACCGCCATGGCGACGGTCGAGCAGCTCGAGGAGCGGATCGTCACCCTGCGGACCTGGTGAGGCGCTGACCCGCTGACCGAGGGTCGTTCGCACGGGTCGCGGGCGGTGGACCTCGCGTTGGATGCCGCGGATGGTCGCGCAGGCCGCCCCCCCCAGTGGACCTCGGGTCGGATGCTTGCGGGTTGTCGCGCGGGCCGCGGGCGTCGGATGCCGCGGGGTGGTCGGGGCGGCCGACTCGATGCCCGCGGGGCGTCGCGCAAGGCTCGGCCGAGCCCGCCCGACTACGCCGCCCGGGCCGATCCGGCCGGCGCGGGAAGCCCCGCGGCCGAGGCCGCCCAGACCTCCCCATCCAGGCCCGTCGTGTCGCCCAGGAGGCTGAACTCGCCCGTCACCGTCCGTTCCACCGGGCCGGCGCCGGACCTTCCACAACTCCGTGACGTTGCGTGCCTATTCGGTCGTCTCCCGGCTGCCCGTGCGTCCCCCGGGCTGTGGCGCATCGGGCACGATCGGCGTCGAAGTTCGCAAGTCGGCGACCAATTACCGTCCTTCGCGGTGGGTTCACCACCACTTCGCGTCGGATAGCGCTCGGTGTACACCGACGGAGTATCTTCACGTCGGCAAGAAACCTGGATGTAACACACGGTAAGTGCTGGCGATCACATCGTCAGCGGATCTACTCTTTCCGGGCGACGCTCAGCCTGTGTTGCCGAACCGTGTCCAATTGGTGTCATTTAATCGATCCAGCTATCTTCCCCGCAGCCGCTCAGCGGCATATGTTGTCGCCCACAACATATGCGCGTCGGTGCGCCGGGACCCTCCGGATCACCGCCTCGCAGGGCCCGAGACGACGTCGACGGCCCACTCGTCACCAATGCTTGGATCCGGAAGGAACGAGGATGCGCAGCAGAACCCTTACCCTCCTCGCCGCGACGGTGAGCACCGGCCTGGTGCTGACCGCTTGCGGTGCCAACAGTTCAGACAGCGGGGGCACGGGGAGCAACTCCGCCTCCTCCTCCGCGCCGGCCGCCGCCGGTGGTGCCAGCGGCAAGGTCGGCGTCATCCTCCCGGAGACCGCCACCTCGGCGCGCTGGGAAGCGTTCGACAAGCCGATGCTGCAGGCCGCACTGACGGCCCAGGGCTTCGATGTCGACGTCCAGAACGCCCAGGGCGACAACCAGAAGTTCGCCACCCTGGCCGACGGCTTCATCAGCTCCGGCGTCAAGGTCCTGATCATCGCCCCCGGTGACCCGGCCGTCGGTGCCGCGGTCGAGGCCAAGGCGAAGGCCGCGGGCATCCCGGTCATCGACTACGACCGCCCGAGCCTCGGCGGCTCCGCCGACTACTACGTCTCGTTCGACAACGAGAAGGTCGGCCAGCTGCAGGGCCAGGCCATGGCCGACGCGCTGAAGAGCAAGCCGGGCGCGAACGTCGTCCAGATCGAGGGCGCCCCGACCGACAACAACGCCACGCTGTTCACCAAGGGCCAGGACTCCGTCCTCGAGCCGCTGTTCTCGGCGGGCACGCTGAAGCGGCTCCAGAAGCAGCCGATCAACGACTGGGACAACCAGCTCGGCGGCACGACGTTCGAGCAGATCTTCACCGCCAACGGCGGCAAGGTCGACGGCGTCGTCGCGGCGAACGACGGCCTGGCCGGCGCGGTCATCACCATCCTCAAGAAGAACGGCCTCAACGGGAAGGTCCCGGTCACCGGCCAGGACGCGACCGCCGACGGCCTGATGGCGGTCATGCGCGGCGAGCAGTACATGACGGTCTTCAAGCCGATCAAGGAAGAGGCCGAGGGCACCGCCAAGCTGGCCGCCGCCCTCGCCAAGGGTGACACCGCCGGTGCGGACGCGATCGCCACGGCGAAGCTGCACGACCCGACGGGCAACCGCGACATCAAGTCCGTGCTGCTGACCCCGACGACGATCCTGGAGAAGGACGTCAAGACCGTCGTCACCCAGGGCTATGTGAAGGCGACCGAGATCTGCGGTGGCGACCTCGCCGCCAAGTGCAGCTCGCTCGGCATCTCCTGAGCCGCCCGTAGTACCCACGAACAGCCGGGCCGGGACGCGCACCCCGACGGCGCGCCCCGGCCCGGTCCCCACTCCCCGCTCGCGGGGATCGCCTGGCCCCAGCGGCGGCAAAGGGCATCGGAAATTCGGAGAACTGCCATCCATGAGTGAGCCCATCCTCGAGATCAAGGGCCTGAACAAGAGCTTCGGCCCCGTCCACGTCCTCCACGACGTGGACTTCGACGTGCGTGCGGGCGAAGTGACCGCCCTGGTCGGCGACAACGGCGCCGGCAAGTCGACCCTCGTCAAGTGCATCGCCGGTATCCACCCGTACGACTCGGGGGCCGTGCGGTTCAACGGGCAGGACGCCCACATCCGCGGTCCGAAGGACGCGGCCGACCTCGGCATCGAGGTCGTGTACCAGGACCTCGCGCTCGCCGACAACCTCGACATCGTCCAGAACATGTTCCTCGGCCGCGAGCGCGGGAATTCGTGGAAGCTCGACGAAGCCAGCATGGAGAAGGCCGCCCGCGAAACGCTGGCCTCCCTGTCGGTGCGGACCGTGAAGTCGGTCCGGACGCCGGTCTCCTCGCTGTCCGGTGGACAGCGCCAGACCGTCGCCATCGCCAAGTCGGTGCTGTGGAACAGCAAGGTCGTCGTCCTCGACGAGCCGACCGCAGCCCTCGGCGTCGCGCAGACCCGGCAGGTGCTCGACCTGGTCCGGCGGCTCGCCGAGCAGGGACTCGGGGTCGTGCTGATCAGCCACAACATGGCCGACGTGTTCGAGGTCGCCGACCGCATCTCGGTGCTCTACCTCGGCCGCCTCGTCGCCGAGGTGCACACGAAGGACGTCTCCCACGGCCAGATCGTGGAGCTGATCACCGCCGGGCGCTCCGGTGACCTCGGCCTGGCCCGGCCCGAAGCCGTGGTCCTGTGAGCGGGAAGAAAGAACCGGAAATGACTGAAACTCCTGCCAAGCCCGAGGTCGGCACGCCGGCCGCGGAAGCGCTCGCGCAGACCCAGAACCCCACCGCGGCCATCACCGACTTCGGCATCGACACGACATCGATGTCAACCGGCGAAGCCGTCCGTGACTACTTCGCCCGCCTGCGCGCCGGTGAGCTCGGCTCGCTGCCGTCGCTGTTCGGCCTGCTCGTGCTGGTCATCCTGTTCAGCGCGCTGTCGGACAACTTCTTCACGCTGGCCAACATCGCCAACGTCTTCCCGCAGGGCGCGGGCGTGATCATCATCGCGATGGGCATCGTCTTCGTGCTGCTGCTCGGCGAGATCGACCTCGCCGCCGGTGTGGCCTCCGGCACCGCCGCGTCCGTGATGGCCCTGCACTACGTCCATGCGGGCAACTTGCTGGGCTCCATGGGATCCGGCGTGTTCATCACGTTCATCGCGGTCCTCGCCGCGGCCATGCTGCTGTCGGCGTACCAGCGGATCTGGGCCGGTGCCGCGCTGTCGCTGGTCGGCCTGCTGCTCGTCGCGATCGGCGTCCCCGCCAGCGCCTGGCTGGAGATCCTGCTCGCCATCTGCGTGGGCACCGCGATCGGCTGCATCACCGGCTTCCTGGTGTCGAAGATCGGCATGCCGTCCTTCGTCGTGACGCTGGCGCTGTTCATCGTGTGGCAGGGCGTCCTGCTGCAGTTCATCGGTGAGGGCGGCACGATCGGCATCACCAACTCCGACGTCCTGTACAAGATCGCCAACGGCAACCTGAACGTCCTCGGCAGCTGGATCTTCTTCCTCGTCGCGGCCGGCGGGTTCGCGGTGATCACGCTGCTGAGCCACTTCCGGCGGCTCCAGCGCGGCCTGGTCGTCCAGCCGACGGCGCTGGTGGTCGTCAAGGTCGCCGCGCTCGTGGTGCTGTCGGGCCTGGGCACCTGGCTGCTGACGATCAACCGCTCGCCGAACAAGGCGGTCGTCACGATCCAGGGCGTCCCGTACGTCATCCCGATCATGCTGGTGCTGCTGGTGGCCGGGACCTACGTGCTCAACCGGACCAAGTACGGCCGGTACGTGTACGCGGTCGGCGGCAACAAGGAAGCCGCCCGCCGCGCCGGTATCGACGTGCCGAAGATCCGGGCGAGCGTGTTCGTCATCGGCTCGGCGGTCGCGGCCATCGGCGGCATCGTCGCCGCGTCGAAGGTGGGCTCGGTCAGCCCGCAGTCCGGTGGCCTCAACACGCTGCTGTACTCGGTCGGCGCGGCCGTCATCGGCGGCACGTCGCTGTTCGGCGGTAAGGGCCGCGTGGCCGACGCCGTCGTCGGTGGCCTGGTGATCGCCGTGGTCATCAACGGCCTGGGCCTGCTCAAGCAGCCGGCCGCGGTGGTCAACATCGTCACCGGCCTGGTCCTGTTGCTCGCCGCCACGGTCGACGCGCTGTCCCGGCGCCGCGCGGCTGCGTCCACGCGCTGAACCAGCATGGAATGATCAGGTCCGTGTCCAGCTCACCCGTCGCACGTCCGGACGAGGTGCGTCGGCACAACCGCACGACCCTGCTCCGCCTGCTGCACGTCGGCGGGCCGAGCACCCGGGCGACCCTGGCCGCCGAGCTGGGGCTCAACCGGAGCACGATCAAGACCCTCGTCGACGGGCTCGCCGAAGCCGGTGTCGTCGAGGAGAAGGTGCCGAGGCCGGGACGAGGGGCGGGCCGCCCCTCGCTCCTGGTCCTGCCCCAGCCGCACGCGGCGGTCGTGCTCGCGGTCGACCTGCAGGTCGAGCACGTCGCGATCGCCCTGGTCGGGCTGGGCGGCCAGATCCTGGGCCGCAACAGCTGGAACCTGCGCGGCCGGATGGGCCAGCCCGACGAGGTCATCACCCACGTCATCGAGTCGACGGCCGTCCTGGCCGGCGACCTCGACGTGACCCCGGTGGCGGCCGGGGTGTCGGTACCGGGCGTCGTCCGGCGGTCCGACGGGTACGTGCACGAGGCGCCGAACCTGCGCTGGACCGACGTCGCGCTCGGCGAACGGCTCGGCGGGGTGCTGCAGATCCCGATCATGGTCGGCAACGACGCCGAGTTCGGCGCGGTCGCCGAGCACCTGCGCGGCGCGGCCCGCGGGGCGTCCGACGTGGTGTACATCTCGGCGGACGTCGGGGTCGGCGGCGGCGTCATCGCCGAAGGGTCGGCGCTGCGCGGCGGCTCCGGCTACGTCGGCGAGATCGGGCACATGGTGATCCGCCCGGACGGGCGGGCCTGCTACTGCGGCAGCAGCGGCTGCTGGGAGACCGAGGTCGGAGAAGCGGCGTTGTGCCGGGCGCTCGGCCTGCCCGAGGACACGCCTCGCGGGGCGATCCTGTTCGAGCTGCGCGAGCTGGGCCGGAACCCGGAGGCGGCGCTGTCGCGGCTGGCGGAGTTCGCCGAGTGGCTGACGCTGGGGCTGATCAACGTCGTCAACCTGCTCGGGCCGCAGCTGGTGATCCTCGGCGACCTGCTGACGGTGCTGCCGGAGGCGGTGCTGCGGCACGTCGGCACGGAGGTGCGCCGGCGCAGCCTGGTGAGCCGGGCGGTCGGCGGCACCCGGATCATCAGCTCGGCGTTGGGAGCCGATGTGAAGCTGCTGGGAGCCGCCGAAGTGGCGTTCGAAGTCGTGCTGGATTCTGTCTGATTTCTTGTCCGGTTTCGTGTCCGTAATCACGGCTTTTCGCGGCCGTACCGTGATATCCGCCACGCACTTTGCAAGTTGCAGGCTGTGCAGGTTTCAAAAATGCGAAGGCGGCCGGTGCCTGTGCGCACCGGCCGCCTTCGGGCGTTTCGGGGTCGTTACCGCTGGATGTCGGCGGACAGTTCCTTGAGCTTGGCCTCGTGCTCGCGGGCGTGGTGCCCGCAGAAGAGAAGCTCGCCGCCCTTGAGGACGGCGCGTACCTGAGCTGCGGCCCCGCACCGGTCACAGCGGTCGGCGGCGGTCAGTTCGGGGCGGGTGAGCGTCGGCGTTGTCATGGGGGTCTCCCTCCGTCCCGGCACCGGTTGCCCGGTGCCATCGATCCAGCTACGCCCACATCGGACTGATGTCGGGGGCGGCGATCGCCTCCGGCTCCGCGGTGTTCGTGCTTCCACTCTTCCAGACGTTTCGCGGCCCGCAAGTGTTCCCGCGCCGGTGGGAGCTGAGTCACGTCGATTTACCCCGGATGTCGTAGCGGGATCCCGCAATGCAGGAGACGAATACCCGGAGAGTTACGTTTTCCGTGGTCAGGCACCATGAGGTAGTGAGCACGCTGACTTCGCCGAGGAGGCTTTCCGCGGTACCCGCCCCGCTGTTGTTCGTTCTCAGCGGAATTTCCATGTACGCCGGCGCGGCGATCGCGGTCGGCCTTTTCGGCCACGCGACCCCGGCCGGGGTCGCGTGGCTGCGCTGCCTCGGCGCGGCGGTGGTGCTCCTGGCCTGGCGGCGCCCGCCCCGGGCCGCCTGGCGGGGCCGCCGGCTGGTCCTGGCGATCGCGTTCGGCGTCGTGACGGCGGTCATGAACGTGCTCTTCTACGAGGCGATCGCCCGCCTCCCGCTGGGGACGGTCGTGGCGCTGGAGTTCGTGGGCCCGGTCCTGGTGGCGGCGTTCGGGTCCCGGTCCCGGCGGGACGTGCTGGCGGTGGTGCTGGTGGCCTGCGGGGTGGCGGCGATCGCGGACGTCCAGCTCGCGGGTTCGGTTTCCGGGGTGCTGTTCGCCCTGGGCGCGGCGGCGGCCTGGGCGGGCTACGTCCTCCTGGGCAAGAGGGTGGCGTCAGCCGAGGGATCGGGGATCGACAGCCTGGCGATCGGCTTCCTCGCGGCGACGGTGGGGCTGTCCCCGCTGGCTCTCGGGACCGGGGAGGTGTGGTCTTCGCCACGGATGCTGCTGCTGGGGGTCGGCGTGGGGGTGCTGTCGACGGTGGTGCCGTACGCGCTCGACCAGGTGGTGCTGCGGAGGCTCGGACAGGCCCGGTTCGCGGTCCTGCTGGCGCTGCTGCCGGTCACGGCCGGGGTGCTGGGGTTCGTGCTGCTGGGGCAGGTGCCGTCGCTACCGGAGGCACTGGGGACGCTGGCGGTGGCGGGTGGGGTGGCGTTGCGGAGCCGGGACGAGCCTGTGCGGCCGGCGCCGGAGCCGCCTGGGTGAGAACTCGCTGGGCTGGTGCCTTGCCGCGGTGAGGCCTGTCGGGCGGGTGCCTGCCGGGTTGGTGCCATGGCGGGCTGGGTGTCCTGCCGGGTCGAGGTTCGCAGGGCTGATGCCCTGCCAAGTTGAGCCTGCCAAGGTGAGGCCTGCCGGGTTGAGGCGTCGGGCGGGTGCCTGCCCGGTCCATGCCTGGCCCGGGTTGGCGTGCCGGGTCGAGGCTCTGCCGGGCCGGTGCCTTTCCTGGTTGGTGCCCTGCCAGGTTGAGGCCTGCTGGGCTGAGGCGTCGGGCGGGTGCCTGCCCGGTCCATGCCTGGCCCGGGGTTGGCGTGCCGGGTCGAGGCTCTGCCGGGCCGGTGCCTCGCCCGGTTGGGTGCCCTGCCAGGTCAGCCGGATCGCCACGCCTGGTTGATGCTCGCCGGGTCGGTGCCTCGCCGAGTTGCCCACAGGCCTGCCGTGATGTGGACAATCCGGCCCGCCGGCGCTTTCTCCGGCCATTTCGTCGGACACGCCCGATACGCTGGAGCGGGGACGTCCCCCCGGGAAGGGCGGGGGTCTGTCCGGGGCCCGAGGAGGCGGATGCCATGACCAAAGCGGCGTCAGCGGCGGCGAAGGACTTCGCCGCGGCCGGGGTGGCTGGTGTGCACCTCGCCTGGGCGGACAACAACGGCATCCCGCGCTCGCGCATCGTCCCCATCGGCGGCCTCGCCGGCGCCGCGTCGCGGGGCGTCGGGGTCACCTCGCTCTTCGCCGTTTTCGACAGCCACGACGCCATCACCTATGGGCACGCCGGCCTCGCCACGCCGTCCGGGGACATCCGGCTCCTGCCGGTCGTCGACCGGCTGCGGCGGCTCGCCGGGCAGCCCGCGCTGGCCTGGGCGCCCGTCCGGCAGGTCGCCGCCGACGGTGAGCCGTGGCCCTACTGCCAGCGCGCCGTCCTCGAAGCGCAGGTCGCCGAGGGCGCGCGGCGCGGGCTGGAGTTCCGGGCCGGCTACGAGCTCGAGTTCGCCGTCGCGCCCGCGGGCAGCACCGATGTCGTCACCACGCCCGGGCACCCCGGGCCCGCTTACAGCCCGCACGCCCTGGTCGGCCTCGACGGCTTCGTCGCCGCCCTCCTGCACGACTTCGCCGCCAACGGCCTGCGGATCGGTCAGCTGCACGCCGAGTACGGCGTGGCGCAGGTCGAGCTGTCGCTGGCTGCCACCGATCCGGTCTCCGCCGCCGACGACCAGCTGCTGGCCCGCCAGACCATCCACGCCGCCGCGCACGCGCACGGCCTCGTCGTCAGCTTCGCGCCGCTGGTCGGGCTCGGTGCGGCCGGCAACGGCTGGCACCTGCACACCTCCGTCCGACGCAAGGGCCGAAACCTCCTCGACGACGGGGATAGCGGCATCCCCGCCGCCGACGGCGCCGGCTACCTCGCCGGCCTGCTGCGCGACCTGCCGGCGCTGACCGCGATCACCGCGCCGAGCGTCCCGTCGACCCTGCGGCTGCGCCCCGGCTACTTCGCGGGCGCCTACGCCTTCTGGGGCGTCGAGAACCGGGAAGCGCCGCTGCGGTACGTCCCGGGCTCGCCGCTGCTGGGCGCCGACCACGCGAACGTCGAGCTCAAGACGTCGGACGCCTCCGCCAACCCCTACCTCGCCCTGGCCGTGGTGCTGGCCGCCGGGATGGCCGGCATCGAAGACGCGGCCGCGCTGCCCGACCCGATCGCCGAGGACCCGGGCGGCTGGACCGAAGGCGAGCGGGAGACGCGCGGGGTGCGCCGGCTGCCGGCGGACACCGCCGAGCAGGACGCCGCCCTGACGGCCTCGCCGCGGGTCGCCGGCGTGCTCGGCGACGACCTGCTCGGGGCCTTCCGCGCGGTCCGGGCGTCCGACGCGGCGTGGGCGGCCGAGCGCACGGCCGACGAGATCGTGGCCGCACACCTGTGGCGTTATTGAGGCTGGGATGATGACGTCATCGAATCCGGGAAGCCGCTGAGAGGACCGATGTCTTCGGGGATCGACGGCGGGCAGCTCGACCTGTCCGGGGTGCGGTGGCTGCCGGGCGGGGCCCGGCTGGCCGCAGTCGCCCAGGCGGAGCTGCCCCAGAAAGACGGCCTGGCCGCGGCGTTCTGCGGGCTCGCGGCGCTGCGCGCGGCCGGGCTCGACGTGCCCGACCAGGACACCGTCGCGGTGGCCGCGGGGACGGTCCGCGGGCCGGTCGTGCGCCCGCCCGGCGAGGCCGGCCGCCCGGAGTTCCGGTTGCCGGTCCCGGTCGTCGACGACCCGGCCGCCGCGGGGACGCGGGTCTCCGGGCTGGCAAGGGCCGTCGGTTCGCTGTCGGGCGGCGCCCTCGCGGCGGTGCCGGTGACGGGGGAGTGGACCACCGAGACGCTCTTCGACCTGCTGGCCGGCCTGTGGGACGTGCCGCGCGTCGCGGTGATCGCCCGGATCGACGGCGCCGAGCTAGGTGCCCACGACACCCCGGAACGCGCGCTGCTCGATTACCTCGACACCGGCGTCCCGCCATTGTGGACGTCCCTCTGGCGTCCGCCAGGTGGCCACTTCGTGCTCGTGGCGGGCGTCCGCATCGGTGCGGAAGGCACGCTGCTGTCCGTTGTGGACACCTATCCGTCGTTCGGGGACAACGGGATCCACGACCAGCCCGTCGAATGGGTCACGGCGGCGCTGGCCGGGCTCGGGGTACTGGTGGTCGTCGACGCGGACCAGGTCGCCGTGACGCACGAGGTGGCCCGCGTCGCCGGCCTCACTCCGTCGTTTTGGGACTGACCGCCTCGGCGTTCCCGGGCGCGAACCGCGAGTGGCGGCGGCCGTAGGCGAAGTAGATGACCAGGCCGAGCACCAGCCACACGGCGAACCGGATCCAGGTGAGCACGTTGAGGTTGAGCATCAGGTAGAAGCACGCCAGCGCGGCCAGAATCGGGACGACCGGCGAGAACGGCACCCTGAACGGCCGGTCCAGATCGGGCCGGCGGCGGCGCAACACCGGCACCGCGACGGCCACGATGATCATCGCCGAAAGCGCGCCGATGCTCACCATGTCGGCCAGCTCGGAGATCGGGATGAACGCGGCCAGCACGGCGATCAGCGCGGCACCGCCGATGGTCATCCGGTGCGGAGTGCCCCAGCGCGGGTGCGTGGCGCCGAGCGCCTTCGGCAGCAGGCCGTCGCGGCCCATGGCGAAGCCGATGCGCCCGATCGTGACCAGCTCGACCATCATCACCGACGTCAGCCCGGTCACCGCGCCGAGCGAGATGAGCGCGCCGACCCAGTGCTGGCCGACCCGGTCGAACGCGTCGGCCAGCGGCGCGCCGGTGTCGATGTCGGTGAACGGGATCATGCCGGTCAGCACGATCGACACACCGATGTAGAGCAGCGCGCACACGCCGAGCGCGCCGAGGATGCCGACCCGCAGGTCCTTGCGCGGGTTCAGGGTCTCCTCACCGAGGTTCGCGAGCGCTTCGAAGCCGGTGTAGGCGAAGAAGACGATGGCGGCTGCCGTGACCATCCCGGCGATGCCGTAGACCGACTGCTCCAGGCCGAGT
This sequence comes from Amycolatopsis sp. NPDC048633, assembly GCF_040650695.1. Classification (NCBI taxonomy): domain Bacteria; kingdom Bacillati; phylum Actinomycetota; class Actinomycetes; order Pseudonocardiales; family Pseudonocardiaceae; genus Amycolatopsis; species Amycolatopsis sp. NPDC048633. The sequence goes on from NZ_JBEZHS010000019.1 coordinate 152,029, forward strand.
GCGGCCTGGACGATCGGCTGCTCCAGCACCGTCGAGCCGTTCGCGGGAGCCTGGGCCGGCGGGATGAACGGCGTCAGATTGGCGCCCTTGACGAAGAACAAGCCGACCGCCAGCACCAGCACGCAGACCGCGACCTTCACGCAGACGAGCACGTTGGTCAGCCAGGCCGACTCTTTGATGCCCAGCACGGCGACGACGGTCAGCACCGCGATGATCAGCACCGCCCCGACGTTCACCTTCGCGTCCTCGCCGAACCACTCCGGCGAAAGCCCGAGCAGGTTGGCCAGGTAGCCGGACCAGCCGCGCGACACCACGGCGGCGCCGAGCGCGAACTCCAGCAGCAGGTCCCAGCCGATGATCCAGGCGAACACCTCGCCGAGGGTGGCGAAGGCGTATGTGTAAGCGCTTCCGGCCGTCGGGACGCTGGAGGCGAGCTCGGCGTAGCAGAGCGCCGCGAGCCCCGCGACGACCGCGCCGAGCACGAACGACAGCGTCACCGAGGGCCCGGCGTGCGTCTTCGCCTCGACGCCCGCGAGGGTGAAGATGCCGGTGCCGATGATGATCCCGACACCGAACCCGACCAGGTCGCGTCCGCGCAGCCGCCGCTTGAGCTCCCCGGAGTCCTGGCGCTTCAGGACATCGTCCACGTTCAACGTTCTCCGCACACCCATGAGGAGAAGTTAGAAGGTCACGGAGGTTTCCGCAGAACGGCGGACGCCGGGTTTTCCCGGGTCAGGCCATTCTCCCGGGCGAGGATCGCGGCGTGGGTGCGGGAGCGCAGGTCGAGCTTGGCCAGCACGCGCGAGACGTGCGTCTTCACCGTCGTCTCGCCGATGTAGAGCCGGGTGCCGATCTGGGTGTTCGTCAGGCCCTCGCCGAGGCAGGCGAGCACCTCACGTTCGCGCTCGGTCAGGTCCTCGAGGCCGTGGGGCGCGGGCGCGGGTTCCCGGCTGCCGGCGGCGAACGCGGTGATCACCCGCCGCGTGATCTGCGGGGCGAGCACTCCTTCACCGGCCGCGACCTGTTTCACGGCTTCGATCAGCCGCGACGCTTCGACCGATTTGAGCAGGAACCCGGCCGCACCGGCACGTAGCGCGCCATCGACGTACTCGTCGAGGTCGAAGGTGGTGAGCACGAGGACCTCGGACAGCCCTTCGGCGAGCACCTGACGGGTGGCGGTGATCCCGTCGACGCCCGGCATCCGGACGTCCATCAAGGTGACGTCCGGGCGCAGCGCCCGGGCCTGCCGGACGGCGGTGGCGCCGTCCGCGGCCTCCCCGACGACCCGGACGCCGTCGGCGTTGTTGAGGATCATGGTGAGGCCGTCCCGGATGGCTTCGTGGTCGTCCGCGATGAGGACGGTGACGGTCATCGGTCCGCCCCTTCCGCCGGGCCCACCGGCAGTTCGGCACGGACCAGCCAGCTCTCGCCGGCCGGCCCCGCGGTCAGCGTCCCGCCCACCGCGTCCGCTCGCTCGCGCATGTTCAGCAGGCCCGTGCCGGAGCCGTCGGCGCCGGTGCTCGGGTGGTGCACGTCGTTGCGGACCTCCACGGCCAGGATCCCGTCGACGTGCCGGATGTCCACGTCGACCTGGCCGCCCGGGGCGTGCTTCACCGCGTTAGTCAAGGCCTCCTGGGCGATCCGGTACGCGGTCAGGTCCACCGCGGCCGGGAGCGGGGCTTGTTTGTCCACAGTGGACTCCACGGTCACCGCCAGCCCGCTCGCCCGCGCCGATTCGACCAGTTTGGACAGCTCCGCCAGCCGGGCCGGTGCGGCGATCTCCGCGTCACCGCCCTCGGTCTTCAGCAGGCCGATCATCGTCCGCATCTCCTCCAGCGCGCTGACACTGTTCTCCCGCACCGATTTCAGCACCGTCTTCGCCAGCTTCGGGTCCTGCAAGGACAGGGCGGCCTCCGACTGGATCGCGATGGCCGAGAGGTGCCCGGCGATCACGTCGTGCAGGTCGCGCGCCATCCGCCCGCGTTCGGCGGCCACCGCCGCCCGCCGGTCCAGCTCCGCGATTTTGGCGAGTTGCCCCGCGTTCGCCCGCTCGGCGTCGGCGACGTCGCGCTGCTGCCGGACGTTCGCCGCCCACCACACCGGCATGAGGACGAACGGCAGCATGCTCACCGCGGCCAGCACCGCCGTGCGCCACTGCTGCCCCAGTACGAGGAGTGCGGCCAGCACGGACACCACCGACAGGGCGGCGACGCCGATCATCACCCGGCTCGTGCGGCGGGAGCCGTACAGCGTCGCCGCGTAGAGGAAGTCGGTGTAGATGACCACGACCGGCAGTGACGGGCTGAGCCAGATGTCGGCCGCGAGCACGGCGGTGGCGAGCAGCAGCGCGCCCGGTACCCACCGGCGGAGCAGCTCGAGGCCGCACAGCGCGGTCAGCTCCAGCAGCCGCACCCACAGCGGGGCGTGGTCGTACGCGGTGACCAGCCGGTGGATGCCGGCAGCGTAGACGAGGAAGCCGATCAGCCAGGTGGTCAGCGCGATCAGGGCGTCCTGCTGCCACACCGGGAGCGAACGCAGGCGTGGGAGGGACATGTGACCATTCGAGCACACGGGGTGACCGGGGCGCGTCCTACGAAGTGATGACCCACGGTCGTGCTTTCTGACGACGCGCTCGAGGCGGCCCGCGGGCGAGCCTGGAAGCGTGGACGAAATCGGGAAGTTCTTCGCGGAGAATCCGATGGCCGCCGTCATCGCGGGCGGCGAGATCGGGTTCTGGGTGCTGCTCGTAGCGGGCCTGGCGGTGCGGTACGCGCTGCGAGCCCGGCGGGCGTCGGTCGTGCTGCTGGCCATGGTACCGCTGATCGACGTGGTCGTGCTGGTGGCGACGGTGATCGACCTGGCCGGTGGGGCGAAGGCGAACTTCACCCACGGTCTCGCGGCGGTGTACCTGGGCTTCAGCGTCGTGTTCGGGCCGGGCATGGTGCGCTGGGCCGACGCGCGGTTCGCGCACCGGTTCGCCGGCGGGCCGCCGCCACCCCCGAAGCGGCGGGGCCGGCGCCACGAGTGGCGCGAGTTCGGCAAGTGCCTGCTGGCCTGCGGACTGTCCGCGGCGGCGCTGCTGGCGGCGATCCTCGCGATCGGCACGCCGGAGCAGGTGGCGCCGCTGTGGGGCTGGTTCCCGCGGCTGGGCACGGTGGCGACGATCTGGCTGCTCACCGGGCCGGTGTGGGAGGAGCTGTTCGGCAAGCGCGAGGAGGTGCGGTCGTGATCGAGCTGCTGGGGATCCTGCTGGTGGTCCAGGGCGCGGGCGGGTTGCTGAACCGGCTGCTGGACGCGCGGTCGCCCAGCTGGTTCGTCCAGCTGCACGTGTTGCCGCCTTCGCTGCATGTCGTGGCGAGCGTGGTGATGGCGGTGGCGGGCGCGGCGGTGCTGCTCGCGGGCCGGGGGAGGAGCCGGGAGTAAGAGGAGCTGACGGGCGGCAGGAAGGGTGAGGTCGGCAGGGCCGCCGGTGGGGTTGCGGGATGCGGGGCGGATTGGCTGTCGGCGAGGGCCGATGGCGGGTGCGCGGGGTGGCGGGAACGAGGCGGATCGGGTGGCGGGTTGGAGGGGCACGGGTCGTTCGGCTGCCCGCGGCGCCGCTGGTACGAGAGCAGGGGGATGACTGCCCGCAGGGCCGCTGCCGGCCCGGGCGCTGCCGGCCCGGGCGCTGCCGGGTTTGGCGCTGCCGGGTTGGCGGGAGCTTGGGCGGATTGGCGGGAGTTGCCGGGCTCGGCAGAGTTCACAGCTTCGCCCGGCGCGGGGGCCAGCGGCTTTGCCTGCGCTTCCGTCCGGGTAGGCGGATGTACCCGCCGGATCGGGAGCCGGTCAATCGGGAGGACGCGGAGCGCGCGAGGTTGGGAGCGGTCAGTGGTGCCATGCTTCCGCCGGGCTCCAGGATCGGCCCCCTATAGGCCACCAGCCTGCGTCCGCAAGCCGCCGCCGGGCGCCAGCTCCCAACGGGCTTCAACGCTCGCCAGCCGCCGGCTCCCGCCGGCCCTCCCCGGCGGCAGCTGGTCGCCGGCTGCCGCCGGCCCTCCCGGGCAGCGGTCGGGCGCCAGTGCTCCCTGGCTGCCGTCGGCTCCCATCGAGGTCGCGGGGCGCACTGGCCAGCCGGCGGGGGTGATGTCACCCCGTGCGGATGGCGCGATCGGCCGGGCACCGGAATGCTTGGCCCGTGCCCGACGAGATCCCCGCCCGCAGCGCCCTGCACCAGCTCGCCGACCGCTATGGCGTCGCCACCCGGTACGAGAACGCCGACCAGGTCTGGGTCGAGGTCGAAGACGATGTCGTCGTCGCCGTCCTGGGGCAGTTCGGGGTCGATGCCACCACCGACGAGGCCATCGCCCAGGCACTCGGCGTCCGCGAGACCACGACAAGGCTGCCGCCGACCATCGTCCTCAAAGAAGGGGACACCCGGGCGCTCGGCACCGAAGCCGAGATCGTGCTCGAGGACGGGAGCCGGCGGCAAACCGACGGCGAACTGCCCGCTGACCTGCCGCTCGGCTGGCACCGGCTCGTCACCGCCGAGCAGGACGTCGTGCTGGCCGTCGTGCCCGCGAAGCTGCCGGACGTCCCGCCCGCCTGGGGCTGGATGCTGCAGCTCTACGCCCTGCACTCGGCCGGTTCCTGGGGCATCGGCGACTACGCCGACCTCGCGACCTTCGCCGCCCGCTCGGCCTCCGAACTGGACGCCGGCGTGCTGCTGGTCAACCCCGTGCAGGCCTTCAGCCCCGCCCACCCCGTCGAGCGGTCGCCCTACTCGCCCGCGAGCCGGCGGTTCGCCAACCCGATCTACCTGCGCGTCACCACCACCGACACCTACGCGCAGGCCGATGCCGCGACGCAGGAGGCCGTGCAGTCCCTCGCCCCGGACCGCGACGGCGAGCTCATCGACTACGACGCCGTCTGGACGGCGAAACGGGCCGCGCTCGAGCTGCTGTGGCCGCACCGGGTCGAAGACCTGCCCGATGATCAAGACCTCGAAGAGTTTGCCCTCTTCTGCGCCCTCGCCGAACAGCACGGCGCTGACTGGCGGGACTGGCCGGAGCCGCTTCGGAACCCGGCCGGGCAGGAGGTCGAAAAGGCACGCGAAGAGCTCAAGGAGCGCGTCGGCTTCCACACCTGGCTCCAGCACCTCTGCCGGACGCAGCTGGAGAAGGCCCGGAAGGACGCGCGCGACGCCGGGATGACCGTCGGGATCGTGCACGACCTGCCCGTCGGCGTGCACCCCGGCGGGGCCGACACCTGGGCGGTGCGGGACGTCTTCGCCGCCGACGTCCGGGTCGGCGCGCCACCGGACGCCTTCAACCAGCAGGGGCAGGACTGGAACCTGCCACCGTGGCGGCCGGACAAGCTCGCCGAGGCCGGGTACGCGCCGTTCCGGGACGTCATCCGGGGCGTGCTGCGCTACGCCGACGGCATCCGCGTCGACCACATCGCCGGGCTCTGGCGGCTCTGGTGGATCCCGCCGGGCGAGCCCGCGCACCGCGGCACCTACGTCCACTACGACGCCGAGGCCATGGTCGGCGTGCTCGCGCTCGAAGCCCACCGGGCCGGCGCGGTCGTCGTGGGGGAGGACCTCGGCACCGTCGAGGACACCGTCACCGAGACCATGCACGAGCGGGGCATGCTCAGCTCGGCCGTGCTGTGGTTCGAACGCGACTGGGACGCGCCGGGCAAGCCCTTCACCCGCCCGGCCGACTGGGACCCCGAGGCGATGGCCAGCATTTCGACGCACGACCTGCCGACGGTCGCCGGCTGGCTGCAGGGCGAGCACGTGCGGGTCCGGGCCGAGCTGGGGCTGCTGGACCGGGGCGTCGAAGCCGAAGAGAATTCCGCCGCGGCGGAACGCCAAGCGCTGCGGGAACTCCTTGCCCGGGAAGGGATCCCGGCCGACGACATGGTCGTCGCGCTGCACACCCTGCTCGCGGAAGCCGCGTCCCGGCTCGTGCTGACGTCGCCGGCCGACGTGGCGGGCCAGGTACGGCAGCCGAATCTGCCCGGCACGGTCGACCAGTACCCTAACTGGCGGATTCCCCTTCCCGTCAGCGTCGACGGCTTCTTCACCGCGAAGGGAGTGCGCGCCGCGGTCGCGCCGCTCGCAGCGGCGCGTCCGTTACCCGGGTAACGGGTACCCCCTGGCGCACGACCCCCAGTGATGCGCGTCCGTGAACGCGGGCGCGCCTGGTACACCCTGCAACAGCTCGAGGAGATTTCAGTGCGGCCCTGGCCCGGAACGCCCTACCCGCTCGGCGCCACCTACGACGGAGTCGGGACGAACTTCGCCCTGTTCTCCGAGGCGGCCGAGCGGGTCGAACTGTGCCTGTTCGACGCCGAGGGCAACGAGACGCGGTACGCGCTCGAAGAGGTGGACGGCTTCGTCCACCACGGCTACCTGCTCAACGTCGGGCCCGGGCAGCGGTACGGCTTCCGCGTCCACGGCCCGTACGACCCGGCCCGCGGCCTGCGCTGCAACCCGAACAAGCTGCTCATCGACCCCTACGCGAAGGCCGTCTCGCACGGCGTGAAGTGGGACGAGTCGCTGTTCGGCTACCAGTTCGCCAACCCGGACGAGCGCAACGACGACGACTCCGCCGGTCGGGTGCCGTATTCGCTGGTGGCGAGTCCGTTCTTCGACTGGGGCAACGACCGCCAGCCGAAGCGGCCGTACAACGAGACGGTCATCTACGAAGCCCACGTCAAGGGCATGACGGTGAATCACCCGTTCGTGCCCGAGGCGCTGCGGGGCACGTACGCCGGGATGGCGCACCCCGCCGTCGTCGAGCACCTGCAGAAGCTCGGCGTGACGGCGGTGGAGCTGCTGCCGGTGCACCAGTTCGTCTCCGACCACGGCCTGGAGGAGAAGGGCCTCACGAACTACTGGGGCTACAACACGATCGGCTACTTCGCGCCGCACGACTCCTACGCCGCGATGCCCGGCGAAGGCGGCCAGGTCCAGGAGTTCAAGGGCATGGTCAAGGCCTTCCACGAGGCCGGCATCGAAGTGATCCTCGACGTGGTTTACAACCACACCGCGGAGGGCAACCACCTCGGGCCGACCCTGTCGATGCGCGGCATCGACAACGAGGCCTACTACCGGCTGGTGGAGGGGGAGCCCGAGTACTACATGGACTACACCGGCACCGGGAACTCCCTCAACGTGCGCAACCCGCACACCCTGCAGCTGATCATGGACTCGCTGCGGTACTGGGTGACGGAGATGCACGTCGACGGCTTCCGCTTCGACCTCGCCTCGGCGCTGGCGCGCGAGTTCTACGACGTCGACCGGCTGTCCACGTTCTTCGACCTGGTGCAGCAGGACCCGATCGTGAGCCAGGTGAAGCTGATCGCCGAGCCGTGGGACGTCGGTCCCGGTGGCTATCAGGTCGGCAACTTCCCGCCGTTGTGGACGGAGTGGAACGGGCAGTACCGCGACACCGTCCGCGACTTCTGGCGCGGCGAGCCCTCGACGCTGGGTGAGTTCGCGTCGCGGATCACCGGCTCGTCGGACCTCTACCAGGACGACGGCCGCCGCCCGTTCGCGTCGATCAACTTCGTCACCGCGCACGACGGCTTCACGCTGCGGGACCTGGTGTCCTACAACGAAAAGCACAACGAGGCCAACGGTGAGGACGGCCGCGACGGCGCCGACGACAACCGGTCGTGGAACTGCGGGGTCGAGGGCGACACCGACGACGCCGAGGTGAACGAGCTGCGCGCCCGCCAGCAGCGCAACATGCTGGCCACGGTGCTGCTGTCGCAGGGCGTGCCGATGATCCTGCACGGCGACGAGTTCGGCCGGACCCAGCAGGGCAACAACAACGTCTACTGCCAGGACTCCGAACTGTCCTGGATGGACTGGGCGCTGGCCACCGAGCACACCGCCCTGGTCCGCTTCACCGGCGGGCTGACCGCGTTCCGGCACCGGCACCCGGTGTTCCGCCGCCGCCGGTTCTTCCAGGGCGGCCCGGTCGGCAAGGGCGACAAGCTCGGCGACATCGCCTGGTTCACCCCGGCCGGCGAGGAGATGACCGAGCAGAACTGGGACGACGGCTTCGGCAAGGCGGTCGTCGTCTTCCTCAACGGCCAGGCGATCCCCGACCTCGACCCGCGCGGGATGCACGTCGAGGACGACTCGTTCCTGCTCGCGTTCAACGCGCACTACGAGGACATCGACGCGAAGCTGCCGGGCAACGGCTACGGCGAGGCCTGGACGGTCGTCGTCGACACCGCGACCGGCGAGGTCGAGCCCCACGACGCGAAACCCATCGAAGGCGGCGGCCAGCTCACCCTGCCCGCCCGCTCCCTGATCGTGCTGCAGCGGACGGAGCCCGAATGACGGTGCCGGAGTCGACCTACCGGGTGCAGCTGCGCCCGGAGTTCTCCTTCAGCGACGCCGCCGGTATCGCCGGCTACCTGCGTGACCTGGGCATCGGCGCGCTCTACGCGTCGCCGGTGCTCGACGCGGCGCCCGGCTCGACGCACGGCTACGACGTCGTCGACGCGGGCCGCGCGCGGCCCGCGCTGGGCGGTGAATCGGCCCGGCAGGAGCTCAGCGCACTGCTGAAGGAGCTCGGGCTCGGCCTGGTCGTCGACATCGTGCCGAACCACATGTCGGTCGAGGTGCCGAAGGTCAACCGGTGGTGGTGGGACGTGCTGGCGCACGGCCGCGACTCGGAGTTCGCGTCCTTCTTCGACGTCGACTGGGACCGCGGCCCGATCCTGCTGCCGGTGCTCGGCGACGACAGTGCCGACGGAGCCGTCGCCGAGCTGACCGTCGACGACGGCGAGCTCGCCTACTACGACCACCGCTTCCCGATCGCCCCCGGCACGGAAAGCGGGACACCCCAGGAGGTCCACGAGCGCCAGCACTACCGCCTGGTCGGCTGGCGCCGCGGCAACGCGGAGCTGACCTACCGTCGGTTCTTCGACATCACGAACCTGGCCGCGGTCCGCGTCGAGGACCCGATCGTGTTCGCCGAGACGCACGGCGAGGTCCTGCGCTGGGTCGCCGACGGCGACGTCACCGGCCTGCGCGTCGACCACCCGGACGGCCTCGCCGACCCGGGCGGGTACTTCCGGCGGCTGCGCGAGAACGCCCCGGGCGCCTGGGTCGTGGCGGAGAAGATCCTGCACCCGGGCGAGCCGCTGCCGCAGAGCTGGGCGGTCGACGGCACCACCGGCTACGACGCCCTGCGCGAGATCGCCGGCGTCTTCGTCGACCCGGGCGCCGAGCCCGACTTCACCGCGCTGGCCACGGAGCTGGGCGTGAAGACCGGCTACCACCGCGTCGAGGCCGAGGCCCGGCGCCTGGTCACCGACCACATCCTCGTGGCCGAGGTCCGGCGGATCGCGGCGCTGCTGCCCGACGTCGATTCCGAGCAGGCCCGGCAGGCCGTCGCCGAGACCATGATCGCCTTCCCCGTTTACCGCTCCTACCTCCCCGAAGGCGCGGCGCACTGGACGGCGGCGATCGAAGGCGCCCGGCAGGCCCGGCCCGACCTCGCCGACGCGCTGCTCATCCTCGACGCGTACGTGCGGAAAAACCCCGGCAGCGAGCTGGCCACCCGGATCCAGCAGACGTCCGGCATGGTCGTGGCGAAGGGCACCGAGGACACGACGTTCTACCGCTACACCCGGTTCGCCGCGCTCAACGAGGTCGGCGGGAACCCGGACCGGTTCGGCCTCGGCGTCGAGGAGTTCCACCGCCTGGCGGCCGAGCGCGAAGCCGGCTACCCGGCCTCGATGACGACGCTGACCACGCACGACACCAAGCGCTCGGAGGACACCCGGGCGCGGATGGCCGTGCTCGCGGAGGTGCCCGGCGAGTTCGCCGAGGCCGTCCGCCGGTGGACCGCGCGGCGTGGGATCGACGAGCCGTCGCTGAACCTCCTCGCGTGGCAGACGCTGGTCGCGGCCTGGCCGATCGAGCCGGCCCGGCTGCGGGACTACCTCGACAAGGCGGCCAAGGAGGCCAAGCTCCGGACCAGCTGGACCAGCCACGACGAGGCGTTCGAGGCCGACGTCGCCGCCTGGCCCGGGGACGTGATGGGCGACGCCGGTCTGGCGTCGGAGATCGAGACGTTCGTCGCGCGCATCGAAAAGCCCGGGTACGCGAACTCGCTCGGCCAGAAGCTGGTGCAGCTGACCGCGCCCGGCGTCCCGGACGTCTACCAGGGCACCGAGCTGTGGGACTTCTCGCTGGTCGACCCGGACAACCGCCGCGCGGTCGACTACGCGGTCCGGCGCGAGATCCTGGCGCGGGTCATCGACGGCGAGCTGCCGGAGATCGACGCGTCGGGCGCGGCGAAGCTGCTCGTCGTGCACAAGGCGCTGCGGCTGCGCCGCGAACACCCGGCGCTGTTCCGCGGCTACCGGCCGCTGCGGGCCGAAGGTGCGGCAGCGGAGCACGTGCTGGCCTACACGCGCAGCGCGGACCTCGCGGTGGCGGTGACCCGGCTGCCGGTCGGCCTGGAAGCCGCCGGCGGCTGGCGCGACACGGTGCTGCCGCTGCCCGCCGGCGTCTGGACCGACGTCCTGACCGGCCGCGACGCCACCGGCGACGTGGCCACCCTGTTCGAGCGGTACCCCGTGGCGTTGCTGGTGCGAGGAGACGCATGAGGTTCAGCGTGTGGGCCCCGTCGGCCCGCCGGGTCCGGGTGAGCGCCGACGCCGGCGTGCACGAGATGACCGCCGGCGACGGCGGCTGGTGGCACGCCGAGGCCGAGGGCAGCAACTACGCCTTCCTGCTCGACGACTCGGACGACCGGCTGCCGGATCCGCGGTCGCGGTGGCAGCCGCACGGCGTCCACCAGGAGTCGCGCGTCTACGACCACGCGGAGTTCGACTGGACCGACGACGCCTGGCACGGCCGTCAGCTGCCCGGCGGCGTCGTCTACGAGCTGCACGTCGGCACGTTCACCGGGGGCGGCACCTTCGACGCGGCCATCGACCGGCTCGACCACCTCGTCGACCTCGGCATCACGCACGTCGAGCTGCTGCCGGTCAACTCCTTCGACGGCACCGCGGGCTGGGGCTACGACGGCGTCCTCTGGGGCGCGGTCCACGAGCCCTACGGCGGGCCGGACGGCTTCAAGCGGTTCGTCGACGCGGCCCACGCGCGCGGCTTGGCGGTCGTGCTCGACGTCGTCTACAACCACCTCGGGCCCTCGGGCGCGTACCTCGACCGGTTCGGGCCGTACTTCGCCGGGCAGAACGACTGGGGTCCCGGCCTGAACCTCGACGGCGCCGGCTCGGACGAGGTCCGCCGGTACGTCGTGGACAACGCGCTGAGCTGGTTCCGCGACTTCCACATCGACGCGCTGCGCCTGGACGCCGTGCACGCGCTGCTCGACCGGCGGGCCGTCCACCTGCTCGAACAGCTCGCCGTCGAGGTCGAGGCGCTGTCGGCGGCGCTGAACCGGCCGCTGACGCTGATCGCCGAGTCCGACCTCAACGACCCGAAGCTGGTCACGCCCCGCGAGCGCGGTGGGTACGGCCTGCACGCCCAGTGGTCGGACGACTTCCACCACGCGCTGCACGTCAAGCTCACCGAAGAGACGTCCGGTTACTACACGGACTTCGCCGCCGAAGATGCCGTCGAGCGGGTGCTGCGCGAGGTGTTCTTCCACGCCGGGACCTGGTCGTCGTTCCGCGAGCGGACCCACGGCCGCCCGGTCGACACCCGGACCGTGCCGGGTCACCGGTTCCTCGCCTACCTGCAGAACCACGACCAGATCGGCAACCGCGCGACCGGTGACCGGCTGCCGGCGACGGTGTCGCCGGGCCGGCTGGCCTGCGGTGCGGCGATCCTGTTCTGCTCGCCGTTCACGCCGATGGTGTTCATGGGGGAGGAGTGGGCGGCGAGCACGCCGTGGCAGTTCTTCGCGTCCTTCCCGGACCCGGAGCTGGCCGACGCGGTCCGCACCGGACGCCGTCGCGAGTTCGCCCGGCACGGCTGGGGCGAGTCCGACGTCCCGGACCCGATGGACCCGGCGACCGTCGAGCGCTCGCGGCTCGACTGGGCCGAAGTGGACACGCCCGGCCACCGGGAGATGCTCGAGCTGTACCGGACGCTGATCCGGCTGCGGCGCGAACACCCCGAACTGGCCGGTCCGTGGGCGGCCGACCTGCGGATCGACGCCGCCCCGGAGGGGTCCTGGCTCGTGCTGCACCGCGGCCGGCTCCGGCTCGCCGTCAACTTCGGCACTGGCCCGGTGACGCTCCCGCTTGGCGCCACCGCGACCCTGCTGACCTGGGCCGGGGCCACCGTGGACGGGGGCGCGGCGGTTCTGCCGCCGGACAGTTTCGTTCTGGTCGAAACCCGGTAACTCCGGCGGCACGCCGCGCGCGATCCGGGCCGGATCTGGGACGATTCAGGAATGGCCACACGACCCTCGACCCAGCACGTCCGCGCCGGACGCCCGTTTCCGCTCGGCGCCCACCCGGAGGCCGGCGGCGTGCGGTTCGCGATCACGTCCGCCGTGGCGGACGCCGTGGACCTGTGCTTGATCGACGCCGACGGGTCCGAACGCCGGATCGCGCTCACCGAGCGCACGTTCGGCGTCTGGCACGGCCTGGTGCCCGGGGTGACGCCGGGGCAGCGCTACGGCTACCGGATCCACGGCCCGTACGACCCCGCCCGCGGCCTGCGCTGCAACCCGCACAAGCTGCTCCTCGACCCGTACGCCCGGCAGATCACCGGCGGGCTCACCGACCTGCGCGCGGCCCAGGGCTTCACCGGCGACCCCGAGCGCGGCCCGATGTCCACTGTGGACTCCCTGGGCAGCGTGCCGCTGTCGGTGGTGTCCTCGCCGGGCGGGCCGGACACCGGCGTCAAGCCGGAGGTCCCGTTCGAGGAGGCGGTCGTCTACGAGCTGCACGTCAAGGGGTTCACGCAGCAGCACCCGTTCATCCCGGAGGCGCTGCGCGGCACCTACCTCGGCCTGGCCCACCCGGTGGCGATCGAGTACCTGACCCGGCTCGGCGTCACGTCGGTGGAGCTGCTGCCGGTGCACTCGTTCCTCGACGAGCCGTCGCTGGTCCGGGCCGGGCGGCACAACTACTGGGGGTACTCGCCGCTCGGCTTCTTCGCGCCGCACGCCGCGTACGCCAGCGAGCCCGGCCACGAGGTCGAGGAGTTCCGGCTGATGGTGGCCGCGCTGCACGCGGCCGGCATCGAGGTGATCGTCGACGTCGTGTTCAACCACACCTGCGAGGGCGGCCCCGACGGCCCGACGCTGAGCTTCCGCGGGCTGAACGCGCCCGTGTACTACCTGCACACCGAGCGCGGCCACATGGCCGACATCACCGGCTGCGGCAACACCCTGGAGGCCGGCTCGCCGACCGTGGTCCGGCTGGTCACCGACTCGCTGCGGTACTGGACGCAGGAGCTGGGCGTCGACGGCTTCCGGTTCGACCTGGCCAGCACGCTCGGCCGGGCCCGCGGCGGCGGGTTCGACCCCGCGTCGACGCTGCTCACCGCGATCACCACCGACCCGGTGCTCACGCGCTGCAAGCTCATCGCCGAGCCGTGGGACGCCACCGGCGAGGGCTACCGCGTCGGCGGCTTCGGTGCCCAGTGGGCCGAGTGGAACGGCCGCTACCGCGACACGGTGCGCGACTTCTGGCGTGGCGCGACGGGCGTGCGCGACCTCGCCTACCGGCTGTCCGGTTCGTCGGACCTCTACGACCACAACCTTCGGCGGCCGTGGCAGTCGATCAACTTCGTCACCGCCCACGACGGCTTCACGCTGCGGGACCTGGTGTCCTACAACGAAAAGCACAACGAGGCCAACGGCGAGGACAACCGCGACGGCGGCAACGACAACCGCTCGTGGAACCACGGCGCCGAGGGCGGCACGGCCGACCCGCGGATCCGCGAGCTGCGCGCGCGGCAGGTGCGGAACATGTTCGCCACGCTGCTGCTGTCCACCGGCACCCCGATGATCACCGCGGGCGACGAGTTCTGGCGGACCCAGGGCGGCAACAACAACGCGTACTGCCTCGACGACGAGACGTCCTGGCTGGACTGGACCCCCGAGGACGCCGAAGCCGCCGAGGCCGACGCCATGTTGAGCTTCGCCCGCCGGGTCGTGCGGCTGCGGGCGAACAGCCCGGCGCTGCGGCAGCCGGAGTTCTTCGAAGGCCGGACGACCCCGACCGGCAAGCCGGACCTGGTCTGGTTCCGGCCGGACGGCGAGGAGTTCGGCGAGACCGACTGGTTCGAGGACCGGCACACGCTCGGCATGTGGGTCGACGGCTCGAACAGCCAGGCCCGCAACCGCGACGGCGAGCTGGTGCCCGACCACTCGTGGCTGATGTGGCTGCACGCGGGGGACGAGCCGGCCGAGGTGGTGCTGCCGGGCCGCGAGTACGGCGAGACGTTCAAGCCGACGCTCGACACGAGCACCGCGGACGGCAGCCCGGCCAACCCCGGTCCGCTGGAGGCCAAGAGCCGGCTGACGCTGCAGTCCCGGTCGCTGCTCCTGCTCCGCGCCCCGCGCCTGGCGGCGGGACACCCGACCGAAGGCCACTGACCAGTACCCGGAGGGTCGGCTCGCGTACCTGGAGAGTCGGCTCGCGTACCTGGAGAGTCGGCTCGCGTACTCGGACAGTCGGCTCACCGGCCGGCCAGCCACTCACAGTCGAGCGCGAGGCAGCCTCGGTCTGATGTCTCGGCGAGGCAGATCGGCCGGGAGTCTGGTCCCGCCCCG
>NZ_JBEZHS010000020.1:0-164246 GCF_040650695.1 Amycolatopsis sp. NPDC048633
AGCGACGGGTAGATCAGCTCCCGCGAGCCCAGGTTCAGCTTCCGCGTCACCGGGTAGCCCTTGGCCTCCAGGGCCTGCGCGTAGATCTCCGCCAGGATCTGGCTGTCGGTGAAGTTGAAGGACGCGACGACGATCGGCGCCCCGCCCTTGCCCGCCGCGGCGGGCTTGTCGTCCCCGCCACCGCACGCCGTCAGGCCCAGAGCGGCCACCGCCACCAGCGCGGCCACTCGGATGTTCCGGGTCCAGCCCACGTCCCACACTCCTCAGTCAAAATCCGACGTGCAGGACCCTAACCAGCCCCACCGACAGAAACCACATACTGGGATCACGGCGCGAGGTGCTCACGCAGCGTCGAGCCGGTGTATTCGGTCCGGTACCGGCCCTTGCGCTGCAGGATCGGCACGACGTGGTCGACGAACGCGGTCAGCTCGTAGGGCAGCGTCGATCCCATGATGGTGAACCCGTCGACGGCGCCGGCGTCCTGCCAGGTGAGCACGTGGTCGGCGAGCTGCTCCGGAGTGCCCACGAAGTGGACCTGCCCCGCGCCCCCGGTGATCCGGCCCGCGATCTCGCGCAGCGGGGCGTCCGGACGCTCCCGCGCCGCCGCGGCCAGCTGCTGCAGGCGGCTCGATCCGCCTTCGGCCCGGAGTTCGGCGGGCAGCGGGGCGTCCGGGTCGAACGCGTCCGGGTCGAGGCCTGCGGTGTACAGCGCGTTCTGCCAGCGGAACTCCGGGCTGGCCAGGTCTTCGAGCCGCTGCGCCCGGGCCTTCGCCTCGGCCTCGGTGCCGCCGAGAGTCACCATCAGCGCGGGCAGGACGCGCACGCCCTCGGGGTCCCGGCCCGCCGCGACGACCTGGGCGTCCAGCTCGGCGCGGAACTTCACCGCCGCCTCCAGCGACGGGGGTCCGGAGAACACCAGCTCCGCGTACCGGGCGGCGAGGCCGATCCCGGCGGCCGACTGTCCCGCCTGGACGAGCACCGGGCGGCCCTGCGGCGACCGCGGGAACGGCAGCACGCCCTCGGCGTCGTAGAACCGGCCGTGGAAGCGCGGCGCGTGCAGCTTGGCGCGGTCGGCCCAGACGCCGTTCTCGCGGTCGCCGACGATCGCGTCGTCGTCCCAGCTGTCCCACGCCCGGGTGACGACGTCGACGAACTCGTGGGCGCGCTCGTAGCGGTCGGCGTGGTCCGGGTGGGCCTTCTCGCCGAAGTTCGCCGCGGCCAGCGAGGTGATGGTGGTGACGATGTTCCACCCCGCCCGCCCGCCGCTGAGGTGGTCGAGCGTGGCGAACCGGCGGGCGAGCTCCCACGGCTTGTTGTAGGTCGTCGACCCCGTCCCGATCAGGCCGATCCGCTCGGTGACCGCGGCCAGGGCCGACAGCACCGAGATCGGGTCGAACTGGGTCTGTGGCAGGTGGGTGGCGCGGTACTCGGCGATGGCGATGTTGTCGGCGAGGAAGATCGAGTCCATCAGGCCGCGCTCGGCCGTGCGCGCGATGTTCGCGTAGTACGGCAGCCCGAGGACCCCGCGGACGTCGTCGTCGACGACCCGCCACGCGGACTCGTGGTAGCCGTTCGGCCAGATGAAGGCGTTGAAGTGCAGGGAATCTCCGGTCACAGCGCGGCTCCTTCGATGGTCGCCGCCGCGTCGGCGGCGGTGCGGCCGTGGACGGCGGGGCGGCCGCCGTACGGGTCCTGGTCGGTCCACAGTGCCGTGGGCGCGGCCGCGCGCACCACGGGCACGACTTCGGCGGCGAAGCGTTCGAGCATGGCGAGCTGCTGCTCGTGCGGGATCATGGTCGGCAGGCTGAAGGACTGCAGGTCGTGCCCGAACGCCTCGTGCCACCACAGGATCTTCTCGGCGATCTGCTGCGGGCTCCCGACGAGCACCGGCCCGCGCGCGATCGCGTCGTCGATGGTCGGGAACTCCATCGCGTTGCCCGGGGTGTGGTTCCCGGGCCGGTTGAAGAACTCGACGATCTTCTCGTACGTCGGGCCGAACGCCTCCCGGGCTTCCTGCGTCGTGTCGGCGAGGTACAGGAAACCCGCCCCGGCGCCGACGAAGGCGAACCGCGGGTCGTGACCGTGCTCGGCGTACTGCTTGCGGTAGTGCTCGATCAGCACGGTGTAGTTGTCGCGCGGCTGGATCGCGTTGGCCGAGAAGAGCGGGTCACCCCACTTGGCCGCCAGCTCGGCCGAGGTCAGCGTGGTGGCGGAGCCGTGCCAGACCCGCGGCGCGCCGGCGAACGGGCGCGGCAGGCTGGTCACTTCGTTCAGCGGGCCCCGGAAGCGGCCCTCCCAGGTGAGGTCCTCCTCGCGCCAGAGCCGGCGCAGCAGCTCGTACTTCTCGGCGAGCGCGTCCCACTGGTCGCCGTTCGCGATGCCGAACATGGGCAGCTGACGCAGCTCGTTGCCCTTGCCGATCACCAGTTCCAGCCGGCCACGGGAGAGCTGGTCGACCGTGGCGTAGTCCTCGGCCACCCGCAGCGGGTCGTGAACCGACAGGACCGCGACGCCGGTCTGGATCCGGACGCGGCTCGTCGTCGCGGCGATCGCACCCAGCAGCACGGTCACGCCACTGCTCAGGAAGTGACCGGCGTGGCGTTCCCCGAGCGCGACGGCGTCGAACCCGAACTCCTCCGCGTAGCGCGCCGAGGTCAGCGCCTGCGCGAAGCGCTCGTCGGTGCGGACCTGGCGACCGGTCACCGGGTTGGTCAAATGGGGCAGGATGTCCAGAACCTGGAATCTCATGAGGTGGCTCCGTGCTGTCCGGGCTCGCGCTGGGGGTTCCGTCCTGGTCAAACAGAATCTTCGCGAGGCTATTCCCGGACGCTGCGGCGTTCCACATGCTGAACGCCGGCTACCCGACGTCGATCCCGAACAGCGCGGCGGCGTTGCCGTGCGCGATCTTGCGGCGGTCCAGTTCGCTGATCGGTGCGCGCTCGATCCACTCGGCGGCGCCGGCGTTCTCCGAGTACGGGTAGTCGACGGAGAACATGATGTGGTCGGCGCCGACGGTCAGCACGGCGTTGATCAGCGCGTGGTCGGAGAAGGTGCCGCTGGTGGTGATCCAGATGTTGTCCGCGACGTACTCGGGCAGCGTCTTGCGCGGCCGCTGGTCGAAGGGGTTGGCCTGGAACATGTTCTGCGTGCGCCACAGCAGCGCGGGCAGGGCCTCCCCCAGGTGGCCGAGGATCAGCTTCGCCGTCGGGAACCGGTCGAAGTGCCCGCTCAGCAGCAGCCGCACCGCGTGCGACGCCGTTTCGGTGCCGAAGCCCCAGGTCGCGCCCTTCATCTCCGGGTGCCCGGCGTAGAGGGCCTGCCCGCCCGGCAGCGACGGCCGCGGGTGCAGGTACAGCGGCACGTCGAGCTCGGTGAGCGTCTCCCAGAACCCGTGGTAGCGCGGCTCGTCGAGGTAGCTGCCGTGTTCGGGGTCGCCGACGTTCGTGTAGCCGTTGACGAGCACGCCCTTGAAGCCGAGTTCGGTGACCGCGCGGCGCAGTTCGGCCGCCGCGTTCTCCGGTTCCTGCAACGCCACCGCGGCGAAGGCGGAGTACCGGTCCGGGTGCCGGGCGACCTGCCCGGCGAGGAAGTCGTTCTGCCGGCGCGCTTCCGCGGTCGCCGCCGCCGGGTCGACGATGCTCTGGATGCCGGGCGCGGTGAGCGACAGGATCGTGTGCGCGATCCCCGCCCGGTCCATGCTGCCGAGCCGGACGTCGTCGAACTCCCGCAGCTTCTCCATCACCGGCCGGTAGAACTCCGGCGTCACCCCGCCGCGGTCGGACGCGTCGGCGAGCGCCGCCTCGTCGGCCAGCAGCCGGGCGACGCGCTCGGGGTGCTCGTAGGCCTCTTCCAGCGCGATCTTCGGCAGCATGATCACCACCGTACCGGCGCCCGAGAGTGACCCGCGTCACTCCGCCCGCGTGATCCGGGAACCCGTTCCGGGGCCCGCGAGAAGAGCAGCTGACACTCTGCGGAGCGAGAGGCGGGCGATGACCCCGGAAGACACCGAAGCCGACGACGACGCGAGCGTGATCGCGCGGTCGCGGCAGGAGCCGAGCCTGTTCGCGGTCATCTTCGACCGCCACGCCCGGCACATCCACCGCTACCTGGTCCGGCGCCTGGGCCCGACCGCGGCGGACGACGTCCTGGCCGACACGTTCCTCATCGCGTTCGGCAAACGGGCCAAGTTCGACCTGTCCCGGCCGGACGCCCGGCCGTGGCTCTACGGCATCGCCACGAACCTCGTCTCCCGGCAGTGGCGGGCGGAGGTACGCGAGCTGAAGCTCCGCCTGGCCGTCGGGCCGCCCGCCGTGGACGACGGCCTCGCCGACCGGGTCGCCGAGCAGGTCAGCGCCCAGGCGCTGGGTGCGGACCTCGACCGGGCGCTGGCCACGCTGCGGCCCCGCGAGCGGGACGTCCTGCTGCTCGTCGCCGCGGAAGGGCTGGGCTACCAGGAGGTCGCCGAAGCGCTGGCCGTCCCCGTCGGCACCGTGAAGTCGCGGCTCAGCCGCGCCCGGACCCGCCTCCGCGCCGAACTCGGCGCCCTCGACCTCGTGAAGGAGATCTCCCGCCATGGATGAGCTCGACCTGATCCGCGACCGCGCGGAATCCGTCGGCTTCGCGCCGGCGGAGCACCTCGCCCCGGCCCGGGAGCGCCTGCTGGCCGCGGCGCGCGGCGACCGGCCGCACGGGTCCCGGCGCTGGTTCTGGGCCGCCGGCGCCTCGGCCGGCCTGGCCGCGGCGATCACCGCGGTCGTGGCGCTCGCCCCGGCGGACCGGATCGGCATCGGGGCGGGCGTCGCGCACGCCGATCCGGTGCGGGTGCTGGCCGAAGCGGCCGGTGTGGCGCTGCGGGAACCGGTCACGGCCCCGCGCCCCGACCAGTTCCTCTACGTCAGGACCGAATCTCCCGGCAAACGGACGCGCGAGATCTGGCTGTCGGTCGACGGCACCCGCGACGGGCTGATCGGCGACACCCCCGTCCCGGGCTGCCACCGCGGCCGGGACTGCCGGCCCGCCCCCGCCTACCGGACGGACCTGCCGACGACCGCCGGCGCGATGCTGGCCTACCTCCGCGCCCACGACAACGGCAAGGACGGCAACGTCAACTCGCTGGCCAAGAACGTCGTCACCCTCGCCTACGAGCGGGCACTCACCCCGGCGTCCTACGCCGCCCTGTTCGAGGCGGCCGCGAAGGTGCCCGGGCTGACGGCGCTCGACCACGTCACCGACGGTGCCGGCCGCCCGGGGGTCGGGATCACGTGGACGAACCCCGCCGACCCGCCCGGGGGGAAGCTGGAGGTGTTCGTCTTCGACGCCACCACGCACCAGCTCCTCGGGACGGAACAGAGTGCCGTGACGGTGAAGACCTTCGTGGACGAAGCGGGGCAGCGGCCCTGACCGCGTCGCCGGCCGGGACTCACGACGAGTCCTGGCCGGCTTCGTAGAACGACGCGAACGACGACACCGGCTCGCGCGGCGTGCGATGAGCACCGAGCCGGTGCTCGTGGTCGGCGTATCCCAGCGCCACCCCGCACACGATCACGTGGTCGTCCGGCACCCGCAGGTGACGCCGCAGCACCGGGTGGAAGTCGATGAACGACGCCTGGGCGCACGTGTGCAGCCCGGCTCCGCGCGCGGCCAGCATCAGCGCCTGCAGGAACAGGCCCGCGTCGATCAGCGCGCCCTCCAGGGGCGCCCGGCTGACCGTGAGGACCATGCCGACCGGCGCGCCGAAGAAGTCGTAGTTGCGCCGGTGGTGGCCGAGGCGGCCGGCGGTGTCGCCGGGCTCGATGCCGAGCGCGTCCCGGTAAAGCCCTTCACCGAAGCGGCGGCGGCGCGAGCGGAACGGCTCGCGCCACTGGTCCGCGCCGGGCTGGTAGGCGAACTCCCCCGCCGAGCGGCGGCCTTCGTCGTGCGCGCACAGCAGGTCCGCGCTCAGCGCCCGTTTCGCCGCGCCGGTCAGCACGTGCACCTGCCACGGCTGGCAGTTGGAGTTGCTGGCCGACCGCGCCGCCAGGCCCAGCAGCCGCTCGACCGCCGCGCGGGGCACCGGGTCCGGCCGGAAAGCCCGGCAGCTGCGGCGGGTCAGCAGCGCCTCCTCGACGGTGGCGCTCACTCGGCCGGCGGCGTGATGTCGTAGGAGATCCGGCCCGCCGGCAGGTAGAACAGGGCGATCAGGGCACCGCCCTTGACCTCCGGGTAGTGGTGGCTGCCGGGACCCGGTGCGGTCCAGCCCGGCCCACTCCAGCCGCGGGGGCCCATCAGCTTCGCGTCCGGGTCGAGCGGCACCACCAGGTTCAGCTCGCCGTACGGGTGCTGGTGGTACTGGCCGCGGTAGGGCTCGACGCTGTCCATGTAGACGGCGGTGACGCTGAAGTAGTTCAGGGCGTCCTGGGGGTCGGAGATCCGGCTGCGCCGGTACTTCGGGCCGTCCACCTCGATGTTCGCCGCCCAGCCGGCGCGGACGCCGTCGGTGATCATGCGCGCGAGGTCGTCGTGGAGCGGGCTGCCGGGGCCGTGGTGCTCGTTGAGCCAGGTCTCCAGCTCCCCGCCCGCGGTCCGGTTCTTGACGTCGTCGAGGAACGGGATGCTCCGGTCGATCAGCTGCTGGGCGGTGGTCATCGTGGGCTCCTTCCGATCGTGGGTCCGAAGGTAAGCCGATGTTTCGTTACAGTCAAGTATTGTAACTTAACAGCCAGGTATCGTAACGAATCCGCTAGGCTCCCCTCATGGCGCGAGCACGCGAAGCAGCGACGAACGACGAAGCCGGGCCGCGGCCCGGTGGCCGTCCCCGCGACGCCGGGCTCGACGAGGCGATCATCCTGGCCACCCGGGACCGCCTCGTCCGCGACGGCTACTCGCTCATGACGATCGGCGACATCGCCTCGGACGCGAAGGTCAGCCGCCCGACGCTCTACCGGCGGTGGAGCACGAAGTTCGAGCTGGTCGTCGACGCGCTGGACTACGGCTTCCGCAAGCAGCGGGACAGCTACGCGGTCGACCTGAGCAGCATGGCCCCGCGGGAAGCGCTCGTCGAAGCCGTGCGACGGCTGGATCCCGCGTACTTCAACCCGGACGCCATGGTCCTCATGGGCAACTTCGCCGGCGAGGCGATCCGCACGCCGGAGCTGCTCGGGATCCTGCGCGAACACGCCGTCGAACCGCGGGTCGCGCTGGTCGAGAACGTGCTGACCCGGCTACAGGACAGCGGTGCGGCGCGGGACGACATCGACAAGCACACCATCGCGACGCTGTGCTTCGGCAGCTACTTCGCCGCCTTCTACCGCGGCGAAGGCCGGGACGAAATCCCCGAAGCGGTCGTTTCGGTGCTGTGGCCCGCGATCGCGAAGGCGAAGCCGTCCCGCGAACGGCCGTGACATCAGCGACTCCCCACAACCAAACCGGGCTCCCATCCGTGCATTAAGAGTGTGAGGACGACTTCGGATCGACGGCGGCGCTTCCGCGCGCGTGCCGTGGCCGTCGCGGTGCTGGTGGGGGCCGGTATCGCGTTCGCCAACGCCGCCGCCGGCGCCCCGGCCGGCCCCGCGCTGGCCGCGGCTCTCGGCGGGCACAGCCTGCCCGGCACCAGTGCACTGGGCCGTGACCCGGCGCCCGTGCCACCACCGCCGACGACGCCCGCACCGGCGCCGATCCTGCCGTTCAACGCGAAACTGACGTCGGACGACATTCCGGTCCCGGGCGGCGGCGTGCGCGACGGCGCCTGCAGCGGCTCGCTGGTCGCGCCGCAGTGGGTCGTCACGGCCGGGCACTGCTTCCACGACCTGAAGGACGCCCGGATCGGCGGCCGGCCGCCGTACACGATGACCGTGACGATCGGGCGGCTCAAGGACAGCGACCCCGGCGGGCACACGGCGGTGGTCGTCGACGTCCGCCAGTCGCCGGTCAACGACCTGGCGGTGGCGAAGCTCAGCGCGCCGGTGGACGACATCACCCCGGTGGAGCTGGCGACGAAGCGCCCGTCGGTCGGCGAGGAGCTGCAGTTCGCGGGCTGGGGTTCGCACTCGGCGACCGTGCTCGGCCCGTCCGACCACCTCAAACGCGGCCATTTCCGGGTTTCGGGCATCGGCGAGTCCACCTTGGAGGCGCTGCCGATCGGTACGCGCACGGTGGACAACGGCCCGTGCCCGGAGGACTCCGGCGGCCCGTTCTTCGTCTCGGACGACGACGACCGCACCGGGCGCCTGGTGGCCATCGTGAACACCGGGCCGCCGTGCCCGCAGCCGGGCGCGGAGACGATCGCGCGGGTCGACGTGGTGGCGGGCTGGATCCGCGAGCAGACCGGCTGACGGGGGTCAGTCCGCCCGGCGTACCGGCACCGACGGCGGCGCGTCCGGGCCGGACAGCGGCGCCGGCCCGAACCAGTCGAGGCACACCACCATCGCGTCGTCCTCGGCCTGGCCGCCGCGACGGCGCCGCGTCAGCTCCCGCAGCACCGCGCCCGGGACGTGCGCGGCCGGGAGGTCGGCCGTCGCCGCGACCGCGTCCGCCAGCTCGCGGTCGCCGTAGTGCTCGCCGTGCGGACCGAGGGCGTCGTACACGCCGTCGCTGACGAAGACGTAGCGGTCGCCTTCGGTCGCCTGGAAGCCTTCGGTCTCGTAGACGGTGCCGTCGAACGTGCCCAGCGGGAGCTGCTCGTCGAAGAAGACGCGCTCGGCCTTCCCGTCCCGCAGCCGCCACAGCCGCGGCGAGCCGGCGTCGACGACCGACACCGCGCCGGTGGCGAGGTCGAACTCCAGCAGCAGGGCGGCCACGTGCTCGGCGCCGCGGTAGTGCGCGTAGACCGCCTGGTCGGCGAGCTCGGCCTGCGCGTCGAGCGCGATCCCCGCGCGGCGCGCGTTGCGCAGCGCGTTGACCGCGAGATTGGTCAGCAGCGCGGCTTCGCTGCCCTCCCCCATGCCGTTGATCAGCGTGACGGCGAGCTTCCGCGCGGACGCCGACCAGTCGAAGCAGTCGCCGTAGATGGCGTACGCGGGCTCGAGCTGCCCGCCCAGGGCGAACTCGGCGCGGGTGCACGCGCGGCCGGGCAGCAGCTGCCACTGCATCTCGGCGGCCAGCGTCAGCCGGGACGACCGGCGGGCCTGGATGTAGAGGTCGGTGTCGCGGTCGGCGACGAACAGCTCGTGCGCCACCGCCTCGGCGAACCGCTCGAGCTCGGCCCAGACGGGCGGCTCGGGCTCCTGCGGCAGGGTGACGGCGAGGACGCCGAGCCGGTCGCCGCGGACGCTGACCGGCAGGTACCCGGTGACGCGCTCGCCGTCGTGGGAGAACGTGGCCGCCTGGGCGAGGAAAGCGTCGCCCGGCGTCGTGCCTTCCACCGGGATCGGCTCGGTGGTGTAGGGCTCCCGGCCGACGCGGCACAGCTCGGTCAGGGCGTAGTCGGCCACCAGCAGTTCGACCGTCAGTGCGCCGAAGTGCGCGCCCAGCCCCGAGCGCAGCGCCGCCGGCAGGTCGTGGGGCGGGACGTCACGCAGCAGGCGCTCCACCGCCAAGGATCTGTCCAACGCCCGCCTCCTGCTCACCGATGGTCCACGACGAATCACGTGAGCCGTGCTGCCGGTTCAGCATAGGGATGCCACAGTGGGGGCCGTGGATCCATCCCGCGAGCAGGCCGCCCCGGACGGGGCGGCCGCCGTGTCGGGCCTGGCCGACCTCTTCGAGGCGGTGCTCGAACGCGTCCGGGACGTCTCACCGCAGCCGCTTTCGGTGTCGCAGCTGCGCGCGGTCGTCGTGCTGGACCGCCACGACGGGGTCAACCTGCGGGAGCTGGCCGAACGGCTCGACTCGACGCCGCCGCTGGTGAGCCGGCTCTGCGACCGGCTGGAAGCGGTGGGTTTCCTGGAACGGCTGCCCAGTGCGCGCAGCCGCCGGGAGCTGACGCTGCGGCTGTCCGACCGCGGCCGCGCCTACCTGCACGACCTGCGCTCGCGGCGCCGGGAGAGCATCCAGGCGCTGCTGGGGAAGATGAGCCCGGCCGGCCGGGCCGCGCTGACCGCCGGGCTGCGGGAGTACCGGGCGCTCGCCGACGCGGACGGCGACTCCGCCGGGCTCCGGTGAATCGCCGACTTGTATAGTGCATCGAACTGTTGTTATATGACAACAATAAGCCGGCGTACCGCAGCGCGCGCCCCGAACCCCGGAGGTGGAGTCGGTGCTGGGCACGGACGACCGGGGGCGGGACCAGCCGGCCGAGGCGCCGCATGCGCGCTGACGAGCGAACCGACGAGACGCACGTCGTCCACCCGGTGCGGGTGGAGCACGACCTGCTGGCCGCCCGCCACGCCGTGCGGGCCGGCGCCGTCGCCGCGGGCTTCTCGATCATCGACCAGACGAAGATCGTCACCGCGGCCAGCGAGCTCGTCCGCAACGCCTACGTCCACGGGGGTGGCGGCACGATGACCGTCGGCGTGGTGCGCGACGCCACCGGCCGCGTCGGGCTGCGGCTGCGGGTACGCGACGAAGGCCCCGGCATCGCCGTCACCGGGCGGGCGCCGGCCGACGGGTTCGGCCTCGGCGGCACCCGCCGACTGGTCGACGACTTCCACCTCGACACCGCGCCGGGCCACGGCACCACCGTGACCGTCGTGCGCTGGAAACCGTGACCGCGACCGTCGCCGCGCCGACCCGCCACATCCGCGCCGGCCACCCCGGCGCCGGGTCCGCCGCCGCCCGCGTCGCGCGGGAGACGGCGGGCGAGGCCGGGCTGTCCGAGGCACTGGCCGAACGCGCCGCGACCGTGGCCGCCGAGCTCGCCGGGAACCCCCGCGGTGGCTCGGTGTTCGTCCAGCGCTCGCTCACCGGGCGCGGGATCGACGTGCTGGCCGCCGACGACGGCCCCGGCGCCGACCCCCGGTCGCTCGACGACGACACGGCGACCACCGGCCTGGGCGCGGTAAAACGGATGGCGACCACGTTCCGGATCACGTCGTCGCCCACGACAGGAACGCTCGCCGCCGCCCGGATCCTCGAGTCCGCGCCGCCCCTGCCCGCGGGCCAGGCCGGGCACTTCCGCCTGCCGCGCGAGGGCGAGACGTACTGCGGCGACGGCGTCGCGCTGGCCGAGGTCACCGGCAGCCGCACCGCGTGCGTCGCCGACGGGCGCGGCCACGGCCCGGACGCCGCCGAGGCCGCCGACGCCGCGCTGCGCGTGTTCACGCAGAACCCGGACCGGCCGCTTCCCCACCAGCTGACGAACATGCACCGCGCGCTCCGGACGACGCGCGGTGCCGGGATCGCGCTGGTGCGGGTCGCGCCGCACCGGCTCGAGTTCTGCGGCGTCGGCAGCGTCGGCGGCGCGACCGTCGGCGGCGCGTCGCGCCTGCTGCTCAGCACGCCCGGCATCGTCGGGTTCTCCCTGCCCGCGGCCCCGGTCCGGCAGCTCACGCTCGCCGAAGACGAGGTCGTCGTCCTGCACACCGGCGGCGTCGGCGGCGGCTGGCGCGGCCCCGGCCGGCCGGCGGACGTGCTGCTGTTCGCCGCGGAGGTCGCCCACCGGCACCGGAACCCCGACGACGACGCGGCCCTGCTCGCCCTGCACCCGGAGCGTCCCGCCTGATGCACCCCGAGCTGACCCGGATCCGGCGGCGGCTGCGCGTCGCCTGCGACGAAGCCGGTGTGCCCGCCGAAGACCGCGCGCGCCTGGTGCTCGCCGTGACGCTGCTCGCCGAACCCGCCCTGGCCGCGGGGGAAGCCGTGGACGTCACCACGACGGCCGCCGGCCACCGGCTCGCCGTCACCGCCCGGTTCGCCCGCGCCGTGGGCCAGAGCCGGCGGAACGCGCTGCCGCTGCTGCCGGAAGCGGGCGACGACGGCGTGCTCACCTGGCACCTCACCAGCGGACCGGGCCCGGCGGACCCCGCCGATCCCGACGACGAACGGGCCACCCGGCAGGAGATGCTCGCGCTGATCGCCCGCGCCGACACCCTCGACCGGGAGCAGCGGGACCTCAAGCACGAGCTCGCGGAGACCAACAGCGGCGTCCTCGCGATGTACGTCGGCCTCGAACAGCGCGACGAGCGGCTCCGCCACGCCCACGCGGTCATCTTCCGCGAGCTGGAGGACGCCCTGCGGCCGCCCGCGCCGGCGGTGCCGGGCCTGGAGCTGGCCGTCCACTACTCCCCCACCGACCAGGACTCCCCGACCGGCGGCGACCTCTACGACTGGTTCGTCCTGCCCGGCGGCGAGCTGCACGTGACGCTCGTCGATGCGGTCGGCCACGGTGTCACCTCGACCCGGGACGCCCTGACCGTCACCCACGCGATCCGGACCCTCGCCCTCGAAGGGCACCCGTTCCCGGACCTGATCTCCCGTGCCGCCCGCGCTCTCGCGACGATCGAAGCCGGGCTGATGGCCACCCTGCTGCTCGCCCGCGTCGACCCGGCGACCGGCCGCACGCGGCTCGCGAACGGCAGCCACCCCGAACCCGTGCTGGTCACCGCCGGGGGCGACGCGCGGCTGCTGCCCGCCGCCGTGATCGGCCGCGGGATCGGCTTCCCCGCACCCGGCAGCCCCCGGCTCGTCGAGCTGGACCTCACGCCGGGCGACACCCTGCTGCTCTACACCGACGGTTTGGTCGAGAGCCGCAAGGACATCGACGAAGGTCAGGACCGGCTGCTGGCACTGGCCCGCGAGCACCACGCCCGCCCGGCCGCGGCCCTGCCCCGGGAGCTGGTGACCCGGATGCACGACGTCGTCACCTACGCCGACGACACGGTCGCCATCGTCGTCCGCCGGACCTGACCGAAGACCGGCCCGGGGCAGGCTCAGGAGGCGAGCGGGATCTCGGCCCACACGGTCTTGCCGCCGTCGCGGCGGTGGAAGTGCCCGCGCCGGTCGGTGCAGGCGGCGACCAGGGTGAGCCCGGTGCCCGCCGGCGCGGCGTCGGGCACGACCGGGTCGAACCACGCGGACCCGCCGGCGTCCTCCACCCCGACCCACACCGCGGCGTCCGCGCAGATCAGCACCGCCCGCAAGGGCCCGCCGGCGTGCCGGACGGCGTTCGTCGCCAGCTCACCGGTGATCAGCACGACGTCCGCGGCCACCTCGGCCGGCACGGCACTCCCGGCCAGCTGCTCGCGCGCCCACGACCGCACCAGCCTGATCTGCGCCGGATCCGCGTCGAACTCGAAACTTTCCCGTGTCATGACTTCGGTACCTCCCCCAGAACGGTTCCCCCGTGACCTGGGATGACCGGGCGGGAAGATTCTTACACGTGAATTAGCACAAATGGCCGCACCCGTTCACCACTCGTCTGCCATTGGCCGGGCCATTCCGGCCGCTCACCGCACCCGGGGGCGCCGGGCTGTTACAGATCACGGCCGGTGCGCGACACCACCGTCGAGCATGACGGGAAGAGCGGGGTAGATGGCGGGCGAACGACAGGTGCGGCTGCGGCTGGGCACCCGCACGGTCTCGATCCCGGCCGGGCACAGCCGCGAGGTGGTGGAGTACGCCGGGGTGACCGTGCTGCGCGTCGAGGACGGCGAACCCGTCGAGCAGGCGTGGGTGCCGGTCGGCACCTGCCCGAGCTTCGCCGATGACGAGGCGCTGATCGCCGCCTGGCACGCGGCCCTGCAGTGGACCCGGTCCCCCACCGGCGCGTGAGCCGGACCACACCTGTCACACGGCCTGGCCGCGCGGTGTCTTGATGCCGAACTCGACATCGAAGGAGACACCATGACCGAGCCCACCGAGGTCGTCGTCATCGGCGGCGGATACGCCGGCGTCATGGCCGCCAACCGCCTGACCCGGCGCGACGGTGTCGCCGTCACCCTGGTCAACCCGCGCCCGCACTTCGTCGAGCGGATCCGCCTGCACCAGCTCGCCGCCGGCACCGGCGACGCGGCCGTGGCCTACCGCGACGTCCTGGCCGAGCGCGTCCGGCTGGTCGTGGACAGCGTGACCCGGATCGACGCGGACTCGCGCGGCGTGACACTCGCGGACGGCGGCACGCTCGGCTACGACTACCTGATCTACGCGGTCGGCAGCGCCGGCGCCGACGTGCCCGAGTTCGCTTACCCCGTAACGACTTTCGAGGAGACGCAGCGGCTGCGGCCGGTCCTCGAAGCCGCGTCCGCGGTGACGGTCGTCGGCGCCGGGCCGGCCGGGATCGAGACCGCGGCCGAACTGGCGGAAGCGGGCCGCGCGGTGACGCTGGTCTGCGGCGGGGAGCTCGGGCCGTACCTGCACCCCGCGGGCCGGCGCGCGGTGGCCGGGCGGCTGGCGAAGCTGGGGGTGACCGTGCTCGCCGACGCGGTGGTGAGCGAGGTGACCCCCGATACCGTGCGGCTGGCCGACGGTCGCGAGCTGCCGAGCGCGGTGACCGTCTGGACCGCCGGGTTCGGCGTGCCGGACCTGGCCGCGCGCAGCGGGTTGAGCACCGACGCACTGGGCCGCCTGCGCACGGACGAAACGCTGACGAGCGTGGACGACGACCGGATCGTGGCGGCCGGCGACGCGGCGGCGCCGTCGGACCTGCCGTACCGGATGGGCTGCCAGTCGGCGGTCCAGCTGGGCCCGCAGGCCGCCGAGACGGTGCTCAGCCGGCTCGCGGGAGCGCGTCCCGCCCCGGCCGACGTCGGGTTCGCCGGCCAGTGCCTGAGCCTCGGGCGCCGAGCCGGGATCTTCCAGTTCTCCCGGCGCGACGACTCGGCGATCCGGCTCCACCTCGGCGGGCGGCTGGGGGCGAAGGTCAAGGAGCTCGTCTGCGCGAGCACCGTCAAGCAGCTGGCGTACGAGGCCCGCAAGCCCGGGGCCCGCAAGTGGTGGGTCAAGGACAAGCGGCGCCCGGACCTGCTGCGGGACCACCTGGTCGACGCGTGAGGAGAAGGGGGGTGCCGAGGCACCCCCCTTCCGTCAGTTCCCGCTACGCCGTCCCGTCGAAATTACCGCCGGGATCGGGGCGCCGGTGATCACGAACTGCGAGCCCGGTTCGATCACGACGTCGCCCTTCGCCGAGCCGGAGATCGTCACGTTGGTCAGCGTCGCGCTGCCGCGGGCGCCGCTCATCGCGAGGATCCCGGCCCCGTTGGTGGACCGGTCGATCTTGACGTTCGAGATCGCCGCCGTCACCACGCCGCCGCCGGTCTTGAACTGGATGCCGTCGTAGGTCGAGTCGTGGATCTCGGTGTCCCGCAGCGTCACCCCCGGGATGTCCTTGCTCTGCGCGAAGAACGTGATCGCGCCGAACTGTTGCTGCTCGCCCCAGAACACGCCGCCGCAGCGGTAGAGGGCGTTGTTCGCGATCAGCGTCTGCCCGGAGAAGGGCAACGGGTCGTGGTCGGTCGCCAGCATGATGCCCGGGTAGTTCATCGTGTCGGACACCAGGTTGTTCTCGATCTTGTTCCCGTAGCCGCCGTAGACCGCGATCCCGTTGGCGCGCCAGGGAAGCTGGATCGTGTTGTTGGCGAACACGTTGTCGTGCCCGATGTCGGTCGACGGGTCCTTCACGTACTGGTTGGCCCACACCGCGAGCGAGTCGTCCCCGGTCGTGCGGAAGGACGAGTTGAACACCCGCGAGTTGCGCGTGCCGTTCGTGAAGTTGATGCCGTCGGCGTAGGTGTCGCGGACTCGCATCCCGCTGAACTCCAGACCGTCGGCCGGGCCCCACAGCTCGGGCTTGTTGCTGTAGTCGCGGCCGACCCACACGCCGACGTTGGCGTGCTCGATCCAGACGTTCGAGATCTTCGTGCCGGTGCCGAAGCGGCCGTTGAGCCCGACGCCGCCTTCGGCGTTCCCGTCGCCGCCGCGGATCCGGCCGGAGCCGAAGATCGCGAGGTCCGAGATCTGCGTGTTCTTGTCGATGTCGAACCCGAAGTTCCCTTCGTGCGGGTGGTTGATGGTGCCCGCGTCCTGCGGCTGGATCAGCGAGTACAGCTGGGAACGCCACATGCCGGCGCCGCGGATCGTCACGTTGGAGATGCCGATCTGGTTGTACTGGCCGCCGCCGTTGGGCACCGTCGGGTCGTCGGTCAGGATCTTCGCCTCCTGCCGCCACTGGCCTTCCGGGATCCAGACGCAGCCGATGACGCCGTTCTGGTCGTCGGTCACCGCGCGCTGGATCGCCGGAGCGTCGTCGACGCCGTCGTTCGGCACCGCGCCGTACGCGGTGATCGACGTGCACTCGGCCGGCTTCGACAGCGCGGGCGCCACCTGCTCCAGGTCGACGAGGTCGATGACGTAGTAGGCCGCGTTGTCACCGTTGTCCCGCTGCAGCTTGAACTTCGTGCCCGCCGGGTAGGACTGGGCCAGCAGGGCGTGCGACTCGTCGAACAGCCGCCGCGCGTCTCCCCCGGGCCGGTTGGTGAGGCCTTCGGGATCGTCGGTGGAGCCGTAGAGCCAGCTGTGCGTCGAGGACAGCGTCAGCTTCTGGGCGAACGCGCCGTTGACGTACAGGCTGAGCGTGTAGTCCTGCCCGCCGCCGGCCGCGGCGTCGGGCACCGAGTTGCGCACCACGATCGAGTTCGACTGGTTGGTCGACGTGACCTCCACGTACTGGCCCTGGCTCGCCAGCCGCACGGACTGGCGGCCCGAGGACTCGGTCGCGAAGTTCGTGTGCCCGAACGTGCGCAGCGGGTCGGTCTGGAGCAGCTGTCCCTGGTACTGCGCGGATTCCGCCTCGTACTCGGTGTACGGCACGGCCGCGCCGCGGCCCACCACGATCGCCCGCGAGAGCTCGTTGTTGGACTCGTTGGTCTCGGCGACGGTGTTCGTGGAGTCGGCCGTCGCGGTGAGGGTCGCGCCGCCGTTGGCCGCGGTCCACGTGCCGGAGATCGCGACGTTCGCCGTGGCCCCGGCGGCGATCGAGGCCGTGGCGCCGGTCAGCGTGGTGGCGCCGGCGGTCAACCGGGTCACCGAGGTGCCCGAGGCGCTCGTGCCGCGGTTGTGCACCGCGACGGTGAACGACACCGCCGCGCCGGCCGCCGGGTTCGGTGGGTTCGACGTGATGCCGGTGACCTCGAGGTCCGGGCCGGGCGCCTGCGCGATCACGAGCTGGGCCGGTGAGGTGAACGTGTTGTTCGTGTCGTCCTGTTCGACGACCGCGTTCGCCGGGTCGACCGTGGCCGACACGCTGTAGGTCCCTTGCGGGCGGGTACCCGCGTTCACGGTCACCGTCGTGGACGCGCCCGCGGCGAGAGCGCCGACGGCCGCGTTGCCGACGACGGTCCCGCCCAGGCTGGCGTTGACGGTCGTCGCGCCCGAAGCCGCGGTGCCCGCGTTCTTGACGGTCGCGGAAACCGCGAGCTGGCTCGTCTCCGTCGGGTTCGCCGGGGTCCACGTCGTGCCGGTGACGACGAGGTCCGGGTTCGGCGCCGGGGTCCCGAGCACCTGCAGCTCCGCGACCTGCCCGCCGGGCGCGCCGGAGTTGGCGGAGAACTGCAGCCGGACGTCCGCGGCCCGGCCGCTGACCGGGATCGTCACCGTGTTCTGGTTGGCGGCGGGGTCGAAGCGGTAGTCGGCGCGGGCTTTGAGGGAGGTGAACGCGGTGGCGCCCTGGTCGCGGCCGAGGACCTCGAAGTTCTGCGTCCGCGCACCCCAGCCCGGGTCCGGGTTGAGCTTGACGACGACCTGGTCGAGATCGGCGTTGGCGCCGAGCTTGACGGTCAGCGTGCTCGGGTGGCCCGCGGCTTCCCAGTACGTGCCGGTGTTGTTGTCGTTGGCGTTGGCGGCGACGAAGGTGAAGACGCTCGAGGAGGCCTCGATCGGCTTGCCCGCGGCCAAGTTCTGGCCGACCTGGGTGCCCTGGCGCACGACGTGGTTGCTGTCGGCGGACTCGTGCCCGGCGGCGTCCTTGGCGCGGACGAAGTACTCGACGCGCGTGCCGGCGGGCCGGGTCTCGGTGAAGGTGGTGGCGGTGACCGTGGTGACGGGCGTGCCGTCGCGGTAGACGGTGTAGCCGGTGACGCCGACGTCGTCGGTCGAGGCCGACCACGTCAGCTTGACCTGGCCGGAGGCGGGCTCGGTCAGCGCGAGGTTCGCCGGCGCGGTCGGGGCCTGCGTGTCCCCGGTGTCGAGGCCGTACAGCTCGAACTCCGAGAGCTGCGCCGCGGGCCACTGGGTGTTGCCGATGATGTTGAGCCGGACGTACCGGGCCGAGGCCGTCACCGGGATGGTGACGGTGTTGGCGCTGGGCGCGAAGGCGTACCCGCTCGACGCCGCGAGGTCGGTGAACGTCGTGCCGTCGGTGCTGCCGCGCACGGCGAGGGTCTGGGTGCGGGCCTCCCAGCCGGTGGGCAGCTTCAGCACGACCCGCGAGAGGGCCTTCGTGGAGCCGAGGTCGGCCTGGATCCACTGCGGGAAGGCGCTGTTCGCCGACTCCCAGTACGTGGCCTGGTTCCCGTCGACGGCGTTGGCGACGGGATAGCCGGACAGCGCGCTGCTCGCCGACACCGTCCTGGTCAGCGGTACTTCCGCGAGCGCGGCTTGGGGCGCGGCGGCCGCTTCGGGTGCACCGGGTGGACCGCTCGCCGCGGAGGCGAGGGAGAGTCCGGTGACGGACAGCCCCACGGCGAGGAAACCGGCGACGAGCCGGGACAGGCGCGTACGAGTCATGGCGTCTTCTCTTCTTCGAGACGGCGGGGACGGGAGCCTGAGCCACCCGAGCATGCAACAAGTGAGCGCCGTCACGCAAGAACTTGACACCGATCAGAAAATTTACGACTCCTTCGCCGTCACTCGACTGGCCCAACCGGACGAACCAGGGCGAACCGCTCCGCGAAGGCCGCCATCTCCGCCCGCTGAGCGACCGGGTCGGCGGTCGTGGGGCTGACGACGACGCGGGTCACGCCTTCTCCCGCGAGGCGCTCGATGTCCACTTCGGACATTCCGATCGATCCCCATCGCGTGTACTGCAAGGCATCCGGGTCCCGGCCGGCTTCGCCCGCGGTGGCCCGGGCGAGCTCGAACTGACGGCGGCGCTCCTCCGGGGTGAGCAGGCCACCGGGGAAGTAGCCGTCCCCGCGCCGCCCGGCCCGCCGCGCGGCGGCGTCGCTCGAACCCCCGACGTGGATCGGCAGGTCACCGCCGACCGGCTTCGGGAAGCTGCAGACGGCGTCGAGGCCGAAGAACTCCCCCGCGTGACTGACGCCGTCCGCACCCCCGGCCCAGAGCAGCCGCAGGACGTCGATCGCCTCGTCGGCCCGGCGGCCGCGGGTGGCGAAGTCGACCCCGGTGGCCGCGGCTTCGCCGGGCAGCGCGCCGACGCCGATGGTGAGCAGCCGCATGCGCCCGCGGGACAGCAGGTCGACCGTCGCGAGCCGCTTGGCGAGCACGACCGGGTGGTGGTACGGCAGCAGCAGGACGCCGGTGCCGAGCAGGATGCGCCGCGTGTGGGCGGCGACGAAGGTCAGGCACTCGAGCGGATCACCGTAGGGCAGCGACGGGTCCAGCTCCATCGGCCCGATCTTGGCGCCGGGGTGGAGCGCGACGTGCTCCGGCACGTATAGCGACTCGAAGCCGAGGTCCTCGGCGTCCTTCGCGAACCGCGCGAGGTTGTCTGGGTCCACGCCGAAGTGGGGCGTGCTGTAGCTGATTCCGAACTTCACACGGGGCGACGCTAAACGGTGACGCCCACGTCAAGGCAAGGGTTTTCCGGCTCAGCGGAGCGCGAACACCATCCCGATGTCGGCCGCCTCCTGGACCGGGTCCTGGACCGCCTCGACCGTGAACCCGCGCGTGGCGAAGACTTCGCGGACGCGGTCGCGGTTCTCGCCCCACCGCTCGACTTCGACGACCGCCTGCCGGACCAGCGGCCAGTGCCGCTCTTCGATCCCCCGCAGCACTTCGAGCTCGGCACCCTCGACGTCGACCTTGAGCAGGTCGATGCGGTCGATCCCCTCCTCGTCGAGCACCGGCGACAGGGGCCGGACCCGGACGCGGTGCGTCTCGAGGTCGCGCATCACCTTCAGCTGGCGGCCGACCAGGCCGCGCAGGATCGGCGCCGGCACGCGGCGGGCGGCCGGGCCCATGCCCCCCTGCCGGATCATGGCGACGATGCTGGCGGTGACCCGCTTGCGCTCCGCCTCGACGTTCCCCTCGTCCCGCCAGGACGACGAGAAGATCGTCGCGCCCGGGAAGTAGCTGAAGTCGAGCTCGTCCTCACCGCCCGAGAGCCCGAAGGGCAGCGCTTTCAGCCGCCCCGCGAAGAAGTCGCGGCTGTTGTGCTCCAGCTTCTCGTAGAGCGGGGGCAACGGCTCGAACGCGTAGATCCGCACGTCGCCGCCGAGCCGTTCGTACACCGCCGCGGAGAAGACGCCGACGTTCGCCCCGACGTCGAGGACGGTCGCGCCGGGCGCGAGCTCGATGCCGTGGGCGAAGTAGCCGCCGACTTCTTCACGAAGGAACGACACTTCCCACGAGTTGACGCTGTGCAGGTCCATGGTCACGCGCAGAGGCTTATCAGGCCCGGCGCTGGTGATCCAGCCCCATTGGTAGGTCGCCCGATCGTGGGCGGCGGCTTGGGCCACACTGGGACCATGACCGCGACGCTGCTCAGCTCCCGCCAGCTCGAGGTGCACGACCACGTCCTGGCGCGCGGCTGGCGGCTCGACGGGGACACCGGCCCCGCGGACGTCAAGTTCCTCGACGACGCCAAGGCGGGCTGGTCGTACCCGGCCAGCTTCGGCGGCGAGCGGACCAACAAGGTCTCCGACACCACCCCGGTCGTCCTGCAGTGCTACTTCACCTTCGGCGACGAGGGCGAGGTGGTGTTCGCGGTCGTCCCAGCGGGCAACCTGCGCGGCAGCGGGTGCGCGAAGCACGACACGCGTGAGCGGCAGTTCCCGCTCACCGGTGACGGCCGCGTCGACCTGACCACGCTCACCGCGATGCTCGACGAGCTGGAGCCGCCCGCGCGGGAGCACGACGTCCACGCGCTCGTCGAGTGCCTGTACTTCGGGCCGTGCGCTAGCCGACCTTGAGCCGGCACTCCGTGCCCAGGGTGAAGGTCATGACGTACTGGTGGCGGGCCAAGAGGTCCGTGGCCGTCGCCCGCGGTTGCGGCCCGCTCGACCGTTCGAACAGCGCGCCGGCGGACGGCGATTCGCCGAACCGTCCGGACAGGTCGGCCGGCCGCTCCACCCAGGATTCGCCGAGGTAGCCCGGTGAGGTGCAGCCGGTCGTGCCGGGGGCCGGCTCCGGCACGAGGTAGCTCACCGCGGGCACCGTCCCGGCGTCGACCTCGCCGGCCTCGGCCTGAGTGATCCGGTAGTACTCGACCGAGCTCCGGAGCACGCTGCCGCCCTCGAGCCAGCCCAGGGCCTTGCCCGCGGCGTCGGCTTCGCCGATGCGCGTCAGGAAGTCGCCGTCGAAGCCCGCCTCCCGGCTGTAGGTCATCCGGCAGGTGATCGTTTCGGGGTCCCGGGCGCCGAACTCGGTGATGTAGTCGACCTCGCACGCTTCACGCGTCCGCGGTTCGGCCCACTCGGCCCACGGCAGCCGCGGCGGTAGGTCCGTCAGGGGCTTTGCCGCCCAGCGGTCGTTGATCTCCCGGTTCGCCCGTGCGGCCGCGGAGTCGGCGGCCGCCAGGTAGTCGTCGCGCGACAACGACGTACCCGCGTCCACCCAGGCCACGCACCCCGCGACCACGGCCACGGCCGCCACCCGCCATCCCCACCCCATGTCCCCAGCATGGCCCAGGCGGCCACGTCCGCGCACCCGCGTGCCCGGCCGGGTACTCAGCGTAGTCCTTGACGGACTCGCCCTGCCTCCTTAAGTTGTCGGGACATAGGACGTCAGACATCCCATGTCCTACCTCGACGAGGAGGTCGAACCGGTGTCCCCGATTCGCAGGTTCAGCACGATTCTTCTGGTGGCGGCCACGACCGCGCTGTCTTTCACCCCCGCGGCCACGGCCGGCCCGGTGCACGGATGCGCGTCGTCCGTGCCCTTCGCCTCCGGCACCGACGGGTACGACACCTTTCGCATCCCCGCGGTGGTCCGGGCCGCGAACGGCGCGCTCGTCGCGTTCGCCGAAGGACGGCGCGACTCGGCCGGGGACTCCGGGGCCATCCAGACGGTGTCCCGCACGTCCCTCGACGGCGGTTGCACCTGGGGGCCGCTGTCGGTGGTGGACAGCAACGGCGACGCCACCGCCGGCAACCCGACACCGGTGCTCGCCCGGGACGGCGAGCTCGTGCTGCTGACCGTCCACAACGGACTGGTGTCGGAGAAGCAGATCATGTCCGGGCAGGCGTCCGACCAGGACACCCGGCGCGTGTTCGTGCTGCGCAGCCGCGACAACGGCCGGACCTGGTCCGCCGCGCAGGACATCACCGCCGTCGCGAAGCAGCCGGGCTGGCGGTGGTACGCCACCGGACCCGGCCACGCGACACTGCTGAAGCACGGCCTGCACGCGGGCCGGATCGTGGTGCCCGCCAACCACTCCAGCTCCCCGCCGGCCGGGTCGACCGACGTCGGCACCGAGGCGAAGTACTACGGCGGCCACGACCTCTACAGCGACGACAACGGCCGCACCTGGCACATCGGCTTCACCGACGACCGCACCGACGGCGTCGTCGCCGCGAACGAGACGACGGCGACCGAGCTGCCCGACGGCACCCTCTACTTCTCCAGCCGCAACCAGGGGTCCGCCGCCGAGCACCGCGTCGACGGCTACAGCGTGGACGGCGGGAAGACGCTGGTCCGGCCGTACCGGGTGCAGCCGTCGGTGTCCGGGACGAAGGTCGAGGGCAGCGTGCTGCAGACGACCGTCCCGTGGCTGATGGCGTACTCGGGGCCGGCCGACCCCGCCACGCGCACGGTGATGCAGCTGCGGCTGAGCACCGACTTCGGGCACACGTGGCGTCCGGGCCGCACGCTGACCACCGGGCCGGCGGCCTACTCCGACCTGATCCAGGCCGATCCCGGCACGGTCGGGATCCTGTACGAGACGGGCACGGCCGGTCCGTACGAGAAGATCGTGTTCGAGCGGGTGGGTTTGACTCCGGGACAGCTCGGGAACGCCCCCGCGAGGAGGTGATCGACGTGGCCGATCTGCTCGGACCGCGGGTTCCCGGGCCGACGCGGCTGCGCGAGCTCCTGGCGGGCGGCGATCTGATCGTCGCCCCGGGAGCGTACGACGCGCTGAGCGCCCGCCTGGTCGAGTCGGCCGGGTTCCCGGCGGTCTACCTGACCGGCTTCGGCACGACGGCGTCGCTGCTCGGCCGGCCCGACGTCGGCCTGCTGACGATGACCGAGATGGTCCAGGCGGCGAGCCGCCTCCGCGCGGCGGTGGAGATCCCGGTGATCGCCGACGCGGACACGGGCTACGGCAACGCGCTGAACGTGATCCGCACGGTCCGCGAGTACGAAGCGGCGGGCGTCGCGGCGATCCACCTGGAGGACCAGGTGGCCCCGAAGCGCTGCGGCCACCTGGAAGGCAAGCGAGTAGTCCCGGCGGCGACCATGGCGGACCGGGTCCGAGCCGCGGTCGCCGCCCGGTCGAACCCGGACTTCGTGCTGATAGCCCGAACGGACGCCCGAGCAGTGGAAGGCCTGGACGCGGCGATCGACCGGGCCCACCGCTACCGCGACGCGGGCGCGGACATGTTGTTCGTGGAGGCGCTGCAGTCGGAGGCCGAGATCGAGCGGGTGGCGGAGACGTTCCGGGACGTACCGTTGCTGTTCAACTGGGCGGAGGGCGGAAAGACACCACCGCTGAGGCGTGAACGGTTGCGCTCGTTGGGGTTCCGCCTGGTGATCTGCCCGATTTCGACGCTGTTGGCCGCGACGGAGGCGATGCGCGCGGTGCTGGGCCGCATCGCGCGGGACGGGACACCGGTCGAGGCGGTTCGAGAGTTGCCGGGGTTGACGGACTTCGCCGAGCTGGTCGGCTTGCCGGAGATCGAGGAGATCAGCGACCGCTTCGGCGACGGTTGAGTGGGTTTGCGCGGTCGGGCCTGGGGCTCTTGGAGGTCTGCCGGGTCGGCCGCAGGTTTCGGGTTGCGAGCGGGGTTTGCAGGGAGTGCCGGATCCTCGGGGTTGCAGGCGGCTGGCCCGGGCTTCGCACTGCCGGGCGGGAGGGGGCTGCGCGACCATCGAACCGCCAGCAAGACCAATGGCAGGTGGAGAAATCTCGCACCGCACGTGGTGGCAAGCACCGGACTTCGCACCCCTACTGGGACACCTATGGGCGCCGGGCCCTTCGGTCACGAGTTGAACCGGTGGCAGGCGCTGGGCCTCCTGAACGCAAGGCGGCTCTACGGCGGGCGCCGGAGCCCCGCACCGCAGCTTGAATCGTTAGCAGCACCGGAACTTCCGATGGCGCGAGATCGGTGGCTCGCACCCGGGCGGTAAGACGCGGGCTTCGCACCGCAGCTCGGGTCGGTGGGGCGCGGGATCTTCGGGTCGCGGACAGGCCGCTAGCACGCTGGAACCTTCAGCCGGAGGTCCAGCCAGTGGCCGGTATCTGAGCGCGGGTGGCGACCCAGGTAATGATCGCGCTCGTGGGTGTAGGCCCGTAGCCGGTGGCTGCGGGCCTTTCCCATGCTCACGCTGCGAAGGGCAGCGGCTGGTGGAGGTTGTTGCGCCTGGGTTTTCGGCGCCGGTCCAGGAACACCGGCGGCAGGAACTCCGGTAGACCGTCGGCGGCGATCCGTACCTGCCAGCCGGAACGGTGCAGCAGCCGGTGGTGGTGGGCGCACATCAGGACCAGGTTGCCGAGGTCGGTGGGGCCGCCATTTGCCCAGTGGCGGATGTGGTGGCCTTGGCAGTGTCGGGGTGGGCGGTGGCAGCCGGGGAAGGCGCAGCCTCGGTCGCGTAGGTAGAGGGCGCGGCGGATTCCGGTGGTGACCAACCGGCTTTGGCGGCCGAGGTCCAGGGGTTCGCTCTTCTCACCCAATACCGCGGGGATGAGCTTGCAGTCGCAGGCGTGGATCCGCGCTTCGGCCGCGGAGATGGTGCCGGTGTCGCCGAGGATGGCCTGGCCGATGCCGGACTTCAGGTCTTCCAACGAGACCGCGATCATCACGTGGGCTCGTTCGCCGGCCTGCATCGGCAGGTCCGGGGTATTGAGCGCGAGGTCGATCGCGTCGGAGAAGGCATCGCCGTAGCGTTCCTGCGGCGAGCGGAGGTCCGGGCCCTCATCGGTGGCGCGGCGCTGGGCGAGGGTGTCGAGCAGGGCGCTGGCGCGCATGCCCGTCTCGTCATCGAAACGACCCTGAAGCTCCCAGACCCCGGATCTTTTGCGCCGCAACGACAGCTCTCGGCTGGGGGTGGCCGGTTCAGCCTCGTCGGGCTCGGCGCCGTCAGGGTCGAGGTGAGCCACGATCCGGGCACCCAACGCGGCGACCTGCCTGTGGCCGGCGTCTTCGGCGAAGGTCAGCAGGTGCTGCTCGGCCTCGTCGCGATGCTCCGGTGGGACCTGTGTGAGCGCGCCGACGATGGTGTCGATCATCGGGGTGCTCAACCGGCCATTCAGGGCAGCAGTGCCGGTGGCGGGAGCAACAGCGGGGACGGGGCTGCCATCGAGGTTGCAAGCAGGAGTGAGGGCGCGGGCTCGTTTGACCACGGTCTCAGCGGCAGACTTGGGTACGTCGGCAAGATGTTCGAAAAGCCGCGCCACAGAACGATATCCGAACAACTCCATGACACCGCGCGACTCGATTTCCACCAGCAGCGAACCGATCTCAGCCTCGACAGACCGCACAACAGTGAGCAGCACGGAGACACGGTCAGCCAAGGCCACCGCATCCGCTTTCCACACCGTTTCGCTGTCCACACACCAAGATTACCGGCAGTCGAACGCACGATCATCACACGATAGGGTGATCCACTATGAGTTCGGCCGGGGCACCGTTGCGTGGGGAATCGGCGCTCCCGCACCGAGCGGCAAGCAACAACACGAAGCGCCGATTTCCCACGCCCCGACGAAGCCGCATCTTGAAAACCCGGCAAGACCTGACCCGACGAGGTGACCCCCGAAGCACCAAAACTGTCAGACCCGACCGGTAACGTCTTCCCCGTGGAAGCTCGGGAGCGCATACAGGAACTGTCCGACCGCATCATGGTCCTCCGTGACGCCTACTACCGCGGTTCGCCGGTGGTGGCGGACGCGGAGTACGACGCGGTCGAGGACGAGCTGCGGGGGCTCATCGACGCGAACCCGGACCTGACCCCCGACCCGAACCCCCTCGACCAGGTCGGCGCGCCGGCGGTGCTGCACGCCCCGATCCGGCACTCGCGGCCCATGCTCTCCCTGGAAAAGGCCACGAAACCCGAGCAGGTCGAGGCCTTCTTCGGCCGCTTCCCCGGCCAGCCGGTCGTCGTCATGCCGAAGCTGGACGGCCTGTCGCTCGCCGTCGTCTACGAGGAGGGGCGGCTGAAGCGGGCCGTCACCCGCGGGGATGGCACCACCGGGGATGACGTCACCAAGCTGGTCCGGGCCCTGACCGACGGGATCCCGGATCGGGTGAAAGCCCCAGGCCGGGTCGAGGTGCGGGGTGAGGCCGTCATGCTGCGGTCGACCTTCGCCGCCTACAACGTCGCGCACCCGGACAAGCCGCTGATCAACCCGCGCAACGCCGCCGCCGGCACGCTGCGGGCCAAGGACCCCGCCACCGTCGCCGAGCGGCGGCTGCGGTTTTTCGCCTTCGACCTCGACACCGACCCCGACAGCGCCGAGACCGACCTCGGCAGCGCCCTGCAGACGCTCGGCTTCACCGCCGCCGACATGCGCCGCTGTGCCGACGCCGCCGCCGCTCAAGCCGTCATCGGCGAGATCGAACAGCAGCGCAACGACCTGGACTACGACCTCGACGGCGCCGTCCTGCGGCTCGCCGACCGGGACGCCTACGCCGCCGCCGGCACGCGGTCGAGCTCGCCGCGGGGGGCGCTCGCCTTCAAGTTCGCCGCCGAGGAGAAGACCACCGTCCTGGCCGACGTCGTCTGGGACGTCGGCAAGACCGGCAAGATCGCCCCGGTCGCCTGGCTGGAACCCGTCTTCGTCGGCGGCGGCACCGTCACCCGCGCGACCCTGGCCAACCAGGAGGTCATCAAAGCCCGCGGCATCAAGATCGGCGACACCGTCCTGGTCCGCCGCGCCGGGGACGTCATCCCGTTCGTGGCCGGCGTGCTCGACGCCTCCAAGCGCACCGGCGAGGAGCGGGAGATCGTTCCCCCCTCCACGTGCCCGTCGTGCGGGCAGCCGCTGACCGAGCAGGGCAACAGCCGGGAGCTGTTCTGCACCAACGTCGCCTGCCCCGCCCAGACCGTGCGGCGGCTGATCCACTGGGCCTCGCGGGCCGCGGCGGACATCGACGCCATCGGCGGCGTGTGGATCGAACGGCTGGCCGAGTCCGGCGACCTCGAGCACCCGTCGGACTTCTACCGCCTCACCAAGGAGCGGCTGCTGGAGTTCGACCGCATCGGCGAGGTCTCGGCGTCGCGCATGATCGAGTCGATCGACGCGAGCCGGTCGGTCGGGCTGCGCCGGGCGCTGATCGGGCTCGCCATCCCGATGGCGTCCGAAGGCACCGCCGCCCGCCTGTGCCGGGCGGGGTTCGGTTCCCTGGAAGACGTCGCCGCGGCGGGCGCCGACGGGCTCGTCGCCGTCGAGGACATCGGGCCGAAGGTCGCCGCTTCGCTGATCGAGCACCTCACGCGGCTGCGGCCCGAGCTCGAACGGCTGCGGGAGCGGGGCGTGTCGCTGGACGTCCGGGACGAGGACCTCCCGC
The DNA here is from genome assembly GCF_040650695.1 of Amycolatopsis sp. NPDC048633. Classification (NCBI taxonomy): domain Bacteria; kingdom Bacillati; phylum Actinomycetota; class Actinomycetes; order Pseudonocardiales; family Pseudonocardiaceae; genus Amycolatopsis; species Amycolatopsis sp. NPDC048633. The sequence goes on from NZ_JBEZHS010000020.1 coordinate 27,690, forward strand.
CGGTCGTCGCGGCCGGGGCTCCCCTGGCCGGCAAGACGGTGGTGGTCACCGGCTCCATCAGCGACCCGCGCTCGGGCGAGAAGGTCCCCCGGCCGACGTTCCAGCGGCTGTGCGAGAAGGCCGGCGCGACCATCGCGTCATCGGTCTCGGCGAGCACGGACCTGCTCATCACCGGCGCCGACGTCGGCGCCGCCAAGCTGACGAAAGCGGAGAAGCACGGCGTGACCGTCGCCGATCAAAGCGAAATCTGGCCCCAGCTGATCGAAGCCGGAATCATCTGACCCAGGGGCTCGTGAGATGCTGCGACCGCAGCAGGCCCGAGGGAGAGGCGGAGCGGGTGACCACCTGGACCGATGTGATCAACTTTGTCCGGACGCGGTACGAGGTCTTGGAGGACACCGACGGCTGGCTCCGGTTCCGCCTGCAGGGCCCGGACGGCCGGACGCAGCAGGTGACGGTGCACCACGTGGAGGAGTTGCACGGCGGCGCGTGGGTCGAGATCTCCTCACCGGTCGGCTGGGCCGACAAGATCGACCTGCGGCGCCTGCTCGAGCTGGCCGGATCGTCGGCCGTCGGCGGCGCGGCCGTGGTGGACGGCGTCGCGCTGATGAAGCACACCGTGCCCCTGGAGGACCTCAGCATCGAGCACGAGTTCGAACGCCCGCTCAAGGCGGTCGTCGCCCGGGCGGACTCGCTCGAGCACGAACTGACGAAGTCGGACGAGTTCTAGTCGCCTAAACGTGCATCGCGAGCCACAGCGCCATCCAGGCGAGGCACGCGAGCGCCCCGCCGACTCCGAACGCCAGCAGTACGCGGCGCAAGCCCGCGACGACCCCGGCCCGGCCGGACATTTCAGTGATCCCTGCGTCGGTCATGCCGAAGTGTTGCCGCGGGCCGGGGTCGGCAAACATCCGTTCACGAATCACCCATCACCAGTCCCTCGATGGTGTGCTTCTGCGTGATCGGCTTTAGCGCGTCGACGACCGGGCAGTGCAGGTGAGCGCGCACGGACTCCGGGAGTGACGCCCAGAACGCTTGCGTCACAGCGGTGTCGTGCCGTTCGTCGTTGCCCGCGCCCGGCGCGTCGAGGCCCAGCACCAGCACCGGCCGGGACTTCGCGGAGTGGTTCGCGGTGCCGCGGTGGACGGTCAGCGCCGAGCGGATCGAGATGTCCCCCATCCGCGGGAACTTGCGCACCGCAAGCGACCGGTAGCGCGGGTAGGCCGACCGCGGCGGGAACATGCCGTGGTCGAACGCGCCGCCGTCGTCCCAGTGCGTGCCGGGGGCGATTTCGAACGGGCCCATGTCCGGCTCGGTGTCGACGGCCGTCACGTTGACGGCGAGCGAGGTCAGCCTGCGGTGGCGGGCCGTCTCCTCGGGCATCGGGAAGTCGCGGTGCCACGGCTGGTCGACCGCGCCGGCGAGCGGGACGTCGAACCCGACCTCGACGATCCGGTACGCCGGCCCCAGCACGGCCTCGGCCACCGCGGTGATCCACGGGTGCGCGGCCAGGTCGGCGAACCCGCGCAGCTGCTCGGGGTGGATCTCGACGTAGTAGCGGTTCGGGCCGCGGCCGACGGCGCCGTCCGGCCGGGCGCGGGCCTCGGCGAACGCCGCGTCGATGTCTTCGCCGAGCCGGCGTACCCAGTCGCGCGGAAACGCGCCGGGCAGGCCGATGATGCCGTCCTCGTACAGCCGGGCGGTCAGGGATCCGACATCGGCGGCGGCCGAGGGGGCGGTCGAGTACGTGGTCATCCGGGCCTCCGAAGGGGTCACGACGGCGTGGCGACTTCAGTTTGCAACGTGGCATGCCACGTTGCAAGAGGTAGGCTGCCGGCGTGAACCCGAAGTTGCGGGACGTGGCCGAGCACGCCGGGGTGTCGGTGCGGACGGTGTCCAACGTGGTCAACGGCTTCCGCTACGTGGCCCCGGCGACCCGGGAACGGGTGCAGGCGAGCATCGACGCCCTGGGCTACCGGCCGAACCTGGCCGCCCGGACGCTGCGGCGCGGCCGGACCGGGCTGGTAGCCCTGGTCGTCCCGGAGATCGACTCGCCGTACTTCGCCGAGCTCGCCGCGCGCACGGTCCGCATCGCCGGCCGTCGTGGCCTGACCGTCCTCATCGACCAGACCGACGGCGACGCCGAACGGGAGAAGGAGCTGCTGCACGGCCGGCGCAGCCAGCTCGTCGACGGCGTCCTGTTCAGCCCGTGGGCGGTTGCCCCCGCGGAGCTGGCCGCGCGCACCGACACCGTCCCGCTGGTGCTGCTCGGCGAGCACGACGGCCCGGCCGGGGTCGACCACGTCGCGATCGACAACGTCGCCGCGGCGCGCGAGGCCACCGGGCACCTGCTGGCGACCGGCCGCCGCCGCATCGCCGCGCTGGGCATCCAGCCGCGCTCCCTCAACGCGACCGCCCGCCAGCGGCTCGCCGGCTATCGCGAAGCACTGGCGGACCTGCCCCGGCTGGAGGTCCCGGTCCAGCGCCTGCACCGGGCCGACGGCCACCGGGCGATGCTGGAGCTGCTGGACCGGGCCGAGCCCCCCGACGCGGTCTTCTGCTTCACCGACGAACTCGCGCTGGGCGCGTTGCGCGCCGCCGCCGATCGCGGCGTGGCCGTGCCGGAAGACGTGGCGCTGGTGGGGTTCGACGACATCGAGGACGGCCGGTTCAGCGTCCCGGCCCTGACGACGGTGTCCCCGGACAAGGACCGCATCGCCGAGCTCGCCCTGGACTGCCTGGTCGCCGAGCCCGGCCCGCCCCGGTCGATCGTCGCCCCGCACCGGCTGGTCGTGCGCGGGACGAGCTAGGCGTCCCGGTTCACCACGCGCAGGATGAGCCACTGGTCGAACCACGCCCCGGCCGTGGTCACGATCAGCATGACGAGCCCGAGGATCAAGTGCGTGTAGCTGTGCAGCGGCGCCGCGCTGTCGGTCAGCTTCGTCAGCCCGACCTGCAGCCCCAGCCGCAGCGCGAAGAGCACGGCGACGAGCGCGAGCGCCTGCTTGCTGCGCCACACCGCGCGCAGGTACTTGCGGCGCCGCGACAGCAGCGTGAACCACAGCGTCAGGTGCACGGCCACGAGCGCGAGCGGCAGGTACCCCACCCACGAATACCGGTCGCTGAACTGCAGGCTGAAGTCGTTGCTCGCCACCAGCAGTCCGACCAGCACGAAGTACCAGCCCGGCAGGCCCTCGATCTTCCCGGGCCGGGTCTCGGTCGCCACTTCCGTCTCCCGCGTCAGAAATCGGTTCATGCTCCGAGCCTCGCCGGATCCACTGCGTGAACGATCAACCGGCGGTACGAGATTCCGCCGCCGTCTCGTACCCAGGTACGAACTCTCGCCGCGCAGGGAGCGTGGGGACGCCGGGTGGGGCACGATCGGCAGATGACCTTCGCCCGCCACCCGGGGATCCCGTGGACCGGCCGACGCGGCCCGCTGGTGGCCGAAGCGGTCGTCCTCGGCCTGCTGGTGGTGCTCGACATGGTCTTCGCGGCCCGGGCCGTGCCGGGGCAAGGCCAGTTCGCCACCATCGCCCTCGAGTTCGCGCCGGGCGTCGGCCCGGTCGTGGCGCTGCTGGCCGTGCTGCGCCGCCGGTTCCCCGACCACATCGCCGGGCTCGCCACCGCCGTGTCGGGGCTTTCGCTGCTGGGTTCGGCGATCGCGGCCGTGCTCGCGGTGGCCGGCACGCGCCTTCCGCCGCAGCCCGGTACTGCCGAGGCCCTCGCGATCGCGCTGATGGTCGGCGCCTGCTGCCACCGGCTCCCGCCGCGGGCGGCCACCGTCCAGGCCGTGCTCGGCGGCGCCGCCGCCACCCTCGCCCCGATCCTGCGCTACGGCACCGGCTCCCCCGCCGCGCTCTACGCCGCCGGAGCCGCGCTGGTCTGGGGCGGCGCGCTGGCCGGCGGCCTCGTCCTGCGCGACGCCGAGGTCCGCCACCGCGTGGACGTCCTCGAACTCCGCTCCGCCGAACGGCTCCGGCTGGCCCGCGAGCTGCACGACCTCGTCGCCCACCAGATCACCGGCATCGTCGTGCGCGTCCAGGCCGCGCACCGCGTCGCCGAGCGCACCGGCGGCGACACCGCGACCTTCGCCGAGCTCGAAACCGCGGGCGCGACCGCCCTTTCCGCGATGCGGCGGCTCGTCGGCGCGCTGCGGACCGGCGACGAGGACCTCTTCGTGCCGCCCGCCGACCTCGCCACCGCCGTCGACCGCGCGGTCCCCGACGACGACCGCATCCACCTCGACGTCAGCCCCGATCTCGCCACCCTGGCCGTCGCCCCGGAGGTCGTGACGACCGCGCACCGGCTGCTCACCGAGTCCCTCACCAACGTCCGCCGGCACGCGCCCGACGCCGCCGAGGTCCGCGTGCTCGTCCACCACGAACCCGGCGGCACCTTGCGCGTCGAGGTGGTCAACGACGGCGCCGCCCGGCCCGCCCGCCGGGGTGGCTACGGCCTGCTCGGGATGGCGGAGCGGGTCGCGGCGGTGGGCGGTACGGTGCACGCGGGACCGGCGGAAGGCCGGCGCTGGCGCGTCGTGGCGCGGCTGCCGCTCGAACCCGGCTGAGGCGAGGGGAGACCGGGGTGCCGACGCGAGTGCTGATCGCCGACGACCAGGCGATGGTCCGCGCGGGGTTCCGGCTGATCCTCGAAGGCGAGCCGGACATCGAGGTCGTCGGCGAGGCCGCCGACGGCGACCAGGCCGTGCGCCTGGCCCGCGAACTGCGTCCGGACGTCACGCTGATGGACATCCGGATGCCCGGCGTGGACGGGCTGCGCGCCACGGAACTGCTGGCGGGCGCGGGAGTTCCGGACCCACTGCACGTCGTGATGGTCACGACGTTCGGGCTGGACGAGAACGTCCACGCGGCCCTGCGCGCCGGTGCCTGCGGGTTCCTGCTCAAGGACGCCGGGCCGAACCTGCTCATCGAAGCCGTGCACGCGGCCGCCCACGGCGAAGCCCTCGTCTCCCCCGCGATCACGACGCGGCTGCTGGCGCACTACGCGCGACGCGATCCCCGGGCCGCCCCGGCGCCCGGAAGCCCGCTCACCCCGCGCGAGCTGGACGTCGTGAAAGCCGTGGCCCGCGGGGAAACGAACGACGAGATCTGCCGCTCACTGGTGGTTTCGCTGCCGACGGTCAAGACCCACATCGGCGCGGTCAAGCGCAAGCTCAGCGCCCGAAACCGTACCGAAATCGCCATCTGGGCTTGGGAAAGCGGCTTGATCCGCTAATCTCGGTACGCGCACGACGACCGTGCGAGCCACGACGTCGCCGAACCGCTGCCGGCGGCGCGTCACCAGCATCACGACGATCCCCGCGAGTCCCCACGCGAACCCGTCGACGACCATCAGCAGGTCGCGGACGACGAACGCGCCCAGCGACGGGTGCGCGCCTTCGAGGGTCTCGATCCGCAGGCGCAGCCAGCGCATCGCCGGCGTCTGCCCGCCGTGGCGGTAGGGCCACCACACGTTGATGAACACCAGACCGAGGAAGTCCAGCACCAGCATCGTGTAGAGGACGACCTTCAGGAAGGTCAGCAGGGCCAGGCCGTGCGGGTGGAACAGCCAGACCACCGCGATCGCGAGCAGCAGCATGGGCACGAAGACGAGCATCTCGTCCAGCACGAACTGCACCAGGCGGCGGCCGACGACACCGAGTCCCGGACGGGTCATGAGCCCATGATCTCGGTCCCGGCGCCCGGGCGCGCGCTGAGCGGTCTCATACCCGGGACCGAGTCGCGGGCCACGACTTCGTCCCCCGGGCTGATCACCGGCGGCCGCGACCGGGCCAGGCTCGGGCGCACCCCACCCGGCGACGGAAGGACCCCCCGGTGCGCATCTCCCGGATCGGACTGGCGGCCGCGACGGCCGCCCTCTTCGCGGCCACGGTGCCCGCCGCGGCCGCGGACCCGCTCACGCCGTACACGACCCAGCAGCTCCAGTGGGGCGACTGCCCGTTCAAGCCGGCGACCGGCGACGCGCCCGCGCGGTGCGCGCTCGTCACCGTGCCGCGGGACTGGGCGAACCCGGCCGCGGGCACCGACCTGCAGGTGTCGATCAGCCGGGCCGCCGCGACCGGTGAGCGGCAGGGCGCGATCCTGCTCAACCCGGGCGGGCCGGGTGGCCAGGGCACGCCGCTGGCGGGGTCGCTCGCCGCGCTCGAGCCGTCGGTGCACCAGCTCTACGACTTCGTCGGCATGGATCCGCGCGGCACCGGCCACGCGGGGACGGCCGACCAGGGCTTCCAGTGCCAGGTCCCGGTCGGCCGGTTGCCGCAGGGACTCCTCGACGCGCGCGACCGCTCGGCGGCGAGCGTCGCGGCGCACCAGCAGGTACCCCGGGCGACCGCGGAGGCGTGCCAAAGTGACGCGATCGCGCCGTACGTCACGACGTGGCAGACCGCGCACGACATGGACCTGATCCGCGCGCTGCTGGGCGACGAGAAGCTGAACTACCTCGGCTACTCCTACGGCACGTGGCTCGGCGCCAAGTACGCGTCGCTGTTCCCGGAGCACACCGGCAAGACCGTGCTCGACTCCAGCGTGAACTTCGAAGGCCGGCTGCAGGCCGACTTCGAGGCGTTCCCGGTGATCGACCAGCGGCAGTTCGACGACGTCTACGTGCCGTGGCTGGCCCGGAACTTCGCCGAGCAGCTGGGCGGGACGGCCGCGGAGGTCAAGGCGAAGTGGGAGCGTGTCCGCGCCTACTACGGCAGTCACGACGTCTCCCCCGACGCGTTCGACAGCATCTTCGTCGGCAACGGCAGCGAAATCCAGTGGCTGCTCGGCGCGCTGGTCTTCCTCCAGGGCGCGGCCGCGCTCGACGGGACGTCCGCCACTCCCCCGCCGGCGCTGGCGGACTCGCTGGATGCGGTGTCGCGCAAGGCGTTCGGTGTCCCGGCCGCGGCGCTGACACCGGCTCGGGTGGCCGCCGCGGCGCCGGACTACACCCAGCGTCCCGGCACCCGGTACGCCGTCGCGTGCGGTGACCAGCCCACCCGCTCGGCGTCCTGGTACCAGCGGCTCAGCGACCAGCAGGGCCCGCGATACCCGCTGTTCGGCTGGGCGTACGGCCTCGGCGAAACGTGCGGCTTCTGGTCGGACGAGCCGCAGCACGAACTGCCCGACGTGCCCGCTTCGGTGGCGGCGAACATCCTGGTGGTGCAAGGGGAGTTCGACCCGCAGACGGGGTACGAGCAGGCGTCCGCGGCGGCGCGTTCGGCCGGCGTCCCGCTGGTGTCGGTGGACGATTCGCCGTTCCACGGGCAGTACGCGCTGGCGGGCAACCCGTGTGTGGACGGTCTCGTGAACGTCTTCCTCACCAAGAACTCCCGGCCGCGCAGCACGACGTGCCCGGGTGTCCCGCTGCTCGGTGAGGACCAGGTGTACCCGGTCGCCGGACCGGTGCGTGGCGCGACGCCGTCTGTCCGAACGCGACTCTCTTCGGACAGTGCGCTGCGCACCCGGGTCCGGGACGAGGTCAGTGCGCTGAACCGCTGACGGTTCGTTCGGTCGCCGGGACCAGGAAGGGACCGCCGCCGGGCCCGTCGCGGAACAGGACGCTCAGGTTCGCGCCGGTGCCGGCGACCCAGGCGGGCCGCCGCGGCCGGTCGCTCAGCGCCGCGACACCGAAGGCGTGCGCTCCCCGGGCCGCTACGAAGGTGCCGTCGCCGTAGCGGATTTCGAGGTCGGGTGCGCGGTGCTCCTTCGCGGCGAGGAGCCGGTGCGGGACGACGGTGACGACGGCGGGGCGCCACCCGGTGCGCCGGGCGGCGCCCCGGCGGCGAGCCCACCGGATCCGGCGGAGGACGGCGATCGGCAGCGTCGCGGCCCCGGTGACGAGCAGGAGTCCGGCGGTGGTGCCGACGGCCGGGGTCTGGTTCGGTTCGTCGACCGTGCGGACCCGGTCCGGGTGGACCGGGTCCGTGACGACGGTGACGTGGTCGCCGACGTGGTAGCCGCGGAGCGAGGCCACCACGACGACGGCCTCCCGGGACGCGCCGCCGAGCTCGTAGCGGACGATGATCGAGGACCGGCGCCCGACCGGGCGGACGACCACGACGGTGCCGTCTCCCCGCACACCGGTGGTCAACAGCTGGTCCGCGGCGCGGTCCATGACCAGCATGATCGCGGCGCCTCCACCGAGCAGCGCGGCGATGGCCACCAGCGCGAAGGTCCACCGCCGGGCACCGGCGCGGAGGCGGCGCACGCCCGGCGCCACGGCCGCCGGATCCGCGGCGTCATCGAGCCCGGTTTCCCCCATGGGCCGAGGGTAGGCCGCTCCGCCGGGCCGGGCGAGCACGATCGCGGCGGCGATCTCCGTACCGCGGCTCCGTACTTGCCCCGACGTGCCCGCCGCGGAACCGGGCGATCGTGGCCCGCATGACGAATCAGCTGGTGATCACCGAGCGGCGGCGGCTCACCGCCGTCCGGGCGGCTCGGTTGTTCGACGGTGTGGGGTCGGCCCTCGTGGCCGACCCGCTGGTGGTGCTCGACGGCACCACGATCCTCGGCGTCGAGTCCGGAGGGAGCCCGCCCGACGGGGCCGATGTCGTCGACCTCGCCGGGGCGACGCTGCTGCCCGGACTGGTCGACACGCACGTCCACCTCGCCTTCGACGCCAGTGCCGATCCCGTCGCCCGGCTCGCCGCGCGCGACGACGAGCAGGCCCTGGCCGCGATGGCCGAAGCCGGGCGGGCGTCGCTGCGGGCCGGGGTCACCACCGTGCGGGACCTCGGGGACCGCGGTTATCTCTCCCTGGCCTTGAAAGCACGCGCGGACCAGCCGACGCTCGTCGCCGCCGGGCCGCCGATCACCAGTCCCGGCGGGCACTGCCACTTCCTCGGCGGGGTCGCGGAGGCGAGCGAAGCCGGCGTGCGGGCCGCGGTGCGCGAGCACGTCGAACGCGGGACCGACGTCGTCAAGATCATGGCCAGCGGCGGGACGATGACGCCGGGCACGCGGCAGGAATGCGCGCAGTTCGACCGGGACGTCCTGCGCGCCGCCGTCGACGAGGCCCACCGGCACGGGCTGCCGGTCACCGCGCACGCGCACGGCACCTCGGCCATCGCCGACGCCCTCGCCGCCGGTGTGGACGGCATGGAGCACGTGACGTTCTGGTCCGCCACCGGCGTCGACCACTCCGAGGAACTGTTGCACGCGCTCGTGGACCAGGGCGTGGCCGTCGGGGCGACGGTCGGCATGGTGCCGGTCGAGGGTTTGGCGCCACCCGAGGAGGTCGCCCGGCGCCTGCCCGGGGTCGTCGCGAACTACCGGCGCCTCCACGAGCTCGGCGCGCGGGTCGTCGCCGGCACCGACGCCGGGATCGCCCCGGTGAAGCCGCACGGCGTGCTGCCGTGGGCGCCGCTGATGCTGCGTCAGGTCGGCTTGTCGCCGGCCGACACGCTGCGGGCGATCACCTCGGTCGCGGCGGGCGTGTGCGGGCTCGCGCACCGCAAAGGCCGCGTCGCACCCGGGTTCGACGCCGACCTGCTGGCCGTCGATGGTGATCCGCTGGCCGACCCGCGGGCGCTGCTGCGGGTCCGTGCGGTGTGCGCGCGAGGGAGGTGGATCGCATGAAGAAGTTCCTGAAAGCACTGGTCGCGGGCCTGGCGCGGGCCGCGTGGTTCCCGGCGCCGCTCTGGCCGGCCGGGCCGAAGTCCCGGTGGCCCGGCGAACCACGCTGAACCGGGCTCGATGAGGCCGGGCGCCGTATCGTACGGGCGCATGGAGCGGGACTTCGTCGGCCGGACCGGCGAGCTGGACCTGCTGCGCGCCCGCCTCGACGAGGCGCGGGCCGGGCGCGGCGGGCTCGTGCTGGTCGTCGGCGAGCCCGGCATCGGCAAGACCAGCCTGGCCCGCGAGCTGACCCGGCACGCCGAGCAGGCGGGCGTGCCCGTCGGCTGGGGACGCGCGAGCGACGACGAGGGCAGCCCGCCCTACTGGGTCTTCCGGCAGCTGGCCCGGGCGCTGGACCGGCCGTTCCCGACCGGGGACACCGGCGGCTCGGCGGAAGCGCGGTTCGCCGCGTTCGAAGCCTTCGCCGACGGCCTGCGCGAAGCGGCCGCGCCGCACGGCCTGCTCGCGGTGCTCGACGACCTGCAGTGGGCCGACGCGGCGTCGCTCGCCCTGCTCGTCCACCTGGCTCGTTCCCTCGACCGGGCGCCGGTGCTGGTCGTGGTGACCTACCGCGACACCGAAGCGACCGGGCGGACGGCCCTCACCGCGGCCCTGGCGGCGCTGGCCCGCGAACCCGTCCTGACCCGGCTCCGGCTGGCCGGGCTGACCGAGGCCGAGGTCGTCGAGCAGCTCGGCCGCGGCGGGGTCTCCCCCGAACTCGCGACGCTGGTCAGCCGCCGGTCGGGCGGCAACCCGTTCTTCGTGACCGAGCTGGCCCAGCTGGTCGGCACCGCCGGGGACGCGCTGCCGGACGGCGTCGTCGACACCGTCCGGGCGCGGCTGGCCCGGCTGAGCGAGCCGTGCCGCGAGCTCACCGCGACGGCGGCCGTGCTCGGCCGTGACGTCGATCCGGCCGCGCTCGCCGACGTCACCGGCCGGCCGGCGGCCGACGTCCTGACCGACCTCGACGAAGCCGCCGACGCCGGCATCGTGATCGCCCGCAGCTTCAAGCACGACCTGATCCGCGAGTCCGCGGCGGCCGGGCTGCCGACGGCGGCGCGGCTGACCGCGCACGCCCGGATGGCGGCGTGGCTCGAACGACGGGACCCGGCCCGGACCTCGGAGATCGCGCACCACTGGCTGGAGTCGCTGCCCGTCGGCGACGCGGCGAGCGCCGCGCGGTGGGCCGAGCGGGCCGGCGACCAGGCGCTGGCCCAGCTCGCCTGGGAACGCGCGGCCGAGCTCTACCGGCGTGCGCTCGAAGCCGCGCCCGCGTCCGCCGCCGACCGGGCGCGGCTGCGGCTCCGGGAAGGGATCGCCCACCTGCGCGGCGGCGAGATCGAACGCGGTTCCCGGGTCCTCGAAACCGCCGCCGACGCCGCCCGTGAAGCCGGCGACCCGGCTCTGCTGGGCGAGACGGCGCTGGCCATGGAAGGCCTGTCGGACCCGTGGGGCAGCTTCAACGGCGCCAAGATCGCCCGGGAGGCGCTCGCCGGACTGCCGCCCGGGGACGATCCGCTGCGCGCCCGGCTGCTCGCCCTGCACGCGGGCGAAGCCGGTTTCCTCGGGGGCGAAGAGGCCGAAACGGCGTCCGCCGAAGCACTGGCGATCGCCGATCGGCTCGGCGACCCGGACGTGCTCTGCTCGGCCCTGCGAGCCCGGCAGATGGTGCGGGCCGGGCCCGACGGCGTGCACGAACGGCTTTCCCTCGCCCACCGCATGATCGCCCTCGGCGAGGACCGCGACGACGCCGATGTCCTGCTGTGGGGCCGGTTGTGGCGGTTCGACGCGCTGCTGATGCTCGGCAGGCTCGGGGAAGCCGAGCAGGAGCTCGGCGCGCTCCGGCTCCTGGCCGAACGCCTGCGCCGTCCGCTCGCGCGGTGGCACCACCTGCGCAGCTCCGCCACGCTCGCCATCGCGCGCGGACAGTTCGACGACGCCGTCGAAGCGCTCCAGCAGAGCTTCGCGCTCGTCGCCGACCGCGCACACATGTCGCTGCAGGGCGTGCCGATCACCGTGCTGGCCTCCATCGCGGGCCTCACCGGCCGGACCAGCCTCGTGACACCCGCGATGGAGCGCATCTTCGCCGAGAACGCCCCGCCGTTCGTCGGCCTGATGCACGCCGCGTGGCTGCTGCAGGCCGGCGACCGGGAGCGGGCGGGCGAGCTCTACCACCCGGCGTCGGTGCCCGAGCCGGCCCCGGTGCCCGCGACGCTGCCCGTGGCCGCGGTGGCCGTGGAGCTGGGCGCGGAGTTCGGACCACCCGAGGCCGTCGAGCGGGCGGCGGCTCTCCTGCGCCCGCACGCCGAGCTGTTCGTGACCGGCGGCGCGGGCTCGGTCCTCGTCACCGGCTCGGTCCGCCGCTACCTCGGGCTCGCGGCCGCGTCCGCCGGCCGGCTCGACGAGGCGGTCCGGGAGTTCAAGCTCGCCATCACGGCCAACGACGAAGCCGGCACGCCGCCGTACGCCGCGCTGGCGCGGTTCGGGCTGGCCGAGGTGCTGGCGCGCCGCGCTCGTCCGGGCGACGTCGACGAAGCTCTCGGTCTCGCCGCCTCCGTGTCGGCCGCGGCCGACCGGCTGGGCATGGCTCCGCTCCGGCGCGACGCCGACGCGCTGGCGGCCTCACTGCGCGGCGACACCCCGGGGCCGCTGACCCGCCGGGAACGGGAGGTCGCCGCGCACGTGGCCGACGGCCTGACGAACAAGCAGATCGCCGCCCTGCTGCACATTTCCGAGCGGACGGCGGAAAGCCACGTGCAGCACATCCTCACCAAGCTCGGCTTCACGAACCGCGCGCAGGTCGCGACCTGGGTGACGGCGAACGGGTCAGCGCGGCACCAGCGACAGCACCGCGTCGAGTAGTTCGGGGCCTTCGAGCAACGCGGGGTCGTTGTGGTCGGCGTCCGGCACCTCGACCAGCCGCGCCGACGCCGCCGCGGCCACCTCCCGGCTCTGGGCCGGCGGGACGACCGAGTCGCGGCCGCCCAGGACCACCACCGTGGGGACGCGCAGGCGGGCGACCTCGTCCCGGACCGGGAACCGGTCGCGCAGCAGCAGCCGCACCGGCAGGTAGGGGTAGATCTCGGCGCCGACGGCGGCGAGGTCCACGAACGGCGACCGCAGGAGCAGCCCGGCCGGCGGGTGCTCGAGGGCGAGTTCGGCCACGACGGCGCAGCCGAGGCTTTCGCCGTAGAAAATGATCCGCTCCGGCGGCACGCGCCGGTCCTCGACGAGGAAGCGGTAGGCCGCGCGGACGTCGAGGGCGAGACCGGCTTCGTCGGGGTCGCCGGGATTGCCGCCGTAGCCGCGGTAGTCGAACGCCAGCACCGCCAGGCCGGCTTGCGCGAGCTTCGCGGCGAGCGGGGCCCGGCCGGCCCGGTTGCCGCCGTTGCCGTTGGCGATGAGGACCGTCGCCCGGGGTGTCTGAGCGGGCTCGATGAACCACGCGCCCAGCTCCAGGCCGTCGGCGGTGCGGAGCCGGACGTCCTCGGGCCGGGCGGGCACGGGCGTCGTGTCCGGCAGGTAGATCAGGCGGCGCTGGAAGATCCAGACGAGCGCCAGGACCAGGACGACGACCAGCACCAGCCCGAGCAGCACCCGCACCACCACGGTCTTGGTCAAGCGCACCCACCCCGGGAAACAACGACGCGGCTCGCACGTTGTAGCAGTCGATGAGCATTCTCCGATTCTGCGTCCTCGGCGACTCCTTGGCGGCCGGCGTCGGCGCCGCACGCCCCGAGGACACGCTCGGGCAGCGGCTCGCCGGGCGGCTGCGCGCGGCGGGACACGCCGTGGACCTGCACGGCTTCGGGGTGCCCCGGGCCCGGTCCGACGATCTGGAGCGCCAGGCCGGCGCCGCCCTCCGCACCGGCCTGGACCTGGCGCTGATCGTGATCGGGACGAACGACCTCGCGCGGTTCGTCCCCCCGGCGGTCGCGGCGGGCCAGCTGCACGAGGCGGTGGCCCGGCTGGTCCGCGCCGGGGCGCGGGTCATCGTGGTCCCGGCGCCGGACCTGGGAATCGTCTCGTGGGTGCCGGAGGCGTACCGGCAGCTGGTCACCGCGGCGAGCGGCCAGTACGCGCAGGCCCAGGCCGACGCGGTCATCCGGGCGGGCGGCGCGGTGGCGGCTCCCGGGCCCGAGCTCGGCGCGCGGTTCGCCGCGGATCCCACGCTGTTCTCGGCGGACCGGTTCCACCCGTCGTCCGCCGGGTACGGGCTGATCGCGGACGCCCTGGCGCCCCACGTACTGGCCGTGGCGGCCGATCTCGCCGCGTAACCTCGGGCCCATGACCGCGCTACGAGCGAAGCAGACCGGCGGGCCGATCGTCTCCTTCCTCGCCGACGGCGTCTTCCGCGGCTTCTGAGGCGTCAGAACACCGACCGCAGCAGCTCGACCACCTCCGCTTCCGACGGCAACCGCGGCGCGTTCTTCGTGACCGCGTCGGCGACGGCGTCCGCCGCCAGCACCGGGATGTCCTCGCGGGTCACGCCGAGGTCGCGCAGCGGGCGCTTGATCTCGATCGCGCCCGAAATCTCCCGGACCGCCTCGATCGCCGCGCCCGCCCAGTCCGGTGCCGGCGTGAGGTGCAGCGCGCGGGCCGTCGCTTCGTACGCCGAAGCCGCGGCCGAAGCGCTGAACGCCATCACCTCCTCCAGCACCGCGGCCAGCGCGACGCCGTGCGGGGTGCCCGTGTGCGCGGTCAGCGCGTGCCCGATCCCGTGGACCAGCCCGAGCCCGGACAGCGTCAGCGCGTGCCCGGCCAGGTGCGCGCCGAGCATCAGCCCGGACCGCGCCTCCAGGTCGGCGCCGTCGCGGTAGGCCACCGGGAGCCAGCGCCCGACCAGGCCCACCGCCTGTGTCGCGTAGGCCGCGGAGAACGGCGTCGACCCGCGCGAGGCCAGGGACTCGATGCCGTGGACCAAGGCGTCCAGGCCGGTGGCAGCGGTGACGCGAGCGGACAGCCCGAGGGTCAGTTCCGGGTCCAGGACGGCGATCCGCGGCTTCACCGACGAGTGTCCGATGTAGACCTTCCGGCGGGCGCACCGGTCCTCGGTGACGCCGAACCCGTTGGTCTCGGCGCCGGTGCCGGCCGTGGTGGGCACCGCGATCAGCGGCAGACCCTCGCCCGCGTCCCACAGCCGGTCCGCGTCCGCGGCGACCGCGTCCGGGTTCCCGGCCAGCAGGGAGATGCCTTTCGCCGCGTCCAGGGCCGATCCGCCGCCGAGCGCGAGCACCGCCGCGGCGCCGAACGAGCGCAGGCGGGCGGCCCCGCGGTCGAGCTCCGCCGTCGACGGGTTCGGGCCGACGTCCTCGTGGACGGCGTGCTCGATCCCGGCCGTGGCCAGGATCTGCTCGACGCGCCCGACGATCCCGGTGGCCCGCAGGCCGCGGTCGGTGACGACGAACACCCGGGGCTGCCCGAGCGAGGCGACGAACTCCGGCAGCTCGGCCAGGACCCCGGGACCGCATTCGGTGCGGCCGGTCGGTTCCACGGACAGGCGCCGTGTCTTCGTGTCCCGGGAGGTCAGATCCGCCACCGTCGCACCGCCTCTTCGTCCAGTTCGATGCCCAGGCCGGGCCGCCGCGGGACCGCCAGCTCACCGGCCGGCGTGATCATCACGGGTTCGGCCAGCATGAAGTCGCGGCGTTCCGGTGTCCAGCCGGGCGGGTCCCACGGGAACTCGAAGTACGGGCCGCCGCCGACCCCGGCCGAGACGTGCAGGTTGGCCAGCACGCCGATGCCGTTGGTCCAGCTGTGCGGGGTGAACGCGCGGTGCTTGAGCTGCGCGAGCTCGGCCAGGGTCCGGGCCCGGTGCATGCCGACCGCGAGCACGACGTCCATCTGGTAGACGTCGAGGACGTCTTCTTCGAGGTACCGCAGCAGCTCCGGCACCGAGTGGTGCATCTCCCCCGCCGCGATCCGCACGCCGGGGTTCTCCGCCCGGAGCGTCCTGAAGCCGTCGAGATCGTGGTAGGGCAACGGTTCCTCGACCCACAGGACGTCCAGCTCGGCCAGCTGGCGCACGAGCTTGCGGGTGCCGGCCAGGTCGGTCGCGGCGCTCGTGTCGCCCGCCATCCGCCAGGACTGGTTGAGGTCCACCATGATCCCGAAGCCGGGGCCGAGCGCGTCGCGGACGGCGGTCACGGCGGCGACACCCGCGTCCACGTGGTCGCGGTCGATGCGGATCTTCATGGCGCGGAACCCGGCTTCCCGGGCGCGCCAGGCGGTTTCGACCCGCTCCTGCGGCGGTTTCAGCTCGGCCGAGGAGGCGTACACGGGCAGCGAGCGGGCGGAGTTGCCGAACAGCGTCGCCACCGGCAGGCCCGCGACCTGGCCGATGATGTCCCAGAGGGCGGCTTCGAGCGGCCAGAAGCGGCAGCCGTGGAAGTTGGCCGTCTCGATGGCTTTGACGTGCCGGACGATGTCGAGGGGATTCTCGCCGAGGAACAGGTGCTCGACGGCCTCGAAGCCGGCCATGGTGTCGCCGGAGCCGATACCGGTGACGCCGTCGTCGGTGCGGACGCGCACGATCGTGGCGTCGAAGTGGCGGCGCGGGTCCGGGTCCCAGGCCGCGTGCAGCGGCGGGTCCAGGTCCAGCCGGAGCCGGTCGAGGGTGATGGCGGTGATCTTCACATCGGGCTCGCGAAAGTCATGGGGTGCTCCAGGTCCGGGGGCGGAACCGACGGTACGAGCGTGCGGAAACGGTGGGCAAGCAATCGCAACACGGGTTGCGCTGGTGCCAACTCCCCTCGTTGCTACGTTCCTGGGGTGAACCGCTCGGACGACACCCGGCACCGGGGGCACGGCCTCCGCCGCGACCTCGACCTGCTGGAGGCGCTCGCCTCTCCCGAAGCGCGGCGCACCGGTGAGCTGGGCGTGGTGCGGCTCTCGCAGCTCACCGGGCGGGAGAAGAGCCAGGTCTCGCGGGCGCTCAAGGCGCTCGCCGAGGAGGGCGTCGTCGAACGGGATCCCGACACGCTCGGGTACCGGCTCGGCTGGCGGTTGTTCTCGCTCGTCGCGCGGACCGTCGAAGACCGCCTCGTCCGGGCCGCCGAGCCGGTGATGCGGGAGCTGGCCGCCGAGCTCGAGGAGACCAACCACCTCTGCGTCCTGCGCGAGGAGGAGGTGCTGACCCTGTTGTCGGTGTCCGGGCACTCCTTCCGCACCCACGGCTGGGAAGGCCGCGGCGTGCCCGCGCCCGGCACGTCGGCGGGGCGCGTCCTGCTGCTCGACGCCTCTCCGGACGACCTCTACGTCCGGTTCCCCACGCTGAGGTCCGAAGCGCACGCTTTGCCCGAGCTGTGGACGAAGATCCGGCAAGCCCGCCGCGACGGCTACGCCCGCGTCAGCGAGGAGTTCGAGGAGGGCCTGGTCGGGGTGTCGGCCCCGATCCGGGACTTCCGCGGCCGGGTCGTCGCCGCGCTGAACGTCTCCGCGCCCGCCGGACGGCTCGGCGAGCGCCTCGACGCCGCGGGCCGCGTCACCGCGGAAGCCGCCGCCCGGGTCTCCGCGCACCTCGGCTGGGAGGCGCGCCCGAAACCGCCGCCCACCGCCCGGCTCACGTGACTATTAGTTCCACAATGGACACTCAGCGGGAAGTACGTCGTTTCGGCGATGTCGCCCGGCCCCACGCCGCGAGCACGCCCTCGAGCCCCGGCCCCCGGTCCGCGCCGAAGCCGGTGTTGCCGCCCGCGGCGTTGACGACCACCTCGAGGTCCGGGCTCAGCTGGCGGCGACCCTGCACGCCCGCACTCCCCCCTCGGGAGGGGACGACTGATACCTCGGCGGGAGGTTCCGGCCGGCCGGCGCGGACAGACTCGGGCCCATGACCGCACCGCTCACCGATGCCCTCGCCGTCCGCTGTCCGCAGCGGTGGGCCGTCCTCGCCGCGCACGCCGTGCCGCTGGTGACCCTGCCGTCCGGGATCTGGCGGCTCTTCCTCGCCGCCGGCGTCGACCTCGGGCTGCGGCCCTACCACGCCATCGGGTTCGGCGAAGCCGGCTACATCGTCGGGCTGAGCGTCGTGTCCGAAGCACTGGCCCTGCTCACGCTCGGCCTCGTCCGGCCGTGGGGCGAGCGCGTCCCCCGGTGGATTCCCCTGCTCGGCGGCCGCCGGGTCGCGCCGTACGCGGCGATCGTCCCGGCGGCCATCGGCGCGCTCGCGCTGGCGGTGATCTGGGCGTACGCCTTCCGCGACTTCCCCGGCCTCGGGACCGTCGCGTTCGCCGGTCCGGGCTGGCACGTCCTGCTCGTCGCCTGCTACCTGCCGCTGCTGCTCTGGGCGCCGCTGCTGGCCGCCGTCACGTGGGCGTACTGGCACCGGCGGTGCCGCGGCGGGCAGGTGTAGCCGCCCGGTGGACCGGGTATCACTCCGCGCACATCCTCGGAGGGAGCTGACATGGGTATTCTCGTCGGACTGCTGGTGGTTTGGGCGATTCTCGCCGTTCTCGGCATCGTCATCAAGGGCCTTTTCTGGTTGATCATCGTCGGCGCGGTGCTGTTCGTCGCGACCGCGGTGATCGGGTTCGTCAAGCGGGAGGCCCTCGGCCGCAAACACTGACCGCCCAAGTCACGTTTGAACGCCGGAAATGGCGGTTCAAACAGCGGCTCGCCTGAAAGCGTGCTATCTCGATCACTATGACCGAATCACCGAACTACCCGAACTATCCCGACTCCGCCGCCACGGGCCAGCCGGCCGCCGCTCCGGCCCGGCCCAGTACGGTCGAAGGCGCTTTTTGGGCGTTCATCGCTTCGACCGTCATCGGGCTCGTCGGCGGGTTCCTGATCTTCGCCGGCCGCGACGCGATCGCCGACACGTTGCGCAATTCCAACAGACAAAGCGGCGGCAGCCTGACCGACGCACAGATCGACCAGGCCGTGACCCTCACGATGATCGTCGCGCTGGTGATCGCCGTGATCATCGCCGCGCTCTACCTGTTGTTCGCGTTCAAACTGCGCGCGGGCCGGAACTGGGCGCGGATCGTGCTCACGGTGATCACCGCGCTGCAGCTGATTTCGCTGCTGGCGGGACAGAGCACGATCCTCGGTTACATCAGCGTGGTCGTGGCCGTCGTCGGCGTAGTGCTGTCGTTCCTGGCACCGTCGAACGCCTACTTCGCCGCCGGCAAGGTCATCCGCTAGCCCCCTCGGACCGGGCCCCCTTCACCGGCGGGCCCGGTCCCCCGCCACCCTCACCGTCCTGTTCGAACAGTGGCCGGGCGCAGGAGGAACGCCGGGACCAGCGCGAGCGCTGTCAACGCGACCGACCACGAGAACGCCGAGTGGAACGCCGTCACCGTCGTGCTCGTGTGGGCCGCCAGGACGACCGCGAGGACGGCCGTACCCAGAGAACCTCCCGCCTGCTGCAGGACCCGGGTCACCGTGCTGGCGTCGGACACCGCCGCACGGGGGACGTCCTTGAAGGCGCCCGCCATCACCGCGATGGTGGCCGCGCTCAGCCCGGCTCCCCGCACCAGCAGGGCGCAGCCGAGCAGGAACGGGCTGGTGTGCGGGCCCGCCGCGGCGAACGGGACCGTGGCCAGCGCGCAGACCACCACCCCCGCCACGACGATGCGCGCGGAGCCGACGCGGTCCACCACGCCGCCCAGGGGACGCACCAGCAGCGACCCGAGACCCTGCGGGACGAGCAGCAGGCCCGCGGCCAGCGCGTCCTGCCCGCGGACCTCCTGGTAGTACAGCGGCAGCAGGAACATGGCGCCGTACAAGGAAAGCCCGGTGAGGAACTGCACGCCGCCCGCCGCGGCGAACGAGCGAATGCGGAACAGCCGGAGGTCGACCAGCGGGTGGTCGCCGCGGAGGGCTCGGACGACGTACGCGCCGAGCAGCAGCAGGCCGGCCGCCAGCGGGGCGAGCACCCGCGGGTCCGCGAACCCGGCCGTGGTCGCGGCGCGCGAAAGGCCGTAGAGGACGCCGCCCAGCGCCGGCGCCAGGAGCGCGAGTCCCAGCGCGTCGAACCGCGGCGGGCGCGACGGCGGCTCGGCCGGCACGACGAACCACGCGGCGACGATGGCGAGCAAGCACAGCGGGACGTTGACGAAGAAGATCCACCGCCAGCCCGCGCCGGCCAGCAGCAGGCCGCCGGCGACCGGCCCGAAGATCGGCACGAGCACGGTCACGAACGTGACGATCGCCAGCACCCGGCCCAGCTTCTCCGGTCCGGCCGTCCGCACCAGGACCGTCAGGATCACCGGCTGGACGAGCCCGGCGCCCACGCCCTGCACCGAGCGGAACGCGACCAGGCTGCCGAGGTCCCACGCCAGGCCGGCGCCGGCGGACCCGGCGGCGAAGACGACCAGCGCGGCGAGCCAGACCCGCCTCGTGCCGAACCGCTCGCTCAGCCACCCGCTGGCCGGGATGGTCACGGCCACGGCGAGCAGGTAGGCCGTGCTGACCCAGCCGACGCCGGCGGTGCCGACCGCGAACTCGCGGGCGAGCGTGGGCAGCGCGACGCTCGCGATCGTCGTGTCGAGCAGCGGCGCGGCGGCGCCGAGCACCAGGACCAGGGCGAGCCGGACCAGCGGTGCGCCGAGTGTACGAGCCATCGCTCCTCCAATAAGAAACAGTATGTATCTAATTCTCGAGGCTAGGATAAGATGCACACTGTGTCTAGGAGGGGCCATGGCGGATGAAGCCGTGCGACGACGGCGTCGCGGCACCGAGCTGGAACGCGCCTTGCTCGACGCGGCCTGGGACGAACTGCAGAGCGTCGGCTACGCGGGCTTCACGGTCGACGCGGTCGCGCAGCGCGCCGGAACCAGCAGGCCGGTGCTGTACCGGCGGTGGCCGAGCCGGGCCCAGCTCGTCCTCGCCGCGGTCCGCGCACACCTGCCCGACGCCTCCCCCGACGCCATCCCCGACACCGGCAGCCTCCGCGGCGACCTGCTCGCGGCCCTGCGCTGGTGGCGCGACCGCTACGAGCGGGTCGGCCCGTCGATCATGAACGGCCTCGCCGGCGAGCTGGACCACCTGCCCACCGAAGCCCTCGAGATCGTGCCGGAAATGCTCACCACGATCATCGAGCGGGCCGCGCGGCGCGGCGAGATCGGGACCGGGGCGGTGCCGGCCCACGTCGTCGACGCGCCGGCCGCGCTGCTGCGCCACGACCTCGTGGTGCGCCACCACCAGCCCACGGACGAGGAGCTGACCGCGATCGTCGACGACATCGCCGTGCCCGCCATCGAACGCGCGGCGCGCTGAGGGGTCAGCGGCCGTCCCAGGGGCGGCCGGCCAGCAGGTTCGACACCCAGCGCAGCGCGATCTCGCAGAGCGCCGCTTCGGCACCGCGCCGGTGGGCAACCACGTCGTCGTCGCACCAGAGCATCAACGCCGTCGCGCCGCCCGCGGCCGGGGTCAGCCCGACCACCCAGCGCCGGCCGCCGAGGGCGAGGACGCGCTCGGCCGTGCTCCAGCGCCCGCGCGAGCCGGTCACCGTCCACGCCGGCATCCGGGCCAGCTGAGCGACCGTTCTCGCCTCGCTCTCGTTCCGGCCCGTCATCCCGCCACTGTCGCACGACGGGACCGCCGGAGCCGGGAGGTCAGAGCTCGACGCCGGGATCCTCGGCCACCGACCGCAACGCCGTCACCGTCGGGTGCCCCTCGGCGAGCAGGCGCGCGTCGCTGCCCGGGGGAAGCTCCCCGTCGACGACCACGGCGGCGAGGCTGATCGTGCCGTCGCCGTCGCCGGAGACGCGGGTGCGCACGGCCCCGAACTCGGCGAGCCCGGCCCGCCGCGGCGCCCCTGCCTCGGCCCGGTCCGGGACGTTCAGGTTGAGCACCGTCCCGGCCGGCAGCGCGGCGAGCCGGTCGAACAACGTCGCCGCGACCGCGACCGCGGTGTCCCAGTGCGGCTCCGGTCCGCCCTCCGGTCCGACGTCCAGTGAGACAGCGAGCGCGCGAGCCCCGCTGAGCGACGCGGTCAACGCCGCCCCGACGGTGCCCGAATGCAGCACCGCGCGCCCGATGTTCGCCCCGCGGTTCACCCCGGACAGCACCACGTCCGGCGGCTCACCGAACGCGCCCTGCGCGGCGGCCAGCGCGATGAACCCGGGATACGCGGCGACGGCGTGCGCGGGCACGCCGGGCAGGCCCGGCAGCTCCCGCCGCTCGACCGCCACCCGGCCCTCGCCCCCGGTTGCCCACAAACCCGCGCTCGTCCCGCTGGCCTCCTCGGCCGGCGCGGCGACGACGGCCGTCCAGCCGTGCGCCACCGCGCCGCGGGCCAGCGCCGCCAGTCCCGGCGATGCGATGCCGTCGTCGTTCGTGACCAGTACCCGCATCAGCGGCTCGCCCGCGAAGTCGTCATACGGCAGGCATACCCCGCGCCCGGCGGTTCCTACCGGCCCGTGCTGCCGTCGATCAGTTCGCGCAGGATGTCGGCGTGGCCGGCGTGGCGGCCGGTTTCCTCGATCAGGTGGACCAGCGCCCAGCGCATCGACGGCGGCTTCCCGGTGGGGCGAGCGACCGGGTCGGTCAGGTCGGCACAGGCGTCGATGACCGCGTTGGCCTCTTCGACGGCGGCGCGGTAGCCGGCCAGGAGCGAGGCGGCCGTCTCGTCGGGACGCGGCCGGAACGTGCCGGGCCAGTCGGCCGTGCGCTCGCCGAGGAACGTGAAGCGCTCGACGTGGGTCAGGTGCCGCACCAGGCCGAGCAGCGACGTGCCCGACGGCACGCCGGGTGTCCGGGCCTGCGGTTCCGGCACGCCCTCGGCCTTGGCGGCCACCGCGGCGCGCAGCTGGTCGAGGAACCCGCGCAGCACGTCCTTCTCGTCGGGGCCGGTCTGCGGGGGCGGGGTGTCCCGTCGGCGGGGCATGGCGAGTCCTCTCAGCGGGTGCGGCGGATCAGCAGCAGGTGGTCGACGACGTCGGCGACCTGCCCGCCGGGTCCGGTGGCGTGGCGGGACAGGGCATCGGCACGTTCGACGGTCCATCCGTCGGGGTCGAGCTCCAGGGATCGAGCCACCTCCGGCGCGGACGAAAACCGCGCGTCCTGGTCCCACGACCACGGCGCGACCGACCCGTGGTCGACGACCAGCAGGCGGCCGCCCGGGGTCAGCGCTCGCGCGGCCCGCCGCAGGACGCGGGCGCGCGGCAAGGCGAAGGGCGTGTGCAAGTAGTGCGCCGAGACGAGGTCGAAGCGCCCCGCGGGGAACGTCTCGGCCAGGTCGTGCCGCTCGGCGGTGATCCGGTCGGCGAGCCCGAGGTCCCGGGCGCAGGCGGCCAGGCGGGCGGTCGCGACACCGGAGATGTCGGCCGCGGTCACGTGCCAGCCGCGGCGGGCGAGCCACAGCGCGTCGCCGCCGGCACCGCTCCCGAGGTCCAGCGCCGCGCCGGGCTCGAGCTCGGTGACGACCTCGGTGAGCCGGACGTTCGCGCAGGGATCGGCTCGCGGCGTCGCGTAGTGGCCGTCCCAGAACTCGGTGGTGGTCATGGGCCCACCGTGCCCCGGACGTGCCGAGGTGGCACGGTTTCTTGCGGTTTCGGCAAGATGGCCGGGGTGAGCGAAGACTTCGAGGACGTCCTGCACGCCGTCGGCCCGCGGCTGCGGTCGCTGCGCCGCACCCGCGGGCTGACGCTGGCCGAGGTCGCCGTCACCACCGGGGTGTCGGAGAGCACGCTGTCCCGGTTGGAAAGCGGGCAGCGGCGGGCCAGTCTCGAGTTACTGCTGCCGCTGGCCCGCGCCTACCGCGTCCCGCTCGACGACCTCGTCGGCGCGCCGTCCACCGGCGACCCGCGCGTCCACCTCACCCCGATCCACCGCCACGGCATGACGTTCGTGCCGCTGTCGCGGCGGGCGGGCGGCATGCAGGCGTACAAGATGATCATCCCCAGCAGCGAGCACCCGCTCGAGCCGGACCACCAGACCCACGACGGCCACGAGTGGCTCTACGTGCTCCACGGGCACCTGCGGCTGGTCCTCGGCGACCACGACCTGGTGCTGCCGGCCGGCGAGGCCGCGGAGTTCGACACGACGCTGCCCCACTGGCTCGGGAGCGCCGACGGGAAAGCCGTCGAGCTGCTCATCCTCTTCGGGCAGCACGGCGAAAAGACCCACCTGCGCGCCCGCGCCGCTCGTGACTGAGCGGGTGTCCGCGCCGTGTCAGGCCGGTGTCAGGTCACCCGGCGAAGGTGGTCACAACGCACCAGGGACCACACCACAAGGGGAAACGCCATGACCGTCTTCACCACGCCGGAACCGATCACCGCCACGCTGACCACGGCCGGCGCCCACGTGCGGATCGCCGCGAGCGAGCGCCGGGACACGGTGATGCGGGTCGAGCCCGTCAACAGCGCCAGCAAGTCGGACGTGAAGGTCGCCGAGCAGACCGAAGTCGCCTTCGCCGACGGGAAACTCTCGGTCAAGACGAACAAGCCCGGCGCCAAGAACGGTTCGGTCGCCATCACGATCGAGCTGCCCGCCGGGTCGGCGCTGACGCTGGAGACCGCCTGGACGGACGTGCACGCCGACGGCCCGCTCGGTGCCTGCGAGCTGGACGTGGCGTCGGGGCGGGTCCGGCTCGGCCACGTCGCCACGCTGCGAGGCCGGCTCTCCTCCGGTGAGGTCGAGGTCGGGCACGTCACGGGGACCGCCGAACTCGACGGCGGCACGGCCGTCCGGATCGGCGAGATCGCGGAGGCGCTCCGGTACGTGGGCTCGACCGGCCGGGTGTGGATCGGCCACGCGCGCTCCGACGTCGACTTCACCGGTTCCGGCGGCAGCTTCGACGTCGACCGCGCCGACGGCAGTGTCTTCGCCGAGGCGGCGAACTGCCCGATCCGGATCGGGTGCATGACCAGCGGCCAGGCGGACCTGACGAACGCCGCCGGCGGCATCGAGATCGGCATCGCCGAGGGCGCCACCGCGTCGGTGGACGCCGACAGCACGAAGGGCTCCGTGCGCAACTCCCTGCCGGAGCACGCGGGCGAGTCCGCGGACCACGTCAAGGTGCACGCCCGCACGCGGCTCGGCGACATCGTGATCCACCGCGCGGTCTCCTGAGCCGGCACGATTTCCGGAGAACGACCCGCCGGAAACCCCGTCCGGCCGCCGGATTCCCAGGGTTCTCCCAGAACCACCCAGGAACCGGCCAGGCCGGCGGGCCAGGCTCGCCGCCATGACCACCATCGAAATCCGCGGCCTGACCAAGCGGTACGGCCCCGACACCGTCGTCGACGACCTGTCGTTCACCGTCGAACCCGGGCAGGTCACCGGGTTCCTCGGGCCGAACGGGGCCGGCAAGTCCACGACGATGAAGATGATCCTGGGCCTCGCCGCGCCGACGCGGGGGTCCGTCACCCTCGGCGGCCGCCGCTACCGCGACCTGCCCGTGCCGCTGACCGAGGTCGGCGCCCTGCTCGACGCGGGGGCCGTCCACGGTGGCCGGAAGGCCCGCGACCACCTGCTGGCCCTCGCGGTGAGCAACGGTCTCCCCCGGCGCCGGGTCGGCGAGGTGCTCGCCCGGACCGGGCTGGAGAGCGTGGCCGGCAAGCGGGCCGGCGGGTTCTCCCTCGGCATGCGGCAGCGCCTCGGCATCGCGGCGGCGCTGCTCGGCGACCCGCGCGTGCTGATCTTCGACGAGCCGGTGAACGGGCTCGACCCCGAAGGCATCCGGTGGATCCGCGACTTCATGCGCTCCCTCGCCCGCGAAGGCCGGGCCGTGCTGGTGTCCAGCCACCTCATGAGCGAGATGGCGCAGACCGCTGACCACCTGGTCGTCATCGGCCGGGGCCGGCTGGTCGCCGACACCGCCGTGAGTGAGCTCGTGCGTGGCGAAGGCACCGTGCTCGTCCGCACGCCGGACACCGGGTTCGGGCGACTGCTGGTCACCGCCGGGGCCACCGTGCGCGAAGGCGCCGAGTCTTCGCTCGTCGTCTCCGGCCTGACGAGCGGTGAGATCGGCAAGCTCGCCGCGTACCACGGCGTCGCGCTCGCCGAGCTCACCCCGCAGCGCGTCTCGCTCGAAGACGCCTTCATGGAACTGACCAAGGACAGCGTCGAGTACGAAGGAGCGAGCGCGTGATCTTCGCCCGTTCCGTCCACTCGGAGTGGATCAAGCTCCGCAGCCTGCGCTCGACCTGGTACACCCTGGCGTGCCTCTTCGCGGTCGGCCTCGGCATCACGGCGCTGGCCATGAACGCCGCCGGGAAGACCTACGCCGAGGACCCGCAGGCCTGGGATCCCACCAACCGCAGCCTGACCTCCTACATCGTCGCGCAGCTGATCATCGGGGTGCTGGGCATCCTGGTCGTCACCGCCGAGCACGCGACCGGGCTCGTGCAGACGTCCCTGATCGCGACGCCCCGCCGGCACCGGCTGCTGGCGGCCAAGGTGGTGGTGGCCGTCGCCGTCGCCGTGGTGGCGGGGCAGGTGCTGATGTTCGCCACCTTCTTCCTCGGCCAGGCCGTGCTCACCACCCAGGACGTGCCGTACGCCCGGTTCGGCGACCCCGGCGTGCTCTCCGCCGTGACGGGCGGCGGGCTCTACCTCGCGGCGATCGCGCTGCTCGCGATCGGGCTCGGCACGCTCATGCGGGCCACCGCGGGCGCGCTCGCCACCCTCGTCGGGATCGTCTTCCTGGTCCCCGCCCTCGCCGGCCTCTTCCCGGCGTGGGTGCGCGGGCTCTTCGTCTACTGGCCGACGCTCGGGGCGTCCGCGGTCTTCAAGACGGTCCCCGACCCGGACTTCCCGCACCCGTGGCTGAACCTGGGCGGGATGTGCCTCGGGGTCGCGGCCGTGCTGGCCGTCGCGTTCGTGGTCTTCCGGCGCCGGGACGTCTGATGCGGGAGGTGTCCCGGGGCCTGGCCGCCGCCCTCGCCGCGCTGCTCGCCATGGCGGGGGTCGCGGCGGCCGGGCTGGCTCTCCTCGGCGCCGGCGGGGTCGGGCCGACCGCGGCGGTCGTGGCCCTGGCCGTGGGCGGTTCGGTGGACGTCTCGGCGACGCCGGCCGGCGTGCTCCCGATCGCCCTGCACGGCGACCTGCACGTGATCCCGCTCGGGGTTTCCCTTGCGGGGGCGGTGGTTCTGGGTTGGCTTCTGCTCCGCCGTGACGGCGAGTTGCTCGTCCGCGGCGCAGTGGCCGTGCCGGCCTTCGCGGCCGGGCCGGCCGGGATCGCCGCGCTGGCGACCGGAAAGCTGCCGGAAACCACCGGCGGGCTGCAAGGCTGCGTCTCCGCCGGGCCGAGAATCCCGTTGCCCGGCCGGCTGGACGCCGGGTTCTCGGTCGCGGCCGGGCCCGCGGTGCTGGGCGCGGCGATCTTGGCGCTCGCCGTCGTCGGCGTGTGCTGGCTCATGACGCGGTTTCCTTCCGTGGCAACGGGTTTTCGCGCGCTGCGGTGGCCGGTGGCCGGGCTCGCCGCCGTGGGCACGACCGCTGCCGGGGCGTTCGGTGGCGCTGCGGCCGCCGGTGGGGTGCTGCTCCTGCTCCCCCAGCTGGCGAGCGGCGCCGTGCTGCTGGGGCTCGGCGTGCCGTGGACGGTGGAGCCCGCGCTCCCCTGCGTGCCAGCTCTCGGGCAGTTCACGCCTGGACTCTGGGTGGCCGGCGGGCTCTTGCTGGTCTCCGTCCTCGTCGTCCGCCGCGGTCGCCCGCTGCGCCGGGCGGCGGCCGTCAGCGCGGTGGCGGGTGGCGTGGCGCTTGTCATGGCGCTGCTCTCGCGCGTTTCGGCCGACATCTCGGTGACCGCGTTCAGCTTCTCGGTGCCGGTCCTGGACGTGCGGCTCACCGCGAACCCGCTGCTCGCGCTCGCGGCCGGCGCGCTCGCCGGGTTCGCGGGCAGCCTGCTCGCCGGCGCGATCTCCGTATCCTCGCGGGCATGGAAGCGATGAGCGCGCAGCGGCTGCTGGTGGTCGACGACGAAGCCACCGTCCGCGAGCTGCTGTCGGCCGCGCTCCGGTTCGCCGGCTTCCGGGTGACGTCCGCGGCGACGGCGGGGGAAGCCGTCGCCGCGGCCACCGCGGAACCACCGGACCTGGTGCTGCTGGACGTCATGCTGCCGGACCTGGACGGGTTCGAGGTGGTCCGGCGGCTGCGCGAGCGGCGCATGCCGGTACCCGTCCTGTTCCTCACCGCGCGGGACGGGCAGGCCGACAAGGTCACCGGCCTGTCCCTGGGCGCCGACGACTACGTGACGAAGCCGTTCGACCTGGCGGAGCTGATCGCGCGGATCCGCGCGATCCTCCGCCGGACCGCGGGGCACCCGGCCGACGTGCTGGCGGTGGGCACCCTCGCCCTCGACGCCGAAGGCCACCAGGTGACGCGCGCGGGACGCACCGTCCGCGTGTCCGCCACCGAATTCCGGCTGCTGCGCTACCTGATGGAGAACGCCGGCCGCGTGGTGTCCAAGGCGCAGATCCTCGACCGCGTGTGGCGCGACGACTTCGGCGGCGACGCCAGCATCGTCGACACCTACATCTCCTACCTGCGCCGCAAGGTCGACACCGAGGAGCCCAAGCTGATCCACACCGTGCACGGCGTCGGCTACGTGCTGCGGGAGCCCCGGCGATGAGGCGGCTCTCGCTGCGGGCCCGGCTGCTCCTGCTCACCACGGGCCTCCTGTTGGCGGGCCTGACCCTCGGCAGCGCCGTGGTCTCCGGCCAGCTCGAACGGTTCCAGCTCGACCGGCTCGACGGCCAGCTGCGGTCGATGACCGAGCTCATCTCGCTGGCGGCGGGCCCGCCGCCGGCCGAGAACCCCGCCGTGCGGCCCGACCTGATCGACCCCGCGCTCGACCTGTTCGGCACCCCGTACGTCGTCTACCTGGACGCCGGCGGCGCGGTGGCGGGCGGCCTGCACTCTTCGCGGGTGGCCGGCGCGACACTGCCGCCGCTCGGCTCGCTGCGCACGGTCCCCACCGACGGGACGGCCGTCGACCTGGTCGCCACCGACGGGTCGCAGCGCTGGCGGGCCGTCGCCCACCCGGCCGTCCGCTGGGGCGGGACGGTCGTTTCGGCCGCGCCGCTCGCCGAAGCCGACGCCACGATCACCCAGCTGCGCGTGAGCAGCCTGGTCACCGGCGCCGGGCTGCTGGTCGTGCTGACCGCGACCGGCTGGTTCGCCCTCGGCCGGGGCCTGCGGCCGCTGCGCCGGATCGAGCACACGGCGGCCGCCATCGCCGGCGGCGAGCTCACCCGGCGCGTCCCGGTCCTCGCGCCGCCCGGCACCGAGATCGGGCACCTCGCGGCGTCGCTCAACACGATGCTCGGGCAGCTGGAAGAGGCGTTCGCCGACCGGGCGGCGTCGGAGGCGCGGATGCGCGCCTTCGTCGCGGACGTCAGTCACGAGCTGCGCACGCCGCTGTTCGGCATCAAGGGTTCGACCGAGCTCTACCGGATGGGCGCCTTGCCCGAACCGTCCGATGTGGACGACGCGATGCGCCGGATCGACCGCGAAGCCACCCGCCTCACCGCGCTCACCGAAGACCTGCTGCTGCTCGCCCAGCTCGACGAGGCGCCCGAGGAGCAGCTCGACCGGGCACCGATGGACCTGCGCACCCTCGCCGTCGACGCCCGGCACGACCTGCGGGCCCTGGACCCGTCCCGCCCGGTGTCGCTCACCGGGCCGGGCGGCGTCGGGTCGCCGGGCCCGGCCCCGGTCGACGGCGACGAAGCCCGGCTGCGGCAGGTGGTCACCAACCTGGTCGGCAACGCGGCCGCCCACACCCCGCCGGGCACGCCCGTCCGCATCGGCGTCGGCACCGCGGCGGGTCGCGCGGTGCTCGACGTGGTGGACGAGGGTCCGGGCATCACCGCCGAGCAGGCCGACCGGGTGTTCCACCGGTTCTACCGGGCCGACCGGTCCCGCACCCGCGCGGGCGGCGCGGACGCGGGACTGGGGCTGCCGATCGCCCGGTCCCTGGCCCGCGCGCACGGCGGCGACGTCGAACTGGAGACCGTCCTCGGTGAAGGTGCCCGCTTCCGGCTCGCGTTGCCGTTGTCGTTGCCGGACTGAGGTTCAGCCGTTCGTCCGGTGCCCCTGGACCGTGCCGAGGGCTGCGACCAGCTCCGCCACCCGGTGGTGCGCCTCCAGCGGGTGGCGCAGGCGGCTTTCCGGGTGGATCGTGTAGTGGTTGCGGCGGCCCACGCGCTCGCGCTCGACGTAGCCGTCCGCGATCAGGTCGGCCAGGATCAGCTGCACGCCCCGCTCGGTGATGCCGACGCGCTCGGCGATGTCGTGCAGCCGGTGGTCCGGATCCTCCGCAAGGCACAGCAGAACGTGCGCGTGGTTGCTCAGGAACGTCCACGAAGCCATGCGGGCAGCTTAGCCGTCCAAACTTGACAGACGAAGCACAGTTCGTCATTCTGGAGGCACGGAGGGGAGTACCCGCCCCGGTCCGGCATCGTCAATCCGGCTGCCACTGCGCAGACCCGGTGCCGGCGCCACGTTCGCGTGGCCGGGAAGACCTCCGGTTCGCCACCGAACCGGAGGAGTGTGCCGTGACCGTCCCCTTCTGGGCCTGGGCCGCCGTGCTGGGCGTCATCCTGCTGATGCTCGCGGTCGACCTGTTCGCCCACCGCAAGGCGCACGTCGTCGGCGTCCGCGAAGCGCTGACGTGGTCGGGCGTGTGGGTCGCGCTGGGCGTCGCGTTCGGTGCCGTCGTCTGGTGGGTCTGGGGCGCGGAGCTCGCGGGCCAGTACTTCGCCGGCTACGTGATCGAGAAGTCCCTGGCCGTCGACAACGTCTTCGTGTTCGCGATCATCTTCGGCTACTTTGCCGTGCCTCGCGAACACCAGCACCGCATCCTGTTCTACGGCGTCATCGGCGCGTTGGTCTTCCGGGCGGTGTTCATCGCCGCGGGGTCGGCACTGCTGGCGAGCTTCGCCTGGATCCTTTACGTGTTCGGCGCTTTCCTCGTCCTGACCGGCATCCGGATGGCACTGCACCGCTCGGGGCCGGTCGACTACGAGCAGAACGTCGTCCTGCGCGTGTTCCGCCGGCTCGTCCCGTCGACGGATGTCCACCACGGCAAGAAGTTCCTCGTCCGCGAGGCCGGTCGTTGGGTGGCGACACCGCTGCTGGCCGTGCTGGTGCTGATCGAGGTCACCGACATCGTCTTCGCGGTCGACTCCATCCCGGCGATCTTCGCCGTGACGCAGGAACCGTTCCTGGTGTTCACGTCGAACGCGTTCGCCATCCTCGGCCTGCGCGCCCTGTACTTCCTGCTCGCCGACCTCATGCACCGCTTCGTCTACCTCAAGCTCGGCTTGGCGCTGGTCCTCGTCTGGGTCGGCGTGAAGATGCTGCTGCTGGAGGTCTGGAAGATCCCGACGGCGCTTTCGCTGGGCGTGGTCGGCCTGATCCTGGCGACGGCGGTCGTCGCCAGCCTGCTCAAGACACGAACTACTGCACTGGAAGGAAAAATCCGATGAACCGAGTCACGACAGCCGCTGTCGGCGGCGCGCTGGTGCTGGCGCTCGCCGGGTGCGGCGCGGCCTCCGAAACCGCGGGCCGGGTCGGCGATGCCGCCACCACGGTCGGCGTGTGCACCGAAGCGGTGCGGATCGCCACCGTCACTCCGGACCTCGCCGACCCGCAGGTCGCGGCGGACCGCGCGCAGGCGGCCGGCCGGGAGCTGACGGACCTCGCGGAGCGGGCCGGGAACACGACCGCGGGCGAGGCGATCGATTCCTTGGCCACGACAATGCGCGAGACCACGGTCGACGACCTCGTCACCGGTCCCGCGAACTGGGTGCAGCGCAAGACCGAACAGGTCACCGCGCTGACCAAGGCGTGCGGCCTCTGAGCGAACCCCGTGTCCCGAACGGCATCACGCGTGACCCGGCAGGCATCACGCGTGATCGCCGGGGCATCAGGCGAGCGGTCAGAGCACGGCGAGCCGGTCCAGCAGCCGCTCGGCCTGCTTGATCTCCGCGCTGAGCGGGTGGTCCTCCGGGATGTGCGGGAGGCCGCCGTCGGCGAGGCGGAACGCTTCCCGCAGCGGTGTGTCCGGCAGCTGCGTCCCGGACAGCCGCAGCGCCCGCACGGCGCCGAGCAGCTCGCACGCCAGCACCGTCCGGTACGCGGCGGTGCCGGCGACCGTGCTGCGGACCGCGTGCGTGGAGAAGCTCGCGTGGTCCTCCAGCCCGCGGGAGATCACGGCCGTGCCGAGGGTGACCGGCGAGGCCGCGTGGCGCAGCGTGCCCAGCGCGTCGTGCGCCACGTACTCCAGGATCATGATCCCCGAGCTGCCCGCCGGCCCCTCGGCGAGGAACGGCGGCAGCCCGCTCAGGTCCGGCTCCACGAGGTCGCCCAGCCGCGCGGTGGACAGCTCCGCGACGTGGTGCAGTGCGGCGCGAAGCTGGTCGAAGGCCAGCGCCACGTAGGCCGTCGAGAACTGGCCGTGGTGGTAGGCCTGCTCGGTCTCGACGTCGATCAGCGGGTTCTCCGCCGCCGCGTTGATGTCGATGGCCAGCACGTGCTCGACGGCGGCCGCGGCGTCCAGCGCCGGCCCCTGCACCTGCGGGAAAGCCCGTAGCCCGAACGGATCCTGCAGTCGCCGCCCCTCCGCGACGCCGGCGAGCAGGCGGCGCAGTTCCGCCGCGCACCGGACAGCGCCCGGGTGCGGCCGCGCGGCGTGGACGCGTTCCGAGTACGCCTCGGCCGAGCCGCCGAGCGCGCAGAACGTCAGCGCGGTGACGACGTGGCTCGCGGCGAGCAGCCGGCTCAGGTCGTGCCAGGCGAGCACGGCCTCGCCGAGGGTGGCGGCGTTGCTGGAGATGAACGCGAGCGCGTCGCCCGGGCTGATCGCGACCGGGTCGAGGTCGCCCGCCGCCCACGGCAGCTCCCCCGCGAGCGTCAGGGCGATCTCCGCGAGCTGGGCGAGGTCGCCGGTGCCGATGGCGCCGCGGGAGTGGACGTGCGGGAGCGCGCCGACGCGCAACGCCGTCTGCAGCACTTCCAGCAGCCGCGGGTGCACGCCGCTGCCGCCGGCGGCGAGCTGGTTCAAGCGGATGGCCATCACCGCGCGCACGGCGTCGTCGGGCAGCGGCTCGCCGGTCCCGCCCGCGTGGCTGCGCAGCAGGCGCAGGCCGTGGTGGTCGGCCGACTCCGGGTCGACGACGGTGTGCCGGTTCGCGCCGACCCCGGTGGTGCGGCCGTAGACCGCGCGCTTGGCGCCGAGCTCCACGGCCAGCTGGTAGCTCGACTCCGCCCTCTTCACCGCGTCGGCGCCGAGCTCGGTCGACGCGCTGCGCCGGGCCACGCGCACCACGTCGGCGCACCGGAGCCCGGTCCCGGTGATCTCGATGCGGTTGGTGTCGGTCATCGCCACCTTCCTCGACAAGCGCCCTTGACAGGTTTTCATTCATTCCTAAGGTGACATGAAACTGCTCATTCACACAAGGACGGAGCTCCCGGGTGTCCCGGTCGCTGCACGAGCTGCTCACCGCCCACCGGCTGACCCCGGCGCAGCGGCGCATCGCCAGCTACCTCGCCGACCACGCGGCCGAGGCTGTCGCGCTCACCAGCGCCGAGCTGGCCGAGTACGCACAGGTCAGCCAGCCTTCGGTCACCCGGTTCGTCGCCTTGCTCGGCTTCGACGGCTATACCGCGTTCCGCCGCTACCTGCGCGAAGCCGCGGCCGAGCCCGGGCCGGCGGGCGGCGGCACCAAGTTCCAGGACGCCATCGACGCCGACCTGCGCACGCTCACGGCGTTGCGGGCGCAGCTGGGCGACGACACCCGGCTGCGCACGATCGCGGCGGGACTCATGGAGTCCGTCCCGCTGGTCGTGGCGGGCTACCGCGTCTCCGCGGCGCAGGCCGCCGCCTTCGCCTACCTGGCCACGAAGATCCACCCGGACGTCCGGCTGCTGACCGACTCCGGCAGCGTCTTCGGCGACTCCCTGCGCCACGCCCACCGCTGCGGCGCGCGGACGCTGGTCCTGGTCGCGCTCCCCCGCTACCCGCGGGAAAGCGCCGCCGCGCTCGAGCAGGCCCGCGCGCTGGGCCTGCGCACCCTGCTGATCACGGACCGGCCCGTCACGGCGCTCACCCCGCTCGCCGACGACGTGCTGAGCGCGGGCGTCGCGTCGGAGTTCGTGTTCGACTCCCACGCCGCGGTCGTCTCGCTGACCGTGGCGCTGGTCGAGGCGATGGCCGACGCGGCCGGCGCGACGGCCCGGCAACGGCTGGAAGGCTTCGAAGACTATGCCGCGGAGCACGACCTCTTCGTCCCCGAGTGACGCGGTCACCGCCTTCGACGACGTCCCGGGAGGCCACGGTCGCTAGCCGAGCTTGGCCCGGAGCGCCGTCGCGATCTCGCCCGCCGCCGTGAGCTGCTCCGGGGTCAGCGCGTCCACGAACAGCTCGCGGACCGCCGTCAGGTGCGGGACCGTCGCGCCGCGGAACGCCGCGGACCCCTCCGTCGTCAGCACCACCTCGGCTCCGCGGTTGTCCGTCCGGCACTCCTCGCGGCGGATCAGGCCGCGCTTTTCCATCCGGCCGAGGTGGTGGGACAGGCGGCTGCGCTCCCAGCCGATGTCGTCGGCGAGCTGGGACGACCGCAGCCGCCGCTCTTCGGCCTCACTGAGCGCGAGCAGCACCGCGTAGTCCCCCGGCGAGAGCGCGCACTCCGCCTGCAGTCGCGCGCCGAGCTCGGCGCGCAGGGCTTCCGCCGTCTCGATGAACCCGCGCCAGACGCGCAGCTCCTCCGTGGTCGGCAGCACGCGCCGCCGTGTCGTCCGGGTCACCTTGCCTCCTAGTTGACACGTCAATCATATCGGCGGATGATTGACGTGTCAATCAAAGGAGTCACCATGATCGAGCTGGGCCTGAACTCGTTCGGCGAAGTCGCCACGGAGGACGGCCGCGTGATGAGCGACGCGGAGACCGTCCGGCTGCTCGTCGACGAGGCACGGCTGGCCGAGTCGGCGGGCTTGGACGTCTTCAGCGTCGGCGAGCACTACCGCGAGGGGCACAACGACAGCGCGACGCCCGTGCTGCTGGCGGCGATCGCGACCGCGACCGAGCGCATCAAGCTCGGCACGTCCGTGACGGTGCTGAGCACGAACGACCCGGTGCGGCTCTACCAGGAGTTCTCCACCTTGGACGCCGTCTCGGACGGGCGGGCCCAGCTGGTGCTCGGCCGGGCGTCGGCGACGGAGTCGTTCCCGTTGTTCGGCTACGACCTCGCCGACTACGAGCGGCTGTTCGAGGACAAGCTCGAACTGTTCATGCGGCTGCAGCGCGAGGAAAGCGTCACCTGGTCCGGCGACGTGCGGGCGCCGTTGACGAACCAGACGCTGCACCCGCGGATGCGCCCGGGCGGGATCCCCACCTGGATCGGGGTCGGCGGCAGCCCGGACTCGGTGGTGCGGGCCGCCCACTACGGGCTGCCGCTCATGCTGGCCATCATCGGCGGGCGTCCGCAGCGCTTCGCCGGCCACGTCGAGCTGTACCACCGCGCGCTCGAACAGTTCGAGAAGCCGGTGCAGCCGATCGGCCAGCACTCCCTCGGCCTCGTCGCCGACACCGACGAGGAAGCCGTCGAGACGTGGTGGCAGTACTGGCAACCCGTCGTGACGCGGATCGCCGCCGAGCGCGGGTTCTACGAACCGGACCGGAAGCGGTACCTGTCCGAAGTGGACACCGGCGCCCTGTTCGTGGGCTCCCCCGACACCGTCGCCCGCAAGATCGCGACCGTGGCGCGGGACCTGCGCCTGAGCCGCTTCGACCTCAAGTACGACATCATGCACCTGCCGCGGGCCGCTCGCGCCCGGACGATCGAGCTGCTCGGCCGCGAGGTCGCGCCGCGGGTGCGCGAGCTGCTCGCGAAGGAGCCTTCCCATGTCTGACCTGCAGTTCGGCCTCGACACGTTCGGCGACGTCCCCGAGGACGACGCCGGCCGGCCGCTCTCCCACGCCGCCGCCATCCGGCAGGTGGTCGACGAGGCCGTCCTCGCCGACGAGATCGGCGTCGACGTGATCGCCCTCGGCGAGCACCACCGCCCCGAGTACTCGATCTCCACGCCCGAGACCGTGCTGGCCGGCATCGCCACCCGCACGTCGCGGATCCGCCTCTCCTCCGGCGTCACGGTGCTGAGCTCCGACGACCCGGTCCGGGTGTTCCAGCGCTTCGCGACGGTCGACGCCCTCTCGGACGGGCGCGCCGAGGTCATCCTCGGCCGGGGTTCGTTCACCGAGTCGTTCCCGCTGTTCGGCTACGACCTGAGCGACTACGACGCGCTGTTCGAGGAGAAACTCGACCTGTTCGTGCGGCTGCTCGACGAGAAACCGGTGACCTGGAAGGGAAAACTGCGGCCGCCGCTGGAAGACGCCGACGTCTACCCGAAGACGGACTCCGGCCGGCTGACGACGTGGGTCGGCGTCGGCGGCTCACCCCAGTCGGTCATCCGGACCGCGCACCACGGGCTCCCGCTCATGCTGGCGATCATCGGCGGGGCCCCGGGGCGGTTCGCGCCGTACCTCGACCTGTACCGCAAGGCCGCCGCGCAGTTCGGCACCACCGCCCACCCGGTCGGCATGCACTCCCCCGGGTTCGTCGCCGATACCGACGAGCAGGCGCGCGAGGTGTTCTGGCCGCGCTACCGCGTGATCCGCGACCGGATCGGCGCGCTGCGGGGCTGGGCACCGATCCGGCGCGCGGAGTACGACCACGAGATCGAGCACGGTTCGCTGTACATCGGCTCCCCGGAGACCGTCGCCCGCAAGATCGCCGGCGCGGTCGCGGAGCTGGGCGTCGGCCGCTTCGACCTCATCTACAGCAGCGGGTCGCAACCGGCGAGCGCGCGCCTGCGCGCCGTCGAACTCTACGGCACCAAGGTGGTTCCGATGGTGCGGGACATCCTCTCGGAGACGAAATGATCATCGGGATCCTCGGCGCGGGCAAGGTCGGCACGGTGCTGGCCCGGCTCGCGCTCGCTGCCGGGCACGAGGTGCTCGTCGCCGGTTCGGGCGCGCCGGAGAAGATCGCGCTCACCGTCGACGTCCTCACGCCCGGCGCGGTCGCGACGACCGCGGAAGCGGCGGCGGCCAAGGCGGACGTCGTGATCCTGGCGCTGCCGCTGGGCAAGTACCGCACCCTTCCGGCGGCGGCCCTGGCCGGCAAGCTCGTCATCGACGCGATGAACTACTGGTGGGAGGTCGACGGCATCCGCGACGACCTGCGCGTGTCGACCAGCTCGACCGTCCAGTCCTTTTTGGACGGCGCGCGGGTGGTGAAGGCGTTCAACCACATGGGTTACCACGACCTCGAAGACGAGGCCCGCCCCGCGGGGACCCCGGGCCGCAAGGCGATCGCGATCGCCGGCGACGACCCGGCCGACGTGGCGAGCGTGGCGGACCTGGTCGACGCGCTCGGCTTCGACCCGCTGCTCGCCGGGTCCCTGGCCGATGGCGTCCGTCTCGAGCCGGGTGCTGAAGCCTTCGGCGCGAACGTCACCGCCGACGAACTGCGCGTGCTGATCGACCGGTTCGGTTAGGCCGCCATCGCCGCGGCGGCGGCGCGCTTCGCCCGTGCCGTCAAGGTCGCGATCGCCGCGGCGCCCACCAGGGACACCACGATGCCCACCAGGACGGCGGTGTCCCAGCCCGCGGTGAGGGCGGCCGGCGACCCGTGGACCGCCAGCACGCTGACCACGGTGACGCCGATCGCCGCGCCGACGTAGCGGCTCGTGTTGTTGATGCCGCTGCCCATCCCGGCCCGCTCCGGCGGCACGCTCGCGACCGCTTCGCGCCCCAGCGAAGCGTTCACCACACCCGTGCCGAGACCGGCCACCACCAGGCCCGGCAGCAGGGACGCCGGACCCGAGCCCGGGGTGACGAACGCGAGCGGGACCAGACCCGCGGCCACCACGAGCAGGCCGGCGCTCATCCGTGCGCCGCCGGAGAGCGCGGCCGGGAGGTGGCGGGTCAGCAACGCCGAGACCACGCTCGTCGCCGACCAGGCGAGCACCACCGATGCCGCCGTCAGGGGGCTGAACGCGAGGCCGTTCTCGAGCATCGTGCAGAGGAACGCCATCAGCGCGGTGACCCCGGCGCCCGCCACGAACGCGCCCGTCGTCGCCGACACCAGGGCCGGGCGGCGGAAGAGCGTCAGGTCGAGCATGCCGCCGCCGGAGGAGTTCTGGTGGGCGAAGAACGCGGCGAGCAGCACGACCGCCGCGGCGATCAGGGCCAGCTCCAGCGGGCTCGTCCAGCCCTGGCGGCCTTCGGTCAAGGCGGCCAGCAACGCCGCGAGGCCGCCGCCCAGCAGCAGCGCGCCGGGCAGGTCGACCGTCCGCGCCCGTCCCGAGACGGACTCCTCCAGCAGGACCCGCCCGAGCACGGCGACGCCGAGCGAGAGCCCCGCGATCACGACGTAGAGCACGCGCCAGTCGTCGTCGAGGGCCGCGCCGGCCAGCGGGCCGATCGCGATGCCCGCGCCGAGGCAGGCACCCCACAGGCCCATCGCCCGGGCGCGGCCGGCGGCGCCGGGGAACGCGGGACCGAGCACCGCGAGCCCGCACGCGACCAGCGCGGCGCCGCCGAGGCCTTCGACGACCCGGCCGGCGATGAACGTCAGCGGCCCGGGCGCGACCGAGCACAGCACGGACCCGGCGGCTGTCACGACGGCCCCGGCGACGAAGACTCGCCGCCGGCCGAAGTCGTCACCGATCGCGCCGGCCGGCAGCAGGGCGACGGCCAGGCCGAGGCTCATCGAGCTGAGGATCCACGACGTCGCGACCGCGCCGGCCCCGAGCCCGCCGGCCACGGCCGGGACGATCGACAGCGGCGCGGTGAAGACGAAGAGGGCGAGCAGGGTCGCGCCGCCGGAGGCGACGAGGACGGCGCCGGGACGGCTGGCCATGCGGGCTCCTTGATTCGGTGACCGAACTCTTTCGCCGGAAGGCTAGCACGGTTGGTTCGATGAACGAACTCTTCTGTGGCAGGATGGGACCCATGGCACTCCCCCGCGAATACACCAACCAGGCCTGCTCGATGGTCCGCGCGCTGGAGATCGTCGGAGAGCGCTGGACCCTGCTGATCGTCCGCGACGCCGTGTTCGGCGTCCGCCGCTTCAGCGACTTCGTCGAACACCTCGGCATCCCGCGCGCGGTCCTGACCGAACGGCTGGAGTTCCTGATCGGCGAGGGCGTGCTGGCGCGCGTGCCGGGCCCCGGCAAGCGCAGCGAGTACGAGCTGACCGCGAAGGGGCGGGGGCTCTGGCCGGTCGTCCGCGTCCTGTCGGCCTGGGGCGACGAGCACTACGCGCCGGGCGGCCGGCGCCGGGTGTTCGTCCACGCGGGCTGCGAGGGCGAAGTGGCGCAGTCGGGCACCTGCCTGCGCTGCGGCGACGAGGTGCCGCTCGCCGAGACGGTGATGACACCGGGCCCGGGACTGACGTCGCCGAACCCGGCAGAAGGCCAGGTCAGCGCGATCCTCGCACGGCCGCGACGCCTCCTCCAGCCCGTGCACTGACCACCCGCGAACCGGCGACGGAGACCCGCCATCTGGCTTCTGTACCTACTAGTATGTACAGTGCTCGGCGTGGACACCAGGAACCAGCTCATCGACAGCACCCGGGCGCTGTTGTGGGAACGCGGCTACGTGGGCACCAGCCCCAAGGCCATCCAGCAGCACGCCGGCGCCGGGCAAGGCAGCATGTACCACCACTTCTCCGGCAAGCGGGAGCTGGCGCTGGAAGCCGTGCGGCGCAGCGCGGACGAGCTGCTGGCGGCCGCCGAGGCGCAGCTGCGCAAGCCGGGGACCGCCGTCGAGCGGATCACCGCGTACCTGCGTCGTGAGCGCGAAGTGCTCAGGGGCTGTCCCATCGGCCGGCTGACGCAGGACCCCGAGATCGTCGCCGACCCGGAGCTGCGCGCACCGGTCGACGAGACCCTCACGCGGCTGCGGGCCCGGCTGGCCGAAGTCCTCGACGAAGGCCGGGCCGCGGGCGAGCTGCCCGCCGGCCTGGACCCGGCCGCGCTGGCCGCCACCGTCGTCGCCGTCCTGCAGGGCGGTTACGTCCTGGCTCGCGCCGCGAACGCGCCCGAACCGTTCGACCAGGCCGTTTCCGGCGTCCTGGCCCTGCTTTCCGCCCACACCCGCTGAGGAGTCCTTTCGTGCACGTCCGTCCCGTTCCGCCCACCAGCACCACCGCCCCCGCCGACGTGATCAGCGGCAGCGCGTGGATCACGTCGCTCGCCGTCCCCGACGGCCCGTCGCGCACCCAGGTCGACCGCGTGCAGTTCGCGCCCGGCGCCCGCACGCGCTGGCACCGGCACCCGCTCGGCCAGGTCCTCGTCGTCACCGACGGCACCGGGTACGTGCAGCGGCAAGGCGGGCCGGCCCAGCTGGTCCGGCCCGGCGACACGGTCCGCGTCGCCGCCGGCGAGTGGCACTGGCACGGCGCCACCGACACCAGCGCGATGACCCACCTCGCCATCGAAGAGATTCCGGAAGACGGCACCGAGGCGGAGTTCGGGGACGCGGTCGCCGGCGGAGAACCCGCGCCCGTCCCCGCCGAGCCCGTCACCCGGACGATGGTGCTGGAGCAGCAGCTCCCGGCGCCGCGCCTGGTCGACCACGTCGAGATCCGCCGCATCACCATCGCGCCGGACTACGGCACCGGTCTCCATGTCCACAATGGACCGGTGTTCGGCAGCATCGAGGCCGGGTCGGCGATCTACCAGATCGAGGGCGAACCCGGGACTCTCCTCCGGCCCGGCGATGTCTTCTACGAGCCGGAAGCGGCGCGGATCGCCCGCTTCGACGCGCAGGAGGACGGCGTCACGTTCATCGCCCACTTCCCCGCTGGGCCGGGTGAGACCCCGCGCCTCGACCCCCTGGACAGCCAGACCCGCGCACCGGTGCCCTTGAGCACCACCGGAACCTGACGCCCGACGTCATGAAAGAGTCGTTCATCGCGTCCGACGTCATGAACGACTCTTTCATGACGTCGGCGACGGCACCGCGCCAGTGAAGTAGTCGCCGGTTTCCAGGTCTTCCAGCAGGCCCGCGTGCGCAGGCTCCCAGCCGAGCAGCCGCCGCGTGCCGGCGCTGGAAACCGGCCCGTCAAAACCGAACACCCGGGCCATGAACGGGCTCGGAAAGTGCGCGGCGGCTTCTTCCGGCGCCAGAGAAACCGCAGGCAAACCGAGCTTGCGGCCAATCGTCTCCGCGATCCGCTTGAACGTCACGTTTTCCGCCACCCCGTGCAGCACACTCCCCGCGGGAGCCTGCTCCAAGGCCAGACGGAACAGGATCGCCGCATCGCGCCGGTGCACGGCGGGCCAGCGGTTGGCGCCGTCCCCGACGAACGCCGACACGCCGGACTCGCGCGCCGTGGTCACGAGCATCGGGACGAACCCGTGGTCCTCGGGACCGTGCACCGTCGGCGCGAGCCGGACCACGCTGCCGCCGAAGTCCCGGCACACCCGCTCGCCCGGGATGCGGAAGCCGGCGATGCCGTGCACGTCGGGCTCGTCCCGCTCGGTGCTCTCCCGGCCGCCGGGCAGGACCAGCGTGCCCGACGTGCTGATGAACGGCTTGCCCGCCGCCGCCCGGCCGAGTGCCTCGATCGCGGCCGTGTCGCGGCGGGTCAGGTCGTCCGGGTCGGCGAAGTCGCCGCCGAAGGCCATGTGCAGGACGCCGTCGGCGGCTTCGGCGCCGCCGCGCAGGCTGCCGAGCTCCTCCAGCGAGCCGCGAAGTGCGGTGGCCCCTAACGACTCCAGCCGGGAGGCGGCAGCATTCGAGCGGGCGAGGCCGGTGACGGTGTGGCCGACCGAAAGGAGCTCGGCGACGACGGTGGGACCGGTCTGGCCGGAACCACCGGTGACGAAGACATGCATGCGACCACTCCCGTTAAGGCCAGTGACTGGCACTACTTAGCGCCAGCCGCTGACTCTACGCGTAGCGTCAGCGACTGGCGCAACGTGACGCCAGTCACTGACGGAATGCGGTAGCCTCGGCTCGTGCCACGAAGCGGAGCAGAAGCGCGCCGCCGCCTTCAGCAGGCGGCTCTCGAGCTGTACGGGGAACACGGGTTCGACCACACGACCACGGCGGAGATCGCCGCACGCGCCGGCCTCAACGAGCGCACCTACTTCCGGCACTTCCCGGACAAGCGCGAGGTGCTCTTCGACGGCGAAGCCGACCTGCGCGACACGATGACCCAGGCGGTGGCCGAAGCGCCCGACGATCTGACGCCGTTCGAGATCCTGCTGCGCGCGTTCCGGAAGGCCGGGCGGATCCTCGAAGCCAACCGGCCGTTCTCCGAGCCGCGGCTGGCGATCATCGCCACGACCCCCGCGCTGCGCGAGCGCGAGCTGGCCAAGCACGCCAAGCTCACCGACGCGCTGGCGGAAGCGTTACGCCGGCGCGGTGTCCCCGGCGGGCCGGCGGGCCTGGCCGCGCAGACCGG
This sequence comes from Amycolatopsis sp. NPDC048633, assembly GCF_040650695.1. NCBI lineage: Bacteria > Bacillati > Actinomycetota > Actinomycetes > Pseudonocardiales > Pseudonocardiaceae > Amycolatopsis > Amycolatopsis sp. NPDC048633. Next base: position 69,685 of record NZ_JBEZHS010000020.1, read on the forward strand.
CTGGGCGACCTTCCACCACGCGGCCCAAGCCTGGATCGACGACCCGGCGCAGAGCCTGGACGTCCATCTCTCCCACGCTTTCGACGAGCTGCGGGCCCTGTCCGCGTCCCCAGGAGACGAACGATGAAAGGCGTCCTGATCACCGGCGGATCGCGCGGCATCGGCCGGGCCACCGCCGTCGCCTTCGCGGCCCGCGGCTACCGCGTGGCAGTCCACTACGCCACCCGGCGAGACGACGCCGAGACGACGTTGCGCGAGCTGACCGGCTCCGGGCACACGTGCGTCGCCGGCGACCTCGGAGACCCGGCCGCGGCCCGCGCGGTCGTCGACGAAGCGATCGCGACGCTCGGCCGGGTCGACGTCCTGGTCAACAACGCCGCCCAGGCCCCGACGGAACAGACCCGGCACGCCGTTTCCGAGGTCGGCTACGACCAGTGGGTGCAGGTGTGGCGCCGCACGGTCGACGTCAACCTCCTCGGCGCCGCGAACGTCACCTGGGCGGTGGCCCGGCACCTGATCGAGCACGGCCGCCCGGGCAGCATCGTCAACGTCGGCTCGCGCGGCGCGTTCCGCGGCGAACCCGAGCACCCGGCCTACGGGGCGAGCAAGGCGGCCCTGCACGCGTTCGGCCAGTCGATGGCGCTCGCCCTGGCCCCGCACGGGATTTCCGTGACGTCGGTGGCGCCGGGGTTCGTCGCGACCGAGCGCCAGGAAGCGAAGCTCGCCGGCGCCGGCGGCGAAGCGCTGCGGGAGCAGAGCCCGTTCGGGCGGGTCGGGACGCCCGAGGACGTCGCCGAGGCGATCGTCCACCTCGCCTCCCCGGAGGCGGCGTGGAGCTCCGGCGCGATCCTCGACGTCAACGGCGCGTCGTACCTGCGCTGAGCGGTCACGCGTTCGTGGGCGGGACCAGCACCTCGACCACTCCCCCGGCTTCGCGCACCACCAGGTGCGGCAGCGGCGGCGGCGTCACCGGCAGCTGGTGGGTCAGGACCACGCCGTCCACCGCGAACGACGTCCGGTGGCACGGGCAGTTCAGCCGCCGCGCCGGGGCGTCCAGGTTCAGCCGGCAGCCGAGGTGCGTGCAGGTCGCCGACACCGCGCGGACCTCCCCACCGGAGCGCTGGACGAACCCCGCCACCGCGCCGAAGTCGAACGGCAGCACCGCGCCTTCGGGCAGCTCGTGCGCCGCCACGACCGCCCGCCACTCACCGTTCTCGGGGCGCAGGGTCTCTTCCTGAGCCGCCGGTTCGGCACCCGAGGCACCCGAGGTCACCAGGTACTCGACGCCCGCGCCCGCGGCGGCCGCCACCGCCGCGGCCGACGACACCTGGATGAACCGGCGGCGGTTGCCGCCCCGCGCGGGGGCGGGGTCCCCGAGCTCCTGGGCGAGCCGCCGGTGCAGCCCGGCGACGAACTCCTCGCTCGCCGCCCCGGCTCCCGGCCGGGCGGCGCGCAGCAGCACCGCCGTCCGCAGCTCGGCTTCGTCGCCGGGACCGGCCTCGAACGGACGCGGCCGGCGCCCGCGCAGGAGGTCCTTGACGTACCGGCGGAAGCCTCGAGTGGTCACGTCTCCGTCCTTTCCGCCAGCTGGGCCGCCTGCCGCAACGCGCGGTGCTGCAGCACCTTCGCGTTGCCGACGGTGATGCCGAGCTCCGCCGCCGCTTCCTTCACCGAGCACGCCTGCAGGAACCGCAGCCGCAGGATGCGGCCGTACCGCTCGGGCAGCTGCCGGAGGATCGCCTCGGCGCGGGCCGGCGTCCGCGGGTCGATCGTGGCGGCCTCGAAGGCCGCGATGTCGCGTTCCTCGTCCAGGGTGGTGATCTCCCGGCCGAGCGTGCGCCGCCAGTGCCCGGCCAGCACCGTCCGCGCGGTGGCCAGCAGGTACGCCCGGACCTCGCCCACGCTCGCCGAGACGCGCAGTGGCCGCAACGCCGTCAGGAAGACCTCCGTGGTGAGGTCCTCGGCGTCGGGCCGGTTGCCCACCTTCGAGAACATCAGCCGGTACAGGCGGTCGACGTTGTCGCGGTAGACCGCCTCCCAGTCCGGGTAGACGTCCGCACCGACCGCGTGCAGCCGTGCGCGCGGCGCCTCGCCCGTGTCGTCCTCTTCGGCGCGTCCGCGCCGGAACCGCTGTGCCACCGGCACCGCCCCGCTTCTCCCCTGCCGATTCTTACCGCCACCCGAGGGATACGCGACCGGGTTACGCCGTAACCGGCGGCCGTATCGGCAGGCGGACCATCCGATGAATCCGGGGAGAGAAATGACCACCTCGATGTCGCGCCGGCACCTGCTCGTCACGGGCGGGGCGGCCGCCGCCGTCCTCGCCACCACCGGCCTGCCCACGCCGGCCACGGCGGCCCCGGTCCGGCGGGGTGGCGCGGACGTCGTCCTCGCCTGGAACCGCGCGCTGCTGACCACCGTGCGCACGGCCGGCCTCCAGCCCGCGACCGTGCACCCGACGCGAAGCTTCGCTCTGCTGCACGCGGCGATGCACGACGCCGTCGTCGCGACAGCCGGGACCGGGCGGCCGTACCTGTTCACCGTCGACGTTCGGGGCACGGCGGCCCCGGAAGCGGCGGCGGCGCAGGCCGCCCACGACGTCCTGGCCGCGCTTTACCCCACCCGGGCCGGCGAGTACGCGACCCTGCTGGCCGGGCAGCTCGCCGCGGTGCATCCGGCGGGGCGCGACGCCGGCGTGCAGGCCGGGCGGCTGGTCGCCCGGCTGTTGCTCGGTCTCCGCACCGGCGACGGCTCGGCCGCGGTCCCGCCGGTGCTGCCGCCGGGCACTTCTCCCGGGCAGTACCGCCCGACGCCACCCGCGTTCGCGCCCGCGGCGTTCACGCACTGGGCCGCGGTGACGCCGTTCGTGCTCGACCGCGCGAGCCGGTTCCGGCCCGAGCCCTACCCCGCGCTGAGCAGTACCCGCTACGCGAAGGCAGTGCGCGAAGCCGCCGTGGCCGGGCGCGACACCAGCACCATCCGCACCGCGGACGAGACGCTGCAGGCGCGGTTCTGGACGGCGCCGATCTGGAACTACTGGAACGAGATCGCGCAGTCCGTCGTCGGTGGTTCCCGGAGCAGTCTTCCGGTCGCGGCGCGGGTGTTCGCGCGGCTGAACCTGGCGTTCGCCGACGCGGTGATCGCCTTCTACGAAGCGAAGTACCACTACCGGATCTGGCGGCCGATCACCGCGATCCGCCTCGCCGGGGCCGGGGCCGGGGCCGTCCCGGACTGGTCGAGCCTCGCCACCACCCCGCCGGATCCGGCGTACCCGGGCGCGCACAGCGTCGTCTCGCAGGCGGGTGCCCTGGTGCTGCGCCAGGAGTACGGGCCGCGGTGGGCCCTGGACGTGACGTCCGAAGCGCTGCCGGGCGCGGTCCGGTGGTTCACGACGTTCCAGGACGTCGCCGACGAGGCGGGCCTCAGCCGCATCGTCGCCGGCGTCCACACCCGCCTCGACCACGAAGCCGGGCGGCAGCTGGGCACCGACGTCGCCGCGTTCGTCCTGCGGTCGTAGCGCTACCGGCGGGCACCGGTCAGCGGCGGCGGGTCGAACCGCACGTAGCGGCCGGTGCCCCCGGCCGCTTCGTTGAGCCGGCCCGGCTCCGCGACGTCACCCCACCGCCCGGTCTCGATCCGTGACTCCAGCGCGTGCAGCGCCGCGATCGTCTCGGCCGTCCGGAAGGCGCAGTGCCCGGTCGCGCCGACATACGCCTGGCGCAGCAGGGAACCGCCGCCCGCCCGGTGTACTTCCTTGCCGTACCAGTCCTCCTGCTCGACCGGTACGAGCTGGTCGGCCGTGGTGTGGATGTCCAGCGTCGGCACGCGCAGCCGGCCGGTCACCGTCGACGTGCGCGCCAGGGTGCGCACGGCTTGCGGGTCCGGCCGGATGTCGGCGTCACGGGACAGCGTCGCGAGGTCCGCGTCCAGGTCGAGACCGGCGGTCCGGTAGAGGGAACGAACCTGGCGGGCGTGGCTGCTGCCGGCCAGCAGCGAGCGGTAGTCGACGCCCGCGGTGAACGCGCTGTTGCCGCCCGCGGCCAGCTCGATCCGGTACCGGCCGGTGACGACGAACCCGAGCACGAACTGGGAAAGTTCTTGCTGCTGCTGGACTTCCTGGCCCGCGGGGTCGGTGGGCGGCGTCGGGCCGGTGAACCACCCCGGCTCGTTCATCAGCGCGGCGGCGAGCGCGATGCGCGCCCGTCCCTCGGGTGTGCTCTGCGCGTCGGTGGCGATCTTCGTCAACGCGGCGGCCGACGCGCTCGCCTCGTCCGGGCTCGCGAACCGGACGAGCTTGATGTCCTGCGCGGGCGCGAGCAGGTGCGCGAGCGCGTATTCGCCGTCCAGCTGGTAGTTGTTCAGGTTCAGGCCGCCGGCGACGAGCCCGCAGGTGCTCAGCACGCCGTCGAGCCGGTGGCCGCCGGCTTCGGCTGCACGGGCGCTGACCAGCCCGCCCATCGACGTGCCCCACGCGATCGTGCGGCGCGGGGGCCCGGTCAGCCGCCCGACCGCTGCCAGCGCGCCGAACTGGTCGTCGACGGCGGAGGCGAGCGCCCACCACGACGGGCCGCTGTAGGACGAGCCGACCAGCGCGTACCCGCTGGCGAGCAACGCCTGGCGCGTTTCGTCGTCCGGTGCGTCCTGCGCGGTGAGCGGGCCGAAACCGTGGCTGTACAGGATGGTCGTGCCGTTCCAGGCGGCCGGCACGTCCGCCACCCAGGTGGCGCCGTCCGGCAGCTGCCCGGTGTGGTGCCCGCTCGTCGCTCCGGCCGCGACCCCCGAGGTCGCGCCGATGCCCACCAGAACCGTGCCGATCAGCGCCAGGACGCGGCGGTACCACCTACGCGTGCTCATGCGAGCAGGGTGGCACGGCGGCCGAATGATGTACAGGTTTCCTGTCTTTATTCAGTGTGACGGCCGATCGGCGAGCGCCGAGTGGCACGCGACGACGTACTCGCGGAACCGGGCCGCGTCCCGGGGGTTCAGCTGGGCGACCATCCGCTGCTCGAGCTTGACGACGTCGTCCCGGACGCGGTCGAGGATCTCCTCGCCGGCCCCGGTCAGGCTGATCACGCGCCGCCGCCGGTCCCGCGGATCGCCGTCCCGGGCGATGAAACCGCGCCGTTCGAGCGCGACCACCATGTCGGCCATCGCCTGGTCGGTGACGAACGAGTTGCGCGCCAGCGCGGCCGTGGTGAGCCCGGACCGCCGCTCGAGCACGGTGAGCGCGGTGTACTGCAACGGCGTGAGCGCGACCGGGCGGAGCACGTCGTCCAGCCGGGCCCGCACGGCGAGTTCGAGCTGCTTCACGAGGTACAGCAAACCGGGACCGGGCTGGGACACCGCTCCATGGTGACCGATGGCCGGGTACCGCGCCCAGGCGGCGCGCCGGTCAGGGGGCCGGCCGCTTGAGGACTTCGACGGGCAGCCCGAGGTTCTCGACGATCCGCTCGACCGCGCCCCCGAGCCGCACGAAGTCGTCACCGAGCGGGTCGAGGACCAGCCGCCGGACGTTCGCCACGTGCGCGGGCGACGCGGCCGCCAGGTGCACCCGGCCGGCGTCGGTCAAGGTCGCGGTCGTGAACCGGCGGCCCTGGCCGGTGCACACCTTCCGCGTCACCCACCCGCGATCCTCCAGCCGGGCCACCGCGTGCGAAATCCGCGGCAGCGACCCGTTGGCCATCTCCGCGATCTCGCTCATCCGCAGGCTTTCCTTCGGCACCACCGAGAGCCGCGCGAGGATCATGTAGCCCAGCAACGTCAGGTCGGCGTCCCGCAGCAGCTGGCTTTCCAGCGCTCCCGGCAGCGTGAGCAACACCTTCGCCAGGTTGATCCACACGCGCCGCTCTTCTTTGCCGAGCCGGTCGAACGGCTCTTCGGCTTCCTGATCGCCCACGCTTGACTTTAACACGCAACCCAACCTACCGTTTGGGTTTAACACGCAACCCAAGGAGGAGCGATGACCACCACCGCCACCCGGACGTCCGCCACGGCCCTTCGCCTGGGGGTCGCCGTCGTGGCGGCCGCCGCCGTGAACGCCGTCATCGCGCTCACGGCGTCCTCGCTCGACGACGGCGGGATCGGCATGGGCCTCAACGCCGCTTCCTACCTGCCGGCGACCGTGCTCGGGCTGCTCCTCGGCACCGCGGGCTGGATCCTGATCGCCCGCCGCGCCCCGAAGGCGCTGCGCGTGGTCGTGCCCGCGGTCCTGGTCCTGACCTGGGTCCCGGACCTGCTGCTGCTCACCGCGGGCGCCACCGCCGCCAACGTCGCCGGGCTGATGCTGATGCACCTGGTGGTCACGACCGCGGTCGTCCTCGCCCTGCGCCCGACCCTGCGGGAGCCGGTCGCGACGGCTACGGCTCAGGGCCAGGTCGCCCGGTAACGTCTCCGGGATGGAATGGCAACCGACCAGGCGATCGCTGCACGGCGTCGCGGAGCTTTTGCTCGCGGGCCCGCAGCACCGCGCGACCACGCGCATCGACCTCCAGGTGGTCGAGGGCGGATTCGCGACCGTCGCCGGGCCCGCGCTGCGCGTCGACGGCGGCGAACTCGTCACGGACTCCGCCCGGGTGCCGCTCACCGGGCGCACCTACGCCGAGGTCGCGGCGGAAGCCGAGCTCGAGGCGGGCGAGCCCGCGGGCGTCTACTCCGGCGGCCCCGGCGTGCAGCCCGTCGAGACGATCACCTTCGCCGCGGACGCGCTGAAGGGCCTGCTCGCGGCCTTCGCGGCCGGGGACCGGGCGCTGCGCGAGTTCGCCCCGGACGTCACGCCGGTGCTGTGGCCCGAGCACTTCGACGTCGCGATCACCCTCGACGAGGTCAACTACGGCGTCTCCCCCGGCGACGGCCACCTGGGCGAGCCCTACGCCTACGTCGGCCCGTTCGAGGCGCGGGAGGGCGAGTTCTGGAACGCGCCGTTCGGGGCCGCCCGCCCGCTGCGCGACCTCGACGGCGAGGTGACGGCGTTCTTCCGCGCCGGCCGCGAGCTGCTCTGAGTCGATCAGGCCGGCGACAGCCGGGGAAACAGGCGGGCGCAGTTGCGGGTGGTGAGCTCCCGCCAGGTGGTGCCCGCCGGCTGGGTGGCCGCGTCGATGCCCGCCAGCTGCGCGTCGACGGCGGCCGGCGGGGTCCAGCAGAAGTCGCTGCCGTACAACAGCTTCTCGGTACCGAACGCGCGCTCGAACGCCGGGACCTGGTGCGGGAACGGCGTCCCCGCGATGTCGAACCACAAGTCGCCGACCTGCTCGGGAACCGTGGGCCCGCCGGTGTCGCCGGTGAACGCGGTCCGGAACAGCTCCAGCCGGTCGGCCAGTAGCGGCAGCACGCCGCCGCCGTGGGTGAAGATCCACGGGACGCCGGGGTGGCGTGCCAGCGTGCCGGTGAAGAGCAGGTCGCTCACGGCCCGGCCGGTGTCGAAGAGGAACTCCAGCATCGGCCGCGGCCGCCCGAGCGCGATCGCCTCGGCGTGCGGCGGTGAGGTCGGGTGGACGAACACCGGGGTCCGGCGGCGGGCCAGTTCCGTCCACAGTGGAGCGAACGCCGGATCGCCGAGGTAGCGGCCGCCGGCGTTCGTCTCGATCGTGACGCCGTCGCAGCCCAGCTCGTCGGCCGCGTGGGCCAGTTCGGCGAGCGCACCGTCCACATCGGGCAGCGGCAGCGACGCGAAGTGGCCGAACCGGTCCGCATGCGCCCGGCGGGCTTCGGCGCCGGCGTCGTTGACGTGCCGCGCGAGCCGTCGCGCGGCGGTGTCGTCGCCGAAGTGGACGCCCGGCGAGGAGATCGACAGCAGCGAGACCTCGACACCCCAGCGGTCCATCAGCTCGAGGTGCGCCGAGGCGTCCCAGGACGGCCAGCCGGGCATGCCGTCGGGTGAGCCGTGCCCGGCCGCGATCGCGGCCTCGACGTACTCCGGGGTGAGGAAGTGCGCGTGGACGTCGACCAGGCCGCTCACGCGACCACTTCCCCGGCCGCCCAGACGCGGCGGATCTTGCCGGTGGCCGTGATGTCCCGGGTCGGGTCGCCGTCGACGAGCACCAGGTCCGCCCGCAGTCCTGCGCGCACGGCACCGCGGTCGGGGAAGCCGAAGTACCGGGCGGGCAGGTCGGTCGCCGCCCGCAGCGCGTCCGGTTCGGACAGTCCGGCTTCGACCAGCAGCGCCAGCTCCTGGTGCAGGCTCGCCCCGTGCACGACCGGGAAGGGCAGCATCGGCGCGGAGAACGCGTCGGTGCCCGCGAGGATCGGCACCCCGGCCGCGTGCAACGCGGTGACCGAGTCCCGGCTGAACGCGTAGCCGTCGGCGCCGAGCTTGGTGGTGAGCGCGTCCATCATCGTCAGCGTCGGCACGGCGATCTGCCCTTGCTCGGCCATTTTCGACGTGGTCTCGGCGTCGAGGACGCCGTCGCGCGGGACGTGGGTGATCACGTCCGCCCCCGCCCGGACGGCGCGCCGGTACGCGTCGACGGACGCCGCGTGGGCGACCGTGAGCTTGCCGTGCGCCTTGCCCTCGGCCACGACGGCGTCGATCGTGGCCTGGTCCAGCAGGTCGCCTTCGACGACGACCTTGAGGTAGTCCGACCCTTCGGCCACCCGGCGGGCGACGAAGTCCGCGGCCTGGCCGGGCGCGGTGAGGATCGCCTCCTCGGGCATGCCGGGCATCTTCGCGTGGTTGCCGCCCGGCCCGATCGCGGGCAGGCCCGCGCTGCGGATGTCCGGCACCTGACCGCGGAAGGAGTCGGCGCGTTCGCGCGGCCAGCACGCCATGTCGAGCGCGGTGGTGACGCCGTGGGCGGCGAGCGCGCGCAGGTCGTCCGGGGTGAGCAGGTGGACGTGGGCGTCGACCAGTCCCGGCAGCAGGGTGGCGCCGGCGGCGTCGACGATCTCCGCGCCGGTCGCGTCGCTCCCGATGAGGGGTCCGTCGAGGACGACCGTGGTGGGTCCGGTCAGCGCGGTGCCGTCGAAGACGCGGACACCGGTCAGGGCGGTCTTGGTCATGATGCCTTTCCGGACAGCCAGGCGAAGAGGGAGTCGTAGAGCTCGGCGACCTCGGCGGGGCGGTCGTCGCCGTAGAGGTCGTCGGCGATCGGGTACCCGCGCCGGTCGAACACGTGCGCCAGGAAGCGGTAGGAGGGGCGCAGTCCCTCGAGCGAGGGCAGCGGCAGCGGCGTTCCGGGCAGCACGGGCGCGAGGACATCGCGTTCGTAGATGGGATCCATCGAGGTGATCAGCCACCGTCCACTCCGGACTTCGGCCCGGTAGAGCAGCCGCGTGTACGAGGTGAGGTCGATTTCGACGCCGTCGAGCACGGTCCGCAGCTCGATCGCCGCGGACATCTCGGCGATCGCGCGGTCCCCGTCGAGGTCCACGACGGGCGGCCCGAGCCGGTGGCGGGTGAGGTCGCCGCGCCCGCGCATCTCCCGCGACCGGGCGACGAACTCCTCGCCGGTGCCCCGGAACCAGCTCAGCCGCACGGCCGAATCCGGTGCGTAGCACGCCCCCAGCCGGTCCCACCGGCCGCGATCCCGGCTCTGCCGCTCGCGCAGGACCAGCTCGGCGACCTCCGCCGCCGTCATGATGCCGGCTCGGCGCTGAAGCTGGACTCCATCAGGATCTCCTTGGTGCGGTTGACATGGGCTTCGAACCGGGCGACGGCCAGGTCGGCGTCGTGGGCCAGCGCGGCGTCCACCAGGCCCTGGTGCTCGCCGGCGACGTCGCGGTGCCGTTCCTCGCCGCCGGGGCCGGACCAGGCGCGGTAGAGCTCGGCCGCGTCGGACAGGCGGGTGCAGATGTCGAGCAGCACGACGTTGCCGCACGCCTTGATCAGCGTGTGGTGGAACTCCAGGTGCGCGCGGGCCCACTCCTCGTTGCGCCGCATCGGCGGCCCGGGCAGGATCATCGGCTGCCCGGCGAGCCGGTGGTGCGCGGCCAGCACCTCCGACTCCCACGTGACGCCGCCGCGCCGCACCGACAGCCGCAGCGCCGAACCCTCGTTGATCGCGCGCGCCTCGGTCAGGTCCGTCAGCGCCCGCAACGACAGCGGCGTGACCCGGAAGCCGCGGTTGCGGTCGACTTGGACGAGGTCCTTGGCGGCGAGCAGCCCGAGTGCCTCGCGCACCACGCTCAGACTGACCTCGAACTCCGCGCTCAGCTCGGCGGGCTTGACGCGCTCGCCCGGGGCCAGTTCGCCGTTGAGGATCGCCGAGCGCAACCGGTGGTAGACCGACACGGCCAGGCTTTCGCCACCCGCTCTCTTCGCCATGCCGAGACGGTAACACACTCTCGACACAAGAATCGATTCTTTGCTTGACAGTCGGATACCGCGGGCAGAGTATGAGCTGACCGACGCACCTCGTCGCCCCGGCGCCGACCGGGGACGCGACCGAGTGAGATCACGGCGTCGGGGTTCCCCCGATCGAAAGGCATCTCGATGCGGATCGCCAACCTCGCCGGCCGGCTCGTCCTCCTCACCGGAGACGGCGCCGTCGACGTCGAGCGCGCCAGCGGACAGCGCTTCCCAGCCGACCCCCACGCGGTGTACGCCCGCTGGGACGAGTTCACCGCCTGGGCGGCCGACGTTCCGGCCGACGGCGCCGAGGTGTTCGAAGAAACAGACCTGCGGGCGCCCTCCCCCACTCCGGCCCAGGTCTTCGGCGTCGGGCTCAACTATCGCGACCACGCCGCCGAGTCCGGTCTCGGCCTGCCCGACTCACCCGCCGTGTTCACGAAGTTCCCCAGCTGCCTGACCGGCCCGGCCGGCGAGATCACGCTCACCGGGTCCACTGTGGACTGGGAGGTCGAGCTGGTCGCCGTCATCGGCCGCGAAGCCCGCAACGTCTCCGCCGAGGACGGCTGGGACCACATCGCCGGGCTGACCGTCGGCCAGGACCTCTCGGACCGGACGGTGCAGCTGGCCGGCCCGGCCCCGCAGTTCAGCCTCGGCAAGTCCGCGCCCGGCTTCGGACCGACCGGGCCGTGGCTGGTCACGCCGGACGAGTTCGCCGACCGCGACAACCTCGAGCTGGGCTGCGCGGTCAACGGCGAGTCCGTGCAGAAGGGCCGCACCCGCGACCTGATCTTCTCCGTGCCCGAGATCGTCGCGCGGCTCTCGGCGATCCTGCCGCTGCGGTCCGGCGACGTCATCTTCACCGGAACTCCCTCGGGCGTCGGCATGGCCCGCTCCCCGCAGCGGTTCCTGAGCCCCGGGGACGAGCTGGTCACCACGATCGAGGGCATCGGCACGATGCGCCACCGGTTCGCGGAGCCGTCATGACCACTGTGGACGGACGCCGGTTCCGCGCGGTGCTGGCCGCCGTCTGCGCGCCGGTCACCGTCGTCACCACGAGCGACGCCGCCGGCCGCCCGCACGGCGCGACCGTCAGCTCGTTCACCTCGCTCTCCCTCGACCCGCCGCTGGTGAGCGTCGCCTTCGACCGCCGCTCGGCGCTGCTGGCCGAAGTCCTCGGCGCGGGGCGCTTCGGGGTGAACCTGCTCGGCCAGGGCCAGGACGACCTCGCCGTCCGGTTCGCCACCCGTGGCGCCGACCGGTTCGGCGGCGACACGGCGTGGTTCGCCGACCGGGGGCTGCCCCGGCTGCGCGACGCCGCGGGCTGGGTGGCGTGCGACCTGGACCGCGTCATCGAGGCCGGCGACCACCTCCTGCTGTTCGGCCTGGTCACCGATCTGGGCCGGGCCGAGCGGCCGCCGCTCGTCTACGCCCACCGCACGTTCGGCACCCACTCCCGGTTCGCCGAGCGGCCGCGCCCGCTCATCACCGACCAGATCGCCGCCTGCGCCCGCTGACCCGCCAGGAAAGGACACCGCCGTCATGACCCTCGCGACCGAACGCCCTACGGCCGACCAGGTTCTCGCCCGCATCGCCGACCTCCAGCCGCTGCTGGAGAAGAACGCCGCCCAGGGCGAGGCCGACCGCCGGGTCGTCGAAGAGAGCATCACCGCCCTGACCGAGGCCGGCGCGTTCAAGATCGCGCAGCCCCGCCGCTACGGCGGCTACGGGCTGCCGGTGCGCGCGATGCTCGACGTCTCCTCCGCGGTCGCCGAAGCCGACGGCGGCACCGCCTGGGTCGTCGCGCTGAGCAACGTCTGCGCGTGGCTAGCCGGGCTGTTCAGCGTTCAGGCCCAGGACGACATCTGGGGCGTGAACCCCGACGCGAAGGTCTCCGGTGTGCTGGCCCCCACCGCCGAGACGACCAAAGTGGACGGTGGCCGGCGCGTCACCGGCCGCTGGTACTACAACTCCGGCTCGTGGCACGCCGACTGGGCGGCGCTGGGCATCCCGCTGACCGACGAGCGCGGCGAGGTCGTCGACCAGGGCATGGCCCTGCTCCCCCGCACCGACCTCGACTTGGAGGACACCTGGTTCGTCGCCGGGATGCGCTCGTCGGGCTCCAACTGCCTGATCGCCGACGACGTCTTCGTCCCGGAGCACCGAGTGATGTCCGTGCCGCCGGCGATCGAGGGGCGGTACGCGAACGGCGAACCCGAGGAGGATCTCTTCCGGGCCGCGCTCGTCCCCGTGCTCACGCTGGTGCTGGCCGGCCCGCAGCTCGGCCTGGGCCGCCGGGCGCTGCGGCTGGTCAAGGAGAAGGCCGCCCGCAAGCCGGTCTCCTACACGGCCTACGCGACCCAGGCGGACTCCGTCGCCTTCCAGCTCCAGCTGGCCGAAGCCGCGATGCGGATCGACACCGCCCACCTGCACGCCCACCGCGCGGCCGACGACATCGACACGGCGTCGGCGGGCACGTATCCCGGCGCCGAACTGCGGGCCCGTACCCGCGCCGACACCGGCTGGGCCGTCGAGAACATCACCCGCGCGATCGACATCCTGCTCTCGGCGCACGGCGCGGGCAGCTTCGCCGACGTCAACCCGCTGCAGCGGATCTGGCGCGACTCGGCCGTGGCCGCCCGGCACGCGATCGTGTCGCCCGCGGTCAACTACGAGATCTACGGCAAGGCGCTGCTCGGGCGCGAAGACCAGATCACCCCGCTCATCTGATCCGGAGGGAATCCGTCATGAGCCTGCACCGCCTCACCAAGATCGCCATCGGTGTCCCGGACGTCGACGAAACCGCCAAGTACTACACGGAGTTCGGCCTCACGCCGACCACGTCCGGGTTCGCCACCGCCGACGGCGGCGAGCAGCTCGAGCTCCGGCAGACCCGGCAGCGCCGGCTGCTCACCCTCGGCATCGGCGCCGACGACCCGGACGACCTCGGCCGCATCACCGCGTCGCTGGCCCGTCTCGACGTCGAGAGCCGCATCGACGGCGATGCCCTGCACACCAAGGACCCGGTGACGGGACTGGACGTCGTCGTGTCGGTGGCCCCGCGGTTGCGGCAGGAACCGCGGGAACCGGTGGCCTACAACGGACCCGGCTCGGTGTCGCGCGCGAACACCCGCGCGCCGGGCATCGACCGCGAGTCCGCGGTGCGCCCCCGCAAGCTCGGCCACGTCGTGTTCGGCTCCACCGACCAGGCCGCGACGCAGCGGTTCTTCACCGAGGGCCTCGGGTTCAAGGTCAGCGACGAGGCCCCCGGCTTCGCCTCCTTCATGCGCTGCTCCACCGACCACCACAACGTGCTGGTGCAGCAGGCGCCGGTCAGCTTCCTGCACCACACGTCGTGGGAGGTCGACGACGTCGACGAGGTCGGCCGCGGCGCCACCGCGATGCTCGAAGGCCACCCGGAGCGCCACACCTGGGGCCTGGGCCGGCACTACATCGGCTCGAACTTCTTCTGGTACCTGCGCGACCCCGCGGGCAACTTCTCCGAGTACTACTCCGACATCGACTGCATCCTCGAAGACCAGCTCTGGGAGCCCCGCGTCGTCGCCGGGGAGAAGAGCCTCTACGCGTGGGGCCCGCCGCCCCCGCCGTCGTTCCTGGCGCCGGAGGACCTGGCGGACCTGATGACCGACGCCCACGACGGCGCCTGACCCCGGTCACTCACCTCCGGGCGCGAACATGGCGATCAGGCGGCGGGGCGTGTCGTCGCCGAAGAGCAGTTCGTGGAGCTCGTTGCCGTCGGCCGCGGCCTCGGCGCCCCGGAGGAACATGGCCTGTTCGAACTCGGCCAAGGCCGCTTCCACGTCGTCGTGCGCGGCGAGGGCCTGGCCGAGCTCGGCGCCGTCGAGCATGGCCAGGTTCGCGCCTTCGCCGTTCGGGGCCGCGAGGTGGGCGGCGTCCCCGACGAGCGTCACGCCCGGCACGCGGTCCCACCGGTGCCCGACCGGCAGGGTGTGGAGCGGACGCAGGACCGGCGGGGTGTCGCCGTCGGTGATCAGCGCGGTGAGCTCCGGGGCCCAGCCCGCGAACTCCCGCGCGGTCCGCTCGGTCGCGGCGGCCGCGTCGGTGAAGTCGCCGAACCACTCCACCGGCTCGGTCAGCGCCACGTAGGTGTGCAGCGTGCCGCCCTTCTCGCGGTGGGCCTGGATCCCCTTGCCGGGGGCGAGCGCGAGCAGGGCCCCGCCGCCGACCGCCTTCGCGGCGGCCGGGTGCCGGGTGTCGCCGTCGTACAGGAAGGTCTCGACGTACGAGCGGCCGATGTACTCGGGGACGGCGGCCGACAGCAGCGGCCGGACCTTCGACCAGGCGCCGTCCGCGCCGGCCAGCAGGGTCGTGGTGACCGTGGTGCCACCGGCGAAAGTCACCTCGTGGCGGCCGCCACCCAGCGCCCGGACGCCGGTGACCTTGTGTCCCCAGTGGACGGTGCCGGCGGGGAGCGAGTCGAGCAGGACCTGCCGCAGCTCGCCGCGGGGCACTTCGGGACGGCCTCCGGTGCCGTCGTCGGGCTCGTCGTACAGGACCGAGCCGTCGCGGTCGAGCACCCGGGTGGCCTGGTGCCCGTCCAGGACGAGCGCCCGGAACTCGTCCGTCAGGCCGGCCGCCTCGAGGGCGACCTGGCCGGTGTGGGTGTGGATGTCGAGCAGGCCGCCCTGCTTGCGCGCGGCCGGGGACGCCTCGGCCTCGTACACCGTGACCGGGATGCCGTGGACGTGCAGGACGCGGGCGAGGACGAGGCCGCCGAGCCCGGCGCCGATGATCGTGACGTTCATGATGCCTCCTATGGAATGTCATTCCATATTGGAACGGCGTTCCAGATATGTCAAGATGAGGCATGACACCCCGCACCCGCCGGCGCACCGAGGCCCTCAGCCGGGACCGGATCGTCGAAGCGGCGGTCGAGCTGCTCGACACGACCGGCGAGGCCGGGCTGACGTTCCGGACCCTGACCGAACGCCTCGCGACCGGGGCGGGGGCGATCTACTGGCACGTGGCGAACAAGGGCGAGCTGCTCGACGCCGCCACCGACGGCGTCCTGGCCACCGCACTGACGGCCGGCTCCACCGGTTCCCCGGGCGACGAGGTCCGCGCGGTCGCGCTCGGGCTGTTCGACGCGATCGACCGGCACCCCTGGCTGGCCACGCAGCTGGCGTTGCAGCTCTCGCGCGGGTCGGTGACCCCGCGGATCTTCGAAGCCGTCGGCCGCCCGGTCCAGGCGCTGGGTGTCCCCGAAGGCCACCGGTTCACGACGACCTCGGCGCTGGTCAGCTACATCCTGGGCGCGGCGGGGCAGAACGCGGCGAACGCCCGGAGCCCGATCCCCCACCCGAACCGCACCGAGTTCCTCGACGCGGTGTCGAGCGCATGGGAGAACCTGGATCCCCAGGAGTACCCGTTCACCCGCTCGGTGGCGGCCGAGCTGCGCGGGCACGACGACCGCGAGCAGTTCCTCACCGGGGTGGACCTCATCCTCGCCGGCATCACGGCCGTCCACCCGCCCGGCTGACGCCTGGGTGGCACTCAGTGCCAGTGACGGTCAGCCGCGCAGGGCTTCGCCGACCCGGGCCACGACCTCGTGCAGAGGTGTCGCGGTCGTCAGGACCGCGACCACCGTCGCCTCATCGCCGCGCGGGGCCCGGAAAGCGTCGACGACCAGCGCGAACGCCTCGGCGGCAGCGGTCTTGATGTCGCCGGTGCCGCCGGCGCGCAGCCAGCGCCGCAGGACGTGGTTGTTGGCCGCCGCGATCGCCGCCGCGGCGACGGCCGCGCGCAGGCTCGCCGTCTCGTCGCCCTGGTCTTCGTAGCGCGCCTGCAGGTAGCGCGCGAGCACCCGCTGGTAGCGGTCGACGGTCGCGACCTCCTTGTCCCGCAACGAAGGAACCGTGCGGGTCAAGGCGAACCGCTTGAGCGACAGGTCGAGGTCGGCAGCGTAGGAGTCGAGCACCAGGCCGACCGCGGCGCACGCCACCTCGACCGGGTCGCGCGCCGGGTCGGCGGCGGCGAACTCCTCTTCCATCTCCGCCACGATCTCGTCGTGGTTGGCGAAGAGCACGTCGTCCTTGGCGTCGAAGTACCGGAAGAACGTGCGGCGCCCGACGCCGGCGGCGGCCGCGATGTCGTCCACCGTGGTGGCCTCGTACCCGTTGGCCGCGAACAGGTCCACGGCCGCGGCGGCGAGGGCGCGGCGCAGCTGCCGCCGGCCCGCGGGGGTCGCCCCGACCCGGGTGGCCGGCGCGCGGCGCGGCGAATCCGTCATGGCCGGGACGGTAGCAGCCACCCTTGCTAGCGGCACTGAGTGCCGTTAGGCTGGCGGTGCTGCCCCACTCTCACCCCACCCCGTGGAAAGGCGTCGACGATGTCGCTCGACCAGCAGGTGCCGACCAGCTCCGCCACGCCCCGGGACCCGGCGGGCGACCGGGTCGACGCCTTCTACGGCCGCCTCTTCGGCTGGCCGGTGAAATGGCGGGGCGTCCACCCGTTCCTGGCGCTGGAGAACGGGATCTGCGCGGTGACGCTGCCCAAGCTCAGCGCCGGCCCGGTCCTGGCCCGCCTCGCGGCGACGGGCTGCCAGGGTCCGGCCATGCACCTCCCGACCCAGCAGGGCCCGCGGGTGGCGCTCCTCGCCGAGACCGACGGCCTGATCCCCCCGCGCTCCGCCTTGCCCAGGAACGTCGAGGTGCTCGCCTGGGGCACGCTCCTCCCCCTGCCGGTCGGCGCCCGGCGCGTGGACGTCGCGACGGAGTGGCTCGCGGCGCCGGACCCGCACCAGCGGTGGCTGCCGAGCCTGGGCGCGGTCCTCGCGGGCATCCCCGAGCGCCTCTGACCCGGTGCCGGCCTGTCCGGAAAACGGTTCGACGGCTACTCGGAGTCCTGACACAGTGACGGACCATGGGGACCGTCGAGCTGCTGACCGCCGAGGACGTCGAGCTCATGCAGGGCTTGGCCCAGCGCATCACCGCCACCCGGCCCGACCTGGTGAACGGCGACGCGTCGTACGGCGAGCTCGCCTGGAACTGGGGCCGCGGCCGCGCCGACCACAACGCGAGCTGGCCACGGCGGCTGTGGTTCTCCGGCGGCGAGCTGGTGGCGTGGGGCTGGGCCCAGCTCCCGCGCCGGGTGCGGCGCAGCGACGGGTCGGTGAAGGACGTCACCGGCGCGTCCCTGGTGCATCAGGTCCACCCGGAGCACGCCGGGCTGATCGACGACGTGATCACCTGGTTCGACGCGACGGCGGGCGACGTCGAGCGCACGGCGCTGCCGGGCGCGGCCGACGAGTTCGCGTTGGCGCGCTGGGCGGCCCACGGCTACGAGACCGACCCGGATGCCCTCGGCGACCGGGGGTCGTGGACCCAGCTCAACGAACGAGACCTCGCCGAGATCGAGGAACCGGTGCTGCCGGAGGGGTTTCGCTTCCGCACCGCGGCGGAAGCCGGGCCGGAAGCCGCGGTCCAGGCCCATCTGGCCGGGTGGGCCCCCTCGGCGTACACGCTCGCGAGCTACGAGGGAGTCCGGCAGACGCCGGCCTATCGCGGCGATCTGCACGTGCTGGTGGCGGCACCGGACGCGACGATGGCGGGCTCGGCGATCCTGTGGCTCGACGAGGTGAACAAGACCGTCGAGTTCGAGCCGGTCGGGACGCACCCGGACCACCGGCGCCTCGGGCTGGGCCGGGCGATGATGCTGCACGGGATGCACCGGGCCCGGGCGGCGGGCGCGCTGCACGCGACGGTCGCCTGCCTCGGCGCGCCGGGCCACCCCAGGGCCCGTGGGCTGTACTACGGCGTCGGCTTCCGGGAGATTTCGCGGGACGCGCCGCTCATCAAAACCGCCCGCTGAGCAGCCCCGCGAGTCCACAATGGACATAGGCGTTTCCGCGGGCGGGGTTTGACGGCGTCGCCGGTGGGGTATTCCCCAACCCCGCGATTCCACGCTGCCCCCGCCGCCCGGTCGAGTCATGGGCCGTGGTCGCCCGGCCCGGGCTGTGAGGCAGCGATGACCCATGACGGCACCGCCGGGACGACCCGGCTCGAAGCGGCAAGTCTCGGCGCGACGGTCTCCCGGCCGCCGTGGACGGCGTTCGCCCTGGTCCTGGTCGTCGTCGCGGACCAGGTGACCAAAGCGTGGGCCTGGCGCGAAGTACCCCGGGCGCACATCAACTACGGCGGCAACCCGCTGGTCGGGCCGGTCGTCGGCGCCTGGTACGCCGGTCCGGTGACGGGGGCGGTGCTCGACCTCCTCGGCAGCGCGACGCTGACGGCCGCCGTGCTGCTCCTCCTGCGCCGCCGGCACCCGGTGCTCCTGCGGGCGCCGGCCGCGCTGGCGATCGGCGGCTGGACCAGCAACCTGCTCGACCGCCTCGGGCTGCACCACCTGTCCGCGCCGGGCAGCGTCCGCGGCGCCATCGACTTCGTCCCGCTCGGCAAGTACACCTTCAACGTCGCGGACTTCTTCATCATCGGGGCGACCTTGGTGTTCGCCCTCGCCCAGGGCTACCGGTGGGCCACGGCGAAGCTGTCCCACGCCGGCGCCG
Source organism: Amycolatopsis sp. NPDC048633 (assembly GCF_040650695.1). Classification (NCBI taxonomy): domain Bacteria; kingdom Bacillati; phylum Actinomycetota; class Actinomycetes; order Pseudonocardiales; family Pseudonocardiaceae; genus Amycolatopsis; species Amycolatopsis sp. NPDC048633. The sequence goes on from NZ_JBEZHS010000020.1 coordinate 88,512, forward strand.
ACATCCCCCGCCCGCCGCTGCGGCTGCGCACCCCGGCGCGGATCCTGACCGTCACCGGCGCCGCCGTGCTCGTCGCCGCCGTGACGCTCGGGGCCACCCACTACGGCGGGGCGACACATCCCCCTCGCTACCACCGGACCGCCGAGACCCGGTGAGCCGGAGGCTCAGTCCGTGGCGCGGTGGCGCCACGGGTTCCCCGCGGTGAGCCGGGCGGTGAAGCCCGTCTCGTCGCGGTGCAGGGTCACCTGGCTGCAGATCTGGTGCGCGATCCACAGGCCGCGGCCGCCGATGTGGCGGTCGGCGGGCAGCAGGCCGGCGAACGGGTCGGCGGGGCCCTCGCCCGTGTCGTGCACGGTCACGACCACGTGGTCGGCGTCCGCCCAGATCCGCAGCACGACGGGCGGCCTGCCGTGGCGCGCCGCGTTGTCGACGATCTCGCTGACCGCCAGGACGAGGTCGTCGATCTCGGCGGCGGGCAGGTCGGTCCCGGTGAGGGCGAGCACGGCCCGGCGGGCGGCCGAGGGCGGCGGGTCGGCGAGCTCCACGAGCGGGGCGGTGTGCTGGATCGGGTGGAGCGTCATCGGCCGGGGATCGGCCAGGAACGCCACCGGGTCGACGAAGTCCGCGTTGCCGTGGCGCCCGCCGCCGGACGTGGCGACGAAGGGGTGCGTGCGGGCGACGTCGTCGAGCACGTGCGGCGGGGTGGTCCGCCTGTCGTAGGCGCAGATGGTGCGCAGCGGGAACTCGTCGTAGGCGTGGTTGACCGCGGCCTCGTAGCGGGCCCACCAGTCCCACGACGTGTCGATCGCGACGCGCGGGAGCTCGCCGAGGATGCGAATGCCCGCGGCGCCGTTGGCGACGAGCCCGGCCATCAGCTCGCGGTAGGACTTGATCGCGGCGGCGGGCCGCGCGTAGTGGTCGTCCGCGGTCAGGTACTGCGCGCCCGCCGACGGGGCGAGTGCCCGGCGCACCAGCTCGGCCCGGTCCGGCGTCAGGGACACGAAGGTCGGCTCACCCGCGGCCAGCCCGCTTTCGAGGAACGGCACCGCGACGGCGAGCAGTTCGGCGTCCGAGCCGTAGCTGACGGCGGCGTGGTCGTGGCCCCGGCGGGTGGTCTTCGGCGCGGCGCTCACGACCCACGCCCCACGCGGACACCGGGCAGGCCGCGGACCGGGGAAACCGGCTCGCTGTCCCGTTGTGTCGCCCTCTGCACGGTCCGAGAGTACGCCGCCGCCCCACGCCCCGGAACGGCGATGCGGGACCGTCAGCGTCGCCCGGAAAATCCTTCACCGACTGCGGTCCGCGTGAGCACGCTCGCGGTGTGCACGATGCTCTCGACGGCCTCCTCGGCGGGCAGCCCGTGGAGGTCGGTGAGCCCGAAGAGCGCCTCGGCACTCATGACGACCGCGAGGTCGCGCTTCAGCTGAGCCACCGCCCGCGCGCCGAGCCCGGCCAGCTCGGCCGGCGGGGCCAGCGCCGCCTCGATGAGGCCGAAGCGCAGGCCGGGCCGGGGGGTCGGGCCGGCGGGGCGGGTGATGGTCGCCGCGATCATGGCGCGGACCGCGCCCTCGTGGAGCAGGACGTGCCGCAGCAGGTGCTCCGTCGCGGCGGCGACGCGGACGACGGGATCCGCCTGGCCGGCGAGCGGCGCGAGCGCCTCGGCCGGGTCGAAGAGCGTTCCCGCGACGGCTTCCCGCAGGAGGCTCGCCAGGTCCGGGAAGTAGCGGTAAGCGGTCGCCTCGGACACCTCCGCGGCCTTGGCGACCTCGGGCATCGTCACCGCCCGGCCGGCCCGGACGAGCTCGGTCGCGGCGTCCAGGATCGCGTTGCGCGTCCGCCGCTTCTGGTTGACCCGTCCGCCGTCCATCACCGCCGCCTTTCCTACCTGAGCCAACTCTCATCATAAGAGTCCACTTGCACGAACGCCAGATGAGGGTTTACCTTCTTCGTGAAGGTTGACTCTCATAAGGAGCGGAATGACACGCATCGCGATCGTCGGGCCCGAAGACGGCGAGCTCACCCTGACGGGCCCGATCCGGCTGCGGATCCTCGAAGACGGCAGCACCACCGGCCACCGCCTGGGCCTCGGCGAGATCGTCGTCGCCCCGCACACGCCCGGCCCGCCGCAGCACCGGCACGCCCAGCACGACGAGGGCTTCTACGTCGTGCGCGGCACGGTCCGCTTCACGGTGGGCGAAGAGACCCACGACGCCCCGGCCGGAAGTCTCGTCATGGTGCCGCCGGGCGCGCCGCACACCTTCGCGAACCCGGGCGACGAGCCCGCGGTCATCCTCAACACCTTCACCCCGGACCTCTACGTCCAGTACTTCCGCGACCTGCGCGCGTTCGCCGCCGAGGCCGGCCGGCCCGCGCAGGGCGACGAAATCACCGGGATCATGGCCCGCTACCACACCGAACCGGCGACGACGTACGCGAGCGAGACGCCGGTGAGCACCGACGTCCGGCTCGGCGACGGCGTGGTCGTCCGGGTCGAAGAGCGCGGTGCCGGGCGGCCGGTCCTGCTGCTGCACGGCGGCGCGGGCCCGGCTTCGGTGGCGGGCCTGGCCGCTCTCCTCGCCGCGCGCGGCTCGCGGGTGCTCACGCCGGTCATCCCCGGCTTCGACGGCACCCCGGCCGCCGGCGGTGTGACCGGCGTTCCCGGGCTGGCCCAGGTCTTCCGGCGACTGCTCGGCGAACTGGGGCTGAGTGACGTCCTCGTCGCCGGCAACTCGGTCGGCGGGTGGATCGCGGCGCAGATGGGCGTCGACGAGCAGGCGGCCCGCGACGCCGGGGACGCTTCGGCGCACCGCATCGGCCGGCTCGTGCTGCTGGACGCCGTCGGGATCACCGTCGACGGGCACCCGATCACCGACCTGTCGACGATCCCGCCGGACAAGCTCGCCGACTTCGTCTTCCACTCCCCCGACCGCTTCCGGCTGGACCCGAGCCTGCTGCCGCCCGAGCGCCTCGCCGCGATGCGGGGCAACGCCGCGGCCCTGAACGGCTACGCCGGCGACCCGTACATGCACGACCCGGCGCTGCGGGCCCGGCTCGAATCGGTGCGGCTGCCGGTTCGGGTCGTCTGGGGCGAAAGCGACGGGATCGCCGACCTGTCCTACGGACGGGCCTACGCGGCGGCTTTCGCCGGGCAGGACGACGAAGGCGCCGAGTTCGCGGTCGTGCGCGAAGCGGGCCACCAGCCGCAGCTCGAACAACCGGACCGCGTCGCCGACCTCGTTCTCGGCGCCTGAGGGGAGCCGTCATGGTCGTCTCCCCGCCACGCCCCGGCCCGGCCGCGGCGCCGATGAGCCCGGCGCGGCTGCGCGCGGCGTTCGCGGTGCTGCTGCTCGGCATGCTGCTCGCGATGCTCGACACCACCGTCGTCGGCACGGCGATGCCCACGATCGTCGGCCAGCTCGGCGGCCTCGACCGGCTTTCGTGGGTCGTCACCGCCTACACCCTGACGACGGCCGCCTCCACGCCGATCTGGGGCAAGCTCGGGGACCTCTACGGACGCAAACGCGTGCACCTGAGCGCGATCGCGCTCTTCACCCTCGCCTCCGTGGCGTGCGGGTTCGCCCAGGACATGACGCAGCTGATCGCGTTCCGCGCGGTCCAGGGCCTGGGCGGTGGCGGGCTGGCCGTCGGCGCGCTGTCCCTGATCGGGGTCCTGGTCCCGCCGCGCGACCGCGGCCGCTACCAAGGCCTGACGGCGAGTGTCATGGCGGCCGGGCAGATCGGCGGGCCGCTCTTCGGCGGCTTCGTGACCAGCTTTCTGGGCTGGCGCTGGAACTTCTACCTCAACCTCCCGCTCGGCTTGGTCGTGTTCGCGGCCACCGCGGTCGTCCTGCTCGTGCCGCCGGTGCCCCGGCGCCGGGTGCACCTGGACGTCGCGGGCGCGCTGCTGCTCACGACCGCCGTGACCGGGCTGCTCCTGCTCACCACCGGCACCGGGCCACTGGTGGTGCTGGTGCCGGTCACGGTCGTGGCGTTCGGGGCCTTCGTGGGCGTGGAACGGCGAAGCCGCGAACCGGTCCTGCCGCTGAGCCTGTTCGCCGAGCGCAACATCCGGCTGACGACCGTGGTGGTCTTCGTCGTCGGCGTGGTCAGCTTCGGCACGATCACGTTCGTGCCGCTGTTCCAGCAGACCGTGCAGGGCGCGTCGGCGTCGGGTTCCGGCACGCTGCTCCTGCCGATGACGCTGGCCGTCGTGGTCGCGTCCCAGGTGGCCGGGCGGGTGAGCAGCCGGACCGGCCGGTACCGGATCTTCCCGATCGTCGGCGCGTCGGCGATGGCGGCGGGGTGCGCGGTGCTCGCCACCGGCCACACCGGCACACCGGTCTGGCTCACCAGCGGCGCGCTCGTGCTCGTCGGCGCCGGCCTCGGCCTGACCACGCAGCTGATGACCTTGATCGCCCAGAACACGGTCCCGGCGGCGGAGATCGGCGTGGCGACGGCGAACACGACCATGTTCCGCACGATCGGCGGCGCGGTCGGCACGTCGGCGTTCGGCGCGCTGCTGGCCACCGGCCCGCTGGAGACGGGGATGCCGCGCGTCTTCACCGTCGCCGCCCTCGCCGCCGGGCTCGCGGCCGTTGCCGCGTGGCGCATCCGGGAGGTCCCGCTTCGCTCGACCTCTCGGTGACGCGTCGTTTTCAAGCTACATTGGCGAAATGCGGAGATCCGGGGTCGCGCTCGCGGCCGCACTCGCTTGCGCCGCCTGCACGGCTCCCGCCCCCACCGCCGGTCGCCCGGCGAAGTTCACGACCGCCCGGTCTGCCACGACTGCGGTGACCACGGCAAGCCGCCGTTCACGCCGCCGGCGTCGCCCGCGAAGATCACCGCGGAGCTGCTTCGTCCCCGGCGCCCAGTTCCGGTGCCGCTACGAGGGCAAGTACGTGACCCCGTGGATCATCGCGTCGGCCACTTCCTACGTCCCGGCCAAGTCGATGGCGAACTACCGGAAATGCTGCACCGGGCCGGTGACGTCGCTGCGCATCTACCTGCGCAAGCACCGGGACGAGGTCTGCACCACGCTGGCGACGATGCTCGCCGACCGGCTTTAGCGGAGGATGTCGCGGGTCAGCTCGAGCTGGCCGTGGTGCTGCGCCAGCTCTTCGTACACGTGCTGCAGCGCACCGCCTTGGGACCGGCCTGCCGGGGTGTCCGCGTACTTGGCGGGCGCCGGGGCGCGCAGCGGCTCGGCGGGCTCGGCCACCGTCAGGTCGGCGCGCAGCTGGTCCTTGGCGGCGGCCACCCGCTCGGCCAACACGCTCACCGGGCCCGACGCGGTGAACTCCGCGTCCCGGTCCCGCTCCACCGCGCGGCCGGCGACGAGCGAGCCGGCCCAGAACTCGAGCACGCCCAGGCAGTGCGTGACGATCGCGTAGGGCGTGTTCGCGCCGGGCAGGGGTGGCCGCCGGTTGGCCCGGTCGTCGCCCAGCTCCGCGAGGATCGCCGCCATCCCGTCCAGGGCCCGGCCGGCGAACCACAGGTAGTCCTCGTCGCTGATCCGCATCCGTGCTCCCTCACCCGTCGAAGCCGGTGGCGCCGTCGACCTGCTCGCGGAGGATGTCCGCGTGCCCGGCGTGCCGCGCGGTCTCCTCGATCAGGTGGACGTAGATCCACCGCAGCGAAACCCGGCCGAGCCGGGGCGAGGGCACGGTGTCGTCGAGCGCGAACCTCGCGGCCACCCGCCGGGATTCCGCGCAGGCGCGTTCGTAGTCCGCGACGAGGACCTCGACGTCGGTGCCGTCGTCGACGGTCCAGCCGTCGTCCGCCGCGCCGGCCACGGGCCGCCCGTCCAGGACGCCGGTGAACCACTCCCGTTCGACCGACGCCAGGTGCCGCACGAGCCCGGCGAGGGTCGTCGGCGAGGGCACCAGCCGGCGGCGCGCCGCTTCCGCGGGCAGACCCGACACCTTCCGGACGACTATGCCCCGGTACAGGTCCAGGAACGTTTCCAGCACCTCACGTTCGCCGCCGGCGGCGACCTGCTCGTCCGGGGTAAGCGGTGGCGTCACCCCCCGACCTTACGGCGTGGCTGTGGATCGGCTTAAGAAACACCCCGCCGGCTCGCCGCGACGCGGTCGCGCGCCGCAGGATCGGGGCATGGTGGTGCTCTCCGAACGAGCGGCCGTCCGCCGGCTGCACGACCGCCTCGGCTTCGGGCCCCGGCCCGGTGATCTCGACCGGGGCTTCGCCGAGACCCGCGACCGGCTGCTCGGCGCCGGCCCGGACGCCGGGGCGGCCGCGACGCCGATGCCCGACCTCGGCCCGCCGCCGGACAAGCCCGGCAAGGACGCGGACCAGGCCGCGAAGCAGCAGGCGAGGAAGCAGGTGCAGGCCCAGGCGGCACAGGCCGCAGACTGGTGGCTGGACCGGATGGCCGCCGCCGACGTCGCGTCGGTGGAACGGCTCACCTGGTTCTGGCACGGGCACTTCGCCACCAGTGAACAGAAGGTCCGCAGCCCGCGGCTGATGCTCGCGCAGAACCGGACCCAGCGCGAGCACGCGCTCGGCGGCTTCACCGACCTGGCCCGCGCGATGGTCGTCGACCCGGCGATGCTCCTGTGGCTCGACGGCAGCAGCAACAAGGCGGGCAAGCCCAACGAGAACCTCGCCCGCGAGTTCATGGAACTGTTCACCCTCGGCGTCGGGCACTACACCGAGGACGACGTCCGCGAAGCCGCCCGCGCGCTCACCGGCTGGTCGGCCAAGCGCGACACCGACGGCGCGAAGCTGGTCGCCAAGCGGCACGACGACGGCGTCAAGAAGATCCTCGGTGCCACCGGCGACTTCGCCGCGCAGTCCTTCGTGGACCTCGTGCTGAGCCGGCCGGAGTCGGCGGCGTTCGTGGCCGGGCGCGTCTGGTTCCGGCTCGTGTCCGCGACGCCGCCGCCCGCGGACACCCTCAACCGGCTGGTGGCCGCCTACGGGCGGGGCCGCGACATCCGGGCGTTGCTGCGCGCGGTCACCGACGAGCCGGCGTTCCGCGACAGCGCGACGTCGCTGGTCAAGCAGCCGGTCGAGTGGCTGGCCGGGCTGCTGCGCGCCCTCGGCGTCCGGCCGGGCAAGCTCGACGACAAGACCCGCGCGCAGCTGCTGACCGGGCTGCGCGGGATGGGCCAGGTGCCGTTCCAGCCACCCAGCGTCGGGGGCTGGGCGGCGGGTGGCGCCTGGCTGACGACGTCCGCGGGCGTCGCGCGGCTGCACCTGGCGCAGCAGGTCACCGAGCACGCCGACCTCGGCGCGGTGACGAAGGCGCGCGACAAGGTCGCCGCGATCGGGGACCTCCTCGGCGTGGACGCCTGGTCCGACCGGACCCGGGCCGCGCTGGCCGGTGTCGCCGGCAACGTGCGTCAACTGTCCACAGTGGCCGCTTGTGCCCCCGAATACGCAGTGAGCGGGTGACGATCGTGCAGCAGGTGAACCGACGCCGGTTCCTCACCGCGACCGGGGTGACGGCCGCGGCCGCGCTGGCCGCCGGGGCCACCCAGGTCGACTGGGGCCGGCTCATGTCGGCCGCCGGGGAGAACCCGCTCGACCCGGACGCGGGCGTCCTCGTCGTCGTCACGCTCTACGGCGGCAACGACGGGCTCAACACGGTCGTGCCGGCCAGCGACTCCGCCTACGTGAACGCCCGGTCGGAGCTGGCGTACAAGCCCGAAGAGGTGCTCGACCTCGGCGAGGGCCTCGGACTCAACCCGGGCATGAAGGGCTTCAAGAGCCTCTGGGACGGCGGGCAGCTCGCCGTGCTGCGCGGGGTGGGCTACCCGAAGCCGGACCACAGCCACTTCCGGTCGATGGCGATCTGGCAGACCGCGTCGCCGGAGACGTCGGTGCCGACCGGCTGGCTCGGCCGCTGGCTGGACGCCACCGGCGACGACCCGCTGCGCGCGGTGTCCGTCGACCCGGTGCTGCCGCCGATGCTGGCCGGGGAACGGACCGCCGCCGCGTCGCTGCCGGTCGGCGGGCTGAAACTGCCGGAAGGCGCGCTGGGCAAGGCGTTCGAGGGCCTCGGCGCGGCGCAGGCCGGCGAGGGGTTCTGGCAGGCGCGCGCGGCGCGTTCGGTGAACGACCTGCACCGTGCGGTCACCACCCTGGGCGGGTCCACAAAGGACAAGGGGAAGACGCAGCCCCGCAAGGGAGAGCTGGCCGCGCAGCTCGACGTCGTCGCCGGTCTGATCGAAGCGGGCGTGCCGACGCGGGTGTACTCGGTGTCGCTGGGCGGGTTCGACACGCACGCCGACGAACGCGGCACCCAGCAGCGGCTGCTCACCGAGCTGGACGGCGCGCTGACGCCGTTCGCCCAGCGGCTGGCGAAGTCCGACCGCGGCAAGCAGGCGACGGTGCTGGTGTACTCGGAGTTCGGCCGCCGGGTGACGGCCAACGCGAGCCAGGGCACCGATCACGGCACCGCGGGCCCGGTGTTCGTGCTCGGCCAGGGTGTCAAAGGCGGGTTCCACGGCGCGGAGCCGAGCCTGACCGACCTCGACGACGGCGATCTCAAGCTCACCACCGACTTCCGCGACGTCTACGCGAGTCTCGTCGAGGACGTGCTGGGAACGGACGCGGGTCAGGTGCTGCCGGGCCACAGTGGACGCATGGCCGGCCTGTTCACCTGACGCGGCTCCCTCCCGGCCCGGAGGTCATGAACGACTCTTTCATGGCGTCGGACGAGATGAACGAGTCGTTCATGACACCGGAGGCAGCCCGGCCAGCCGGAACCGCGCTCCCCCGCCCGGCGCGGCCTCGCACCACAGGTCACCACCGTGGGCACGGGCGAAGCCGCGGGCGATCGGCAGCCCGAGGCCGGATCCCCCTTCAGCACCGCGGGCCGCGTCGAGACGGACCAGGCGGTCGAAGATCCGCTCGCGGTCCGGGCCCGGCACACCCGGCCCGGTGTCGGTCACGACGATCCCGTCCCCGGTGACCTCCAGCGAGAGCGTGCCGCGACCGTCCATCGCGCGTACGGCGTTGCCGGTCAGGTTCGCCACGATCTGCGTGAGCCGGGCGCGGTCGCCGAACACCCGCGTGTCCGGGCCCGAGACCATGATCTCGACGTCCGGCGCGGTCAGCCGCACCTGCTCGGCCTGCCCCCGCGCCAGTTCGAGCAGCGGAACCGGGGTCCGCTCGAGCCGCGCGCCGGCGTCGAGCCGGGCGAGGTCCAGCAGGTCGGCCACCAGCTTCCCGGCCCGCCGCGACTCGCGGACCACCAGCAGCTGCAGGTGCTCCCGCTGCTCCGCGGGCGCGTCGGGCGGCTGCTGCAGCAACGCCTCGGCCGCGGCCTGCACCCCGGCCAGCGGGGTTCGCAGTTCGTGGGCCGCGTCCGCGACGAACCGGCGGGTGCGCTCCTCCGAGGCCCGCGCCGTCCGCTCCGCCCCTTCGAGGGCGTCGAGCGCGGAGTCGAACGCAGCTGCCGCGCGACCCAGCTCGGTGCCGGTCTGCTCCGGCGCGAGCCGGCCCCCGCGGCCGCCGGAGACGATCGTGCGCGCCAGCCGCGTCATCGCGTCGAGCGGCGCCAACGCGAACCGGACGGCCAGCAGCAACGCGACCGCGGCGACGAGCAGGGCAGCGACGCCGGTGGCGAGCAGCACCCACCGCAGGCTTTGCTCGGCCGCCGCCACGAACGACTCGTCGGCGGTGAGCGTCAGCTTCGCGCCGTCGATCCGCGCCGGACCGGACAGCGTCGCCCGCACCTGGCGGATCCGGTCGTCGGCCGGCAGGTCCGCCGCGCCGAGGAACATCCCGTCCGGCAAGGCCAGCGACGCCCGCACGCCCCGCGTCTCCAAGCGCCGCAGCAGGTTCTGCGGGGCCACGTTCTGCTTCGCCAGCTGCTGGGCCAGCTGCACCCGCGCGGTGAGCACGGCGTTGACGTCCCGCTCGGCCTGCGCGCGGAACACCGTGTCGACGACGATCCCGACGGCGACCAGCACGACCGCCAGGACCACCAGCACGGTGACGGTGACCCGGCGGCGCAGCGACGTCGTCCGCAGGCCGGTCACGAGTTCCCGCGCAGGACGTACCCCTGGCCCCGGACCGTGTGCAGCACGCGCGGGCCGTGCGCCTCGAGCTTGCGGCGCAGCGCGCTCACGTTGACCTCGACGAGGTTCGCCGCGTAGTCGCCGTAGCCCCACACCGCGGTGAGCACCTGCGTCTTCGACACCACCCGGTCGCGGTGTTCGGCGAGGTGCACGAGCAGCTTCCACTCGGTCGAGGTCAGCTCGACGTCGGCGGCGCCGTAGCGGACCCGGCCGCCCTCGACGTCGACCACCAGCTCGCCGATCTCGATGGTGGGCCGGGTGCGGCCGGTGCGGCGCAGCACCGCGGTCACCCGCGCGACGAGCTCGGCCAGCACGAACGGCTTCACGACGTAGTCGTCGGCGCCTTCGCCCAGGCCGCGCAGCCGGTCTTCGACGCCGTCCCGGGCGGTCAGCATCACCACGCCCGCGGCCGAGTGCCGCCGGACCACCCGCAGCAGCTCGAACCCGTCGCGGCCGGGCAGCATGACGTCGAGCACGACGAGGTCGGGCCGGGCGCGGGCCAGCTCGGCTTCGAGCCCGGCGCCGTCGGCGCACGCCCGGACCGCGAACCCGGCGGTGGTCAGCGCGGCCGCCACCGGCACGCGGATCGCCTCGGCGTCCTCGATCACGAGGATGCGCGGGGCGGTCGGCTCGTCCACCCGTTCAGCCTAGTCTTCGCCCCCGCACAACGGCCGCGCTCGCCGTTGGATCTCCGCGAACAGCTCGCCGACGCGGGCGCGCATCTCCGGCCCGCCGTCGCACCCCGACCAGAACCGGCGGACCGCCCCGACCAGGCGGTAGCACGCGTCGACCGGGACGAGGAAGCATTCCGTGATCCGGTCCGTCCCCCGGAACACGATCGCCTCGACGTCCGGCTCCGCCACCGCCAGCAGGGGGTGGCCCGCGGTGAGGTCCGCCCAGAGGTCGAGGGGCAGCACGGTCTCGGCGGCGCCGGCCGGGCCGGGCTGGAACGCCGTGACGCGCGTGCCGCGGCGCAGGACGAACGCGAACCCGGCCGGGACACCGAGCTCGCGCCAGTCGAGGCAGGCGACGGGGTGCCGGGGGTCCCACAGGTAGCGTTCCGGCACCGCGCGGTAGGGCGCGTCCCCGCGCACGCACCGGGTGAACAGCAGGAAGCACGCGCGGCAGGAGCACAGCAGGCCCCGGCGGCCGGTGTCGACCAGGTGACCGTGGCGGCCGGCCACCGGCGTCCCGCACAGCTCACAGCGTTCCGGCCGCACCGCCTGCCGGGCCCGCACGGCCGGGAAAGATCCACTGTGGACACTCATGACGCACGCCCCGGCGGTCCGACGCCGATCTGGTACAGCGCGGTGACGTACTCGACGCCGGTGACCTCCGGCGCGGCGTCCCGGACGGCGAATTCCACCGCGGACCGGGGCACGGGCGAGCAGCCGCCACCGAGCCACACGCGCACCACCCCGCCGTCGGTGCCCAGGTACCCGACGTCCCCGTCCAGCCGGTCCAGGGCCCGCCGGACCCGGGTGGGCACGTCGAGGGGATGCAGGTCGTGCAGCACCAGCAGGTCGGCGACGACGTCGTCGGCGGCGACCGAGCCGAGCAGGCCGGGAGCGTTCTCGCGCAGGACCTCGACGACGCGGGCCAGGCCTTCGCCGTACAGGTCCGTCAGCTGCCGGACGAGCTCCTCGGTGGGCCGCCGGTGCTCCCCGGCGAGCAGGGTGCCCAGCAGGGTCCCGAGACGGGCCCGGGCCGCGGGTGTCACCGGTTCCCCGCCGTCCGGATCTCGCGCAGGATGCGGATCGCCGACCCGGCCACGCTGTTCGTCGCCGTCGGCACCCCGGCGTCGGCCGGGTCCTCCATGAACGGCATGAACTTGTCGGGGAACCCGGGCATGGTGCAGCCGATGCAGATGCCGCCGACGTTCGGGCAGCCGCCCACGCCGTTGATCCACCCGCGCTTGGGCACGTTGCACCGGACGACCTGACCCCAGCACCCCAGCTTCACCAGGCAGCGCGGGGAGTCGTGGCGGTCGGCGAACTCCTCCTGTTCGTAGTACCCGGCGCGGTCGCAGCCTTCGTGGACGGTGTTCCCGAACAGCCACTTCGGTCGCAGCGCCTCGTCGACGTCGATCTGCGGCGCGCTCCCGGACGCCTGGAAGAGCAGGTGCAGGATGGTCTCGGAGAGGTTGTCCGGCTGGACCGGGCAGCCGGGCAGGCACACGATCGGCAGCCCGGCCCACGACTTCCAGTCCCGGCCGAGGTACTCGGGCACGCCCATCGCGCCGGTGGGGTTGCCCGCCATGGCGTGCACTCCCCCGTAGCTGGCGCAGGTGCCGACCGCCAGGATCGCCATCGCCCGGGGCGCCAGCCGGTCGAGCCATTCGCTCGCCGTCACCGGCTGCCCCGTCTCGGGGTCGGTGCCGAACCCGCTCCAGAAGCCTTCGGCCTTGTTCGACTCGTCGGCGATGGACCCTTCGACGATCAGGATGAACGGGTCGAGCTCCCCGCGGGCCGCGCGGTGCCACCATTCGATGAAGCTGTCCCGGCCGCCGTCGGGCCCGCTCTGGAAATCGAGGAATGGCCAGTGCATGGCGATCTCGGGGAGGCCGGGAAGCCCGCCGAGAACGATCTCTTCGATACTGGGCTGGGTGGCCGCGGTGAGGGCCACTGATTCGCCGTCGCAGCTCAGCCCGCCATTCATCCACAGAATATGGACGGTGGGTGGTGGATTTCCGGAGCCGGCTTCCGTGGCGCTGACCATCGTTGACTCCTTCGCCGCGGTCGCGAGAAGAGGCCACCGTAGTCCCGTCCGGCAGGTGCGGCAAGACCGGTCCGGACACACCTGACCGACCGGCGGAACAAAACCGGACGTCCGCGCTTCGCGTTTCCGCGACTACACTGAACACCTCCGCGGAAGGGACATTGATCGAAATGGAATCGGCCGGCCGGTCGCAGGGGAAGTCGATCGAGGTCGTGCCGGTCGAAATCGTCACGAAGATCTTTCCGGCCCGCCCGTCCGCGGTTCCGCACATCCGGGAGTTCGTCCAGCGCTGTCTCGGGGACGCGCCGCTCGCCGACGCGGAAGATCGCGAAATCGGCAACACGATCCTGCGGGCCCTGCTGACCGCCGCCGGACCGTCCGGGGTGCTGGAGGTCTCGTGCCGGAAGTACCCCGGCCGCGTCGAGTTCGACGTGCTCCCCTCCCACACGCGGGCCGCCGGCCCGGACGTCCCGCCGCTGGAACCGGCCGCCAGCTTCGCCGAGTGGCTGACCGAGGCGCTGCGCAGCCGGGGGATCACCAAGGAGACCGCCGCCGAGCAGCTGGACGTGTCCCCCAAGACGCTGACCCGCTGGCTCGGCGGGCAGACCGAGCCTCGCCTCCGCGACCTGCGCCGGATCGAAGACCGGTTCGGCGACGTCCGGCTGCGGCGGGAGACAGAAGTGTCCTAGGCGCTGTCCTGGCCCCCGGCGGGCATCGCCAGCTCGATGGTGCAGCCCGCGGCGTCGGAGCTGACGTCGAGCCATTCGCAGATCCGGTCGGTCATCCACAGGCTGGTGCCGGCGGGCCGGAGGCCGTAGAACGCCGGGCCGTCGACCGGCCGGTCGCTGTGCAGCGTGCACACCACCCGGCCGGCCGCCGGCCGCACCCAGACGGCCGCCCGGTCGATGCCGTGCTCGAGCAGGTAGGCGATCGCTTCGCCGACCGCGACGCCGAACAGCGTCGCCGTGTCCTCGGACCGGAGCAGAGCGCTCGCCTTGTCCAGCACGTGCCGCCGGACGGCGACCAGATCGCCCTCGAAGCGGAAGAAGTCGGCGGCGGAGCCCGGCGGCGCCGGGAGGCCGGCGCCACCGGCCTCCCCGGGCGGGGCGAACTCGGCGGACGGCCGGGCCTCCCCGCCCACGACGCACTCGGGGTGGGTGCGCCGGGCGTGCTCGACCGCGCCGGCGTCGAGGGTTCTCGTGTCGTACGGGCAGATCAGCCAGATGTGGGTGCCGGCCAGGGACACGTTGAACTCCGCTTCGGCGCGCTGCCACGCGGCCTCTTCGCGAGGACTGCCCGCCCGGACGGGCTCGGCGAGGACGCGGACGGCGCCGGTCGGCGCGGTGGACCGGTGCCGGTGCCAGTAGCGGCGCAGGGCGTTGGCCAGCTTCGCCGGCCGGCGGCCGATGTAGGCCGACTCGGCGAAGGCGATCCGGTCGGCGTCGGCGCCCATCACGGCGTGCAGCAGCTCCAGGTTGGCCGCGGTCGTGGTGACCAGCACCGGTTCGCCCCGGCGCAACCCGTCCTGCGCGAACGGGACGGCCATCGCGAGGAACTCGGCGTCACTGCCGTAGAGGCACCACTGGTGCCGGAAGCGGGGTCCCGGAGTAGTCCCGTGCACGAAACCTCCTGAAGCCGTCGCCGATCGCTCGTCACGATCATCGTGGTTCCCCCGGAATTACCGCAGATCGCTGGGAGCGTACTCGACGGCACCCGATCCGGCTATTACCCGGCGAATTGATTGCACCCGTTCGGAGCAATTGCCGCCACGCCACCTGCGCGCGGGCATCGGCAGCGCGGGGAGCAGTGGCGCCGGGGAGCGAAACCGCTGCGACACAGCAGGTCACCGGCCAGATGTGTCTCAGCGTGAACGACGTCGGACACTACTGTCCACAGGCTTCGGGAACGCATCGGAAAACCATTGTGACCAAGTGTTCGAAGAACAATTACCGCCATTCCGGCCAGGTGGGGTAATTGTTTCGGCCCGCAGCGGACGGAAACGGGACCGGCGCGCGCGCCGGGCGGCGACCGGCGGGGACGACGAAGGGGCCGGCCGAATGCCCGCTCGCGCGGTGCATCCGACCGGCCCCGATGTCGTTCTCGAACCGGTCCGGTCAGGACGAAACTTCCAGCTCCAGCCCCATGATCCGGAAGGTGCGCCGGCGGCGGAGCCAGCCGCGGGCGGGCGCGCCGTCCGGGAGCTCGTCGAGGAAGGCCTTGCGCTGCGCCGACGTCGTCGAGCGCCAGCGCATCGCGAGCACCGGGCGGACCGGCGCGATGAACGGGCGCACCCGCTCGTGCGCGCCGGCCACCCGGATCTCGTAGTCGGGGTCCGGCCGGTACGCGAGATCCAGGTCGATCAGCGGCTCGGCGCCGCCGGCGCGGTGGTGGCAGCGCGACAGCACCCGCGCGAGCTCGTCCAGCGCGAGCTGCAGGGTGCAGGGCATCTGGTCCTGCCAGCGGCCGAGACTCGGGGCGTTCACCACCGCCGCCGTGACGTCGGCCGCGAGCACGACCAGGGCCCGGACCGGCGTCCCGGCGAGCTCCACGCGGATCCGCCGCCCGTCCGCGTCGACGGAGAAGCGGAGCACCCGGTCGGCCACGACCGCGCCCGACCGCAGCCGCACCCACTCCTCGACGGCGTCGGGCGACGGGCAGGACGACACGAAGGTGAACGCGAGCTCGTCGCCGGCGAGGCTCATCGCCACCGGGAACAACGAACCGAGGTCGTGCATCAACGCCGAGCCGATGACGAGTGCGGCGCGGGAGCCGCCTCCGGTCATCGCTCTCTCCTCCCTGGGCTACACCTGCAGGTCGCCTTCGATGCGCTTGAGGTAGTGGCGGGCCAGCGCGAGGTTCGCCCGCTCCCGGTCCAGCACCAGGTACAGGAACAGCGAGTTGCGCGAGGTGTTGATCAGCCGGATCAGGTGGTACTGGCGGTGCAGCGTGATCAGGATGTCCTCGATGGAGTCGTTGAGCGCGAGCGAGGACATCACCCGCAGCTTCGCCCGCACGACCTCGGTGTTGCCGGCCGCGGCGACCTCCAGGTCGAGCCACTCGCCGCCACCGCTGGTGCCGAGCGACATCCCGCTTTCGTAGTCGACCAGCGCGACGCCGACGGCGCCGGCGATGGACATGGCTTCCTTGAGCGCGGTATCGATGTTCATCATGATGCTCTTCCTTCCGTTGAACCGTCTTGCTACGCGGCCAGGATCGTGCCGATGCGCTCGATGACGGGCCGGGACTCGAAGAGGAGGCGCCCGACGTTCAAGCCCTTGTCCCCCAGGACGACCATCAGCGCCAGCCGGCCCACCGCGTACACGGCCATGTAGCCGTCGCTGCCGAACACCACGGTCTGGCTGAGCGTGCCCTTCCCGGTCATCTCGGCGGCCTGGCGCGCGATCCCGAGATCGGCGGCGGCGAGCGCGGAGATCTTCGCCGGATCGATGTAGTCGACCGCGTCGGCGATGATGGGAATCCCGTCGACCGCGGCGAGCACCGTGCCCGTCACGCCGGCGACGCTTTCCCGGAGATTGCGCAGCTCGGCGGCCAGTGCGTCGAAGTCCAATTCACTCTTTCCTTCGTAAACCGGCAGCCGAAAAAATGATCATCCGTTCGGGTTGCCCTGCGGCGGGGACCCTACCGCCATCATCACTTCCCGCCTATCCACGGCGGTTGCTCCCCCGACGCCTTTACACGATCGAGTGAAGCAGGGTCGTTGGTGTAACCGAAATAAATTCACCGGCGGGACCGATGTCCCTTGCTCACGCCCTAGGCGGCGCCGGTGTTCCGGATTTTCGGAAAAGGTCCTGAAATGCGCTTATGCCACGAGAACCACCCGATCACGGTTGTATCTCTGCGTGATCGGGTGGTTCCCTTTCGCCCATTCGCCGCGCGCTGGCCCTCAGGCCGCTTGGTAACCGGCGTCCAGTTCCGCGTGCAGGCGCTCGCGGTCGACGGCCTTCTCCCACTTGCCCACGACCAGGGTCGCGACGCAGTTGCCCGCGATGTTGGTGAACACGAAGGCCGCCGAGAGGACGCTGTGCACGCCCAGCACGAGCGCGATGCTGCTCACCGGGATCGTGTGGGTCGCGCTCAAGGTGAGGGCCAGGACCGCGATCGCGGAGCCGGACACGCCCGCGCCGCCCTTCGAAGTCAGCAGGAGCACCAGCAGCAGGCCCAGCTGCGCCTGCCAGCCCAGGTCGGTGCCGGTGGCCTGGGCCAGGAACACGCTCACCGCCGCGAAGTACAGGCACGTGCCGTCGTGGTTGAAGCTGTACGCCGTGGGCAGCACCAGCCCGACCACCGGCTCGTCCACGCCGAGCTTCTTCAGCTTCGCGGTCAGCTGCGGGAACACGCTCTCCGACGAGCTGGTCCCCAGCACCAGGATCAGCTCGGCGCGGAAGTAGCGCATCAGCTTCAGCAGGCTGAAGCCGCCGTAGCGCGAGACCGGCCACAGGACCAGCACGAAGAACAGCACGCAGATCAGGTAGAACACGCCGATCAGCCGGCCGAGCGGGAGCAGCGTGCCCAAGCCGTAGCGCGACACCGTGTAGGCGATCGCCCCGAAGGCCGCGATCGGCGCGATCCGCATGACCTTGCGGATGATCCAGAACAGCGCCTGCTGGATGGTGCCCACGAAGTCCAGCACCGGCTGGGCCTTCTCCCCGAGCGACGCCAGCCCGCACGCGAACAGCACCGAGAACACGAGCACCTGCAGGATCTCGCCCTCGGCGAAGGCCTGCACCGCCGACGTCGGCACGAGGCTGACCAGGAAGGCGTCGAACCCCTCCGACTTGGCCGGTGCGGTGGCCGAACCGCTCGCGTGCAGCGTGGCCGGGTCGATGTGCATGCCCGAGCCGGGCTTGAGCACGTTCACCACGACCAGGCCGATCACCAGCGCGATCGTGGTGATCACCTCGAAGTACACCAGCGCCTTGACCGCGATGCGCCCGACCTTGCCGAGGTCGCGGACGCTGGTGATGCCGTGCGTGACCGTGCAGAAGATGATCAGGCCGACCACCATCTGGATCAGGTGGATGAAGATGTCGCCCAGGAACTGGACGTGGTGGCCGACCGAGGGCGCGAGCGCCCCCACGAGCACTCCCGCGGCGACCCCGACGAGGACCTGGAACGCCAGGTCGCGGTAGAAGGGCTTGCGGGCGCGCGCGGGGGTGCCCGCGGTGAGGGTTTCGCTCATCGTTCTTCCGGTTTCTCCGTTGAATGTCCGGTTCAGTCGCCGTCAGTCGGCTTCGCGGCCCAGTACTTCCCGGGCGGGCGCGAACACCTCGTCCACGTCGAGCTCGCGGGGCAGCAGGTCCTGCGCCAGGCAGGCGTCGATGATGATCTCCAGCGGGCGGCGCAGCCGGTCGAAGCCGAACAGCGTCGGACTCGGGTCGCCCGCCGGCCGTGACACCGCGCGGTCCGCGCGGCGCAGGAGGTCGTAGGCCTCGCGGACGGCGGCGGGGTCGCGGCGCGCGACCGACTCGCCGGCGACGACCATGTGGTTGACCGGCAGGAACCCGGTGCGCCGCCACCATTCCGTGTCGCGGGCGACGGCGTCGGGGATCACCGGCACGAACTCGTCACCCTCGGGCAGATCGTTGCCCAGGATCGTCGCGTCGATCCGGCCTTCGCGCAGCAGGTCCACCAGGGCCGCGTCGCCGATGCCGTGCTCGACGTAGGCCGGATCCGGGTACTCGCGCACGTGCGCGCCGTCGCGGGTGACCCAGCGGACGTCCCGCGGCGCCAGCCCGAAGTCTTCGGCGAGGTGGGCACGGACCCACATCCCGGTGGTCTGGGTGTAGGCGCGCACGCCGACGCGCCGGCCGGCCAGCTCTTCCGGTGCCACCGGCCGCGACGCGTGCGCGATCAGGCAGCCGCGCTGGAAGCGCGAGGCGACCACGA
Organism: Amycolatopsis sp. NPDC048633; assembly: GCF_040650695.1. NCBI lineage: Bacteria > Bacillati > Actinomycetota > Actinomycetes > Pseudonocardiales > Pseudonocardiaceae > Amycolatopsis > Amycolatopsis sp. NPDC048633. The sequence goes on from NZ_JBEZHS010000020.1 coordinate 107,183, forward strand.
CCGGCAGCAGGACGACCGGGCGGCCGTAGGCGATCGCCTGCAGCGCCGTGACCACGGCCAGCTCGGACAGGTCGTAGGCCTCGTCGCGCACCATCGGCGCGAACGCCTTGTGCACCGGCTTGACGGCGTGGAAGTCGAGCCGCACCGACGGGCTGACGACGTCGCCGCTCTTCAGCGGGGCCGTGTGCGGGTAGTCGGCGAGGACGGTGCGGAGGTCAGCCACGGTGGCCACCCGCGACGGCGACGGCCGGGTAGAACTTCGCGGCCGTACCGCCGAAGACCAGGTCCTGGTCCACTTCGGACAGACTGGCCACCGTCTCCCGCGCCTGCGCCAGGATGCTCGCCGGAGTCCCTTCCGCGGCCGGGAAGTTGGAGCCCCAGGCGATGCGGCCCGCGCCGTACGCGCCGACGAGGTCGGCCAGGAAGTCCGCCGGGGTGGACGCCCCTTCCGCCGACGCGGCCAGCGCCCGGTGCGTGAGCTTGAGGTGCACGCCGGGGAACTCGGCCATTTCGAACAACGCCCGCGCGGCCTGGTAGGGCCGGCCGTCGGACAGGTCCGGGCGCGCGCAGTGGTCCAGCAGCACCCGCACGCCCGGAAAGCGTTCGAGCAGCTGCCGCAGCGCGGGCAGGCCCTGGATCGTCATCTGCAGGCACACCGGGATGTCCTGCGCTTCGGCGTAGGCCCAGGCGGGGTGGGAGTCCTCGTGGCCGAGCCAGCTCGCCTGGCCGGGCATCGTCGTCCCGGTGGTGAACAGGCGGAAGCCGGAGAGGCCCTGGCCCTGCCAGTGCCGGATGCGCTCCACCGCGTCGGGCGCCAGCGCGTCGATCGAGTAGACGCCGACGAACCGGTCGGGGTGCGCGCGCACGGCCTCGACGACGTAACGGTTGTCGTGTCCGTACACAGTGGACGCTTGCACGACGACGGCCTTCGCGATGCCGGCCTGGTCCAGCGCCCGCACCAGCCCGTCGATGTCGACCGGATGCTCCAGGGACCACGCGGACCGGCGGCCGCCGATCGGGTCGGCCGGGTGGCGGGCGGTGTCCGGCGAGATGACGTGGGTGTGCGTGTCGATGACGACCATGGGGTTCTCCTGCACTCTGACCAGGGTGCGACGAAGCCTACATGATCGTTAACAATTTTGTTCAAGATAAGCGGGACAATCGTGGGTGTGATCCGCGTCGCTCGGCGACATTCCGGAAGCGAGGCGACGAATCGGGCGAAAGCCCGCAATAGCCACGAATTTTGCCCGGTGGCCGGGACGGCGCGTCGGCGGCGGCGTCCCGGCCCGAGGGCCCGCTAGGACGCGTAGTCGTCGTGCAGACCGAACTTCGTGATGTGCGTCTGCCGGCCGAGCGGCGTCAGGTCGAGGTAGGCGTAGGTGCGTGTCTTCCCGGACCGACAAGGCGGCGGGCCGGAATGCATCGACGACCGGCTCAGGCCAGCAGCGCGCACAGCACCGCCATCCCCCAGCCCATGACCGCGTCGGCGGCCAGGCCCGCCGCGCGAAGCCGGGTCCGGACCGCGCCGGCGGCCCGGACCAGCCAGAACGTGCCGGCCGCCGCGAATGCCACGGTCAGCACCATCCACGCCATCACGGCCGCCGTCACGGCGTGGTAGCCGTCGTGGGCCTGCGCACCGGACACGAGCAAGCCCGTGAACCACACCGCGGCGAAGCCGTAGAACAGGACCTGTGGCGCCGGCGCGAAGTCCATCGTCGCCGGCCAGGCCATCGCGATCATGCCCGCGCACAGGGCCAGGTGCAGCACGCCGCCGACGCGCCGGGCGCAGGCAAAACGCGCCGACCGCGGCGTAAACGACGGTGAAGACCCAGCGCAGGGCCGGTTCGGGAATCACGCCGGGCCCCTTCTCGTTGCGGTAGCGGGTGTCATGACCGGGGTGGACAAGGCACAGCCGGGTGCTGCCCTCCGGCCTCGGCGCGGGGACGGAGACCGCCGGACCGCTGCCCCGGATCGACACGGTGTCGTGGCTGGAACCGCTGCCGACGGCCGGGGACGACCCCGCCGAGCCCGCCGCGCTGCGCGACAGCACGCGCCTCGCCGTCGTCGCCGCGTTCCAGCGGTTGCCGGCGCGGCAGCGGGCGGTGCTCATGCTCGTCGACGTGGCGAGCTTCCGCGTGCAGGAGGCGGCCGAGACGCTGGGCATGACGACCACCGCGGCACGCAGCGCGTTGCAGCGCGCCCGGGCGACGCTGGCCGCCGACCGGGCTGAGCCGGCGGCCGTCCCGAGTCATTCCGGCAGTGAACGCGGCAAGCCGAACGCCGGGAGCACGCTGTTCTCGAAGCGGGTCATGGCGCGGACCCGGTCGCCGGCCAAGGCGAGGACGTACAGACCGGTTCCGTGGCGGATGCCCGACGCCCCGCGCAGGTAGGCGCCGAACGCCGGCCGGCCGTTGGCGCGCGTCGGGACGAGGGAGAACCGGCGGCCCGCGGTGAAGGCCGGCGACCGGGAGCGCATCGAACGGCTGCGTGCCGCCGGCGGGTGCGACTGGCGCACCGTGCGGCCCTTCCGCAGCAAGGAGGAGGCCGGGCACGAAGAGCCCTGGTTCGCCTACCTCGCCGGCGACGACCCCGGTTACCCGGAGCGGATCCTGGCCGCGGCGCGGACCCAGGTGCGCCACCGGCTGACCCGCATGGAGCGCCACCGCGGCCAAGAGGTGCCCGAAGCCGACATCCACCTGTGGCAGCAGTCCAACCCGGTGGTGACGTCCGCGTCGATCGACGTCGAGGGCCCGTGGCGGCTCGCCCTGCGGGCCCGTCCCCCTTCCTACGCCACGCCGTTCGACGAGCAGACCTCCGCCAGTGCTACGGCCGGCGGTAGATCGTGATGGAGTGGCCGACCTCGTCGATCGGGGTGCTGCCGCCGATCAGGGCCCGCAGCCGGTCGTCCGCCTTGACGGCCGCGGAGTCCGACACCACGAGCAGCCCGCGAACCCGCTCGGGCGCCACGGTGAGCGGGTCGGCGGCGTCGATGCCGTAGGCGGACGGGACGCCGCTGCCCTTGTAGACGAGCCAGATCCGCTCACCCGGATAACGCTGTCCCAGGCGGTCGGCCAGCCGGCCCAGGTCCTGGCCCCAGTCGACGTTCGAGTCGTGCAGGCGCAGGTGGGTCTCCGCCGGCCCGCCGAACGCCTCGTTGGAGTACGGCAGGTAGTACGGGAACGTCCGCAGGGAGCTGACCGCGGCGAAGCCGACCAGGGCTGCCGCCGCGACGTACGCCCACCGCCGGCGGAGGGCGACCACACCGGCCGCCGCGACCGCCAGGAACATCGGCACGAAGACCGCGTACCGGACACCGAGGTCACGGCTGCCGGTCATGGCCGCGCTCAGCAGCACGGCCGCGGGAACGAGGACGTAGGGGGCGGCCGGGCGCAGCCGGGGTACCGCCACCAGGACGACGGCGCCGGCCAGCCCGAGCGCCAGCGCGCCCAGCGGCGTCTTCACCAGCAGCGCGACCGGCAGGTAGTACCACAGTGGACCGAAGTAGTGCGTGCCGAACAGGAAACCGCCCCACACCTGGTCTTCGAAGGCGAACTGCAGGTGCACCCCGTCCCGGTATGGCGCGGGGAACGGCAGCCAGTCGGCGAGCGTGCGCAAGCCGTGGACGGCGGGCAGGTCCGGCGGGGTTTCCCAGCGCAGCCGCGGATCCACGGCGAGGTAGGAGATCCACACCACGGCGATCGCGATCAGCGCGACGCCCGCGACCGCCACAAGCGGCCCGAAAACCCGGTGAAAGTCGAACACCCCCGTGCGGCGAGCGTGCCGGACGGACAGCACGACGAGGAGCACCACCACCGGAATGGCCGCCAGCGCGCTCATCTTCGTGGCGAGAGCCGCGCCGAAAGCGAGACCCGCCAACGGGAGATAGCGGACGGGCCGGCGCCGGGCCCGCCACAACAGCCAGACCGACGTCAGCACGAAGCCGGCCACCGGCACGTCGAGCGTGGCCAGTGATCCGTTCGCGATGACGTCGGGCGAGAACGCGTACAGGGCGAGCGCCGCCGAGCCGCCGACCGGGCCGGTCAGGTCGCGTGCGAACAGGAAGACGACCAGCCCGAACAGCAGCGTCAGCACGATCACCGGCAGCCGCGCCAGGAGCAGCAGCCGGGCCGGGTCGTTGCCCGACTCGTACAGCACCTGCCGGCCGAGCTGCGACTGGTCGCCGACGAAGGCCGGGTCGAGGTGGACGCCGGCGAAGGCCAGGCCGGTCCCGATGATCAGCTTGCCCAGCGGCGGGTGCTCCGGGTTGTACCGCAGGCTGTGCTGCTGCTGGTAGACCACGGTCGTACCCACGTAGACGGGCTCGTCGATCGTCGGCGTCTGCTCCACGGCCGTCGTGAGCATCGCGACGGCCATCTCCGCGAGGAGCGCGACCACGACGAGTGCGAACGCCCACCGCCGGTGCCGCCGCAGCCACGACGACCCGAAGGTCCTTCCCGGTCGGTCCACATCGGACTCCGGGAGCCGTTGTCCCCCGCGCGAGCTACAGGTTCTGCTCACTCCGGGGTGACTTCCACTGTGTCCTGTTCCCGATAGCTTCGGCGCCGTCAACGCGAACAGCGGACCGGAAAGGCCCGCTGGTGCGGAATTCGGAGGGCAAGCACAATGACCAACATACGCAGGACGGGGGTGCGCGGCCACCGCCTCGCCGCGGCCCTGGCGGTCACCACACTGACCGTTCTCGGTGTGACCGCCTGCGACAGCGCGGACGACGAAGACGCCCCGGCCGCCGCGGCCCTCGCCTGGGGACCGTGCCCGGCAGCGGCGCCGGGCACGCCCCGGGATCCCCGGCTCACCTGCGCGAAGGTGCGGGTCCCGCTCGACTACGGCCATCCCGACGGCACGTCGATCGAGGTCGCCGTCTCCCGGCTGGCCAGCACCGACACCGCGAAGCGCCACGGCGTCCTGCTGCTGAACCCGGGCGGCCCGGCGCTGGCGGGTCTCGACACGCCGGGCGCGATGGCGCCGTCGCTGCCGAAGTCCGTCCTGGACGGCTACGACCTGATCGGCTTCGACCCGCGCGGCGTCGGGACCAGCGCCCCGCAGAGCTGCGGCCTCCAGAACCCCAGCGTCGCCGCCCTCTTCCCCTACCCCGCCGCCGACGGCTCGATCGACTCGAACGTCCAAGCCGCCCGCGCCACCGCCCAGCAGTGTGCCGCCAAGGCCGGGGAAAACCTGCGGTACTTCACCACCGCCAACACCGCCCGCGACCTCGACCGCGTCCGCGAAGCGCTCGGCGAGGCGAAGATCTCCTACTGGGGCCAGTCCTACGGCACCTACCTCGGGACGGTCTACAGCTCGCTGTACCCCGACCGGACCGACCGCATGATCCTCGAAGGCAACGTCGACCCCACCCACGTCTGGGCGGGCGAGGCCGAAAGCTGGGGCAAGGGCATGGCCGAACGGTTCCCGGACGCGGCCGCCGTCGCCGCCGGGCAGAACGCCGCCCTCGGATTCGGCGCCACCCCGGACGCGGTCACCCGGACCTACCTCGCGCTCACCGAGCGGCTCGACCGCAAGCCGGCGCCGGTTCCGGGCACCCCGCAGTCGTTGAGCGGGGCGATGCTGCGTGGCGTCACCTACGCGCTGCTCATCCACAACGACACGCTGCCGGTGCTCGCGCAGGTCTGGAAGGCCGCGGCGGACCTGGCCGACGGGCACGTCACCGACGCCGACGGCAAGGTGCTGCAGCAGGTCTTCGCCGAAACGCCGGCCACCCCGGGCGTTCCCGCGGACAACCAGGCGACCATGTTCCTGGCCCTCACCTGCGGTGACGCCGAGTGGTCCCACGACGTCGCCGACTACGCCCGGCGCAGTGCCGCCGACCGCAAGACGTGGCCGCTGACCGCGGGCATGCCGGCGAACATCTGGCCGTGCGCGTTCTGGCCGCAGCCGGCCGAGAAGCCCGTCACCGTGACCGGCCAGGGCGCGCGGAACACGCTGATCCTGCAGAACCGCCGCGACCACGCCACGCCGTGGGACTCCGGTGTCGGCCTGCGCCACGTCCTGGGCAACCGCGCCGCTTTCGTCGGCGTCGACAACGGCGGGCACTACGTCTACCACGAAGGTTCGGCGTGCGCCGACAACGCGACCGTCGGTTTCCTGGAGACCGGGCGACTGCCGGACAAGGACATCGACTGCACCGATGTCACCAAGCACTGATCGGAACTGATCCGACCGGCGCGGGCGGCCTTCCTCCTCCGAGGGCCGCCCGCTCTCTTGTCCCGCCGGGCCGCCCGGGAATGCCCGGCATCGCTAGGCTCCCGCCATGTCGAAGCTGGGACGTCTCCGGGACCGATGGGCGGGCGTCACCCCGGAAGCCCGGGACCTGGCGCTCGCCGCGGCCGTCACGGCGGCCGCGTTCGTGCCGGGGCTCGACATGATCGGGGCCCAGTTCGGCGACCTGCCGAGGCACGACGATGGGTTCTTCGCGGTCGTGCTGGTGCTCGGGCTGACGCTCCCGCTGGCGGTGCGCAGCCGGTGGCCCGCGGCGACCCTGGCGGTCATCGCGACCTGTTTCGCGGCACACGAAGTGCTCGCGTACTCCCCCACGATCGGCAGCCTCGCGCTGTACTTCGCGCTCTATTCGGCCGGAGCACGCGAGGAGCGCTTCCGCCGGGCGCTGCCCGCGGCGGCGTCGGCGGGGTACGTGGCCTTCGCGGTCCTGGTCACGCTGCGCGGGTCGCCGTCGGACTTGCCGGTCTTCGTCGTCTACTACGTGGTGCTGGTCCTGTTCTGGATGCTGGGTGCCCTGGTGCGGCAACGACGGCGGCAAGAGGCCGAACGGCGGCGGCTCACCGCCCTGGCCGCGGCGGCGGACGAACGGGCGCGGCTCGCCCGCGAACTGCACGACGTCGTCACCCACCACGTGACGGCCATGGTGGTCCAGGCCGACGCCGCCCGGTTCCTGCCGCCCGAGCGCGTCCCCGAAGTGTTCGCCGCCATCACCGGCTCGGGTCGCGACGCTCTCACCGAACTGCGGTTCTTGCTCGGCGTCCTCGAAGCGACCGGGGCGCGCACACCGGGCCTGGGCGCGCTGCGCGGCCTCGTCGAGCAGCCGGGCCGGGCGGTCGAGCTGGTCGAAGAGGGCGAACGCCCGGCGTTGCCGGCGGAAACCGAGCTCACCGCGTACCGGATCGTGCAGGAGGCGCTGACCAACGCGGCCAAGTACGCCGCCGGCCGTCCCGCGACAGTGCGCGTCGGCTACGGTGCGGACCTCCTCGAGATCGCGGTGACCACCGAGGGCCCGGCGACCGAGGCCGGCGCGCTCGGCTCCGGGGGCCGCGGGCTGGGCGGGCTGCGCGACCGGGTCGACGCGCTCGGCGGCCGGTTCACCGCGGGCCCGTCGGGGGACCGTTTCCTGGTCAGCGCCGAGATTCCCCTGAGGAGCGACGGATGACCGACGGCCCGATCCGGGTCCTGATCTGCGAGGACCAGGAGCTCATCCGCGCGGGGTACGCGACGGTGCTCGGCGCCCAGCCGGACTTCGAGGTGGTGGGGCAGGCCGCGAACGGCCGCGAGGCACTCGCCCAGGTCGAGCGGCTGCGCCCCGACGTCGTCGTGATGGACATCCAGATGCCGCTGCTGGACGGGATCGAGGTGACCCGCCGCGTCGCCGGTCCCGGCGCGGAGAACCCGGCGAAGGTGCTGGTCGTCACGACGTTCAACGTCGGCCAGTACGTCTACGACGCGCTACGGGCCGGGGCGAGCGGGTTCCTGCTCAAGGACGCGCCCCTGGACGAGCTCGTCGAGGGGGTGCGCACGGTCGCGCGCGGCGAGTCGCTGCTTTCCCCCGCGGTGACCCGGACGCTGATCGGCCGCTACGCCGAGCGGATCCAGCCGGCGGCGCCCGCCGGTGGTCCGTTGGACCGGCTCGCGCGACGGGAGCTTGAGGTGCTGAAGCTGATCGCCGGCGGCCTGTCGAACGCCGAGATCGCGGCCGAGCTGGTGCTGAGCGTGGAGACGGTGAAGACGTACGTCTCGCGGATCCTCACCAAGCTCGACCTGCGGGACCGGGTCCAGGCCGTGGTGCTGGCCTACCGGACCGGGCTCGTCAGCGCCGCGGGATGAGCTTCGCGCGGCGGAGCAGCAGCGCCGTCACCGCCAGGCAGCACACCAGCGCGAACAGGCCGGCCTCCGGACCGAACGAGCCGCCGGTGAGCGCGTCCGGTCCGGAAAGGACGGTGCGCAGCAGGCCGGGTTCGCTCTCGGCGCCGGAGACGGCGGTGCCGAACACGCCGCCCTGCAGGAAGTTCCAGGCGAAGTGCAGGCCGATCGGCACCCACAGCGACCGCGTGGCGGTGTAGGCGACGGCCAGCATCGCGCCCCCCTCGACGGCGATGGCGAGCGTGCCCCACACCGTCGCGTTGCCGTTGATCAGGTGCGTGAGGCCGAAGAGCAGCGACGAGACCACGATGGCGAGGACACTGCCGGCGCGCTGTTCGAGGATGCGGTGGAGCACGCCGCGGAACAGCAGCTCCTCGGTCACGGCCACCGAAGCCATCGAGCCGGCGACACCCAGGCAGGCCCAGAACGAGCCGCCGCTGATGTCGGCGTCGGTGAAGACGATCGAGAGCAGCATGGTCGCGAGGAAGGCGCCGGCCCCGACGAGCGCACCGCGCCCGAGCCCGCCCCACCGCCCGGTGGTGGCCAGTTCCGTGATCTCGTCCCGGTTTTCGACCCGCCGGACCACCCACTTGTAGCCGAAGACCGCACCGGCCGCCGCGCCGATCCCGACCAGGAGCCGCAGTACCGGCACCCCCGCCACGAGCGCGTCGAGCCCGCGCGCCGCGACCAGCAGCACAGCGGTGGCGACGAGCAGGACGGGGAACCGGAAGCGCAGCAGCCGCGGCTTCCGCTCGGTGGGGCTGGTCATCGGGATTCCTCTCGCCGGACTTCGTGCAGTGCGGCGAGATTACGAGCGCGGCGTGCGGTGCGGCATCACTCCGTGACGGACACTCGTTGTGGCTCTCGAGAGGGACACCCCCTGCCGGATCACCCTGTGGCCCCCGCCGGACCTCGGCCGAAAGGACGAGGTCCCCGGTACCTTCGGCCGAGGTGACCGGCCACCCCGCTCCCCTAGCTTGATCGTCGAGCGGGAGTGAGGAGGCACCATGAAGGTGCGCACCAGAAGGGCCGGCGTCATCGCCGTCGCCGTCGGGGCCGCGGTGGTGGCGGCCGGGGCGACCGTGATCGCCACCGCCGCCGACCCCGTCGCGCCGGAGGTCGTCAGCGCGACGCCGGCCGAAGCCGGGCACGAGGACCAGGGCAAGTACACCGCCGGGGACTACGTGCTGAACGTGCACGAGCTGGACGACGACGGCGAAGGCATGGGCACCACCATCGGCCCGCACACCGCGTACTACTCGAAGGCCCTGCACGGCACCGGTTCCTGGACGCCGACGGTCGTCAAGTTCTCCGCCGGCCGCGACAGCGACGCGCCGACCGTGTTCGCCTACCCGGTTCCCGGGCCCGGCAAGGGCCTCGACTGCGTCGCGTCCGGCACCGAGGCCGCACCGCAGGTCCGGTGCGAGACCAAGGTCAGTAGCCGACCGTGAAGTGCCGGTCCGCGCCGGCGTTTTCGAGCTCGTCCACGACGGCGGCGGCGAGGTCTTCGGCCGAGATGCGGGACGTCCCGTCGGGCCGGGTGAGGAGCGTCGTCGTGCCGCGCCGGTAGCCGCCGGTCCGCGGACCGGGCTCCAGCACCGCCGGCGGGCTGAGGTAGACCCAGTCGGCGGCCGGGTGCGCGCGGCAGACGTCGAGCTGCGCGGCGCTGGCCCCGGCGATGGCGCGGTACTCGGGTGGGACGTACCGCGGGTCGTCGAGGACCAGCCCGCCACCGGGAGCCCGCAGCGGTGCCGCGCCGCCGACCACGAGGACGCGGGTGCCCGCCGTCGCGGCCGCGTCGAGCAGCGCCGTGGTCGTGGCGCCGACGGTGTGCTCCTGCCCCGGCGCGGGACGGGCCGCGGCCACCACCGCGTCCGTGCCGGCGAAGAGCGTGGCCATCCGGTGCGGGTCGCCCGCGTCGCCCTCCACCGCATCGGGTAAGTCGGGCCGTCTCGTCCGGACGATCGCGACGAGGTCGTGGCCGCGCCGGGCGGCTTCGGTGAGCACGCGGGAGCCGACCATGCCGGCGGCGCCGACGACGGCGATCTTCACAGGAGGTTTCCTTTCCGGAGAGCGGGAGCGGGGACCTGACCGGCGACGAGCGCGGCCAGGGCGAGCGCGAACCCGGCGAGCTGGACCGGGCCGAGCGTCTGGTGCAGGACGGCCGCGCCGAGGATCGCCGCGACCAGCGGAGACAGCAGCGCCAGCACGGCCACCGACGCGACCGGCAGCGTCGTGACGCCGCGGAACCACAGGGCGTAGGCGAGCAACCCGCCCACCAGGCCCAGCCACAGATAGCCGAGCACGGCGTCGGTGTCGATCGGCGGCGGCGCGCCCTCGAAGACGGCCGTGAGCGGCAGCAGGAAGAGACCGCCCGCGGTGAGCTGCCAGCCGGCGAACGCGGTCGGGCCGACGCCGGCGGGCCGTCCCCAGCGCTTCGTCAGCGTCACGCCGAACGCCATCGTGACCGCGCCGCCCAAACCCGCCGCGACGCCGACGCCGTCGAAGACCGCGGCCGGCCCGATCACCACCAGGCCGACGCCGGCCATCCCCGCCACACCCCAGCACAGCCGCCACCCCGACAGGCGTTCGCGGAGCAGGCCCACGGACAGGACGGCGACGACGAGCGGCTGCGCGGCGCCCAGCGTCGCGGCCACCCCGCCGGGCAGGCGCTGGGCGGCGATGAACAGCAGCGGCAGGAACAGGCCGATGTTGAGCACGCCGAGCACGGCGGCCTTGCCCCACCAGGCTCCCCGCGGCAGCGTCCGGGTCAGCACCAGCGCGATCAGCCCCGCGGGCAGGGCGCGGAGCAGGCCGGCGAACAGCGGGTGACCGGCGGGGAGGAACTCGGTGGTGACGAGGTAGGTGGTGCCCCACACCGCCGGCGCGAACGCCGTGAGCGCGATGCGCGGCAGGTCCACGCCGCGGGTTTCGCGCTGGAGTTGCTTGGTCATACGAGAATTTCACCGGAGACCGATCGATGAGTCCAATACATGTTCGTCACCGCAGCGATCGTGATCCAAGATGGACGCGTGGAACTCCAGCAGCTGCGTTACGTCGTCGCGATCGCCGAAACGACCAGCTTCACCCGCGCCGCCGAGCGGTGCCTGGTCGTCCAGTCCGCGCTGAGCCACCAGGTCGCGCGGCTGGAGCGGGAGCTCGGCGCGCGGCTGTTCGACCGGACCAGCCGCCGGGTCCGCCTGACCCCGGCGGGCGAGGCGTTCCTGCCGGCGGCGCGCCAGTGCCTGGACGCGGCGGAGCGCGCGGCGGCCGAAGTCGCGGCCGCGGTGGGTGAGGTGCGCGGGCGGCTCGCCGTCGGCCTGATCCCCACGGTCACCGCGGCCGACGTCCCGGCCGCGCTGCGCGAGTTCCACGACCGGTTCCCGCCGGTGCGCATCAGTCTCCGGGTGGGCGCGAGCGACGACCTGATCGAGCAGGTCCACGACGGCACCCTCGACGTGGCGTTCCTCGGCCTGCCCACGACGGCCCGCCCGCGCGGCGTCGCGGTCCACGAGCTGGCCCGCGGCCACCTGATCGCGGTCGTGGCCCCGGATCACCCCCTGGCCGGCGAAGCCACGGTCAGCCTGCGGCGCCTGGCCGCGGAGGTGTTCGTCGACCTCCCGGCGGGCACGGCCGGGCGCGCGCAGACGGATCAGGCGTTCGCGGCGGCGGGCCTGGACCGCGAGGTCGCCTACGAGGTGACGAGCGCGGACTTCATCGCGCGCCTGGTGGGCCCGGGCCTCGGGGTGGCGATGCTGCCGTCCGGGTACGCGCCCCAGCTGACGGGCGTGGCGACGATCGAGATCACCGACGCCCCGGCCCGGGTCGAGTACGTCATCTGGGCGGCGGCGAACCCGACCCCGGCGGCGAGCGCGTTCGTCTCGCTGCTGGGCATCGACGCCGCGGTCAGTGGCTCCCGGTGAGCTCCCCGGAGAGCCGGCCGTGCATGGTCGCGCTCGGGACGTTGAGCCCGGTGATCTCGACGGACTTCCCGCGGTCGGCGTACTTGGCGGTGATCGCGTCGAGGGCGGCAACGGTGGAGGCGTCCCAGATGTGGGCGGCGGTGAGGTCGATGACCACGCTGTCCGGGTCGCCGGCGTAGTCGAACCGCGAGACGAGGTCGTTGCTGGAGGCGAAGAACAGCTCGCCGGTCACCGCGTAGACGACCTGCGTGCCGTCGGGGTCGGTGGCCGCGGTGACGTCGACCAGCCGCGCGACCCGGCGGGCGAAGATGACCATCGCCGTGATGCTGCCGGCCACCACGCCGATCGCCAGGTTGCTGGTGGCCACCACGATCGCGACGGTCACGACCATGACCGTGATCTCGCCGGCCGGCATCCGCTTGAGCGTCGCCGGGGCGATGCTGTGCCAGTCGAAGGTGCCGAAGGCGACCAGCACCATCACCGCGACCAGCGCGGCCATCGGGATGTCGGAGACGACCGGGCCGAACACGATGCACAGAATCATCAGGAACGTCCCGGCGAGGAACGTCGAGAGCCGGGTGCGGGCGCCGGCCGTCCGGACGTTGATCATCGTCTGGCCGATCATCGCGCAGCCGCCCATGCCGCCGAAGATCCCGGTGACGACGTTGGCGATGCCCTGGCCGATCGCTTCGCGGGTCTTGTTCGAGCGGGTGTCGGTGATGTCGTCGACCAGCTTGGCGGTCATCAGCGACTCCATCAGGCCGACCAGCGCGAACGCGAGCGCGTAGGGCGCGAGCAGCTTCACCGTGTCCCAGGTGAACGGGACGTCCGGGATCCCCGGCACCGGCAGCGACGACGGCAGCGCGCCCTTGTCCCCGACCGTCGGGACGCTGATGCCCGCCGCGACCGTCAGCGCGGTGAGCGCCACGATGGCCACCAGCGGCGCCGGTACCGCCCGGGTGAGCTTCGGGAACAGCACCATGATCACCAGGCCGGCGGCGAAGAGCGGGTAGACCGGCCACGGCACGTCGATCAGCGCCGGCACCTGGGCCAGGAAGATCAGGATCGCGAGGGCGTTGACGAACCCAACCATGACGCTGCGCGGCACGAACCGCATGAGCCGCGCGACGCCGAGCGAGCCGAGCACGATCTGGAACAGCCCGCCGAGGATCACGGTCGCCACGAGGTAGCCGAGGCCGTGCTCGCGGGCGAGCGGGGCGACGACGAGCGCGATCGCGCCGGTGGCCGCGGAGATCATCGCCGCGCGGCCGCCGACGACCGAGATCACCACGGCCATGGTGAAGGAGGCGAACAGGCCGATGCTCGGATCGACCCCGGCGATGATCGAGAACGAGATCGCCTCCGGGATCAACGCCAGCGCGACGACCAGCCCGGCGAGGATCTCGGTGCGCGCGACCTTCGGCGACAGCCAGGCCGGCCGGGTGCGCAGGGCGGAAAGAACGGAGGACACGAGGATTCACCAGACGTGCTAGGCGCGGGCGGCGGGCCCGCCGCGAATCCTCACGCTAGAGGCGAGCCGAAGCCCGCCCCGAGCCAGCCCAGGGCGGATGAGGGCCGGATCACTCCACTCCGCCGTGATCGAAGGGTCAGCACGCGTGATTGAGGAGTCGACTCACGTGACTGGAGGGTCGACACGGCCGTGTCGCCGTGTCGACCCTTCGATCCCGGGTCACATGTTCTCCGCGCCCGCCTTCACCGCCTCGCGGATCCGGGCGTAGGTCCCGCAGCGGCAGATGTTGCGGATCTCGTCCAGGTCGGCGTCGGTGATGTCGCGGCCCGCCGCGCGCGCCTGGCGGACCTTGGCCACCGCCGCCATGATCTGGCCCGGCTGGCAGTAGCCGCACTGGGCCACGTCCCGCTCCAGCCACGCCTCCTGCATCGGGTGGAGGTCCTTGCCCACCGTCGCGGGCAGGCCTTCGATCGTCGTGATCTCGTCGGTGTCCTTGATGTCGGCCACCCGCACCGAGCACGGGTTGAACGCCTTGCCGTTGATGTGGCTGGTGCACGCCTTGCAGACGTCGAGCCCGCAGCCGTACTTCGGGCCGGTGATGCCCAGCAGGTCCCGCAGGACCCACAGCAGCCGGAGGTCGTCGTCGGCGTCGACGGTGACCACGCGGCCGTTGACCCGGAAAGTTTGTTCTGGCACGGCGGCGCTCCTAGTAGGCGTGGTCGAGGCCGTCGGTGGGCGACGGCGGCGTGGACGGCTGCACGGGCAAGGGCTCGAAGCCGAGCGTGCCGTGGTTGATCGGGAACGACGTCGGCATCTTGCCGACCGCGCGGGCGTAGGCGCACGCCACCGCGGCGAACGACGGCGCCACCGCGAGCTCGCCGGCGCCGCTGGGGTTCGACGACGTGTTCGGCATGACGACGACCTGCGTCTCGGGCGGGGTGTTCCACTCCCGGGTGTAGAAGTAGTTGTCCCAGCTGCCTTCCAGCGGGAGCCCGTCCTTGATGTGGACGCTGGAGGTGAGGCACATCGCGATGCCGTCGTTGAGGCCGCCGATCATCTGCGCCTCGAGGCCGCGCGGGTTGATCGCGAAGCCGGGGTCGACGACCACGGTCGCTTTCGTCACCCGCGGGCCGGTGACGGCGTCGGGCACCTTGCGGTTGACCGTCTCCGGCCGGCAGTCGATCTCCACCAGGACCGCGACCGCGCCGCGGTACTCGGCGTGCAGCGCAATGCCCTGCGCGACCCCGGCGGGCAGGGAACGGCCCCAGTTGCCGACCTGGACCGCCTTGTCCAGCACCGCGCGCAGCCGGGTGTCCTTGAGGAACTCGCGGCGGAACGCGACCGGGTCCTTGCCGAACTTCTTCGCCAGCTGGTCGACCACCAACTCCTCGGCCGTGACGACGTTGGGCGAGTAGATGTTGCGCATGCTGCCGGTGTTGAACTTCAGCGGGATCTCGTTGAGCAGCTGGGTCGTGACGCCGAAGTTGTACGGCGAGGACTGGCTCAGCAGGAAGATCGACTCGGCGAAGGTGAGGTTGCCGGCGATCGGGAGCTTCGCCGCGGTCGCGGTGATCATCTCGCCGAGCCCGTGGCTGAACTCCGTCTGCACGCTCGTGTGGCGCTGCTCGAAGCTGATCACGTTGCCGAGCAGGTAGGTCGCCCGGACCCGCGAGACGCACATCGGGTGGATGCGGCCCTGGCGGAAGTCGTCGGTGCGCGACCACATCAGCTTGACCGGCTTGCCCATCTTCTGCGACGCCTCCGCCGCTTCGGCGGCCGCGTCGTGGAACAGGTGCCGGCCGAACGACCCGCCGCCCTGGGTGACGTGCACCGTGACCGCGTCCTGCGGCAGCCCCAGCAGCTTGGCGATCTCCTCCTGGGCGACGATCGGCACCTTCAGGCACGACCAGATCTCCGCGCGGTCCGCGCGGACGTCGGCGATCGCGGCACCGGTCTCCAGCGGGCTGTTGCTGGCCGCGGCGAAGGTGAACTCCGCGTCGATGTACTGGTCGAGCAGGCCCGGCACGGCCATCGGCAGCTGCGCGGCCTTGAGCTTCTTGAGCACCGTCGCGTCGGACTCGCCGTCGACCGTGCCCCCGCCCCAGGTCACCTTCAGGGCCCGGATCGCGTCGATGCACTGGCCGAACGTGCGCCCGCGCACCGCGACGCCGTGCGAGATCGCGGCGACGTCGGTGATCCCGGGCATCGCCTTGACCTCGGCCGCGTTGAGGATCGCGCGCGGCGTGCCGTTGATCGTGGGCGGCCGGGCGACCATCGTCGGGAGCGCGTCCGGGACGTCCAGGTCGAGGGTGAACTGCTTGGTGCCGGTGACCGCCGCGTGGGCGTCGAGGCGGTTCTGCGGCGTGCCGAGCACCTTGAACTGCGACCGCGGCTTGAGCGTCGCGGCGACGCTGATCGTGGTGGCGGACGCGGCAGCCTTCGCCAGCGAGCCGTAGCCTGCCGTGCGGCCGCCGGAGCCGCGCACGACGCCGCCGGAGGTCGTCAGCTGCGACGCCGGCACGCCCCACTTCGCGGCGGCCGCGGCGACCAGCCGCTGCCGGGCGATCGCCGAGGCGGTCCGGACCGGCGTGTAGATGCTGCGCATCGAGTTGGAGCCGCCGGTCAGCTGGTTCATCAGCAGCTCGGGCCGCGCGTCGGCCAGCGTGACGTCGATCTTGTCCAGCGGGAGGTCGAGCTCCTCGGCGATCATCATCGCGACGGCGGTGGTCATGCCCTGGCCGACCTCGGCGCGCGGCACGGCGAACGCGGCCCGGCCGTCGGCGCCGATCTGCACGCTGATCAGGCCGGACGTCGGCAGCGCGGCGAGGTTCTGCAGGTCACCGAGGTCGAAGATGTCCTCGGGCTGGGGCAGCGACGGGATCGCCGCGTCGGCTCGGCCGGGAGCCAGCTCCGCGACCCCGACCTGCGCGGCGACGGCGAGCGTCGGCGCGGCGAGGACGAAGCCGAGGAACCGGCGGCGGGCCATGGAGCGCGGCTCGGGCCCGGGTGGTGGGAGGGCGGGGTCGTGTTCGGGCATGAGCGGCTGGGACCTCTCGAACGACGGTGTGGGAGAAGGCGCGGGCCGGAGCACCGCCGGCCGGAGTGTTACACACATCACGCCGCCGAATGAAGGATCTGAGTGCCTACATTTGGCCTAGTGTCGTTGTGCAGTGTGCACAGCGGGTGCCGGTCACGGCACGCGCGGTGGCGGGAGGAACGGCAGCGCGCGGACGACCAGCGCGAGCTCCAGGGCCAGGTCACCGCCGGTCAGCGACCGGCCGGTCAGCTCTTCGATCCGGTGGATCCGGTTGAGCACGGTGTTGCGGTGGCAGTGCAGCGCCTGCGCCGAGCGGGTCGCCGAGCCGCCGGTGCGCACCCACGTCGCGAGGGTCTCGAGCAGCGGGCCGCGCTCCACCGCCCGCAGGTCGAGCAGGCCACCCAGCCAGTTCTGCTGCAGCGACTCGGTCAGTTCGGGCGAGCTGAGCAGCAGCGCTTCGGGCAGCCGTTCGGCCAGGCACACCACGTCGGCCCGGCCCGGCGGCACGGTCCGCATCGCCAGCACCGCCTGGCGGTAGGCCGTGTGCACGGCCGCCAGCCCGTCGACGACCAGGGAGACGCCGGCCGGGACGGTCAGCACGGACCCGATCGCGCCGACGGCGCCGGTGACCTCGCGGCCCGGCAGCGAGACCAGGCCGACGAGCACGTCCGCGCGCGACTGCCAGGCCGACGCCGATCCGAGGTCCTCCAGCGCGGTGCCGAGCGGCTCGGCGAAGGCGGCGTCGCCGGGGCCCGCGGCCGCGACGACGACGTAGGGCCCCGAAATCGGCAGGCGCAGCGCCCGGCCCGCCTCGTAGGCGAACCCCGCGTCGGCCGCTCGTCCTTGCAGCAGCCCCTCCCAGAGCGAGGCCCGCCGCTGCTCGTCCGCGCGGACGAAGCTCCGCTCCGCCACGTGGTAGGCCAGCGCCACCTGGGCGGACGTGGCGTCGACGACCTCCCACACGCGGGTCGCGAGGTCGAGCATGGCCTCGTTGTTGACGTACCCGGTCGCCCGGGCTTTCGCGGTCAGGGCCTGCCAGACCAGCCGCCCGCCGATCCGGAACGAGCGCAGCACGTCGTCGAGCGGCAGCTGCTGCTCGGCCCGGCGCCGGCCGGTCGCCTTCGCCGCGTCGTAAAGATCCTCCGAGGTCTCGGCGCCGCGGCCGATCAGCTGCAGGACCCGGCGGAGGTTGTCGTGGCAGGAGCGCCACAGGTCGTCGTCGGGCACGACGTCGACCACGCGGTAGCCGGGGTTCTGCTCGACGATGACGGCGACCAGGGCGCCGGTGAGCTCGTCGAGCTCGTCCAGCACCCTGGCCGCGAGCGACCACGCGGTGTCCCGGGCCTCCGCCCGTGTCTCGCCCATCCGCACCACCACCGTCGCGCTCTCACCGGCGCGTCAGCCTACGTCGCGGCTGGGCTTCCCGCTCACCTCGCCAGCGCGAAACTCGGGTGCGGCGGCTGGTTGTAGGCGGTGTTCTGCCACGCCACCGCCTCCCGGTACTGCCGGTCCTGCATCAGCGAGACGTGCGAGATGCTCGTCGAGTCCGTCGTCGAGTAGATCCGCAGCGCCCGGTTGTCCGACGTCGGCCAGACGACCTCCTCGCGCCAATCGCCGAACAGGTCCGCCTGCAGCGACGGCGTGCTCTTGGTGCCGTTGTTCGAGTGCACGCCGGACGCGGTGAGCAGCCGCGTGTCGGCGCTGGTGCCGTACTTGTCGATGTGGGTACCGTCCAGCAGCTCGCGCTGGGCGTCGCCGTCCCACCAGAGGACGAAGTTCGTCGAGGACGGCTTGCGCCCGATGTTCTGCCCGCTGGTGTTCAGCAGCCCGGACACCGCGGACGACCAGGACTCGGCGCCGGCGCTGCCCGCGTAGATGTCGTCCGAGACGCCGCGTCCGTTGTCGCAGGAGCACGACGCGTTCTGCCAGATGATCTGCCCGGTCTTCGCGTCGGCCATCCAGGCGGCCGGCTTCGAGGTGTCTTCGTCCACTTTGAACTCCTCCAGCCCGGCCCGGCTCGGGATCAGGTCGCCGACGTGCATGGCGTCGCCGTGGCCGAGCCGGGTGTTCCACAGTGGACTGCCGTTGTCGTCGATGGCCATGGCCCCGAAGACGATCTCGTCGCGGCCGTCGCCATCCGCGTCCGCGATGGCCAGCTGGTGGTCGCCCTGGCCGGTGTACTGCGAGCCGGCCGAGTTGGAGTCGAACTTCCACCGCTCGGTCAGCGCGCCGCCCCGGAAGTCCCAGGCCGCGATGACGGTCCGGGTGTAGTAGCCGCGCGACATGATCAGGCTCGGGTGCGAGCCGTCCAGGTACGCCGTCCCGGCCAGGAACCGGTCCACCCGGTTGCCGTAGCTGTCGCCCCACGAAGACACGGTGCCGCGGGGCGGGTCGTAGTTCACCGTGGACATCGCGGCGCCGGTCTGGCCGTTGAACATCGTCAGGTATTCCGGGCCGGACAGGATGTACCCGCTCGAATTGCGGTAGTCCGCGCTCGCGCTGCCGATGACCTGCCCGGTGCCGGACTGCGTGCCGTCGGCCGTCTTCATGGCGACCTCGGCCCGGCCGTCGCCGTCGTAGTCGAAGACCTGGAACTGCGTGTAGTGCGCGCCGGCGCGGATGTTGCGCCCCAGGTCGATGCGCCACAGCCGGGTGCCGTCCAGCCGGTAGGCGTCGACGTAGACGTCACCGGTGTAGCCGGACTGCGAGTTGTCCTTGGCGTTGCTCGGATCCCACTTCAGCACGAGCTCGTACTGGCCGTCGCCGTCCAGGTCGCCGACGCTCGCGTCGTTCGCGGCGTAGGTGTAGCTCTCCCCGGACGGCGTCGTGCCGCCCGGCGGGATCTGGATGGGCACGTCCCGGGTGCTCGCCGCGGCTGTGCTGTCGAGCGTCAGCGAATCCTCCGCGGCGAAGGCCGCCATCCGCTCGACGCCGCCGACGACGGCGCGCACGGTGTACTTGGCCCCCGCGGGAGCGCCGGCGTCCAGGAAGCCGGTCGGCCCGCCGGTCGGCGTCTGCGTCACCCTCGTGCCGTCGCGGTAGACGGCGAACGTCACGCCCGCGGGGTCATCGGCGAGCAGCCGCCAGCCGACCTGGTTCCCGGCCGCGGTGTGGAAGCTGACCACCCCGCGGTTCAGCTTGTCGAACAGTGGCGCGGTCTCCCCCGCCGCGGTGGCGGGGGTCAGCCCCACCAGCAGGACGCCCACGGCGGCCACGACCAGCCGCCGGCTCTGCGCGAACTTGCGCATGCTTCTCTCCTTGTCTGATGTGGACGGATTCAGCCGGTCGTGCAGGCGCTTCCGTTGAGGGTGAACGACGCCGGCGCCGGGTTGGACCCGGTGAACGTGCCGTTGAAGCCGATGCCGGTCGACGCGTTCGGGGCCAGCGTGCCGTTCCAGGCCAGGTTGGTCGCCGTGACCGCGCCGCCGGTCTGCGCCAAGTCGGCGCCCCAGCCGGGCAGGGTCACCCGCTGGCCGGCGGTGTAGGTGAAGGCGAGGGTCCAGCCGGTGAGCGTGCTGGTGCCCGTGTTGGTGATGGTCACAGAGGCGGTGAACCCGTTACCGCCGCCCCAGGCGGGCGCGGAGTAGCCGATCTTGCACGCCCCGGTGCCGCCGCCCGCGCTGGTGGTCACCGTGGCGGCCGCGGAGCTCGCCGAGACGTTCCCCGCCGCGTCGCGCGCCCGCACCTGGTAGCGGTAGGTCGTCGACGCGGTCAGGCCGGTGTCGGTGAACGTGGCCGAGCCGGTCGAGCCGACCTGGCTGAACGTGCCGCTCCCGGTCGCCCGGAGGACGTCGTAGCCGGTGACGCCGACGTTGTCCGTCGAAGCGCTCCAGGTCAGCGTGGCACCGGTGGCCGTCACCCCCGAGGAGGTCGGGGTTCCCGGCGTGGTCGGTGCTGCGGTGTCCGTGGTGCCGCCGCCGTAGATCGTGGCTTCCTTCGAGGTCTGCCGGACGCCGTTCGTACCGTTGAGAAAGCGCTCTCCCCAGGTGGTCAAACTGGCCGGGTTGAAGCTGTTGACCAGGTCGAGGTAGGCGACGTCACTGCTGTTGCCGCTCCACGACCAGCCGAGGTAGCCGAGGCCCCGGGACTGCGCCTGGGCCATGATCGTGTCCTCGTCGGGGTCGCCGTCGGTGTGCATGTTCCCGAACTCCCCCACCACCAGCGGCAGGCCGGCGGTGCGGAAGGCGTCGAAGTACGCGGTGATCTCGGCCGCGGTGTCGTAGACGCCGTACATGTGGATGGAGAACACCGTGTTGTGCTGCGGGTCGGCGGCGAGCACGGAAGCCGCGTTGTCGCGCATGATGTTCTGCCAGTCCTGGCCCCACATCGGGGCGTCGGCCATCAGCAGGTGCTGCAGACCGGCGCCGCGCAGCCGGGTGATCGCGCTGCTCGTCGCGCTCGCCCAGGTCGCGCTCACCTGCTGGTTGTTGCCGAACGGCTCGTTGCCCAGGTTGATGACGACGTAGTTCTCCTGGCCCTTGAGGGCGCTGGCGACGCTGATCCAGTAGCTGGCGGCCTGGTCCAGGCTCGCGGCCGCGCTCTCCTCGCCGTAGCCGGTGGTGTCGTGCGCTTCCAGCACGCAGATCAGCCGGGACTGCTTGCACAGCGAGACGACGTTCGTGACCTCGGCCGCCGAGGTCGGGCCCCACCGCTGGCCGCTGCCGAGCACGACGCGCACGGTGTTGGCGCCGAAGGACTTGATGTCCGCGAAGGCGCCGGTCTGGCTCGGGTACCAGGCGTAGGGGTGGTTCACGCCGCGCATCACGAAGGCCGCGCCGTTCGCCTCGAGGACCTGGGTGCCGCTGACGTGCAGCCCCACGGCCGCGTTGCTGGTGGGCAGCGCCGCGACCAGGGCCGGGTACCAGCGGTTTTCCATCTTCTGGATGCCGGTGGTGCTGTTCGGGTGCACGCCGTCGGAGGTGTCGGCCGCGGTGTCGAACCCGCTCCACTGGTCGACGACGGTGATCGGCGACGCGGCGGTGCTGTGCGCCTGGGCCCAGGCGGGGATGGCGGCGTTCAGGTCGACCACCCGCTGGGCACACGCGGCGCAGTTGGCCGGGTTCATCGGGATGATCTTGGCGACGACGAGCTTCGTCGCCGGGTTGCTCGCCCGCATCTGGCCGAGAAGCGTGGTGTAGGCGTCGAGGATCGTGCTCGCGGCGATGCCGTTCCAGACGTCGTTGGTGCCCAGGTGCATCAGCACGATGTCCGGGCGGGTGCCCGACAGCCAGCCGGGCAGCTGGTTGTCGCGCACGATCCCGGTGGCGAGGAACCCGCCGTGGCCCTCGTTCTCGCCGTCGTAGGTGAAGCCACAGCCCTGGGCGGGGAGCGTCCCGACGAAGTCGACTCCCGCGTGGCCGGTGTCCTGCAGGTGCTTCCACAGCAGCGCGCGCCAGCAGCCGGGCGAACCGGTGATGGAGTCGCCGAGCGCCATGATCCGCGTGGGCGCGGCGGCTGCT
Organism: Amycolatopsis sp. NPDC048633; assembly: GCF_040650695.1. Classification (NCBI taxonomy): domain Bacteria; kingdom Bacillati; phylum Actinomycetota; class Actinomycetes; order Pseudonocardiales; family Pseudonocardiaceae; genus Amycolatopsis; species Amycolatopsis sp. NPDC048633. The sequence goes on from NZ_JBEZHS010000020.1 coordinate 129,197, forward strand.
GTGCTTGAGGTGTGCGGCAGGGCGACGAAGCAGGCGGCGAAGAGCAAGCCGACCACGAGCGCCCGGAGAACACGCCGGGTCATACCGACCTCCTGGAGTAATACGACAGGGACAGTCGACCTGGGAGCGCTCCCAGCACGGGAGTGTAACGGCTCGACCACCCCGAGCGAAAGTATCGGCGGATTCGACCACGTCGTCGAAAGCGCTTTCAGTCCACAGTGGATGACGGCGTCAGCGCATGATCGTGGTGAGCACGTCGACCCCGAGCTGCATCAGCCGCTGAGCCCGTGGTCTCCGGCCGTGGCCCGAATGGCGCAGTCCGTTCGTCGGATGCGCGCGTTGCCCTGACCCGGGCGGCCTGGGTACAGTCCCGAGCGTCAAGATCATTTGTCGCCGACGCCGCACCGGTCCTCAGGAGCACGACGTGCGTATCTTTCCCCGGCTCACCGCAGCCGCCGTCCTTCTTCCGGCACTGCTCACCGTCTCCCCCGCCAGCGCCCAGGCCGCGACGGCGAAGTGGCCCGGCGATCCGGCCGTCGCGGTCGCCGACGCCGCCGGTGCCTTCGGAGAAAACCTCAGTGGGCTCTCGTTCGACGGCCCCGACGTGCTGTGGGCGGTCAAGAACGGCCCCGGCACCCTGTACCGGCTCGTCCGGCAGGGCAGCGTCTGGGCGCCGGACAGCGGCTGGTCGTCCGGGAAGAAGCTGCACTACGGGGGCGGCAGCGGCGACCCGGACGCCGAGGGTGTGGTGGCCACGCCGGACGGTGTGTTCGCGGCGACCGAGCGTGACAACGACGAGGACGGCAGCCTGCTGAAGGTGCTGCGGTTCGACACCGGTTCTTCGGCCGAGTCGCTGAACGCGGTCGCGGAGTGGGACCTCACCGACGACCTGCCCGGCGTCGGCGACAACGGCGGTTTCGAGGGCATCACCTGGGTCCCGGACGCGTTCCTGACCGCCGGCGGCTTCCGCGACGACCACACGAAGGCGCCCTACGACCCGGCCGCCTACTCGGGCCACGGCACCGGCCTCTACTTCGTCGGTCTCGAGGACGAAGGCAAGATCTACGCCTACGCGCTCGACCAGTCGGGCGGCGGGTTCACCCGCGTGGCGACCATCGCGTCCGGCTTCCCGAACGTCATGGAGCTGGAGTTCGACCCGGAGACGGGCAATCTCTGGTCGGTCTGCGACGACACGTGCGACGGCAAGTCGGCGACGCTGAAGATCGTCGACGGCAAGTTCGCCGTGACGGCGACGTACGCGCGGCCGTCGAAGATGCCGAACTACAACAACGAAGGGTTCGCGATCGCCCCGCCGTCGACGTGTGCCGCCGGGCGCAAGGCCGTGGTGTGGTCCGACGACGCGAACGACGGCGGCCACGCCCTGCGCACGGGAACACTGCCCTGCGGCGGGAGCTGACCCCGGCCGCTCCCCGTTACTCCGAGTGCACCAATGCCGGGGATCCCGATCACTGGTTCGTGTGATTCCGGACGGCTGTGGGTATGTGGTGTCCATGCCTGTCAGCGCACCGGAGCGACCCACCGCGACGCTCGTCGTGTCCACGCCGCGAAGATCCAACCAGTTCGCCCACTGCGCTCCGTTGTTCCACGAGCACAGCCGGCTGCCGGCCGAGGACCCGCGACGGACCGACCTGCGCGACCGGCTGATCACCGAGCACCTCGAACTCGCCGAGAACATCGCCAAGCGCTTCGGCGGCCGCGGCGAGTCGTTCGACGACCTGGTGCAGGTCGCGCGGACCGGCCTGATCCACGCCGTCGACCGTTATGACCCCGGCAAGGGGCGCGACTTCCTGTCCTTCGCCGTCCCGACGATCATGGGCGAGGTCCGCCGTCACTTCCGCGACAGCACCTGGTCGATGCGCGTGCCGCGAGGGCTCAAGGAGCTGCAGCAGAGCCTCGCCAAGGCGACCGGCGAGCTGGCCCACGACCTGGGCCGCTCCCCCACCCCCAGCGAGCTCGCGAAGCACCTCGACATCGACGTCGAGACCGTCCGCGAAGGACTGCTCGCCGCGGAGGCCTACAAACCGGCGTCCCTCGACGCCTCCGCCCGAGGTGGCGACGACTCCCTCACCGTCGCCGACCAGCTCGCCGACCGCGAGTCCCCGTACGCGAAGGCCGACGACCACCTGACGCTGGAAGCCGCGATGGCGGGCCTCCCGCCCCGGGAACGCGCCATCCTCGAGATGCGGTTCGTCGAGGAGCTGACGCAGAGCCAGATCGCCGAGCGGGTCGGCGTCTCCCAGATGCAGGTCTCCCGGCTGCTGACCAAGACCTTGGAACAGCTGCGCCACCGCATCGTCGCCGACTAGCTCGGGCGCGCCCGCTGAGGTGACCGGCCGGCCATCGAGGCCGCGCGGTCGGACCGGACCGGCCGGCTGTCTTCCACTGCTCAGAGTCCTCGCGCCGGGCGAGGACGTTTCCGCGACGTCCTGGTGACGGCCGGCTGCGACGCTGTCCAGGGTTCCCGTCGCGGGAGGAGAGCTGTCCCATGCCGCCGCCACCGAGGGCTCTCGCGAAGCTTCCCGCGCTGACGGTGGATGCGGCTTCACCCTCCGCGCCGGCGGCGGTGAAGGAGCGGCCGCCGCCGAAGAAGCCGGACCGGCTGCCGCCGTCGAACGCCGCGGCGCTGGCGGCGTTGCGCGCGGGCGACAAGAAGCCGCTGGCCGACCCGTCGCGGAAGGAGTCGCAGGACAAGGTCGGCAACGGCGCGGTCGCGGCGGGCCTGGCCCGAAGTCCGGCGGCGGACCCGAAGTTCGCGGTGCTGAAGAAGGACGTCGCGCATAAGAAGCACACGGTCGCGAAGTCCCATCCCCCGGCGAGCAAGGAAGCGACCTCGGCGCAGGCCGCCTCGCTGCCACCCAAGGACGACGAGGTGGCGCAGGGCAAGACGGCCAACGCCGAGAAGATGAACGAGGCCAAGCCGAAGGACTTCGACAAGGCAGCGTTCATCAAGGCCGTCGAGAAGGCCATCGCCGAGAAGGCGCCGAAGAACCTCGAGCAGGCCGACGAGTTCGCAGAATCCGGCAAACCGGCCGAGGTCAAGGCCGAAGTGGCCGACAAGGTCGGCGAGGGCAAGAACGACTCGGCCGAGCAGATCGCCGATACGACCGCCGCACCCCCGGACACCTCGGCCGCCGAGGTCAAGCAGGTCGTGCCGATGGCGGCCGACCGCCCACCGGGCACGCCGGGCACCCCCGACCCGGCGAAGGCGACGCCGGACAAGCTGCCGCCGTCGGCCACCGACCTGTCCGCGGGCCCGGCGAACGTCGACCGGGAGATGACCGACAGCCAGGTCACCGAGCAGCAGCTGAAGAAGTCGAACGAGCCGGCGTTCGGCTCGGCCCTCAAGGACAAGAAGTCGGCGGAGCGGCATTCGGAGGCGACGCCGCCCGAGCTCCGCAAGAACGAGTCCCGGCAGCTGCGCCAGACGACCGCGCAGGCGAAGCACTTCGGCGCGGCCGCGATGGGCGCGATCGCCGGCCGGCGGGTGCGCACCGGCCGGCAGGTCGGCGGCGGGAAAGACGCCGCGAAGACCGGCGACGAGGAAAAACGCGCCCAGGTGACGGCCATTCTGCAGAAGGTCTTCGACACGATGAAGACCGACGTCGAAGGTATTCTCACGGGCCTGGACAAACTCGTCGACGACCAGTTCACGAAAGGCGAGAAGGAAGCCCGCGACGCGTTCACCGCCGAACACCGCCGCAAGATGGACGAGTACAAGGACCGGCGCTACAGCGGCGGGTGGGGCCTGGTCAAATGGGGCCACGACAAGCTGTTCGGCTTGCCCGAGGAAGCGAACCAGATCTTCGTCGAGGCCCGCGACCACTACGTCAAGGCGATGCGCGAGGTCATCGCGAGCGTCGCGGACACGATCGGCCGCGAGCTGACCCGGGCGAAGAAGCGCATCGCGACGGGCCGGTCGGAGCTGCAGAAAACGGTCGACGGCCTGCCGAAGGACCTCAAGGCCCTGGGCAAGAAGGCGGCGGCCGGCTTCGCCGACCAGTTCGACGAACTGACGCAGTCCGTCGACGACAAGAGCACGGAGCTGGTCGACAAGCTGGCCACGAAGTACACCGACGCCGTCAAGTCGGTCGACGCGGAGATCGACGCGGAGAAGGAGAAGAACAAGGGGCTGGTCGACAAGGCCCTGGACGGCATCAAGGGCGTCATCAAGACGATCCTCGAGCTGAAGGACATGCTGCTGGGGGTGCTCGCGAAGGCGGCGCAGGCGGTGATGGCGATCCTCCGCGATCCGATCGGCTTCCTGGGCAACCTGGTGTCGGCGGTCGGTGGCGGGCTGAAGCTGTTCAAGAGCCACGCCAAGGCCCACCTGCAGCAGGGCGTCCTGTCCTGGCTGCTGGGCACAGCCGCGACGGCCGGGATCGAGCTGCCGAAGAGCTTCGACATCGTCAGCATCCTGGTGCTGATCGCCAGCCTGCTGGGTCTGTCCGGCGCCAACCTCCTCGCCCGCGTCGCACGGAAGGTCCCGAAGGAGGCGATGGCCGCCATCCAGGCCGGCAAGGCGGCTTTGCCGATCATCTTCGAGGTCCAGAAACGCGGAGTGCGGGCTCTGTGGGACGACCTTCGCGGTCGCGTCGGCGATCTCAAGAAGACCCTGATCGACAACCTGGTGTCGTACCTGCTGCCGACGATCATCATGGCCGGCGTCACGTGGATCGTCTCGCTGTTCAATCCCGCGTCGGCGTTCATTCGTGCCTGCAAGATGATCATCGACATCATCAAGTTCATTGTGACTAACGGGCGTCAGATCATCGAGTTCGTCAACACGGTGCTGGACGCGGTGATCGCGATCGCCAAGGGTGGAACCGGGGGCGTGGCCGGCCTGGTCGAGAAGGCGCTGGCTCGGTCGATTCCGGTGTTGATCGGGGCTTTGGCTGCGCTGCTTGGGATTGGCGGGATCGCGGGGAAGGTCAAGGAGATCTTCCAGAAGCTGGCTCGACCGGTGAACAAGGCCATCGACTGGGTGATCGACAAGATCGTGGGGTTGGTCAAGAAGGTCTGGGCCAAGCTGAAGGCGCTGGGGAAGAAGGTCAAGGACAAGTTCAGCAAGAAGAAGTCGGACAAAAAAGATTCGCCGACCACTCGACTTCGCTCGGCAGTGCACGATGCCGAGCAACTGATGAAATCCCCAGATGCAACAACCGACTCAGTCGAGCGAGGCATCCCCGACATACAGAGACGCTACGACCTCGCCTCACTTACACTAAAAAAGGATGGCTCTCATTCGTGGAAGCCCATCGCTCAAATAAACCCGAAACTCGAAGGTGGTTCGAAAAAGATTCCATCACCTGACGAGTTGGCAGCAATTCGCGCGCAGTCTCAACGAATCATCCAGCTGTGGCACATAAACGGGATCGAACGCCGATTCAAAAGCGCTGGCCGCGCTCAACGTCGGGCAATCATACTCGACGACCGGTCCTACGACATCCCGTCGGGTCGCCAATTCACCCCACCAATCAGGGTCGGCGACCTCGTGGAAGCGTTCGCCGAACCCGGCCTTCGCCGGATAGCAGCAGCCACCGGCGGACTCTTGCTCATGAATCCCACGATCGTTCTCGCCGACGCCGACAGTCAGCCCCTCCAAGGCCAGCGGGGCGACGGACAACTGGACGAACTCGATTTCCTCCTCCTAGGCCCGAGGGAAGTCCGCGTAGTCAGCGCGAAAACACAGCGAAAACAATTCGAGGAGATCAAAGATCGCCGCAAGATCGATCTGATAAGAACGATCCCAGACAACCCAGGGGCGGCCGAATTCGCCGCCAGTTACATGCGATGGGGAACCCATTCTCGACTGCAGGTACGAGCCCGAACCGCAGGGGTTGTCGTGATCGCCAAAAATTTCAGCCCAGTACGCGTGAGCGACTTTCGAGCTCGCTATCTCAGTCGCGAACAGACACAAAGAATAGTTATCGAACCCGTACATCCGGCAGGGCAAGGCGAACAACAAGGCAGCAGCGGGTTCTCCTTGCGCATGGACTTGGCCGATCTAGTAGAATTGTACATCAACGAGATCATGAAAGGCTTGTGATGTACGTCAACTACTGGCACATAGACCGGAACTTTCGACTTGCCGACATGCCCCGCGAAGAAACTCTACCCTTTGGCGAGCCGCCAATCGTACTCGGTCGAATGGTATCGATACCCGAGCCAGTGTGGACAACTATTATCGCCACAATTCTCACAGGCGACACCGAGGACTTTTTTTCGACCTGGAAGTGGGAGACCCCTCTGCCAACAACTGATGCGTCGGCACTCGTCGAGATATTCGACCGTAGCATCTCCAACGTCGTAATAACCGGCGAGATCACCCCAGCTGCTGACCTCAGCCCCGAGGACCGGACGAATGCGGACACGCTGCTACCAGCATTGCGTGCTGTTCGCGATCTGCTCGCGCTCGCCGTAGCCCGCGACTCTGCTGTGGAGACCTGGACGGAATAGGTTGCTGCGGCACACCGAAAGACGCAGCCCGGCTATCAACGTTCAACAGCCGGGGCAAGCGTCCGTCTTCGGCACCACCATCGGGACCACCCGCATCGCCGCCCCGGCGATCGCCGCGTTTCCCACCCGGTCCTGCCCCGCCGCCAACGTAGAAGCCAAATGCGAAGGCACCGTCTTCGAACTACCATCCATAGCCGTCTTGGCAGCCTGAGCATTCCCGACCACAGCCGGCACCAGAACAAGCTTCTGGCGACCCCGATCAGCACCCGAAGCGGTACTGAGCTCGTGAGCAGTGACCGGAACAGCAGGCTTGGTCTGAGGCGGCATCAGTTCAGGCATCCGAACTCCCGTTCTCGGTCAGAAGCCCAGCATACCGGCCCAGCTCGGCAGGCCGGAACAACCGAGCCTCCCGCTGGAACTGCCGCGACACCCCCCGCACCACATGACGCATCCCGATCGACGCACTCGAACTGTCGGCCGCGGACAGTGCCGCCGTGCGGGCCGCCGACGTGATGCCCGCCCCCGTCATGTCCAAGCGGCACAACACGTCCACATCCACGTCCGCAGACAGAGGCGCCTCAGGCGGGAACGCCAGCTGCCACAGACGCCGGCGCTCAGCCACCCCAGGACGAGGGAAGTGGACCACGAAGTGGAACCGCCGGGTGAAAGCCGGGTCGATGTTCTCCTTCAGGTTGCTCGTCAAGATGATCAGCCCGTCACTGGCCTCCAGGCGCTGCAACAGATAGCCGACCTCGAGGTTGGCGTACCGGTCCGTTCCCTGCTTGACCTCGCCGCGCTTGCCGAACAACGCGTCCGCCTCGTCGAACAGGAGGACCGCGTGGCTGTCCTCCGCCTGCTGGAACACCTCCTCCATGTTCTTCTCCGTCTCCCCCACCCACTTCGACACCACCTGGGCCAGGTCGACCTTCAGCAGCTCGAGCCCCAGGATGCCGGTGACGACCTCCGCCGACATCGTCTTGCCCGTGCCCGGCTCGCCGGTGAACAACGCCTTCACCCCGCCCGTCGACGCGCGGCGGGCGAAGCCCCACGACTCCGCGATGCGGGGCCAGGCTCGGAACGCCGACGCGATCTCGGTGATCTGGCTCATCTGGCCTTCCGGCAGCACCAGGTCGTCCGCCGTGCGGCGCGGGGTGATCGACTGCACCACCCCGCTGCTGCGGCCGCGGGTCACCGTGGCGATCGCCGGCTCCACGTGCTCGGTGCCGGGGTGGCCGTTGCCGGACAGACGCGCGCCGGCGTCGGCGACCGCCGCCACCGCGCGCAGGTCGCCGCCGCTCATGCGGTAGCGGGCCGCCAAGTCCTCCAGCACCTCCGATTCCAGCACCGGGAACGCCGACGACCACATCGCCCGGCGCTCCGGGAAGCCCGGCGCCGGGATCGTCAGCTCCGCGTACGTGCGGGCGGCCAGCAGCCCGGGCGGGCGCCACGGGTTCGTGCCGGTCAAGCACAGCGGGACGCCCGAGCGCACCAGCACCTCGTCGAGGTCCGGGTGGGCCACGCGGCCGTCGGTGCGCAGCCACAGAATCGCGTTCAGGGCGGCCGCGGTCCGCAGGTCCTGCGGCACGTCCGCCGTCACGCGGCGCAGCGGCCGCCCGGCCGCGGCCGCCAGCGCCTGCGCGGCGTCGACCTGGCTGTCGGCGGGACACCCCCACAGGCCGACCACGTCGACGTCGCCGGCGGCCAGCGCGCGGCCGAGCGTGGTCAGCCGCTCCGACCGGAGGTACGGGGACGCCACCGGCCGGTCCGGCCGCGGCACCTCACCGGGGTCGCGGCCGAGGATCCCGACGTCGCCGCCCCAGCCCATCAGGTACTCGAACACCCCGCCGCCGAGGACCAGCTCCTGGGCCGGCTCGGCCGGCGCCTCGCCGTACGCCCGCAGCAGGCCGTAGCGGCGCAACCGCCCCGTGGACCCCAGCGCCCGGCGGACCGCCAGCCGGTCCGCCGGCGTCTCCGCGCCCACCGTGACCAGCAGCTCCACGCACGGCGCCCGCCGGTTCAGGTTGTCGACCACGTACGCGTAGACGCGCTCGTAGCCCGGGTCCAGCTCCGGGGCGGCCACCAGCAGCAGCGCGTCCTGCTCGGCGCGGGTCAGGCCGTAGCGGGTCGCGAGGGCGTCCAGCGGCAGCGTCACCCCGCGGGCCGCGGCCAGGCGCCTGAGGTGCTGCTCGGACTCCGGGTCCGGGCGCGGCGCGGACGGCGGTTCGGTCATCGCCCCGGTGAAGGCGTCCACGCGGTCCAGCAGCGCGTCCACCTGCTCGTCCGTCACGCAGAACGGGGTCAGGTCCGGCCGCGTCAGCAACGCCGCGGCCTGCGCCTGGCGGGCGACGGCGATCCGCAGCGCCTGGTGCAGCTCCGCCAGGCGCACCCGGAGGTGCTCGACCGCCAGACCGCTCATCTCAGCCACCGGAGAAGGTCAGGGTCCGGCCACCCAGCCAGACCACGTCCGGCACGTCGGTCAGCGCGCCGCTCTGCCCCAGGTCCGTGTGCCGGCGCCCCAGCGGAACCTTCACGCGCACGGCGTCGCGGGTGAACCGGACCGTGCCCTCCAGGTCGGCGAACCTCGTCAAGGCCAGGACCGGGGACTCTCCCTCCCACAGCTGCCAGGTGATCATGCCCAGCGCGAGGGACGCCGCGAGCCCGACGCTGTGCTCCAGGGCGCGGTCCCCCGCCAAAGGCACGGCCCGGTGCTCGACGAACACCGTGCGCACCAGCTCGTCCAGTTCTCCGGCGGGGAACCGGGCGGCCAGCCGGGGCGCCACCCCGCCGGTCGTCCACAGTGGAGTCCGCCACCGCAGGCGGGTCAGCGGATCGTCGCGCAGCGGGCGCGCGTCCGTGATGAACCGGACGCCCGCCGCCGCCAGGTCCCGCAGGCACGCCGGCGGGAGCGGGCCGTCCCGGACCAGGACCGGTGGCCGGCCACACGCTTCCCAGTGCGGCAGCAGCTCGTCCACTGTGGACGCCCACGCGACCGGGAACAAGCCGTGGGCGTCGACCAGCAGCAGGCCGTCGTCCACGCCCGCGACCAGCAGCGGCTCGGCGGGATCGTGCCCGCGGCACAGGGACAGCGCCAGCACACCGTCCAGGACCGGCAGCGCGGGGCCGGCCCGGCGGGCGAAGGCGGCCAGGTCGGGGACCGACTCCAGGCCGGCGAACGTCGCGGCCGCCGTGTCGTCCTCCGGCGTCCGCCGCCAGCCCCGCTGCGGCGCGCCGAGGACCTTGTAGGCCAGGGCGGCGGCGAACAGCGGGGCGTCCCCGAGCAGGTCCACTCCGGACAGTGCCGGGCCGATCGCGTCCAGGTAGCCGGTTCTCGCCAGCGGGCCGGCCAGCAGGAACGGCAGCACCGAGCCGACCCGCGTCTCCCCCGCCGGCCTCGGGGCGACGGTCACGCGGGGGCCCTCGCCCGCCTGCTCGCCGGACGGGGTACCCACCAGCTCGGCAAGCTCCGCCCGGGTCGTGAGCGGCCCCGGAAGGGCAAGCCGGCGCCCCAGTTCCGCCGCCAGCGCGGCCACCGGTCCCGGGGTGACCGACCCAGCCGGTACGCCGGTGAGCAGCGCGGACAGGTACCTCCGCAGCGTCTCGACGGGAAGCAGGGCGAGCAACGCGGCCAGCTCGTCCCGCGCGGCCAGCTCCTCGAACAGCGCGGCCACCGTGCTCTCCGGCACGTCGTCGACGACGGCCGGCACCTCGCCCGAACCGCGGACGGGCGCCGGAATCGGGACCGGTGCGGGCAGCGGGCCGCCACCCGCAGCGGGTTCGAGAACCAGACCGGCCGGCGCCAGCCCGGCTCCCCCGCGCGCGGACAGCCGGACGGACAGCCGCACCGGCTCGGTGATCTCCAGGTCCGGGCCGTCGCCGGTGAGGTACTCGTCGAACTCCGCGGCCAGCAGGTCCGGCAGCGCGTCGAGCACCCGCTGGACGAGGCCCCGGGGATCGGGCCCCCAGCTCCACCCCCCGCGCCGGACGACGCGCACCGCGCACCGGTGCACGGTGATCTCGCCGGCGGCCGGGGCGCTCACGGCTTTTCGACCTCCTCCAGCCGGCCCGCCCAGCCCGCCACCAGCAGCAGCACGGTGTGCGCGCCCGCGCTCACCGTGACCGGGATCGACACCCGGGCGGTGTCCGTCGTGATGGTCCCGGTGATCGGCAGCGTCGCCGGCCCCTCGGAAACCAGCGCGAACACCGCGGTGTCCTGGGCCGGTGCGCCCGGCAGCTGGACGACCAGACCGGTTTCGTCGAACGTCGGCGCGTCGAGCACCGGCAGTTTCGCCAGCGCGGGCTTGGGCGGCTGGTTCGGCGGCCGCGTGACCCCGTACGCCAGCGGGCCGGCGAACACCGCCGGCTGGTCGTCCGCCTCGTGCACGGCCAGTTCCCGGCTGGGCAAGGACAAAACGGCCTCGCCCACGCGAACCGGCAGCGCGGCACCGACCAGCGCGTCCACCGCCGGCACCGGGGTGCCGATCGCCTGGACGGCACCCACCACGACGCCGGTGCTCGACTCGTACACCACGAAGACGCTCATCCTCGGCCACCCCCACTCGTCGCCGCGACGGTCGCCAGGACCAGGAAGTCGACCGCGCCCGGCTGTTCGGTGACCGCCGGCCCGCTGTCTGGGTCGTAGAATCGCAGCCGGCAGCGGACCCGCCGCTCGCCGTCCACAGTGGCCTCCGCCGGAACGGTGAGCCCCGAGGTGGCCGGCGGTATCCGCGGCGTCACGTGGACGTGCAGCGACACCCGGCCGTCGGCGACCTCCTCCGGCGACACCCCGGACGGCAGCGGCAGCAGCATGCCGTCCGTCGCGCTGCCGGACGTCGCCAGCACGCTGCCCGCGGAGATCTGCCCGGAGAAGCTCCCCGCGATGGTGAGATTTCCGTTGGACTCCACCGTCATCAGCGGGTCGACTTCGCCGGTTCCCTTGTACAGCCCGTAGACCAGCGTCGGTGTGTCCGATCCGGACAGCACCAGCGCGGGCTCGCCCTCGCCGGCCGCAGGCCGGGCCCGCAGCGACAGTTCGCCCGACCGCGCCGACACGCTGTCCGCGCGCACCCCCACGTACCGCGGTCCGAGGCCCCGGGCCACGGTGACGACCCGCGTGAAGTGACCATCGGTCCACTGGACGAAACCCAGCAGCACCAGCCAGGGGACGGGCGGGGCGGCCGGGGCGGCGGTCACCGCGGGCGGCTGCTGGTCGGCCACCAGCCGCTCGTCACCGAGTCGTTTGAAGAGGACTTGGAAGGACTCCTCCACGCGAGCCGGCCCGGCGGCCCCGGCGCACGACGCGAGGCCGGTCGCCGGCCGGTCCCGGTCCACGGCGGTGAGGAACACCGGGTACGGCTCGGTCGTCGGCCGGTCGGCGCCGTTGACGGCCTCGAAGTCCGCCTCCGACAGCACGACCGGCGACGGCACCACGACCTCCCGGCCGGTCCCGTCGACCGCCAGCCCGGCCTGCACGCTCACCTCGACGTAGCGGGCGCCCGTCCCCGCGTCGGTCCGGTTCTCCGTCGTCAGGGCGAGCCCGTCGGCGATGCCCCAGTCGTGCGACAGGCGCGCGTGCCGGACGGCCACCGCGCGGGCGTAGGTGACCGTCGCCGCCAGGTCCGCGGCGGCGAGCACCTGCCCCTCGTGGAACTCCGGGCGCAGCGGACCGGTCACGACGTCTCACCCGACCGCGGCTTGCGGGCGGACCCGCCACTCCGGCTCGACGACGACCGCGAACGGCGGGCCGGCGGCTTCTGCTCGGGTTCCGGTTCCGGTTCCGGCTCGGGAGCGGGCGTGCTCTCCAGCTCCGACAGCCGGTCGGACAGCCGTTCCGGCAGCTCCTCCCGCACCTGCGAGACCTGCTCCCGCGCGGTGTCCAGCTGTCCCCGCAACGCCTCCACGGTCGCGATCAGGTCGCTCACCTGCCCCCGCAGCGCGTTCATCTCCTGCAGGCTGTCGGTCACCTCGGCCGGCACGGTGTACACCTGGTCGCGCACCGGCTTGGGCACGGTCTCCCCCGGCGCCGGGGTCACCAGGAGGTTCCACATCTGGTCCAGCGGACCCCGGCTCCCCCACTTTTCGAGCAGCCCCGGCGGGTACGGGCGCGGGATCGCTCCGGACTCCGGCACCCCCGGCCGCTCGTACACCGGTACCGGCTGACAGCACAGCTGCTCGGCGAGGTGCCGGAGCTGGTAGAGCTTCGGCAGCCACTCGCCGTACGCCGAGCCGCCCGGCAGCACCTGCTCCCGCGTCGCCGAGCAGACGCGCACGACGTCGCAGCCGTCCAGCTCCAGGTGCGCGAGCAGCACGTCGTCATCGTCGCAGCCGACGCACGGCGGGTTGAGCGTCGAGCACGCCGCGTCGGTGACGAAACGGCGCACGTAGGTGGTCAGCTTCCCGGCGGCGGCGGTCAGCAGTCCCAGGTCGGCGATCGACAGCCGCTGAGCCGGGTCCGGCTCCGGGATGGGCAGCGGCTGCGGGATGGCGACCTTGCGCACGTCGTCGTGCAGCCGGCAGTCCGCGACCCCGGACACCCGGTCCAGCCGGCCGAGCAGCCACTCGCGGATCCGCACGAGATCGGCCCGGAACCCGGCCTCCAGCACGTTGTCCAGCGGAGTTCCCTGGGCGAGCAGGCGGATCTCGATGGGCGCGTCGGGGTCGGGGGTCGCGACCCGGTTCTTCGCTTCGGCGACGACGGCCAGCGCGACCGACCGGTGCGCCGGCTCCGGCCACACCTCCTCGGGCTTCGCCTGGGCCAGCCGGTCACACGCCGCGCCGAGCACCTGGCGGGCGTCGTCGATTTCCCCGAGTTCGTACTTGGCCTGCAGGTCTTTCTGTCCCGCGGCGTCGTGGGTGTCGTACCGGGCGAGGGCGCTGGCGAGCGCCCGCACGTACTCGGTCATCTGCCGGGCCGCCGGCGGCGACGGGACGCCTTCGCCGCTCTCCCGCAGGAGCCGAAGGTTGTCGGCGTACCGGACGGCGTCGGCGTCGTCGAACCCGATCGGCCGGGTGGACGAGGTGCCGGCGACGGACATGGCGTCCACGTAGTGCCCGAGCCGCCGGCTCAGCAGCCGCACGTGCTCGTAGGTGTCCTTGTCGCCGACCTGCGCCAGCAGCTTGGTGGCGGGGTTGAACCGGTGGTCGTCGGTGGTGTCGCACTTGACGACGAACCGGAAGCCCTCCTGGACCCGCGACGGCACGCAGCCCGGCGCCGGGCACGGCTCCTCGGTCGCGAACGGCGAAACCGGGTCGGCCATGGTCTCCTCGTACCGCACGAAGAGCCCGAAGTGACGCTGCTCGTCGTCGCACGGGTCACCGCACGCGACACCCGGCGAGGTCACCCGCAGCTCCCGCACGAGCGCCTGCACGTCGACCTTCTCCCGGCAGGACAGGACGATGTCGTTGCCGCAGCAGTCGAGAGCGTGCCCGGGGTGGACGGACACCGTCCCGCCGGCGCACGAGTCGCACGTGACCTCCAGCCCGCACACGACACCCGGGCCGGACACCATCCGGTTGTGCAGCCGGTCCTTCCCGGCCACGTAGTCGGTCAGCAGGCTGAGGTCGTCCTCGGTGAGCAGCTGGCCGGCGAAGAACCGCGGCCGGGCGAACGCGGCCGGGAAGGCGGGCGCCCCACCGCACCCGCACCCGCAGTCAGGCTTGCTCATGAACGCTCCTCGGTGACGAAGAACCAGCTCTCGAAGACGTCCCCGCCCGCGCCGGTGCCGGACGTCCACGGCCCGATGCCCGACGGCGGCACCAGGCAGCCGGTCGGTTCGGGCTCCGGCTTGGGGTCGTGGCCGTGGTCGGTCTCCGTCTCGGCATCGGCCTTCGCCCGGCCGATGAAGGGAACCCGGCCGCCGACGTTGGTGCCGTCGACCGGGCGGCAGCAGCGGTCGAGGATGAACGCCGCGCGGACGGTGATCAGCACGCGGTCGCCGTCCTGCAGCGTCTCGCGGGTCGTCTGCCGGTAGCGGAAGTGGTCGGTGAACTCGCCGTCCTTGCCGGTGGGCTCCTCGAACTGCCCGCCCATGTACCAGGTGTCGGCGTTGCGGCCGGCGCCGCCTTCGATCACCTGGATCTCGACCACGCCCCGGCGCAGGCTGTCGACGCGGACGCCGTCGGAGAACTCGACGACCAGCCCGCCCCCGTTCTTCTGCGTGCCGAGCAGCTCCTTGGCCTCGTTCACCGAGTACGTGTGGCCGTGGCGCCAGTTGACGCCGGTGATCACCGTGGGGACGCGCCGGCCGAAGAAGCGGCGGACGCCGAGGTGGATCCGGTCTTCGCGGACCGGCTTGGCGAAGTCGACGTCGTCGATCCTGGCCAGCCACAGGACCTTGTGCTCGCACGGCGTGCAGCAGGTCTCGCAGCGGTCGTCCTCCGGCGGGGTCTTGGTGGTGACGCGGACGCAGTAGCTCTCCTCGGTGTAGCCGTGGTCGCAGTCCGACGTGTCCGCGCACGCGGAGGTGAACACGGTCCGGGTCGGCTCGACCGCGCGCTCGGTGTACTCGACACCCACCCACACCGTCGTCCCGCCGGTGCGCTCGTCCTCGTGCAGCGCGTCGGACAGGTCGATCGCGCAGCTGCCGGGCACGACGATCTCGTTGCCGTCGCAGTCGACGCCGAGCCCGGCGGTGATGCGCACCCTCGCGTGGTGTTCCGTCTTGTCCTTCGGGTCCGCCGGCGGAGCGGGTTCCACGAAGAGCCCGCACACCACGCCGTAGCCGAGCAGACAGCGCATGCGCAGCTTCAGCTTCTCGCGAAGGTAGTCCTGCTCGCGCTGGAAGTCGCGCGCGGTCAGCAGCCGGCCGTGGAAGTACCGCAGCCGGCGGAAGGGCTGTTCCTGTGTCGTTGCCTCGGTCATCTCTTCTGTCCTCTCAAGACACTCGCGTGTGGACCCCGACCGCGGACACCACGCCGACGGTCACCCCTTGCCGTGCGCCGTGGGGCCCGGGTCTCAGTACTCCGTCGTGGTTCAGGCGGACCGCCCCGACCACGGGGGGTGGCAGCGGGACGAACGCCGTGTCGACCCCGACCGCCGACCGCGTGCCGACCACGAACCCCGCCCCGCCGGTGCGCACCGATCCCCTCGTGTGCGCGGGGGCCTGCCGGACGACCAGCCGGCGCACCGCGTCCTCGTCCGCGGAGGCGGCCGGCAGCAGGACCCGGAACCGGTGGGCGTGCTCGGTGAGGGGATCGGTGTCCGGGTCGCCGTACGCCCGCAGCGGCGTCGCGCCCAGCGTCGAGGTGCCGAGCCGCAGCCGCGACGACGAGCGGCCGAACAGCCGCACCGAGCCGAGACCGCGGGCGTTCGCCGGCTTCGCGGCCGCCCGCACCTGCGCCCAGTGCCGGTCACCGGCCAGTTCGTCGATCACCGGCGTGACGCCGAAGACGATGCCGATCGCCTCCTTCAGCGCACCCGGCGTGCCGCGACGCCGGTACAGCCCGGGCGCCGCGGCGATCAGCTTCCGCCGGGTGCCCGCGTCCCAGCCGGCCTCGAACGACAGGCCGAGCAACCCGGCCAGCCACGGCAGTGCCGCGTCCGGCGCCCCGGCGGGGTCGAGCAGCGCGGGGTAACGCTCGATGACCCGGTCGATCCCGGCCACGGTCGCGTCGAACAGCGAAAGGAACCGCTCGGTGAAGTCGTCGGCGGCCGGGTCCTGCCGGAACGCGGCGGGCAGCAGGTCCGCGCTGGTGGCGCGCGGGAAGTCGAGCCGGATCCGGTGCAGGACCGGGGTCGCGGCGGAGTCGCCGGACAGGCGGGCGCGCAGGGTGAGGTGGCGCCCGGGCGGCTGGTCGACGAGGAAGTCGGTGACGCCCGCGGGCGCGGTCTGCCAGTCGCTCTCGGCGAACCGGTCGTCTTCGGACACCACGACCGACACGGACACCGCCGTGCCGGGCGGCACGTCCGCCTCGACCCGCACCCGGTGCCAGCGGCAGCGCGAGATGCCGCTGTCGATCAGCCCGGTGGTGAACTCGCCCTCGGTCACGAACCGGCCGGCCGCCGCCGCGGGTTCCTCGCGCGGCTGTCCCGTCCAGTCGTAGCAGGAGGTCACGGCACCGTCCGGCGCTTTCTCCTCGAAGCAGAAGCCGCCCTCGTCCGCGGCGACGAGCGTGCTCGGCGGCAGCGCGGCGGCCAGCTCGTCCACAGTGGACACGTGACGGCCGCGATGGATCCGGAGCCGGCCGTCCTCCTCGGTGAGCAGCCAGATCGTGCGGCCCGCTCCGGTGCGGATCCCGATGATCTCGCCGTCGACGTGGGTCCGGATGACCTCGCACGGCGTGCCGTCGGGGCCGTACCGCCAGAGCCGGTCGCTGCCGGCCCGCGCCACGAGCACCTGCCCATCCCGGGCGAGCGCGACCACCGTGGCGTGGCGGTGGCGGATCACCGCGGTGAGGTGGTCGCCTTCGTTGCTCCAGACGAGGATCCGGCCGGAGTCGACGACCGCGATCCGGTGCCCGCGGGCGGCCACGGCCGTCGGTTCGTGCAGCAGCCGGGGGTCGCAGTGCCGCGCCCAGACGGACGGCCAGCCGCCGGCGCAGGTGTCCCGGCGCAGCAAGCGGTTGCCGGACAACAGGTACCAGCCGCCGGGCCGGCAGCCCGGCGCCAGGCGCGGGTCGGGGAACCACGGCAGCAGCTGGTCCCGCGTCGGGCCCTCCG
This sequence comes from Amycolatopsis sp. NPDC048633, assembly GCF_040650695.1. Lineage (NCBI taxonomy): Bacteria > Bacillati > Actinomycetota > Actinomycetes > Pseudonocardiales > Pseudonocardiaceae > Amycolatopsis > Amycolatopsis sp. NPDC048633. The sequence continues at coordinate 146,328 of NZ_JBEZHS010000020.1, forward strand.
GAGACGAGCCGGCGTTGACCAGCCGCACGCCGGTCTCGTCGGTGAACCCGACGACGTCGGTGACGGTCGATTCGTCCCACCCGACGACGTCGTCGAGGAGCCGGAAGGTGACGGTGGCGGGCGCGCAGGTCATGAAGACTCCTCCACCGGGATCAGCAGCGGGCGTTCCGGCCACACCAGGTCGTTCGGCGGGATCGGGTGGTCGGTGCACGGCGGCAGCCGCACGCCGTCGACGGTCAGCGAAAGCCCGGACACCGCGAGGACGCCGTCCACGGCCAGGAGCCGGCGCACGAGCGGGGTGTGCCGCACCGCGCCGCCGAACGGCCAGCCGCCGCCGTCGTCCCCGCCTCGCAGCGGATCCAGGTAGGTGGTCACCGCGTCGGCCGCCCGGGCGAGGACGGCGGCCCGGTCCTCGTCGGCGTCCGGCACCACCCGGGCCTCCACGGCGACCCGCCGGAACGCGACCGGTCCGGTGACGACCGTGACGCCGGCGGGCGCCGCCTCGCGGGTCAGGAAGTCGGCCACCGCGCGCAGGGTGGCGGCGGTGGGCACGGGCGGCACGGCGGCGCCCTCGTCGATCGGCGGCACCACCAGGACGCCGACGACACCGGGGATCGGCGTGCCGGGGAACTCCGGGTGCAGGCCCGGCACGCCGTTCGCGCGGGCGATCAAGGCACCCGGCGCGCTCAGGGCCAGCAGGCCGTAGTCGGCCGGGGCGACGGCGCGGCCGCGGGACCGCAGATCCCCGACCCCGCGCCGCACGACGGCCTCGTCCGGCTCGGCGTCGGCGCCGCCGGTGGCGGGGAACGGGTTGGTCACGCCGGTCACGAACGGCCGCGCGGTGACGACGCCGGTGACCGCGCCGGCCGCCACGGCACCCGCCTGGCCGCCACCGACCCGGTACCGCAGGGCCCGGACGTTGCGGAAGCCCGGGGGCACGCGCGCGCCGTTGACGCCGTCGCCGAACGTGACCACGCCGGTGGCGTAGTCGACCACGAACACGGGGTCGGCCGGGCCGTAGGCGGCGAAGCTCGGCACCTCCTGCCACCGTGACGCGCCTTCGCGGGTGGTGCCGAAGAGGTCTACGCCGGGATCGTCGTCGACCTCGAGCACGACGCTGCCGGCGAGGATCGGGACCTGGCTCAGCCGCATCCGCCGCCGCTCGACGGGCGCCGCGGGGTCCTGGACGGGTTCCAGGGGCTCGTCGAAGATCGTGTGGGCGGCGGTCGCGGCGACGGTGTTCAGCCGCAGCCCCGACACGAGCGGCGGCGCGACGGCGAAGAGTCCGTGCGCGACCTGCAGCCGCAGCCACCGCAGCGCCGGGCCGGGGCGGGTGGCCGGCGGCCGGCCGGGCGCCCACGTGCGCGGCAGTCTCAGCTCGACGGTGCCACTGGCGCGCAGCCCCTGGGTTTCGTCGCGAACGACTTCGGCGGGGACGAAGCGGCCGCCGTCGAGCACGTCCCAGCGCAGCAGTGGCCGGGATTCCAGCGGCAGCGGGGTGAGCCCGCCGGCGGCCGCGGGGGCGGGCGGCGCGGCCGCGATCACGAAGCCCAGCGACAGCGACGGGAACGGGCTCGCGGTGCCGGCGAGGCCCACCCACAGCGCGTTGCCGGGCCGGGGCTCGGCGCCGAACGGCGGGAACGGACGGCCGGGCCCGCTCGGGCCCAGCGGGATCGGCTCCAGCGCGCCGCCCCGTTGCACCGCGATCACGTCCAGGGTGGCCGGGGTGGCGTAGAGGTCCTGGTCGGTCTCGTAGACGACCTGGTCGCCGGCGCCGGACGCGGCGGCCTGGAAACCGGCGGGGACGAGCACGGACGCGCCGTCCGGCGGGGCCACGGTGAACTCCAGCAGCGCGGCGGCCGCGGTGGCCGGGCGGCGGCGCACGCCGGCGGTGTTCAGGTGCTCGGCGAGGATCTTCTCCGGCAGCCGGTTGACCCGGGCGAGCACGGGCTCGGCCTGGGTGCCGAACAACCGCACGAGGGCGACGCCGGCGTCCTGCCCGTCGGGGTTGGTCCAGTCCGGGGTGTAGCCGGGAATGCGGTCCCGCACGGCGGCCCGGACGGCTTCACTCGTGGCGTCCAAGAGTTCGGGCTGCCCGCCGGACGGTCCCGGGCCGGGGACGATGCGGGCTTCGGTGGTGGCGTCGCGGGTCCACCAGGTTTCGTCGGTCACAGCAGTCCTTCCCCCGGCTCGGCGGCAGGCACCACGCGCGTGCGGACTTCCCGCACCGCGGGCAGATCGCCCGGCCGCAACGGCACGTCGTCGCAGGTTTCCGCCGGTTCCGCGCCGTCGATGCCGATCGCCACCGCGGTCACGTCCGCCAGGTCGCCGAGCGCCTGCTGCGCGGCCCGCAGCAACGCCGAAGGACGCAACGCCTCGCCGAACGGCCAGCCCGTTCCGTCGTCGCCGCCGGCCAAGGGGTCGAGGAACCGGCGCAGCGCGTCACCGACCACAGTGGACACCTTCGCCCGGTCGGCCGGAGCGCCGGAGAGGTCGGCCCGCAGCCGGACGACCCGGTACGCCGGGGCGCGCACGAACACTTCGGCCGTCAGCAAGCGTGCTTCCGCCAGCCGGTCCGCGACCGCGCACAGCAGGCCCGGATCCGGCACGGGTGCGGAAACCGAAGGCGCCGCCGGGACGACGTGGACGGTCACCGCGCCGGGCACCCGCGCGCACGGGAAGCCCGGGTGCTCGCCGACCGCGGCGTACGCCCGGCCGACCGCCACCCCCGGGGTCGTCACGGCCAGGGTGACGAAGTCCTCGGCCGTGACGGCCCTGGTCACCTCGCCGAGCGAACCCGCGGCCCGGTCACGCGCCTGGGCCACCGTCTCCGGGTCCTCGCCGCCCTCGGCCTGGACCAGGTTCACCGCGCGCACCGGCGCATCGGCCGAGACGGGCAGCCAGTTGTCCGTGACACCGCCGTTGCCGTCGCGCCCGCCGCCGATCGTGTACTCGACCCGCACGTCGCCGGCCGGGCGCGGGATCCGGCCGGTCAGCCCGTCGCCGAAGACGAGCGCGCCGTCGTGGCGGTCCAGCAGGAAAACGCGATCGCGGGAAGCCCCGAAGGTGAAGTCCGCCACCGGTTCCCACTTCTCACCGTCGAGGTGGAGGCACGCAGTGAGCAGGCGGCCGGCGGCGGCCGGGAGCACGAGCCGCCGGCCGGGCAGCTTCAGCCAGTGGCCGAGCTGGTCCGCCAGGTCGGTCACGGTCAGCCGCTCGGCGTGGCGCGCGGCCGACGCGTTGACCGCCAGCCGCAGCAGCCGCGGCGCGGACGTGGAGGTCGCGGCCCGGGTGGACACCACCAGCCCGTTGTCCACTGTGGACCATCCGGACGGGGGCCGCAGGCGCACCACCCCGGACCGCCGCAGCCCGCCGGTGCCGTCCTGGACCTCGGCGAACGCCCCGGCGACGTCGCTGCCCGGCCGGAACCACGACCAGGTCAGCTCGGCCGGCGGACGGACATCGGGGACCGCGAGGGGTGACCAGGACGGCGGCAGCGGCGAGTCGAGCTCGACCAGCAGGGACACCCAGCCGGACGTCGTGTGCGCACCGGTGAGCGGCAGCGTGAAGCGGGCCGACGCGGCCGAGCCGTCGGCGGACAGCAGCGCGACCCCGCGGCGGGCGAGCAGGTCCGCGGTGCGGTCGCGATCGGTGAACACCGTCACCTCGCCCGCGAGCGGGAACGCCGTGACGTCGTCGTCGAGGGTGAACCGGATCGCCGCGGCCGGGTCGCGGGCGAAGACGGTCCCGGCGGGCACCACCGCCGGCTCCGGCGACTCGGTGGTGAGCGCGAGGACCGTGGCCGCCGGCCGCGCGGGCCGCGGCGGCTCGAGGCCCAGTAGCTTCAGGATCGCGACGACGAGCTCGTCCGGGACCTGGTCCAGCCAGTAGAGCCGCTGCTCCAGCAGGTACGCGAACAGCTCCAGCAGCGTGATCCCGGGGTCGGCGGGCGCGTGCAGCGTCCACGCGCCGGCCGACTCCGCCGGGATGCGGCGCGTGACGGCCGACATGAGATCGGCCCAGGTGAGGTCGTCGAGCTTCGGCGCGGGGAGGGTCATGGCGTCGTCCCCGTCAAACCGGTCAGGCCGAGGTAGAACGGGAACACCAGGTTGGCCTTGGTGTTGGTGCGCCGGATCCGGTACTCGACCGACACGGTGACCCGGGACTCGTCGGCCGGGTCGGCCTCGGCGAGGACGTCGGACAGCTCCACCCTCGGCTCGAAGTCGCGCACCGCGTCGGTGATCGACCGCTCCAGCTCGCGCAGGTTCTGCACGCTGCCGGACGCGAACACCGACTCGCTCACGGTGGTGCCGAGGTCCGGCCGCATCACGCGCTCGCCCGTCGCGGTGAGCAGCAGCGCGCGCAGGCAGTGCTCGATGCTCGTCTCGCCGACGGCGTAGGAGAGCCGGCCGGCCTCGTCGGGCAGGATCGGGAACCGCCAGCCGGTGCCGAGGAAGGGTTCGGTCACGTCGCCTTCACCTGCTTCGCGAGCACGGACGGCGGCAGCGGCGAGGCGGGACCGGTGGCGCCGCCCGGCGCCGGGTGGGTGTGCTGGACGAAGGCCTGCAGCAGCGCGTTGCCGAGCACGACGGGCTCGGTCGAGCCGCCGCCGAGGTCGATGTCACTCGCCTTGACGGTCACCTGCCGAGCCTCGAGGGTGATCTCCCCGCTGTCCTTCAAGACCACCTTCGCGCCGGTCGCGGTGCTGATGGTGATCTCCTTCTCCTTGTCGTCGAACAGGATCTGGTGCCCGGCCTGGGTGCGGATGATCTTCTGGTCGCGCCCGTCCCGGTGCGCGGTCGGCGGCTTCTTCTTGCCGTTGTAGAGCCCGCCGAGGACGTACGGCTGGCGCATGTCGCCCTGGAAGAACGCGACGAGCACCTCGTCGCCCACCTCGGGCACGAACACCGAGCCGTAGCCGGCGCCCGCGTGGAGCTGGCTGACCCGGATCCACGGGCTGACGGACGCGCCGCCGTCCAGCCAGTAGTACTTGACCTTGACGCGGCCTTCGTCGTCCCCGTCGTTCTGCACGACCTCCGCGGGCGCGACGCCGTAGTAGCGCTGGTCGCTCGCCATGGCGCGTGGCATCGCCGTCATCGCTTGTCCCCCTGGAAGATCTTGCGGCCGGTGAAGGTGGTGAAGAAGCCGCTCGAGTTGAGGGCGTGCTCCACGCGCTTGACGAAGTAGGTGCCGGAGAACCGCCTGCCGAGGCCGAAGATCTCCAGGTTGTCCCCGGGCCGCAGCTCCGGCAGCCCGGCCACGCGGCCGGTCGCGGTGATGAACTCGTACGCCCGCTCCCGCAGCAGCGCGATGGCCAGCTCCTTGGCCTCCTCCTGGCTGAGCACCGGCGCGTCGACGACCACCTCCTGACGGCCGCCGGCCGCGCTCTCCGCCGCCTCCGGCCCGCTCTGCCCGTCGGCCGAGGCCTGCCCGCCGGGCAGGTCGCTCGCGGTCGCGACGTACTCGATCGGCTGGGCCTTGACCGGGTCCCAGCCGTGCACGGTGAGCTTGCTGACCTGGCCGGAAACGGTCATGGTCGGGGTGAAGTCGATGAGGTTGGGCACCAGGCCCGCCGGCTGCCCGCTCGGCCCGGTCGCCAGCCCGGGTGCGTAGGCGAGGCGGAACAGCCGGATCGGCCGGCTGTCCCGGCCGTCGGTGGGCTTGACGAAGTAGAGCGTCTGCTCGCCCGTCCGCGGGTCCGGCAGGATGTAGCAGTCGAAGTCGATCCGCTTCGCCCGCTCCATCAGGAACTGCGCGTCGGACTGGTTCTTCTGCACCACCAGGTCGTGCCGCGGGCCCTCGTGGGTCGTCTCGAACGCCAGCTTGTTGCGCCGCGCGATCTGTTCGGCGATCTCCCAGTCCGTCTTCCCGACGAAGTTCTTGTCCTCTTCCTTGGTGGGCTTGCGGTCCTTGAGCGCGAGCATCCCGTCCACGCAGGTGATCGAGACGGTCGGCGACCCGCCGTCGGGGAACTTGGGGGCGAGCGAGCTGATCGTCCCGGTGCCGACGGTCAGCAGCTTGTCCGCGTAGCCGAGCCGGACGGAGACGCGCGTGCCGATCTGCAGCTTCTCCGAGTCGCTGTGCTTGAACTTCAGCGTGACGTCGTCCCAGTTGTTCAGCTCCAGGTCGAAGCCGGACATCTCGTCGAGGTCGCGGTGCACCTTGACGTCGAGGATGTCGTTCTTGGTCGCCGGGTCGGCCTGCAGGCCCTCGACGACCACCTCGAACCCGGGGGCGTAGCGGTCCGGGTCGGCGATCTCGGGCTGGGTGCCCGCGGGCGCGGTCATCGCACACCTCCTCTCACGGCAGCCGGGGCACGGTCAGCACCAGCCCCGGCTTCAGGTCGCGGGGATCGGAGATCCCGTTGGCGCGGGCCAGTTCCCGCCAGGCGTCCGGGCGGCGGTAGACCGCGGCGGAGATGCGGTCCCACGTGTCGCCGCGCCGCACCACGTAGCTCTTCTCCACCGTCGGTGACGACCGTGGCGGGTCGTTCGCCTGTTCCTTCGCCGGCCGGTACTCCTTCAGCGTGAGGTCGAGCTGGGCCCGCAGCGGCACGCCGTTCTTGGCGAACAGCACGTAGTTCACGTCCAGCTTCTCCAGCACGCCCCGGAACACCGTCTTGTCCCAGACGAACTTGACGATCGGCGGCGCGTGCAGGGTCTCCTGCGGCCGCATCAGCTTGCGAATGTTGTCCACATAGGACTTCCGGACGTCGGCCAGCGTGTCCGACGTGTCCACCAGCGCCTGCACCGACAGCGACTCGCTGCCGCCCCGGATGTACTGGATCGGCGGTGTTTCGAGGCCGGGGATGGTGATCTCGGCGAAGGTGTTGCTCTTGCTCAGCTTGTACTCGGTCGGGTTGAACTTCAGCGGGATCCGCTTCGGGACGCCCTGCGGGTTCTCCGGCTGCTCGATCTCCAGGTGCGCGTCGGCGCCCTGGCTCACCGAGGAGAACGGCGTGCTGCTCACCGGCGGCCTCCCGGGTCCCCGAGCTTGCGGTCGTTGTCGCTGCGCTCGGCGCGGGCGCACTCCTCTTCGTACAGCCGTGCCCACGCCTGGATGTGCCTGTTGAACAGGCGGGTGAACAGAGCTCCGTCGTCGCCTTCCACCTGGAAACGCACCTCGAGGTTGTGGATGATCAGGTTCTTGGGCACGCGCTGCCTCCTAAAGGCGCTGTCTCCTAGAGGACGGCCGTCAGGCCCTCGTGGGCGATTTCCAGTGACTCGATCGCGACCGCGTTCTGCTCGGCGTGCAGGTCCGGGCCGCTCCACTTGGCGGCCAGCCCGCCGTGGAAGATCCACGACTTCGCGGGCCGGCCGGCCTCGTCGAGCATGATCACGGCGCCGTCGCGGCGGGCCCCCAACGAGTCGTGCAGGCCGGCGTCGTACCAGGACCACAGAAGCCGGTCGCGGACCACGCCCCGCTTGAGGGTGATCGGGTTCCACGAGTGGCGCAGCGGCAGCCGGTGCACGGAGTCGTTGCGGCCGCCCTCCGCGTACGTCACCACCTCCAGCTGCGCCCCCATCCCCGTGACCTCCTGGAAGGCGCCCGCCGCCACCGCCGGCAGCAGCAGGGCCTGGGCCGGCGGCAGGTAGACGTCCGCCGGGGCGAGCGTCACGAGGAAGCGGAACTTGGTGAGGGGCTCGTTCAGCGCGCGCAGCCGCTCGACCGGGGTGCTCACTGTTCGATCACCTCCAGGCCGCGGTCCTGGCCGAGCACGAGCCGCAGCGCGATGAACTCCATGGGCACGGCGGGCGCGACGTCGATCTCGCACACGACCTGCCCGGGGTCCTGCTCCGGCGGGTTGTTCGTTTCGTCGCACACCACGCGGAACGCGTCTTCGGCCCGGGTGCCGGCGAGCGCGCCGGTGCGGAACGCCTCCAGCAGCACCGACGTGATCGCGCGGACCAGCGACAGCCGCAGCTCCGCCGAGTTCACCTCGAACACCAGCGGCGCGGCGGCCCGACGGATCGCCCGCACCAGCAGGTGCAGCAACCGGCGGTGCGCGACGTACCGGCGACGTGGGTCACCCGACAGCGTCCGCCCGCCCCACACCACGAGACCCCGGCCGCGCACGCACCGCACCAGGTCGACGTTCGCCTCGAACAGCCGGACCTGCTGCGCCTCCGGGTACTCGACGTCCAGGTCGACCGCGTCCAGGAGCGTGGCGTTCGCCGGCGTCTCGGCGGCGCCTCGCTCGGCGTCGAGCCGCGCGACCAGCCCGGCGACGTGCCCGGAGGCCGGGACGGTCCGCAACCCGGCGCCCTCGAGCGACGGCGCCCGCAGCGGCGGGTGGTACACCGCCGCCGCGGCGAGCAACGCCTCGTCACCGAAGCCCGCCAGCGCGCCGGCCCAGGCCAGCACGTCGTCCACTGTGGACACCGCGGGCGGCACGTCCAGCAGCACCAGCCGGTCCAGCAGCGGCGCCACCGCACCCAGCAGGTCCAGCACCAGGTTCGTGTGGTCGGCGCCGGCCAGGTCGGCACCGAGGTCCGGCAGGGTCACCAGGGCCGGCTCCGGCAGCTCGGCCTGCGTCACCACGGCGGTCGCGTAGTCGTCGCGCCCCGGCGGGCGGTCCGTGCCGCCGGTGAGCGTCAGGTCCCAGGACATCGAGAGCGGCGCGTCCGGCGGGATCGGGCTCGCCGGCGGCTCCGGGCCGTCGGGCACCAGCCGGACCAGCCGGGACGCGGCGAGCCGGCCGGCGACCTCCCCCGGCGCCATCCCGGCGAAGGTCTCCGCCCGCTCGCCGGGCACGAGCACCCGCACGGTGACCGCCGGCGGGCCCGCGACGCTGCTCGCCCGGTACCGCACGGTGACGCGGCCGCCGTTCGCCCACGCGCCGGGACTCGCCGCCACCACCCGGAAGCCCTCCGTCCACAGTGCACTCGCGGGCTCGGCCGGCCCGGACACCCGCAGCACCCACGCCCGGCGGCCCTGGTTCTCGAAGAACCCGCGCAGCGCGTACGGCGTCGCCGACGTGCCGTCCGGTGGGCCGAACGCGCCGACGACGTCGTTCCAGCTCTCCACGCGCACGGGCCGGCCGACCGGGCCGCGCCGGGTGCGGCCGAGGAACACGGCCACGTCCGTGCGCAACGGCTCGTCGCCGGAGGCCGCACGCTCGAAGGTCAGGGAAACGCCGGGAAGCGCCACGCTGGTCATCTCTGCTCTCTCACGCGTCGATCAGGAGGCTCTCGACGGCCAGCACGAGCGTCTCCATGGCGATCTCGTTCTTGGTCGCGTTGAACGACGGTCCGGTGTACTTGGTCGGCCAGGCCCGGTCGAAGTTCCAGCGCATGACCTCCTGGCGGTTCTCGTCGAGCATGACGATCGAGCCCGCCGTGCGGTGCACGCGGCCGTCGAGCGCTTCCTTCACCCAGTTCCAGAAGCCGACGTGGCCGGTGACCCCACGCTTGAACGTCAGCGCGCTCGGGAACTTCTTGAGCCCCGGGAGCTTGCGGAGCGTGGTGTCCTCGCTGCCGTTGCGGTGCTCGATCACCGGGATCTCGACGTCCATCCCGCTGACTTCGGTGAAGGATCCGCTCACCGCGACACCGTCGTCGCTGACGTTGGTCACGATGACCAGGAAGTTGTACGCGGCATACGGGTCGTCGCGCGTCACAGGGGGCATGGGTCGTTGCCTTTCGATCAGACGAGCTGGGTTTCGCGGGTCTTCTGCTGGATCCGGAAGATCACGAACTCCGCCGGGAACACGGGCGCCACCCCGATCACGCAGATGAGCCGTCCGTTGGCGATGTCGTCGTCGGTCATCGTGGAGCGGTCGCAGTGGACGAAGAAGGCCTCGTCCGCGGTCGTGCCGGCGAGCGCGCCGGTGCGCCAGACCGTGGTCAGGAAGTTCGAGACCGTCTGCCGCACCAGCGCCCACAGCGGCTCGTCGTTCGGCTCGAACACGACCCACTGGGTGCCCTCGTCGATCGACTCCTCCAGGAACAGGAAGAGCCGGCGCACGTTGACGTACTTCCACGAGGTGTCCGAAGACAGCGTGCGCGCGCCCCACACCCGCTGGCCGAGGCCGGGGAAGAACCGCAACGCGTTGATCCCGCGGGGGTTCAGCAGGTCCTGGTGCCGCTTGGTGACGTCCTGGGCGATGCCGTCGGCGAGCCGGATGCCGCGGATGACCGCGTTGGCCGGCGCCTTGTGCACGCCCCGCTCGGTGTCGGTGCGCGCGTAGATCCCGGCGATGTGCCCGGACGGCGGCACCTCGGCGAACTGCCCGGTCGACGGGTCGTTGACGACCAGCCACGGGTAGTAGAGCGCCGCGTACTTGGTGTCGAACGGCTCGCGGAACGCCTGGATGCCCTCGATGTCCAGGCCGTCCTGCGGGTCGAGGATCGCGAACCGGTCCTTGAGCTGTTCGCAGTGGGTGACGAGCGCCGACTCGACGGTGCCGGCCCACACGCCGGGCACCGCGCAGACCGCCACTTCGTCGATGTCCTCCAGCGCCACGATGCCGGTGCGCTTGCCGCTCCCGCCGTCCGTGCCGACGAAGTCCCCGACGTCGAGGCTCTCGAAGGCGTCCGAGCCCTCGTCGGCGAGGGTCAGCCAGGAACCGGCACCGGGGGTCGGGAACTTGCCGGGATCGGTGTCCAGCTCCAGCGTGGTCGCCCGCACCAGCCGTGACTGGCTCGCCAGCGTGCCCGTCACGGTGCCCGGCGCCTCTCCGGTCAGCCGGAGGTTGCGGAAGGTCTCGGTCACCGAGCCGCCGCCGGGGTCGGCGAACCGGGTCTCCACAGTGGACTCGACCAGCTGGAGCCGGGCCGATTCGAAGACCAGCTCCGGGGTGTCCACGTCGAGGGTCACGACGTCGTCGGACCCGATCGACACGACCGTCGCGGCGGTCAGCCTGTCGCCGGTGTCGAGCTGCGTGACCGCGCCTTCGTACAGCCGGCTCGACCCGCTGATCCGCAGCTCCGGGCCCGCACCGGCGGAGGCCCGGCGCACCCGGCGCACGGTGAGCGCGGTCTTCCACGGCGCGTGGGTGGTGCCCTCGGGGAAGGTCAGCGTCACCTTCCCCTCCACCGGCTGCGCCACGGTGACCTGGAACCGCCGGTTGTTGATCAGGATCCAGACGTCGGCCGGCAGGTCGCCGGGATCGAGGCCGGGCACCGCGTTCACCTCGATCGACGCGTCGTCGGCGGCGGCCTCGGCGGCGAGCGCGGTGACGAACAGCGGGCCCTCGCCGGGATCGGGCAGCACCGGCAGCGACGCGCTCACCGACGGCGAGATCCGCAGCTGGACCGCCTTGCCCCAGGAACCGGGGCTCGACGCGGCGAACCGCAGGCTCGGCGTGGTACCGCGCTCGCCCTTCTGCACGTAGTCGCCGCGGGAGGTCTTGACCTCCGCCGTCAGTCCGGTGCCGAGCGTGACCCGCCCTCGGGTGGCGTCGTACGCGGTGATCGTGACCGTGCCGATCTCGACGTTGTCGCTGCCGCGGAAGACGGTGACCTGGTCCGTGCCGGTGAAGCCCACCAGGTGGGCCAGCTCCAAGGTCTTGGAGCCGGCCGCGGCGTCGCGGGTGATCGCGCTGACCAGGCCGCCGAAGAGCGTGCCGGTGGCGGGCTGCGCCTCACCGGCGACGACCCGCTTGACGTACAGGCGCTGGCCGCCGTTGTCGAAGAAACCCTTGACCGCCAGCGGGAACAGCCACCAGCGGCCGCCCTCGGCCGGGTCGTTGACCCACTTGTCCCGGACCAGCGGAGCCGGCTCGGGCAGGAAGCCGCCGAAGGTCGTCTGGAACTCCAGGAAGTTCGTGACCAGCTTCGGCTTCCCGGTGGTCGGGCCGCGCTGGGTCACCCCGACCATGCCCACCGTGCTGGTGCTCACCCCCGCGATCGGCCGCGGCCCCGCGTCGACCTCCTCGACGTAGACGCCGGGGCTCAGGTACTCGGGCATGGCTTGGCTCCTTCTCTACAGCTGGACGATCTCGATGACGTGCCGGCGGTCCCGCTCGGTGGGCAGCCGGACTTCGAGGGCCCCGGTCCGGCCCGGCCGCTCGGTGGCCGTGAGGTGGAAGGTCTGCACCGGCGGCGGCCCGATGACCGGCTCGCCCTCCCAGCGCAGGGCGAGCCGAAACGCCCCGTCCGGGTCGGTCAGGGTCCGCTCCCGCCACGCGACCCCGTCCCGGATCGTCGTGCCGGACGCTTCGACCAGCGCGTTCGCCACCGGTGCCCGGGTGACCGCGTCGACGACGACGCCGTACACCGTGCGGATGCCGGGCCCGTACGGGAACGCGATGCCCGGCAGCAGCCGGACCAGCCGCGGCTCGCTCCCGGCCCCGGGCGGGGTCGTGTCGTCGTACGGCCGGGCCAGGAACTCGACCCCGGCCAGTGCCGCGTCGAAGTCCGCGCCGTCCGCCGGGTACAGCGGCGCGAGCCCGACGACGGTGAAGCGGACGCGGAACCGCTCCGGCTCGGCGCCCGGCGCCCGGCGGCGGCCGAGCTCCGGGTAGGCGATCGCGGCGCTCGGGGTGCGGATCGACGGCGTGTCCTGGGGGACCCAGCCGTTCTCGTCCGGGTCGAAGCGGTCGAGCCGCGTGTCCACGTCGGCGGCCCGCACGCGCCGGGCGAACTCGTCGAAGGGCACGAACCAGGCCGGGCTGTGCAGGACGGAGGTCTCGACGGGGTGGAAGTGGGTCATGGCCGCGGCGCCCCGCTGATCGTGCGGCTGCGCACGAGCCTGAGCTCGGCGACGTCGAGGGAGTCGAGGTTGACGACCCGGACCTCGTAGTTGAGGGACAGCTTGTAGGGCTTCTGGATCGCGTACCAGATCCACGACTTCTGGTCGAGCGTCAGCGGCGTCAGCGTGAACTGCAGTGCCTCCGTGGTGCCCGCCATGCTGCCCGTCAGCTCCCCGCCGGACCAGATCGCGTCGTCGTAGAAGACCTGGAGGGCCCGGCCGATCATCTGGTGCTGGGTCTCCTGGTTGCCGCCCCACGGGGTGATCAGGTAGCGCAGCAGGAGCGCCATCGGCGGCTTGCGGCTTGTCGGCGCGTCCGGTGGGAGGGACCGCACCGGCGGCCGGTTGCGCGAGGTGGGGTCCTCCGCGATCTCGTACAGGAAGACCGTGAGCGTGGCGCGGCTCGGCCGGTCCTCGAGGTCGCTCAGCACCGCCGTCGGCGGGTCGTTCGGATCCAGCCCGCGCAGCGCCTCGGTGAGCCGGTCCACGATGATCGTCGAAACGTCGGCGACGACCCCGAAATCGCCCATGCCAGTCCCTCCCCGGTGACCCGCCGAGACCTGGCTGCGACGTGCCGGGGCGCAGCATCGCAGGGGTGGCGTGGCCGGCCCGCGATCCGCGCGTCGCGCCGGCGTCACGGCGGCGTTCCCCGGGCCCGCGTTGACGTGCCCGCGACGCGGCGGTGACACACCGGCGCGCATGCTGCGTCGGTGGAGGCACCCGAAGAGCGTTCCGGCAGCATGGTTCTCCGCGCCTGGCTGGAAGGCGGCGAGCCCGGCGCCCTGCGCGTCCGCGTCCTCTCCACGGTCGGCACGCACGACGCCAAAACGCTCGCGGTGACTTCCCCGGAGGCGGTGCTCGAGGCCGTGCGAAGCTGGCTGGAAGAGCTCGGATCAGGCCCGATGACGTTTTCGTGACGTCCCGTTGACGCCACATGCCCGATAATTCCGGTAACGTTTCGCACCGGGGTCGCGAATTGCTCAAGGGTGGGGTCGATCCGATCGGTGCCGGGCATAGGTTGGGGAGCCGATGCGCACTGGAGAAACGCAGATCGTGACACTGCGGCTGCTGAAGAGTTTCGCGCTGCTCGTGGACGATGACCGGGTGGTCCTGTCGTCCAGCGCGCAGCGGCTGCTCGCTTTTCTCGCGCTGCAGGACCGGCCGCGGACCAGGACCTACGTGGCGAGAACGCTGTGGCCGGAGGCGACCACGCCCCGCGCCAACGCGAACCTGCGCTCGTCGCTGTGGCGCGCGTCGCGCACCGGGCACCAGGTCATCGACGCGTCCGTGCAGGAGATGGCGCTGGCGGGCAACATCACCGTCGACATCCACGACGCTGTCGCCAGCGCACACCGCCTGCTCGACAAGTCCTGCGGCTGCGACGACATCCTGGACCGGCGCACCCGCGACGACCTGTCCGCCGACCTGCTGCCCGAGTGGTCGGACAACGAGTGGGTGCTCCTCGAACAGGAGCAGTACCACCAGCTGCGGCTGTATGCGTTGGAGGCCATGGCGAAGCGGCTCACCACGGCCGGCCGGCACGGCGAGGCGGTGGCCGCCGGGCTGGCCGCGGTGCGGGCCGAGCCGCTGCGGGAGAGCGCGCACCGGGTGCTGATCGACGCGCACCTCGCCGCCGGCAACCGGGCGGCGGCACAGCACCAGTACGAGCAGTGCCGGCACACGCTGCTCGAAGAACTGGGGCTCGAACCGTCCGACGCCCTCCGCCGGCTCCTGCCGCACCTGAACGTGCACTAGCATTCACTAATTGCGGACTGTGATCATTACCGAATTGCGGGGACCTGGCGAACCGGGAATTGTCCGTGACCCGCGGCCGGGTCACGGACAATTCGGCGTGAAAGAGGCCGGCGCCGACGAGATCCGCTCGGCTCAGCCGGCCGGGAGGATTCGGCCGCGGACCTCGCCGAAGCCGATGCGCTCGCCGTTCGCGCCCGCGGCGGTACCCGTGATCACCACTTCGTCGCCGTCGAGCAGGAAGCTGCGCTCCTCACCCTTGACCGTCAACGGCTCCTTGCCGCCCCAGCTCAGTTCGAGGAACGCGCCGCGCTGGTGCTTCTCCGGGCCCGAGATCGTGCCGGAGCCGTACAGGTCGCCGGTGCGCGACGACGCGCCGTTGACCGTCAGGTGCGCGAGCATCTGCGCGGGTGACCAGTACATCTCGCGGTACGGCGGGCGGCTGACCTCCTCGCCGTTCCACTCGACGACCAGCTCGACGTCCAGCCCCCACGGGCGGCTTTCCCGCAGGTACGGCAGCGGCTCCGGGTCCTGCCCGGGCAGCGGGATCCGCGCGGCCTCCAGCGCGAGGATCGGGACGACCCACGCCGAGATCGACGTCGCGAAGCTCTTGCCCAGGTTCGGGCCCAGCGGCACGTACTCCCACGCCTGGATGTCGCGCGCGGACCAGTCGTTGAGCAGCACCGCGCCGAACACGTGCCGCGCGAAGTCGTCCGGGGCGATCGGGGTGTTCAGCGGCGTGCCCGTGCCGACGACGAAGCCCAGCTCCGCCTCGATGTCCAGGCGGGTGCTCGGGCCGAACACCGGCGCCGGGTCGCCCTTGCGCTGCCCGCTCGGGCGGACGATGTCCGTGCCCGAGACCAGGATCGTCCCCGCGCGGCCGTGGTAGCCGACCGGGAGGTGCTTCCAGTTGGGCAGCAACGGTTCCGCGTCCGGCCGGAACAGCCGGCCGACGTTCGACGCGTGGTGCTCGGACGCGTAGAAGTCGACGTAGTCCGCGACCTCGAACGGCAGGTGCAGCGTGACAGTGTCGACGGCGTGCACGGCGTCGTCCGGGACGTCGCCGGCGACGAGCGCCGTGACCCGCTCGCGAACTGCCACCCAGCGGTCGTACCCCTGCGCCATGAACGGGTTCAGCGACGGCGCGGCGAAGACGTCGTCGCCGAGCGCGCGGGCCAGGTCGAGCACGGAGTCCCCGACGCGGACGCCGACGCGCGGGGCGTCACCGCCGACGGAGAACACGCCGTAGGGCAGGGCGGCGGTCCCGAACGGGGAGCCGGCGGGGATGTCGATCGTGGTCATGCCTCTCCTCGGGGCAGCAGGCCGAGGGCGGCCAGCTCGGTCAGGGGGTCGGTGATGCTGCACGTGCCGAACGACGTGAACCGCGCGCGGGCGGTGTCCGCGTCCAGCTCGCGGAGCCGGGCGGCGACGACCTCGCCGTCGCGCTCGGCCAGGAGTGCTTCGGCCTGCTCGGGAGCACCGGCGGCGAGCAGCAGGTTGAGGAAGCCGTGCTGCTCGAACCCGGTCTCCGGGTCGGTGTTGCGCAGCGCGTGGTGCAACCCTGCGGTGGCCTTGAACGGCACCCCGGCCTCGACGGCGGCCCGGATCGCGGTGGCCAGCTCGGCCTCGCCGGGGTACAGGTCGGCGCGGACCCCACCGGTGCGGAACTTCGCGCGGTGGCTCGTCCCGGCGAGCGCCCGCAGGAGCGGCAGGCGGCGGTCGTCGCGCGGGATCTCCACGTAGACCGGCGCGGTGGCGGCGGAGATCGCGTCGAGGAGTTCGGCCGGCCCCATGCCGTCCGGCACGGCGATTTCGAGGGCCTGCAGGTCGATCGGCAGCGCCTTCGCGGCGTCGAGCACGCCGGGCAGCCGATCGGGGCCGCCGGGCAGCGTCACCGCGACGGCCAAGGGGGTTTCGCGGGGCCCGAGTAGGTCACCCAGCGCGTCGAGCGCCGGGGCGGCGAGCACCAGCGGGCCGACGAGGTCGGTGTACCAGGCCTGCTTGTAGGTGTCGTGCGCGGCGACGGCGTCCGGCAGGGGTGCCAGGCCGGGCGGGAACACCGCGGCGTCGTCGCACAGGCCGGCGAAGAGGGCGGGGATCACGCGACCGGCCCCCGTCCCGACCAGGTCCACGCGTAGCCGGGGTCTTCGCTCGCCAGGCCGCCTTCGCCGAGCTCCAGCGGGCGGAACGTGTCGACCATGACGGCCAGCTCGGCGAAGAACTCCGCGCCGAGCGACCGCTCGACCGCGCCGGGCTGCGGGCCGTGGCTGTGCCCGCCCGGGTGCAGGCTGATCGAGCCCTGGCCGATGCCGGATCCCTTGCGGGCCTCGTAGTTCCCGCCGCAGTAGAACATGACCTCGTCGGAGTCCACATTGGAGTGGTAGTACGGCACCGGCACGGCGAGGGGGTGGTAGTCGACCTTGCGCGGGACGAAGTTGCAGATGACGAAGTTGTGGCCTTCGAACACCTGGTGCACCGGCGGCGGCTGGTGCACGCGCCCGGTGATCGGCTCGAAGTCGGCGACGTTGAACGTGTACGGGTAGAGGAAACCGTCCCAGCCGACGACGTCGAAGGGGTGCGTCGGATACACGTACCGCGTGCCGGTGATGCCGCGCGAGCCGCGGTGCTTGACCAGCACCTCGACGTCCTCACCCTCGGCCAGGAACGGCTCGTCCGGCCCGTGCAGGTCGCGCTCGCAGTACGGCGCGTGCTCCAGCAGCTGACCGAAACGGGACAGATAGCGCTTCGGCGGGGTGATGTGCGAGTTCGCCTCGACGACGTAGGCCCGCAGCGGCTCGTTCCCGGCCGGGACCCAGCGGTGCGTGGTCGCGCGCGGCAGGATCACGTAGTCGCCCTGGCGCGCTTCCAGCACGCCGAAGATCGTCTCGACCCGCGCGTCACCGGACTCGATGTACACGCATTCGTCGCCGACGGCGTTGCGGTAGAGCGGGGACGCCTCCCCCGCCGCGACGTAGGAGATCCGGACGTCGCCGTTGCCCAGCACCAGCCGCCGGCCGGTGACGACGTCGGCGCTCTTCCAGTCCTGGCCGGCGAACAGCTCGTGGAGCTTCAGGTGGCGCGGCACGAGCGGGCGGTTCTCGGTGAGCGTCTGGTCCGGCAGCTCCCACGGCGTCGCGTCGACGATCGCCGACGGCACCCCGCGGTGGTAGAGCAGTGAGGAGTCCGACGAGAAGCCCTCCTCGCCCATCAGCTCCTCGGAGTACAGGCCGCCCTCGGGGGTGCGGTGCTGGGTGTGCCGCTTCGGCGGGATGGTCCCCGCGCGGCGGTAGTACGCCATGGTCGCCTCCAGACCGATCGGCCGATTTAGTTCACGCTTTTACTATCTCCTGGGAAGGGTAGTCCGCCGCCCGCGGCTCGGGAAGGGGCAGCGCCCCGGCGCCCGAGGTCGCGAACCGAAGCGGCCGCCGCGCCCCAAGCCGCGCTCGCGGAAGTACCGCTGACCAGGACGGTGTC
>NZ_JBEZHS010000021.1:0-162433 GCF_040650695.1 Amycolatopsis sp. NPDC048633
AGTCGAGCCAGGCCAGCGCGGTCGGGATGTCGGGCACCCGGGCGAGCACGATGTTGGTGTCGGGCCGCGGGGGCAGCGCGGCGCCGGGACCGGGATCCGACTCGGCCGGGCGCGGTCGGCCGGTCGGGAAGACTGTGGTTTCGCATGGCTTTCAGCCCCTGGGGTACGTCGGACGCGAATGAGCGTCACGAGACGTGAAAGAGTCACGGATCGCGTACTGGAGCAGGGGAAGTGTCACGCCTTCACGGCGTGCACACGCGTCTAGTTGATCTTGTTTTGGACGCAGTTCTCCCCGGCTGCCCGGTCAGGGGTCAGTCGGGGGAGGTGGTGGGCAGGGAGGCTTCCCTGCCCGCGCCGTCGACGTCGCGGTCGAGGCTGGCGCCGATGAGCTTCAGCTGGGTGGTGGTGGCGCTGTCGGTGTGGACGGCGAACGGGTGGCGGGCGCCACCGGGGCCGTCGTGGCCGGCGGCCGCGGTCGGCGCCGGCGCGCTCGGGGCGCTCGTGCCGCCGGGCAGGCCCGGGGTGCTGTCGCCGCCCCCGCCGTTGCGGGCGTGGACACCGGAGTCGCGCGGCTGCTCCTGCTGGGCGGGCAGCGTGTTCTGCACCTCGACGAGGTGCACGACCGCGACCCGGGAGGTCTGCGAGGTAGTAGTCGTCGTTTCCGCCGCGGCGGGGGCGGTCTCGGCGGCGGTGGCGGTCACCTGGGTGACGCTGTCGCCGACGACGCCGGGCACGGTGACCGTGACGCCGCCCGAGTTCGAGCCGCCGTTGAGGATCGGGTTCAGGATGTCGTCGAGGGGGAGCAGGACGGGCGCGTCCGGGTCGTCCGCGGGCGGCTGGGTGAGCGGCGCGAGGACGGTGTGGGACAGCGTGTCCGTGACGACGCCGACGGTGCTCAGCGTTCCGCTGACGGTGGCCGTGACGGTGTTCAGCGTGCCGCCGACCACGTTGAGGACGCCGCCGACGAGCCCGCCGAGCAGGCCGCCGGACGAGGTCGCCTTCGTCGTGGTCGCCTGCTCTTCGGTGGTCTGAGTGTCCTTCGTGGACTTCGCCGCGCTCTGCTTCGCGACGGTCTTGGTCTCTGCGGCCGGCTTCGCGGTCTCGTCGGCCGTGGCCTCGCCGGCCGTCGTCTCGTCAGCCGTCGTTTGGTCGGCCTGGGTTTCGTCCGACTGCCGCGTGCACGTGACGGCGGCTTCGCGGTGGCTCTTGTGGTGCCTGTGGTGCGTGAAGAGCTTCGCCGAATGGTCCACAGTGGAGGCGGCGGGGGCGTCCGGGCAGCTCGCCGTTTCGGCGGCCGACGCGGTGTTGCCGGTCAGGGCGGCGGTGAGCAGCCACCCGGCGACGGCCAGGCCCCCGGTGACCAGGATCTTGGCGGCGGGCCGCTGCAGCGCGGCGGCCCAGGGCCGCGGGGCGCGCGCGGATTCACCCGCTGTGAGCGCAGGCTGCGCGGGGGCGCTGCGGCGCGCGTACGCCGTAATGCTCACCGCCACCACCACCGTCCGCGCCTGAAACTCCAGCGACGCCCGCTCGAGTTTGTTCTTGCTGGGGTCTTTCTCCGGCCAGGTCGCAGTTCCCCCGGGGCTGCACTCTTTCTAGCACCGCTCGGGAGTCTTTCATCTCTCCCGCGTTCGATCCAGCCCGTAAGACGGAACGGCCCTACCGGGCAAGGTATCTGCGGCCGACGAGTTGATCACTCTCAGTGCCGTTCGGGGGCTACTCTGCGGCCATTCGGACGAGTTCTGCAATTTGCACATTCGAGCGTTGACCTGATGTTTCCGACACCTCGGTCGCTTTCCGTGCCGGTACGGTGGCTTTCGGTGCGTGGGCCCGGGTTTCAGCCGGACGATCGGGCAGGCGCCCGGAGCGTGGGACGTGCGCTGGGCCGAATGGGTCCACAGTGGTCCGCCGGGCTCGGATCCACGTCGCTCCTGCGGCTCCGGTCCGTGATCATCGTCGGCCGACTGACCGCTGGCCCGGCCCGAGCTCGCCAGGCTGCGCCGAAGACCCGAAGTCACCTTCATGATCGCGGAGCGTGACCACCGGCTACGGCAATCGGTCAACCCCGCCCGGCCGGTGCCCGCGCGTGCCGCACCGGTCGCCGGGCGCGTCGGGCGCGGCCCGCCGGGTTTCGCTCCCGATTCGGCGGCCGGAAAGTTTCCGCCTCGCCGTCGCGGTCGTCAGACCAGTTTGCGCAACCGGGTGACGCCCTCGTCGATGACGTCATTGCGCTTGCAGAACGCGAAACGCAGGAGGTGTTTCCACTCGTCCGGGTGATCGGTGAACACCTTCACGGGGACCGCGGCGACCCCGACCCGCCCGGGCAGCTCCCACGCGAGGTCGGCGGCGTCGGTGAAGCCGAGCGGCCGCACGTCGACGCAGACGAAGTACGTGCCCGCCGTCGGCCGCACCGCGAACCCGGCGTCGGCGAGCCCGGCCGAAAGCCGGTCACGCTTCTCCTGCAGGCTCTCGCGCAGGCCGTCGACCCAGGCCAGCTCGTGGTCGAGCGCGTGCGCGACGGCTGGCTGCAGCGGGCCGCCGGACACGAAGGTGATGAACTGCTTCGCCGCCTTCACCGCCGCGACCAGCTCCGGCGTCGAGCAGACCCAGCCGATCTTCCAGCCGGTGCAGTTGAACGTCTTCCCGGCGCTCGAGATGCTGACCGTCCGCGGCCGCATCCCGGGCAGCGTGACCAGCGGGATGTGCTCCGCGTCGTCGAAGACCAGGTGCTCGTAGACCTCGTCGCAGATCGCGATCAGGTCGTGCTCGACGCAGAGCGCGGCGAGCGCCTCCAGCTCGGCGCGGGTGAACACGGTGCCGGTCGGGTTGTGCGGCGAGTTGACCAGGATCGCCCGCGTCCGCGGCGTGACGGCGGCGCGCAGCCCCTCGACGTCGAGGCCGAACCGGCCGTCCGGGCCTTCGACCAGCCCGACGACCCGGCGTTGGGCACCCGCCATCGCGACCGCGGCCGCGTAGGAGTCGTAGTAGGGCTCGATGACGATGACCTCGTCACCGGCTTCGGTCAGTGCCATCAACGCTGCCGCAATGGCTTCGGTCGCGCCCGCGGTGACGAGGATCTCCGTGTCCGGGTCGTACTCGGTGCCGTAGCGCAGCCGGTGCCGCGCGATCGCGGCCCGCAGCTCGGGGCGCCCGGGCCCCGGCGGGTACTGGTTGGCGCCGCCGAACAGCGCGTTCTTTGCCGCGTCGAGCATGCCGGCCGGGCCGTCGGTGTCCGGGAAGCCCTGGCCGAGGTTGACGGCGTCGTGCCGGACGGCCAGCGCCGTCATCTCGGCGAAGATGGTCGACGTGAACGGCCGGAGGCGGGGGACGAGAGCAGGTTCGCGCACGATCAGCGATCCTCGCGGACAATGGCGGTGTGGAGCAACTGACCCCCGCCAAGGTGACGCCCGCCGATCCGCCGGGCGGCCCTGCCGGCGAAGCGGAAAAGCGGCGCGCGCTGCGCAAGATGAAGCTGGTCGCGCTGTCTTTCCTGATCGGCGCCACCGTCGTGTTCCTGCTGACCAGCTGGGCGCAGTCGAGCGGCTGGCCGGGCTGGGTCGGCTACGTGCGAGCCGCGGCCGAAGCCGGCATGGTCGGCGCGCTGGCCGACTGGTTCGCCGTCACGGCGCTGTTCCGCCATCCGCTGGGGTTGAAGATCCCGCACACGGCGATCATCCCGAACAAGAAGGACGCGCTGGGCAGCAGCCTCGGCGAGTTCGTCGGGTCGAACTTCCTCTCCGAGGAGGTCATCCGCGACAAGCTCAAGCGCGTCGAGATCGCCCGCCGCCTGGGTGGGTGGCTGGCCCAGGAGGACAACGCCGAGCGCGTCACGTCCGAACTGGCCACCGTCGTCCGCGCGGCCGTTCGCGTCCTCCGGGACGAGGACGTCCAGGCGATCATGGAGCAGGCGGTCGCGCGGCGGATCATCGACAAGCCGTGGGGCCCGCCGCTGGGCAAGATCCTCCAGGGCGTGTTCGCCGACGGCGCGCACCACAAGCTCGTGGACCTGATGTGCGACCGCGGCTACGAGTGGGTCCGCGACAACCACACGACGATGCTGCGCGTGGTGTCCGACCGGGCGCCGAGCTGGTCGCCGAAGTTCGTCGACGAGATGCTCGCGGACAAGGTCTACGGCGAGGTGCTGTCCTTCGCGTGGGCGGTGAAGACCGACGTCAACCACCCGATGCGGCTGGCGCTGGACAAGTTCCTCGGCGAGTTCGCCCAGGACCTGCAGACCAACCCCGACGTGATGGCCCGCGCCGAGCAGGTGAAGGGCCAGATCGTGAACCACGAAGAGGTCCAGCGCCTGATCGGCTCGGCGTGGAGCACGGCGAAGGAGATGCTGCTGAACGCGGCGGAGGACCCGTCGAGCGAGCTGCGCCGGCGCGTCCGCCTGGGTCTGATGTCGCTGGGGTCGCGGCTGGTGACCGACGACCAGCTGCGCTCGAAGGCCGACGGCTGGGTCGAGGGCGCGGCGGCGTACCTGGTGAAGAACTACTCGGGCGAGATCACGACGATCATCACGGACACGGTCGAGCGCTGGGACGCGGAGGAGACGTCACGCAAGATCGAGCTCCAGGTGGGCCGCGACCTGCAGTTCATCCGCATCAACGGCACGGTCGTGGGTGCGCTGGCCGGGCTCGTCATCTACGCGGTGGCGGAGCTGCTGTTCTGACGGCTAGGTCGTATACCACACCTGGGGGACGTTCAAACCAGTTGTCCACAGGAAGCTGAGTTATCCCCGGGGTTATCCACAGGTTTTCACGGTGATGGCCTAATCGCTGTCCACAACGTGTGGGGGGTGGGCCGGTCGGGGCGTGGATATGTGGTGCTCGGTTGCGGAGTTGTCCACAGTCTTCCGGGGGTCCGCCGCTCGGATGAGCCCGTCGGCCCGGTGCCGGATGTCATGAACGACTCTTTCCTGTCGCCGGGCGCGGTGAACGACCCTTTCATGACGATCGGGTCCGCCCGTGGCAGTCAGCCCGCCGCGGTCTCGGCGGCGCGGGCCCGCCAGCCCCGCGCCTTCTCGCGGTTTCCGCACACCCGCATCGAGCACCACGTGCGCGACCGGTTGCGGGACTCGTCGTAGAACGCCCACAAACACGTGTCCGCGGGGCAGATCTTCAGCCGGATCCAGTCGCCCCGCACCACGAGCCGTGCGCAGGCCGCGAACACCGCGCCCACGACGTCGTCCGCGACCAGGGCCGGGCCGTCGTCGGTCAGGGAGATGCGGGTGCCGACGTCGAGGCTTCCGCCGGGCAGCCGTGGGTCGCCGATCGCGGCGCGCAGGGCGTCCCGCGCCGCGCGGGCCTCGGCGGCCGGGTTGGCCGTCAACGCGCGGCCGGCCGCCCACCCCCGCCACTGCCCGGGATCTTCGAGCAGGTCAGTGCCCTCTTCGACGTTGACCGTGTTGAGGAACTCCACGACGAGGGATGCGTCGGTGTGCACTGCGCCAGTGTACGGCGGTCGGTGGTTGCCCCCGCGTGCGCTAACCCACATACTGCATTGACTGGTTACTTGCGATCGAAGGGAGCGACGAATGAGTGCGGTACCGACGCTGGGTGTGGTGGCCCTCGACTGCCCCGACCCGGTCGCGCTGGCCGGGTTCTACCGGGCGGTGCTGGAGTGGGGCGCGCCCGAAGTCGCCGAAGACGGCCACTGGGTCACGCTGCCCAACCCCGCGGGCGGCGCGGGGATCGCGTTCCAGCGGGTGCCCGACTACCGGCCGCCGTCGTGGCCGTCCGCGGAGAACCCGCAGCAGCTGCACCTGGACCTGGACGTCACGGACCTGGAAGCGGCGCACGAGCGCGTGCTCGGCCTGGGCGCGAAACTGCTGGATGACGCGCCGAAGACGTTCCGCGTCTACGCCGATCCGGTGGGCCACCCGTTCTGCCTCTGCGCCTGCTGACGCGTTTATGCGTAGGCTCTGATGTGTGATTTGTCCGAAGTGTCAGAACCAGATGCGGACCGTGGACAAGAACGGCGTCCACATCGACCAGTGCGAAGGCTGCCGCGGGATCTTCCTGGACCGCGGTGAGCTCGAAGCGATCTCCGGTGCGGAGAGTTCGTTCTACGGCGGGCAGCCACCGCCCTACCAGGGAGGAGGCCCGGCGCCCTACGGCCGGTCCGACTCGCCACGCCCGTACCGCGGCGGTGGCGGCTACCCGGACTCGCCGAAGGGCTACCGGGGCGGCGGCTACGCGGATTCACCCAAGGGCTATCGCGGCGGCGGGTACTCGGATTCCCCGCGGCCGCACGGGCATGGCCACCGCAAGCGCGGCTTCCTCGAAAACCTCTTCGACTGAGGTGGGTCTCGACCTGCGGATCTGTTCGTCGTGCGGCGACCGGGCGGACCGCCCGGTCGTCTCCGGCGGCACCCTCGAGTGCGCTCGCTGCGGGCACCGGTGGCCGTTCCGGCGGCTGCCGCTGTTCGCACTGACCGGCCCGAGCGGCGCCGGCAAGTCGACGCTCGGGCCGCTGCTCGCAGCACGGTTCGCCGGCGACGTCGTCGTGCTGGAGCAGGACGTCCTCTGGACGGGTGCGCTGCGCGACGACGTCGCGGCGTTCCGCGCGGTCTGGCTCCGGATGGCGGCGATGCTGCACCAGAACGGCCGCCCGGTCGTGCTGTGCGGCACGGTCGCGCCCCCGGAGTTCGAGCCGCTCCCGGAGCGCGCGTTCTTCAGCGACATCCACTACCTGGCGCTGGTCGGCTCACCGGAGTCGCTGCGCCGCCGGCTGCGGGCCCGGCCGGCCTGGCGGGAGTGGGACGAGCCGCGCATCGAGGAGATGCTGGAGTTCAACGACTGGCTCCAGAAGTCGGCGTCGGAGCTGGGGGTCGACCTCTTCGACACGACGGAGGCCTCGGCGGAGGACGCGGCGGACCACGTGGAGAAGTGGATCCGGGCGCGGCTGCCCTAGTCGAGTGGCCAGGTCCGGCCGTCCGGTGAGTCGAGCCAGAACTCCTGGCGCTCCCCGGTGACCGTCACCCCGAAGCGGTCGCGTTCCGGCTTGCCCAGCTCGCACCACTCGACGTAGGCGGCCTCGGCCAGCTCCCACAGCGCTCGCGGGCCACCCTGGGCCACCTCGTCCGCGCCGCCGCGCTTGCGGTGGCGGACCCACGAGCCGTCCGGGTGGACGAGCGCGAGCCCGCTGTCGCCCGGCCCGCCCGCCGCGTGCGGGTCCGTCCCGTCCTGGTCGCGCACCGGCCGGACGCCCGGCATCGCCAGCCCGGCGAAGAACTCGAACTGCTTGCGCGGCTGGATCACCGTGGACAGCGGCAGCCGCGTCTGCTCCCAGTCGTCGCGCCGCGGCGACGGCATCGGGTCGGCCTCCGCCAGCCGGTGCGCGCGAAGCGGCATGAAGCGGCCGTCGCGCGCGAGGACATGGCCCTGCCCGGTGCCGTCTTCGCCGGCGACGAGCCGGACCAGCCCGGCGCCGATCGGCCGGTTCAGCGTCGTCACGACCAGCCCGCCCGGCGCGGTCTGCGCCAGCCACGCGAGCGGGATCGAGGAAACCGAAGCGGTGCACAGCACCCGGTCGAACAGCGTGCCGGCCGGGAAGCCGAGCGCGCCGTCGCCCACCGCGCACGCCGGCCGGTAGCCGGCCACGGCCAGCCGTTCACGCGCCTCGCCGGCGATCACCGGGTCGACGTCCACTGTGGACACTTGACCGGCGCCGCAGCGGTGGCTCAGCAGCGCGGCGTTGTAGCCGGTGCCGGTGCCGATCTCGAGCACGCGCTGCCCGTCGCGCACCCGCAGCTCCTCGAGCATGATCGCCATGATCGACGGCATGCTCGACGAGCTCGTCGGCGTTCCCGCCACCGGCCCGGTGCGCCGGGCGAGGTCCCATCGGTCCGGGTCGTCGTCCAGCTGCGTGACCAGCACGTCGCGCGAGTAGACGGTCTCCAGCCAGCCCGGGTCCTCCCGGTCGACCGCCGCCCACAGCCCGCCCGCCGGCGCGAAGAACCGCGGCAGGAAGACGTGGCGCGGAACCGCGCGGAAGGCGGCGATCCATTCCGGGGCGTGCAGGACGTCCTCGTCGAGCAAGTGCTCGACGAGGCGCCGCCGCAGCCGGGCCGAGCGCGTCATGTGCTCACGTTAGCGGGTGAGGACCATCACGCCCGATAGTTGCAAGCAGAGTGCTTGCAATAGCTAGCACACGAGCGTAGCGTCGTTGGTGTCGCGAGGAGGTGACCGGATGGCAGAAACCGGTGGGACGCCAGGATCCGGCAGTCCCATGGAGAAGGTCGCGGACATCGCCTCCGACATCGGCGAGTACATCCGCCAGCAGCGCAACACCGCGAAGATCTCGTTGCGCCAGCTGTCGAAGCTCGCCGGCGTGTCCAACCCGTACCTGAGCCAGATCGAGCGCGGGGTGCGCAAGCCCAGCGCGGAGATCCTGCAGCAGATCGCCAAGGGACTGCGCATTTCAGCCGAAGCGCTGTACGTGCAGGCCGGGATCCTCGATCTGCCGACGGGTGGGCCGGTGGGCGACGCGATTCGCGCCGACGCCGAGCTGACCGAACGGCAGAAGCAGGTCCTGCTCGACGTCTACGAGTCCTTCCGCCGGGAGAACGCCGCGGCACGGCCGGCCGCCGAGTCGTCTCCCACCGCAGACACCCCAGACACCACTCCAGCCGCAAACTCCAAGGAGTCACCATGACGACCCCCAAGACCACCGAAGACGTCAAGAAGGCCGTGACCAGCGCCCTCGACCAGGTCCGCACCCCGCTGCTCGCCGCGCTCGGCGCCGGCAACCTGGCCGGCCAGGCCGTCACCGACGCCGTGGCGAAGGCCAAGGAGAACGTGACCAAGGGCAGCGAGACGGCCCGCAAGAACCTGCAGGAGCTGCCGACCGACGTCGAGAGCTTCCGCGAGAAGCTGGACCCGGCCGAGCTGCGCAAGGTCATCGACGAGTACACCGAGGCCGCGCTCAAGCTGTACAACAAGCTGGCCGAGTCGGGCGAGCAGGCGTGGGACAAGTTCTCCACGCAGCCGCAGGTCAAGAAAGCCATCGAGCAGCTCGAGGAGGCCCTGACCACCGCGCAGGGTCAGGTCGAGGGCGTCACCACCGAGGTCCGCGACCGCGTCGACGGCGTGCTGGGCACCTTCACCAAGCGCACCCGCTCGGTCGGCGAGAAGACCGCCCGCAAGGTGACCGAGGTCGCCGGCGACGCCGCCGAGGCCATCGAGGAGCTGGGTGACGACGTCGCCCACGAGACCCGTTCCGCGAGCCGCAAGGTCGCGAACAAGACGGCCCCGAAGACGGCCGCCCCGGCCCGCCGGACGACCACCAGCGCCGCCGCGAAGAAGCCGGCCGCGCCCAAGGCCGACAAGTAAAAACGCCGTGAACACCCCGGCCCCGCCACCGCACCCCGGTGGCGGGGCCGGGGTCGTTCGGGCGGTTTGCCGTAAGCTGTCGCTGTGCTGGTTGCCATCTGGATCCTCGAAGTAGTCCACTGGGGCAGCGCGCTGGTCGGGCTCTTCGCGTTCGTGCACGCGCTCCTTCAGCGCGCCGACGCCTATTCCGCGGCCGACCGCAAGACCAAGCCCATCTGGATGCTCATCACCGGCGGCGCGACGCTCGCGATGGCGCTGTTCAGCGTGATGGGCCCGGGGATGATCTTCTGGGTGCCGGCCATGGCCGCGGCCCTGGTCTACATCGTGGACGTCCGACCCAAGCTGATCGAGGTCCAGCGCGGCGGCTCCAACTGGTAGCTACCCTGGCGGGGTGACCTGGACGATTGCCGGGAGCCTCACCGTGGTTCCCGCCCCCTCGCGTACCGACCTGCTCGCCGATCCCGTCGCCAAGGCGCTGGCCGCGCTCGCCGACCCGGACGCCGTCGGCGTCGCGGAGATCGACGCGGCGCTCGCCGACACCGCCGCCTTCTGCGAGACGTACGGTTCGCCGCTCGAAGCGTCCGCGAACTGCGTTGTCGTCGCCGGCAAGCGCGCGGGCGAAGTCCGGTTCGCGGCCGCGCTCGTGCTCGCGACCACCCGCGCCGACGTCAACGGCGTGATCAAGCGCCGGCTCGACGTCCGCAAGGCGTCGTTCGCGCCGATGGACGAAGCCGTCTCCCTGACCGGGATGGAGTACGGCGGCATCACGCCGGTCGGCCTGCCCGCCGACTGGCCGATCCTCGTCGACAAGCGGGTCGCCGACGCTCCCGAGCTCGTCATCGGCAGCGGGATCCGCGGCAGCAAGCTGCTGATCTCCGGCACCGCGCTGGCCTCGCTGCCCGGCGCCGAGGTCATCGAGGACCTCGCCCGGTGACGTCCGTCTGGCTCCGGTACCTGACCGGTGCCGACATCGACTCGCTCGGCATCACGGACGCGGACATCGTCGGCGCGGTCGAGGACGTGCTCGCCGACCACGGCCGCGGTCAGGTCGTCTTCGAACCGCGTACGCACCTCGTGCCCGACAACGGCGGCAAGGGCCACTTCAACATCCTTCGCGGCCACCTCTCCGCCAAGCAGGTCAGTGGTGTGAAGGTCGTCGGTGACTTCGTGGGGAACTTCGAACGGGGCCTCCCTTCGGAAATGGCGTTGATCCTGCTGCTCGACCCGGACACCGGCATGCCGCGGGCCATCGTCGACGGCACGATGATCACCGAGGCCCGCACCGGCGCGATGACCGCCGTCGGCGCGAAGTACCTGGCGCGCCCGGACTCCCGGGTGCTCGGGCACATCGGCGCCCGCGGTACCGCCTGGTGGAACGTCGTGCTCCTCGACTCGTTGTTCGACTTCGCCGAGATCCGCGTGACCAGCAAGCGCCCGGAGTCCCGTGAGGACTTCGGCCGCCGGCTGTCGGAGCGGCTCGGCAAGGACGTCCGCGTCTGCGCCACGGCCGAGGAGACCCTGGACGGCGCGGACATCCAGGTCGAGGCCTCCCGGCTGGTCGAGCCCGAGCCGCTGGTGCGGCGCGAGTTCCTCCGGCCGGGCACCTTCCTGGTGCCCTACGGAACGATCAGCGCGCTCGAGCTCACGCTGCTCGACGACGTCGACAAGGTCGTCGTCGACGACTGGCGCGAATCGCAGTCCGGCAACCCGCGGTTCGGCGCCCTGCGCCCGCAGCTCAACGCCGGCCTCCTCACCGCGGACGGGGTCCACGCCGAGATCGGCGACATCGTGGCCGGGAAGAAGCCGGGCCGCGAGCACGACGCCGAGCGGATCCTGTTCTGGCACCGCGGACTGTCCACAACGGACGTCGCGGTGGCGGACATGATCCTGGCCCGTGCCGAGGCTTCCGGCGTCGGCACCATGCTGCCGTACCGATGATCGTCGACGGAAGCGAGTTCGCCGACGGTGAACGGTTGGTTCTGGACAAACCGCTGGTGGAGACGGTGCGGCGGCGCCGGAAGGAGCTCTTGACGGCGCTCGAAAGCCGCGAAAAGCCCGTCTACGGCGTCAACACCGGGATGGGTCGCCTGGCGGGTGTCGCGCTCGACGAGCGACAGCAGGCGGAGCACCAGCGCAACCTGCTGATCGGCCGCGCGGTCGGCGGACCGCCGTGGCTGCCGCCCGAAGACGTCCGCGCGTTGCTTATCGCGCGGCTGCGTGATTTCCTGCAGCCGTGGTCGGGGGTGAGCCCGGAGCTGGTGCAGTTCCTCGTGGACCGCCTCAACGACGGCTTCACGCCCGCTGTCCCGCGCGGCGGCCTCGGCAGTTCGGGCGAGATCATCCCGCTGTCGCACGCTTTTCAGACGTTCCTCGGCATTGGCACGGTCCTCGAGGACGGCGTCGAGGTCGCGGCTTCGGACGCTCTCGCGCGGCGGGGCGTCGAACCGTATGTCCTGGGGCCGAAAGAAGGCGCTTCGCTGCTTCAGGGTTCTCCGCTGGCCGTGATGCACGCGCAGCGCGGCTGGGGCGAAGCGCGTCAGCTCATCCAGCTGCAGACGCTCACCGAAGCGATGGCGATCGACGTTCTCGGCGCGCCGCGCGAGGTGTTCGCCCCGGTGATGGCGGGCGGCGACGACCACCTGCGGCGGCTGTTGGAGGCCCTGACCGGAATGGTGGGCGTGGGTCCGGTGCGTTCGGGGGTCGTGCAGGCGCCGCTGTCGGTGCGGGTCGCGCCGCGGGCGCTGGCCCACGCGTCCCGCGTCAACGACGAACTCGCCGAGGCCCGGCGCCGCTGGGGGACGATGCCGGGTGACTCGCCGTCGTTCGTCGAAGGGGAGTTCATCCCGGGGACGGGCTACCACGCGGTGGACCTGGGGCTGCGGATGGACGCGGTGACGGCGGCGCTGGTGCACCTCGGCGAGATCTCGGTGCAGCGCATGCACCGCCTGCTCGACGAGCGTTTCAGCGGGCTCCCGGCCCAGCTCACGACGGATCCCGGCCCGCGGGCGGGGTTGGTCCCGCTGCACAAGAGGGCGGTCGGCGAGCTGCACGCGCTGCGCCGTCTCGCAACGCCGGCGACGATCGGTTCTCTGGATACCTCGGCCGGTCAGGAGGACGTGCAAGCGTTTGCGTGGGCGGCGGGGGAGCAGCTTCGTTCCTCTGCGACGCACCTGTTCGCGATCACGGCTTGTGAGCTGATCACCGGGTCGCAGGCGCGGTACCTGGCTTCGGACGGAGTCGCGGGCATGAGTGCGGCTTACGAATGGGTGCGGTCGGTGGTGCCCCCGGTGGAGGAGGACCGGCCGTTGGGGCCCGAGGTGGAGCGGCTGGTCGCGGCTTGCCGCTCGTTCAGCGGGTGACCTCAGGAAGGGCTGCGATATAGGCCGTCGCGAAGGTGCGAATCGTGCTTTCGGCTACTGCTCCGGTAAGCGCCGAGACGGCCAGCCTTACGCCCGGTGTGTCCCGGCCGCCGAACTGCTCCCGCAGGTAGGTCAATCCCGTCGCGGTGACCTCGCCGACTCGGTCGTCGGCGAGCAGTTGCCTGAATCGGGCCGCTACGTCGGAGGGACGCGTTCCAGCCATGAGCCGGTAGATGTCACCGGCGTCCTTGTCGTGGAGACGGCTGGGGTTCGTCGCACTGTCGGCGAACCGATCGTGGAGCTTGTGACTCTTCGCTACGAACAGCGCCGCGGGCCCGGCGACGTGCACGGTAACCACGCGTGGGTCCGCTGTTTCCAATGCGGTGATGGTCATGGGCTCCCGGTCGACCACAGCGGTTTCCAAGCCGGGGACCGCCCGGGCGGCCATCTTGTCGTGTGGGCGGATTTCGACACTGCGCCGCCCGGTCTTCGCCAGAGTGGCGCCCACGAGGAGGTCGAGTTCCACGGGCACTCTCTTTCCCGCTATTTCCTCGTATTTGAACCACAGGCCGGCCTGGTGGGAGTCGAGGCGTTCGAAGCCTGCTTCGCGTAGGGCTTCCTGGATCAGTGGCTCGTCGACGAGCTGGGCGGGATCCAGGCCGAGGTCGCCGTCCGAGGTATACGCACCGGCCGTGATCGGCACCCGCTCGGTGTGAAGATACACAGCCTGCGCTCCGACCACCGTGATGGCTTCCCGATGTGCTTCGAGGGCGATCAATCCATTGAGGAGAACTCGTCGGGCGACGGGCGCCAATTCGTCGATTTCGACGCCGCCGGGGGTCTTCGACACCTGAACTCTCACATTCTTGCTGATGTGGGAACGGTTGGTTTCAAGTCTGCGTGGCTATCCGCGAGCGTCCTTGTTCCACGACATTCGCCAATGATCTGTATCCATGGCCATGTGCTGCAATATCGCCTCGGCTTCGGCGGGCATTCGCCCGGGACCGCCCAGGCCATCGAGCACCAGCTGGGTGAGCGCCACGTGAGGGATGCCGTCGACCTGCCGGGTCCGGCTGAAGACGATGTCGTCGTAAGCGCGCAGGAACAAGACGTCGGCATCGTCTTCGGTGCGGAGGAGGCCGAGTTCGTCGGCCCAGATATCAGGACTGCGCGGGCCCGCCTGGACGTAGAGCATCAGCTGGCCGCCGGCGGTCAAAGGTGCGATCGCGCGTGAAGCAAGCGGGCCGGTCACGGCGATGGAACGGTCGCCGTTTTGCGATGCCTTCGAATTCATCAGCTCACGGAGATCCCGAAGGACAGCCTGGGGGCCGTGGGGAGAAGTCATGCCGACGAAGGAATTGTGGCGGAGCAAACTGTACGTTTCCGCGCGAGCGCGGAGGAGGCCCTCCCAGTCGGTCTTCACGATCGACCGTCCGTCACGGCTGACCAGCAACTGATCTTCCAGTTGCCCGAGCAGCCGCGACACCCAAGGCAAGCTGGTCCCGGCCTCGTCCGCGATTTGTGTTGCCCGGTAGGGCGGCTGGAAATCAGTGAGGAAGCGTATGACTCGGCCGGCGCGAGGCCCCGCGAGCGTTACGGACTTCGTCTCTTCTCCGCCGTTCGCCTTGGGGGCTTTCGAGGCGCCTTGCGTGAGGATCCTGATGGCGGGCGCGCCCACCGACCAGTCGACGTTGCCGGTCAGGTCCAGGTACCCGATTCCTCGTGTGCGCAGTTCGTTCTGCGTCCGCTGGGAAAGCCACGGCGCCACCACGAGCAGTACGGGAGGGTTGCTCGTCTCACCGAGAATCTCGTGAATCGGACCTACGTTCCGCTCCACCGCCCGAGGCGTCAGGCTGCGATATGCGGACACCAGCACGTCGGTGTAGCGGCTGCGGTCCGGTGGGGTGATCTGCAGGCGAGCATCGAAGAAGGAGCGCGACGCCTGCGCGTCACCGGGGGTCATATCGGCTACTTGCCAGTCTGGTCCCAGCAGCGACCGCAACGTCTGCGCGGCCCGCTTGACCAGGCCTTCTTCGCTGTCGTTCGCATCGTCCACGGGCTGAGTGTGACACGTGGTCAGCTTGGTGGGCAAGAAAACTTGCCCCAGAAGCGCAACTTTACCCGTCCGGGAAAGTTGACGCTCAAGGGAAAGTTACCTAGATGGGTGACTTTCCCTTCGCGGGCAAGAACGATCTTTGGGGCGTTGGGCTTCGGCCGGTCCATGCACGGATCGTAAGACGCGACTGCGTAGGGTGAGATTCCTACGACTCGCGCCGAGCGTTCTGCAGAGCCAGACCCCGGGGTGTGGCCAGACGCGTGATCAGCGCGAACAGGCCGTCGCACGCCAACGCCAGGACCACCGCCGCCAAACCGCCCGCGAAGATCTCGCCGTAGCCCGATGCTCCCAATGCGAAGCCGTCGACGATGTAGCGGCCGAGGCCGCCTCCGTCGTTGACGATCGCGCCGATCGCGACCGTTGCGATCAGCTGGAGGAACGCCACCCGGGCACCCGCCAGGAGCACCGGGGACGCCAGCGGCAGCTCGACGCGCAGCATGATCTGCCACTCGCGGTAACCCGTGCCGCGGGCCGCGTCGACCGTCTCCTGCTCCAGGGACACCACCCCCGCGTACGTGTTCGTGAACAGCGGGGGCATCGCCAGCGCGACGAGCGCGAGCAGCAACGGCCAGAACGTCGTGTCGAACTCCCAGCGGCTGGCCAGGAACCAGAACAGGATGATCAGGCCGAAGCTGGGGATCGCGCGGCCGATGTTCACCGCGCTGCTCGCGAGGAACGCGCCCTTGCGGTAGTGGGCCAGCCACAGCGCCGCCGGGATCGTCAGGACGGCCGCGATCACCAGTGCCAGCAACGAAAACCGGAGGTGTTCCACCGTCCGGTACGGGATGCCGGCCTTGTCGGTCCAGCTCCAGCGGTTGGGGTCCGCGAGCCACGCGTTCAGCTGGTCGAGGAAGCTCATCGCGCCCGCACCTTCCGCGACCAAGGCGCCAGCAGGCGCTCGCTGAGCCACAGCAGCAGATCCACGACCACCGCCAGGACCACGGACAGCGCCACGCCGACGATGATCTCCGTCGGGTTGGGCGTCGCCGTCTGGATGCCCGCGCGGATGAAGTAGCCCAAGCCGCCGAGGCCGAGCATCGACGTCACCGTGACCAGGCCGATCGTCGTCACCGCGGCGACGCGCAGCCCGGCGATCACCACCGGCAGCGCCAGCGGCAGCTCGATCTGCCAGAGCAGCCTGCCGCGCGTGTAGCCCATGCCGACGGCGGCCTCGCGGACCTCGTTCGGCACCTGGTCGACGCCCGTGACGATGTTGCGGACCAGGATGAGCAGCGTGTACGTCGCGAGCGGGATCATCGCGGTGAGGAACGTCAGCCCGAAGAACGGCACCAGCACGGCGAACGCGCCGAGGCTCGGGATCACGTAGAGCGCGCCGGCCGTTCCCAGGATGACCGGGTACGACCAGCGGTACCGCAGCGAGAGCACCGCGAGCCCGATCGAGACGACCAGCCCGACGCCGAGCGCGGCGGCGGTCAGCGAGATGTGTTCGCCGAGGCGCTGGACAATGTCGTCCGCGTTGCGGTCCACCCACTTCCACTGGAAGATCGGGGGTCCGCTGTCGGCGGCCAGCGGGGTCACCGCGGTCACGTGCACCCGGCGACCCTACCCCGTTCGGGCGTTCTGATTCCGAAGACTGGGAATTTGAGCGGTTTTCTCCCAACATGTGGATACTTGTCGGTCCGCGGGGCTAGGGTCCTTTCGTCTGTTCGAGTGACGAGGGAGTGGGATTCGTGCGCTGGTTCCGGAACGCGTCCGTGGTGGCGGTGGCCGTCGCGGCGACGCTCGGTTTGGCCGCCTGTGGGGGTGGCAGCGACAGCGGTGACAAGCCCGCCGCGCAGGGCAAGGGTGGGGCGCCGATCGTCGTCGCGTCCTTCAACTTCACCGACAGCCAGATTCTGGCGGAGATCTACGCGCAGGCCCTGGAGGCCAAGGGCTACCCGGTGACGCGGAAGCTGAACCTGGGCTCGCGGGAGCTGATCTACCCGTCGCTGAAGTCCGGTGAGCTGCAGTTCATCCCGGAGTACCAGGGTGCGGCGATCACCACCGGCTTCGGCAAGGAGGCCGGCAAGACCGCGCAGGAGGAGCACGACCAGCTGGCCAAGCTGTTCGAGCCCAGCGGCGTCGGCCTGCTGGACTTCGCCGCGGCGGAGGACAAGAACACCTACATCATCAAGTCCGACCTGGCCAAGGAAAAGGGCATCGCGTCGATCAGCGACCTGAAGAAGCTCGACAAGGTCGTCATGGCGGGGCCGCCGGAGTGCGAGAAGCGCCTTCCGTGCTTCCAGGGCTTCAAGGACGTCTACAAGCTGACGAACGCGACCTTCCAGACCATCCAGGAAGCCGGGCCGCGGGTCGAGCAGCTGAAGTCGGGCGCCGTCACGGTGATCCCGGTCGACTCGGTCAGCCCGCTGACCGGCGACTCGAACTACACGGTGCTCAAGGACGACCTGAACATCGTGCCGACGGAGAACGTCGTCCCGGCGGTGAACAAGAAGGTGCTCGACGAACGCGGCGCCGACTTCGCGACCGCGGTCAACGCGGTGAGCGCGAAGCTGACGACGGACGTCATGCGCGACCTGAACAAGCGAGTCGACTCGGACGGCGAGAAGGCGGCCGACGTCGCGAAGGACTGGCTCTCGCAGGCCGGTCTCTGACCCCAGCGCCCCAAGGCGGCCTTGGTTGCGTTCAACGCACCGAAGGCCGCCTTGGGTGCGTTGAACGCACCGAAGGCCACATTGGGGCGCTTTACGCCGTGCCTTGGACCACCCAGGCGCGGGCTGACAGCGGGATCGAGCCGTCCGGGTTCGTTGGGAGGCGGCTGCGCAACAGCTCACGCACCTGGTCGCGGCGGGCTTCCGGCAGCGTCGCGAGGTACGCCGGGGCCGGGCCCTGCGCGCCGAGGAACGGCTGCCAGTAGTCGTCGAAGCCGGTGAACACCGTCGGGATCTTGATCTCGCCGACCGACACCCCGGTGAAGCCCGCCTCGGTCCACAGCCGGCCCAGCGGCTCGGGCCGGCACAGCGTGAACCGGCGGCCTTCGTCCAGCTCGGCCACCTTCGCCGGGTCCAGCTCGGCGGCGGCCTCCCAGAAGTGCCGGATCAGCTCCATGCCCTCCGCGAGATCCCAGAGGTACGCCGCGGCCAGGCCGCGCGTCACCCGGGCGATCTCCCTCGCCGCGCGCGCCGGGTCGGGCACGAAGTTCAGCACCAGGCCGGACACCACCACGTCGAAGCTGTCGTCCGCGAAGGGAAGCTCACGCGCGTCGGCGACCTCGAACGACGCCCGCGGGTCGGTCACCTGAGCACGGGCCGTCGCCAGGAACCCCTCGGACGGGTCGGCGCCGACGACTTCGGCGGGATCACCCGCGGCCAGCACCGCCGACGTCAGCGCGCCGGTGCCGCAGCCGACGTCGAGCCAGCGGCGGCTCGCCGGGACGTCCAGTTGCCGCACGAAGATCGGCGCGATCCGGCGGCTCCACCGCCCGATGTAGGCCTCGTACGCGTCGCCCGTCTGCCACATACCTGGGAGTACAACACAAAAAACCGCTGGTCAGCCGTTAGCCAGATCACCCGTTGCGGTGTTGCCGGCTGACGTCGCGCGCCGCAGGAAACCGGCGATCAGCGCCAGCTCCTCCTCGCTGTAGCCGGCGCAGAGGTCGTCCATCGCGGTGTTCATCCCCGCGTACAGCCGGAACAGCTCCGCGTTCCGGCCGCGGACCGCACGCACCGCGACCGCGCGGCGGTCGGCCGCCTCGGGGTCGCGTTCGCGGACGATCCAGCCGCCCTTCTGGAGCCGGTCGAGGATGCCCGTCATCGTCGCGGGGTGCAGCCCCGCGCGGCGGGCCAGCGCGCTCGGGCTCAGCGGCCCGTGCCGGCCGATCAGCTCCAGGCAGTCCAGGTCGACGTCCTTGAGCGCGACACGGGCGCTGACCTGGTGGTTCAGCAGTGAGAGCTGGTTGCGCAGGTCCCGCAGCGCGTCCTTGAGTGCCACGGTCGCGCGTCGGCGCCCGACGGCGTCCGTCGTGGAACTCATGCCGTCAGCCTAACGCGGTGAGCCGCCTCCGGACCGGTGGTGGAATCGTGGACCACAATCGACGCCAGAAGGAGAAGGAGCGAAATGGGAAAGGTCACGGCCACCGCGGAGCGCACCATCGATGCCCCGGCCGACAAGGTCCGCGCGCTCGTCGCCGACTACGCCGAAACGCGCCCGAAGCTGCTTACTGAGCACTACCGCGACTACGAGGTGACCGAGGGCGGCGTCGGCGCCGGGACCCAGGCGGGCTGGAAGCTGCAGGCGACGTCCAAGCGCGTGCGCGACGTCCAGGCCACGGTCAGCGAGCCGAAGCCCGGCACCCTGGTCGAGACCGACGCGAACTCCAGCATGGTCACCACCTGGACGGTTTCCGAGGCCGGCGAGAAGAGCCTCGTCCGGATCGAAACCAGCTGGGACGGCGCCGGCGGCATCGGCGGCTTCTTCGAGAAGACCTTCGCGCCCGGCGGCCTGAAGAAGATCTACGACGGTGTCCTCGGGAAGCTCGCCGAGATCGTGTGACCAGTCACAATCGGAATGTGCGCCCCGGTTAGCCGGTTCTACCCGGTGGAATCCGGGGCGCCTGCCCCGCTTCGAGAGACTTGAGGAGTTCGACGGTGAACGCACAGGCGACGGAAATCCGGCTGGCTTCGCGCCCGGAAGGTGTCCCGACGCACGACAACTTCGACGTCGTCGACACCGAGATCCCCATCCCCGGCGAGGGGCAGATCCTGGTGCGCAACCTGGTCATGAGCGTCGACCCCGCGATGCGCGGCCGCATGCGCGACGTGAAGTCGTACGCGCCGCCCTTCGAGGTCGGCGAGGTCATGTACGGCGGGGCGGTCGGCGAGGTCGTCGAGTCCCATGTGGACGACGTCAAGCCCGGCGACCACGTGCTGCACCAGTCCGGCTGGCGCACCCACGCCGTGCTCGACGCCAAGCGCTTCGTCAAGGTCGACGCCGAAGCCGCGCCGCTCTCGACGTACCTCGGCGTGCTCGGCATGCCGGGCCTGACCGCGTACGCGGGCCTGCTGGAGTCGGCCGAGTTCAAGCCGGGCGACACCGTGTTCGTCTCCGGCGCCGCCGGTGCCGTCGGCTCGCTCGTCGGGCAGCTCGCGAAGCTGAAGGGCGCCAAGCGCGTCATCGGCTCGGCCGGGTCGGCGGAGAAGGTGCGTCACCTGGTTGAGGACCTCGGCTTCGACGCCGCTTTCAACTACAAGGACGGCCCGGTCGCCGAGCAGCTGCACGAGGCGGCGCCGGAAGGCATCGACGTCTACTTCGACAACGTCGGCGGCGAGCACCTCGAAGCCGCGATCAGCGCGATCAACCTGCACGGCCGGATCGCCGTCTGCGGCATGATCTCGCAGTACAACGCCACCGAGCCGACGCCGGCGCCGCGCAACCTCGCGCAGATCATCGCCAAGCGGATCACCATCCGCGGCCTGCTGGTGCTCGACCACTGGGGCCTGCAGCAGCAGTTCGTCAGCGAGATCGCGCCGCTGGTGAGCTCCGGTGAGATCAAGTACTCGGAGACGTTCGTCGACGGCATCCGCAACGCGCCGGACGCCTTCCTCGGCCTGCTCTCCGGGGCCAACACCGGCAAGATGCTGGTCCGGATCGCGGAGTAAAGCGGGCTAACCCAGCAGTCCGGCCAGCTCGGGCAGCGTAGAGATCGTGTACGTGGGCTCGGGCGAGCCGGGCAGCGGGCGGACGCCGGAGCGGGCGAGCAACGCCGTCCGCAGCCCGGCCGCCTGCGCGCCCGCGATGTCCCAGTCGTGGGCGGCGATCATCACCGCGTCGGCCGGCGCCACCGAGTAGGCGTCCAGCACCTGGCGGTACGGCTCCGGCGCGGGCTTGAGGCGGCCCACCTGCTCGGCCGAGAAGATCCGGTCGAAGCGCTGGGCGAGGCCGGAGTTCTGCAGCTGGGCCTCGGCGGTGGCGAGCGGCGAGTTCGTCAGCGCGACGACGTCGTGGCCGGCTTCGTGCAGCTTGGCGAGGCCTTCTTCGACGTCCGGATGGGCAGGGAGATTCCGGAGTCCTTCGCCGACCTTCGCGAGGTCCACCGCACGCCCGTGCCGCGCCGCGACTTCGGTGGCGGCTTCGCCCGCGATGCCGGCGAAGTCGCGGTAGCCGCCGGTGGCCGTGACGGTCAGGACGGTGTGGATGGCCAGCCCGAACCACTCCCGCCGCAGCTCGGGCCCACCGACGAGGTCGTCCATGGCGGCGAGGTCGAGCAGGGTCTCGTTGACGTCGAAGACGCAGAGCATGGGTTCAGTATTGCTGGCTCAGCGACCGTTCGTTGAGGTCCGCGTCCAGCTCGTCGGCCGGTGTCGCCAGCGCCAGCTGGTCACGCAGGATCGTGCCCAGTGTCGGCAGGGTCGAGCGCTCCGGCCACGTCGACGGGTCCCACAGCGACGACCGCAGGAACGCCTTCGCGCAGTGCATGTAGAGCTCTTCGACCTCGATGACCACCGCGAGCTTCGGCCGCTTCCCCTGCACCACCAGCGAATCGAAGAACGGCGCGTCGGACAGCAGTTTCGCCCGGCCGTTGATCCGCAGGGTCTCGTTCATCCCCGGCACCAGGAACAGCAACCCCGCGTGCGGGTTGTCGATGATGTTGCGGAAGCTGTCGGCCAGCTTGTTGCCCGGCCGGTCCGCGAGCACCAGCGTCCGGTCGTCGAGCACCAGCACCGAGCCCGCCGGGTCGCCGCGGGGTGAGACGTCACAGCTGCCGTCCGGCGCCGACGTCGCCAGCAGTACGAACGGCGAGTGCGCGATCAGGGTGCGCGCGTGCTCGTCGACGTGGTCGATGATCTTCTGTTGTGTCCTCGGCTTCGCCTCGCCGATCAGGTCGCGCAAGGCTTCGTGCGTGGTGATGGTCCCCATGTCTCCAAGCTAGCGCGGACCACCGACAGTCCGGCCCGCGATCGCGATCCGCGCGGCCTCCGTCGACTTGTGCACCACCAGGTCCACCGAATAGCCGTGCTTCACGAAGACGCCGTCGAGCTGGAACGTGCCGTAGCCGTGGGCCTGGGTGAACAGCTGCTCCATCAGCTCGAGCGCCGTTTCCGGGTCGGGGGCGACCGCCAGGCAGCGCATCAGGAACTCATCGGTCAGGCGACGGGTCTGCTCGTGCAGCTCGACGTACTCGGGGCCGTGGAGGCCCTCGGCGTAGATGACGTTCATCCCGGCCCGGCGCTCGATCAGGTAGCGCGTGTAGGCGCCCGCGGCCGCGGCCAGCGCGTCGGCCGGGTCTTCGTGCTCGGCCGCCGCGGCCGCGACGCGTTCCGCCAGCTGGCAGGCCACGTGGCAGGCGATCTCGGCCAGCAGGCTTTCCCGGGTCGAGAAGTGCCGGTACGGCGCGCCGGGGCTGACGTTCGCCAGCTTCGCGACCTTCGCGACCGAGAAGCCTTCGAGGCCCTGCTCGGCGATCAGGTCGAGCGAGACGCGCACGAGTTCGGCCCGGAGGTCGCCGTGGTGGTACTTGCCGCCCATGACCTGGATCACATCTCCCGATCGAAATATGTAAGACCCCTCTTACGTAGAAATGTAAGAGACCTCTTACGAGGACCAACGGTACTTGAACCTGGAGGGTTCCATGAGCACCACCACGCACGCCATCGCCGCCCCGGCGCCGGGTGCGCCGCTCGCACCGACCACGATCGAGCGCCGTGACCTGCGCGCGGACGACGTCCTGATCGACATCGCCTACGCCGGCATCTGCCACAGCGACATCCACCAGGCCAAGGAAGACTGGGGCCAGGCCATCTTCCCGATGGTTCCGGGCCACGAGATCGCCGGTGTAGTCGCCGCGGTCGGCTCCGACGTCACGAAGTACCAGGTCGGTGACCGCGTCGGCGTCGGCTGCATGGTCGACTCCTGCGGCGAGTGCGAGTACTGCCAGGCGGGGACCGAGCAGTTCTGCGTCAAGGGCAACGTCCAGACCTACAACGGCGTCGGCTTCGACGGCGAGAACACCTACGGCGGCTACAGCAACCAGATCGTCGTGAAGGACGCCTTCGTCTGCCGCATCCCCGAAGGCATCAGCCTCGACATCGCCGCGCCGCTGCTGTGCGCGGGCATCACCACCTACTCGCCGCTGCACCACTGGGGCGCCGGGCCGGGCAAGAAGGTCGCCGTGATCGGCCTCGGCGGGCTCGGGCACATGGGCGTCAAGATCGCCGCCGCGATGGGC
This sequence comes from Amycolatopsis sp. NPDC048633, assembly GCF_040650695.1. Lineage (NCBI taxonomy): Bacteria > Bacillati > Actinomycetota > Actinomycetes > Pseudonocardiales > Pseudonocardiaceae > Amycolatopsis > Amycolatopsis sp. NPDC048633. Next base: position 22,996 of record NZ_JBEZHS010000021.1, read on the forward strand.
GCCGAGGTGACGGTGCTGAGCCAGAGCCTCAAGAAGCAGGAAGACGGCCTCAAGCTCGGCGCGACCGACTACTACGCGACCAGCGACGAGGCGACGTTCGACGTGCTCAAGGGCAAGTTCGACGTCATCCTCAACACCGTGTCGGCGAAGCTGCCGATCGACTCCTACCTCGGCCTGCTGAAGGTCGGCGGCGCGATGGTCAACGTCGGTGCGCCCGGGGAACCGCTGTCGTACAACGCTTTCTCGCTGCTGGGCGGCAACAAGGTGCTGGCCGGGTCGATGATCGGCGGCATCGCCGAGACCCAGGAGATGCTCGAATTCTGCGCCGAGCACGGCATCGGCGCGGAGATCGAGACCATCCCGGCCGACAAGGTCAACGACGCCTACGAGCGCGTCGAGAACTCCGACGTGCGCTACCGCTTCGTCATCGACGCCTCGACCATCGGGGCGTGACGGCTCGCACGGCAACCGGTCAGAACACCACTGTCCGGTTGCCGTGCACCAGCACCCGGTTCTCCAGGTGCCAGCGCAGGCCGCGGGCCAGCGTCACCTTCTCGATGTCCCGGCCCTTGCGGACCATGTCCTCGACCGAATCGCCGTGGTCGACGCGGATGACGTCCTGGTCGATGATCGGGCCCGCGTCGAGGTCCGCCGTCACGTAGTGGCAGGTCGCACCGACCAGCTTCACGCCACGCGTGTGCGCTTGGTGGTACGGCTTCGCGCCGATGAACGACGGCAGGAAGCTGTGGTGGATGTTGATCGCGCGGCCGGCCCAGTCGCGGCACAGGTCGGCGGGCAGGATCTGCATGAACCGGGCCAGCACGACCGCGTGCGGCTCGTGCTCGTCGACCAGCTTGCGCACCTCTTCGAACGCCGCTGCTTTGTCGCCGGCCGGGAACGGCACGTGGTGGAACGGGATGCCGTGCGCGCGGGTGATGTCGGCGAGGGACTCGTGGTTGCCGATCACCGCCGCGATGTCGACGTCCAGTTCGCCGGACGCGACGCGGCCGAGCAGGTCGTACAGGCAGTGCCCGGCCTTCGAGACGAGCACCACCGCGCGGCGTCGCTCACCGGTGTCGCTGACCTGCCAGCTCGAGTCCGCCGACAGGTCCGCGGCCACCTCGCCGAAGCGGCCGCGCAGCTCGGCGGCGTCGAAGGGCAGTGAGTCCGCGCGGACGACCTGGCGGGTGAAGAACCAGCCCGTGTCCGGGTCGGTGTGGTAGGCCGCTTCGACGATCCAGCCGCCGTGCTCGGCGAGAAACCCGGAGATCCGGGCGATGATGCCGGTGCGGTCGGGGCAGCCGAAGGTGATGACGTAGCGGCGTTCGGGAGCGGTCACGACGGCATTGTCCCTCGCGCTGGTCAGGGCGCCGCGAGCGGTGCGAGGTCACCCGTGACGACCGCTTGCTGCGGACGGCCCCACAGCGCGCGGTCGACGTCGTCGGCGATGTGCGCCACCGGATCATGAACAGTCCACTTCGGACAGTTCGGCACCCGGGCTGCCGGGCCGGGCGTCAGCGCCGCCCGCTTCAGCGCGTCCGCGTGGATGTCGATCGCTTCCGGCACGGGCCGACCGTAGGCGTCGCCCGGTTTCGATCGCGACCACCAGACCGAGCCCGAGACTGAAGGACAGCAACAGGCCCTTCACCGGTTCGTCCGCGAAGGCGGCTCCGCCGGCGAGGCCGATCAGCACGCTGTAGACCGCCCAGATCGCCGCGCCGGCGAGGTCCAGCGGCAGGAAGCGGCGCAGGGGATAGCCGAGGCTGCCGTTGGCGAGCGCGCTGGCGACGCGTCCGCCGGGCAGGTAGCGCGCGGCGATGATCAACAGCCCGCCGTTGCGGCGCACCTGGTCGCGCGCCCAGGTGTAGCGCCGTTGCCCTTCGGGGCCGCGTTGCAGCCGTGCGATCGCCCGCGGCCCGGCGGCCCGGCCGACGGCGTACCCGAGGCAGTCGCCCGCCCACGCGCCCCCGGCCGCGACGGCGGCGAGCAGCGTGAGGTTCGCCGGGTCAGGTCCGAGCAGCACGGCCACGGTCACGACGGTCGTCTCGCTCGGCATGAACGGCAGCAGCGCGTCCAACCCGGACACGGCGAAGACGAGCACCCACAGCCACGGCGAGCCGAGCGCGCCGCGCACCAGCTCGGTGACGTGTGCCAGGAGTTCCACGGCTCAATGGTGATCACCCCAGGTCACTTCGGGGTGACGCAGCGGGGGTCCCCCGGTGAACAAGCGCCCCAATGTGGCCTTCGGTGCGTTCAACGCACCGAAGGCCACATTGGGTGCGTTGGACGCAACCAAGGCCACATCGGGGCGCTTTGGTCAGGCGGGGGCGACCGCGGACCAGGGGACCGTCAGCTCGCCCAAGCGGACCCGCGGGTCGGCCACCGGCCAGCCGCGGGCGACCAGCAGCCGGACCGTCTCCCGCCAGCGCGACTTCACCCCGAACGCCTGGTGCGGGGCCGCGGTGGCCCAGCAGGCGTCGAGGGACGACAACAGCGCGTGGACCCGCTCACCCGGGACGTTCCGGTGGATCAGCGCCTTCGGCAGCCGCTCGGCGATCGTCGACGGCCTCTCGAGTCCCGCCAGCCGCATCGACAACGTCAGGGAGACCGGCCCGGCCGCCGAAACCAGCACCCACGTCGACAGCCGGCCGATCTCGTCGCACGTGCCTTCGACCAGCAGACCGCCCGGGGCCATCGAGTCCAGCACCAGCCCCCACGCGCCCGCGACCTCGTCCTCCGCGTACTGCCGCAGCACGTTGAACGCCCGCACCAGCACCGGCCGCGTCCCGGCCAGCTCGAACCCGCCCCGGCGGAAGTCCAGCAGCGGCGGCGACGCGGCAGGCAAAGCGGCAGCCACGCGAGCAGGATCCAGCTCCAGGCCCAGCACCCGGACGTCCGGCCGCACGCGCCGCAGCCACCGGGCCAGCTCGACGGTCGTCACCGGGGAAGCGCCGTACCCCAGATCGACGACCAACGGCGAGTCCGTCGCGCGCAGCAGCCGGGTCGTCGCGGGCGCGTACGTGATCCACCGGTCGACCCGGCGGAGGCGGTTCGGGTTGGTCGTGCCGCGGGTCGGTGCGCCGACCGGGCTCAGTTTGGTTCGGTGAGCCACTTCGCCGTGAATTCGGCTTCGCGCTCCAACAGCTTCGTGACCTGCTCGGCGATCACGCCCTCCAGCTTCCCGCCGAACAGCGGGATCCGGACCGTGACCTCGCCGCTGATCCGCAGCACCGTCTTGTCGCCGTTGGCCAGCAACGCCGTCCGCGCGACGATCTCGCCCGGGACGCCGCCGACCTCGACCGACGCCTGGCCCTGCCGGCCGGTGCCGTCGTTGCTCACGCGCCAGTCCTGCGTGCGGGTCACCATCAGGTCGCCCTTGTGCAGCGTCCGCACCGCCTGCGGCAGCTTGTCCGCGCTGATCCCCTGCCGCAGCTCGTACCGCAGGTTCGTGCCGGACACCTCGTACGACAGCAGGGCCGCGCTGTGCCCGCCGAGCTCCTCGAGCCGCGCTCGCAGCGCGTCTTCGCCGGCGACCGCCGCGTAGACCGCGGCGACGTCGGCGGAGAACTCAGCACGGTGCTCGATCCGGGATCCCATGCGCCGGACAGTACCGTCAGGCGCGTGAACACCGCCCGAACTCCCGCGCTCCCGAAGCTCTCGGCGTACACCACGCTGCGCCTCGGCGGCCCGGCCCGCCACTTCGTCAGCGCCGTGACCAGCGAAGACCTCGTCGCCGCGGTCCGCGAGGCCGACGCGGCGGGCGAGCCGGTGCTGCTGCTGGGCGGCGGCTCGAACCTGGTGGTCGGCGACGCGGGGTTCGACGGCGCGCTGATCGCGGTGGCGAACACCGGCTGGCGGCGTGACGGTGACCTCGTGGACGTCGAAGCCGGCCAGAACTGGGACGCGTTCGTCGCCGGGCTGGTCGAAGCGGGCCTGGGCGGGCTCGAATGCCTCTCCGGCATCCCGGGCAGCGTCGGCGCGACGCCGATCCAGAACGTCGGCGCGTACGGCTGCGAAGTCGCCGAGTCGATCGTCTCGGTGGAGCTGTACGACCGGCGGACGCGCGAAGTGCGCACGCTCAAGGCGGACGAGCTCGGGTTCGCCTACCGCACCAGCGTCCTCAAGGGCACCGACACCGGCGTCGTCCTCTCGGTCCGCTTCGAGATCCGCGAGGACGGCCTCTCCGCGCCGATCCGCTACGCCGAACTGGCGCGCACGCTCGGCGTCGAGATCGGGTCCCGCGTGCCGGCGGCCGAAGCGCGCGAAGCCGTGCTCAAGCTGCGTCGCGGCAAAGGCATGGTCCTCGACCCGGACGACCACGACACGTGGAGCGCGGGCTCGTTCTTCACCAACCCGATCGTCCCGTCGGCCGAGGCGGAAGCGGTCCTGGCGCGCATCACGGACAGCGTCGGCGCCGAGGCCCCGCAGTACCCGGCCGAGGGCGGCGTCAAGCTGTCGGCGGCCTGGCTGATCGAGCGCGCCGGCTTCGCGAAGGGTTACCCCGGGCCGGGGAACCGCGTCTCGCTGTCGACGAAACACACCCTCGCCCTGACCAACCGCGGTGACGCGACGACCGAAGACCTCCTGGGGCTGGCCCGCGAGGTCCGCGACGGTGTTTTCGAGCGGTTCGGCGTCCGGCTGCACCCCGAACCGCTCTTGATCAACTGCGTCATTTGAGCCGAACCGGGCAACCTGGACGTGTATGAGACGTCTTTGTCGACAAGGGCGGCGCCACCTGATCGGATGGTCTTTACCTTTCGGCGGGTAACGTCGAGCGCGCCACCAGCGCTAAGGGCGTGTGCCTCGCTGGTCAGGCGGGGGAACTCGGGAGGTTTCGGTGATCGAACGGCGTACGGTCTTCAAGGCCGCTCTTGCGGCGGGGGCCGCACTGGTCGCCGCGGCGTGTTCGAGCACGAACGACGGGATCGCGCTGCCCACCGGCGCCGCGGGCGCCGACGGTGAGGGCGCGCAGCCCGTGGCGAAGATCACGGCCGAGCCCGCCGTCAACGCCAAGGACGCTCCGGTCCTCAAGCCCGTCGTGATCAAGGTCGCCGACGGCAAGCTCACCGAGTGCAAGGTGACCGCGGACGGCGGCAAGGACGTCAAGGGCGACACCGCGCCGGACGGCCTCAGCTGGACCAGCTCCGAGCCGCTCGGTTACGGCAAGAAGTACACGTACGCGGCCAAGGCCACCGGCACCGACGGCAAGCCGGTCGAGCTCACCGGCACCTTCAGCACGCTCACCCCGGCCAAGCAGGTCCGCGCCACGCTCAACCCGGCCGACAACCAGCAGGTCGGCGTGGCCATGCCGATCAGCGTCAAGTTCGCTTCGGCGGTCAAGGACCGCGCGGCCGTCGAGAAGGCGCTGTCGGTGAAGACGGACAAGGAAGTCGAAGGCGCCTGGGGCTGGCTGTCCGACAGCCAGGTCGACTACCGGCCGAAGGAGTACTGGCCGCAGAACATCACCGTGAGCGTCGAAGCGAAGCTGTACGGCGTCGAGCTGGGCGGCGGCGCGTACGGCAAGGCCGACGTCACCACGAAGTTCAAGATCGGCCGCAACCAGGTGGTCAAGGTCAACACCCCCGAGCACCAGATGCACGTCTACCGCGGCGGCTCCCAGGTCAAGAGCTACCCGTGCGCGAACGGGCTGGACGCCGAGGTCGACCGCAACACCCCGAACGGCACCTACATCATCATGAGCAAGGAGCCGACCGCGGTGTTCGACAACGCCCGCTACGGCTACACGAACGTCAACAAGAAGTGGGCCTGCCGGTTCTCGAACCACGGCGAGTACATCCACGAGAACCAGGACAACGCGGCCAACATCGGGAAGACCAACAACTCCCACGGCTGCGTCAACCTCCTCGAGGCCGACGCCAAGGACTTCTTCGACTCCGCGCTGGTCGGCGACCCCGTCGAGATCACCGGCTCGAAGCTGGGCGCGCCGATGGCCTCGGACGTCAAGGACTGGAACTTCAGCTGGTCGGCCTGGCAAGGGATGGGTGCGAAGTAACCCGTGCGCACCGAAGTCGTCGGGCACGGCGGGACGCGGCTCGGCCTGCGGGTCGAAGGCGCCGAGAACAGCAGGCCGATCGTGTTCGTGCACGGCTGGGCGCAGTCGTCCGGCTGCTGGGCCGCGCAGCTCGCCGACCCGGCGCTGACCGAGCGGTTCCGCCTGGTCGCGATGGACCTGCGCGGGCACGGCGCGTCCGACGTCCCGGCCGCGGACTACGACGACCCGGTGGTCTGGGCCGACGACCTCGCCGCGGTGCTCGACTTCGCCGGCCCCGACGCGATCGTCGTCGCCTGGTCCTACGGCGGCCTGGTGCTGACCGACCACATCCGGGTGCACGGCACCGCACGGCTGCGCGGGATCGTGCTCGTCGGCGCGCTCACCGAAATCGGCCGCGACCGGGCCGGCGGGCGCGTCGGCCCGCTGATGCGCGAGCACATGCGCGCGATGCTTTCGGACGATCCGGACATCGCCGTCCCGGCGCTCACCGCGTTCTGCCGTGACATGGCCGGCGGCCCGGTGCCCGGAGCGCAGGTCCAGGCCCTGCTCGGGGCTTCGCTGAGCGTGCCCCCTTCGGTTCGCGCGGCCCTGTTCCGCCGGGACATCGGCGGCGACGAAGTCCTGGCCGCGATCGACAAACCCACCCTCGTCGTGCACGGCTCGCAGGACCGCGTGATCGACTCTTCGACGGCGGAGCACACGATCGGGAAGATTCCGGGTGCCACCGGGCGTTGGTTCCTTGACGGGGGGCATGCGCCCTTCGCCGAGTCCGCGGACGAGTTCGACGCGGTGCTCCGGCAGTTCGCCGAGGAATGCTGACGTAACGCGGGAGAAGACCAGGTGACCAGCTCCATCCGGGGGTTCCGTGCTGCGCCGCGACGGGTCGCGGTGCTGTCCGTGCACACTTCGCCGCTCGAACAGCCGGGGACCGGCGACGCCGGCGGGATGAACGTCTACGTCAGCCAGACGGCGATGGAGATGGCCCGCCTCGGGGTCGAGGTCGAGGTGTTCACCCGCGCGACGGCGTCGGACCAGCCGCCGGTGGCCGAGCTGGCGCCGGGCGTCACCGTCCGGCACGTGCAGGCCGGGCCCTTCGAGCCGCTGAGCCGCGACGAGCTGCCCGCGCAGCTGTGCGCGTTCACCTCCGGCGTGCTGCGCACCGAGGCGTTCCACGAGCCCGGGTACTACGACCTCATCCACTCGCACTACTGGCTGTCGGGCCAGGTCGGCTGGCTCGCCCGCGACCGGTGGTCCGTGCCGCTGGTGCACACCGCGCACACCCTGGCGAAGGTCAAGAACGCCGCGCTCGCCGAAGGGGACAAGCCCGAGCCGCGCGTCCGCGTGATCGGCGAGGAGCAGGTGGTCGCCGAGGCCGACCGGCTGGTCGCCAACACCGCGGTCGAAGCCCGTCAGCTCATCGACCTCTACGACGCCGAGCCGCACGCGGTGCACGCCGTGCCGCCGGGCGTCGACCTCGAACGCTTCACGCCGGGCTCGCAGGCCGTCGCGCGGGCCGAGCTGGGCTTGGCCGCCGACGACGTCGTGCTGGCCTTCGCCGGCCGGATCCAGCCGCTCAAGGCGCCGGACGTGCTGCTGCACGCCGCGGCGGCCCTGCTGCGCCGCCGTCCCGAGCTGGCCCCTCGCCTGGTCGTGCTGATCGTCGGCGGGCCGTCGGGCACCGGGCTGGAGCAGCCGCAGGCCCTGCGCGAGCTCGCCGTCACCCTCGGCATCGAGCGGCAGGTCCGGTTCCTGCCGCCGCAGCCGGGCGAGGCGCTCGCCCGGGTCTTCCGCGCCGCCGACGTCGTCGCGGTGCCCAGTTACAACGAGTCGTTCGGGCTGGTCGCCCTGGAGGCGCAGGCCTGCGGGACGCCGGTGGTCGCGGCCGAGGTCGGCGGGCTGCCGGTGGCGGTGCCGCACGGCGTGTCCGGCCTGCTGGTCCCCGGGCACGGCGCCGAGGAGTGGGCGGACGCGCTGGCCGCCGTCGCCCTGCGCCCGGACCGGCGCGCCGAGATGGGCGCCAACGCCGTCGTGCACGCGCGGCGGTTCTCCTGGCGCCGCACGACGGACGCGCTCCTGGACATCTATGCTCAGGCCACCAGCGCTTTCCGGCACGCGCTGGACCTGCGCGCGGAGGTGGCGGTGTGAGCCTGGACGAGCTGATCCAGTCTACTTTGGACTCTTCGGAGCTGAAGTACGACAAGCGCGGTCCTGGCAAGTACTTCGTCACGTTGCCGGGGACGAAGAAGCTGCAGACGAACGCGTGGCTCGTCGACGGCGACCACGCGTTTTCGGTGGAGGCCTTCGTCTGCCGACGTCCCGATGAGTCCCATGAGGACGTTTACCGGTTTCTGTTGCGGCGCAACGCGAAGCTGTACGGCGTGCACTACACAGTGGACAGTCTCGGCGACATCTACCTGGTCGGCCGGTTCGGCAAGGACACGATGTCCGCCGACGAGCTCGACAAGGTGCTCGGCCAGGTCCTGGAGGCCGCCGACGGCGACTTCAACACGCTCCTGGAGATCGGCTTCGCGACGTCGATCAAGCGCGAGTGGGACTGGCGCGTCTCCCGCGGCGAGTCGCTGGCCAACCTGGAGGCGTTCAAGCACCTCGTGGCGCCCGCGAAGCCGCACGAACCGGGCTTGACCGAGTCGTGACCCGGCCCGTGCAACGGGGCTGAACCGGACATCCGTCTCACCGCCAGTCGAAACTGGAGGGAGACGCAGGATGCGGACTCGATGGAGAGCCGCGCTCGCGGTCGCGGGTGTGGCGTTCGTGCTGGCCGGGTGCTCGGCGAACGAGAACGGGGCGGCGCCCATGGCGGACAGCGCGGGTTCGGCGCGCGTGCCCGCCGCGCCGCAGCAGGGCACCGGTAACACCGGGAAGCCCGAACAAGGCAAGGGACAGCAGGTCACGCCGCCGCAGGCCGGCGCCACCGACCGGAAGCTCTCACGCAGTGCCCGGCTGGAGCTGACCGCCACCAAGGTCGTCGACGTCGTCGCGGAGGCCCGCGGGATCGCGCTGGGCGCCGGCGGCTACACCGGGCAGGAGGCCACGGGCGAGACCTCGGCGACGCTGTCGCTGGCGGTGCCCGCGGACAAGCTGGACCCGGTGCTCGACCAGCTTTCGCACCTGGGCTCGTCGTTGGTCAAGCGCGAGCTGAACACCCAGGACGTGACCGAGCAGGTCGTGGACGTCGAAGCGCGGCTGGCGACGCAGCGGAAGTCGGTCGAACGGATCCGCGCGCTGCTCTCGCAGGCGACTTCGGTGTCGGACATCACGTCGATCGAAAGCGAGCTGACGAGTCGTGAGTCGGCGCTCGAGTCGTTGGAGCAGCAGCGGAACTCCCTGGCGGGCAGTGTCGCGATGGCGACGGTGGCGATGAGCATCCGCAGCGTGGCCGCGCCGGCGCCGGTTTCCGAGGATCGCAGCGGGTTCCTCGGTGGTCTGGCCGGCGGCTGGGACGCGTTCCTGACCTTCGGCGGGGGCCTGCTGACGGTGCTGGGCGCGATCGCGCCGTTCCTGCTGATCGTGGTGCCCCTGGCGTGGGCCGGCTGGCGGCTGAACCGCCGTCGCCGTCCGGTGAAGCCGGCGCCGGTGCCCACCGAGGGGTGAGCCTGCGCCGGGCCCGAGAGAGGTGAGCGGAACAGGCGGGACGGCTCGAGGGAGGGGGGAGTCGCGATCTCGAGCCGCCCCGCTGAAGTTCCCGCCGATCAGGACCCGGTGACGAGGGGGATGCCAACGGGGCCGGCGGGCCGCGGCTCGGCAGGGGGGAGACGAGCCGCGGTCGAAGCCCGAAACGGCCGGGGAGTGCGTGGAATCCGGCCGCTCAGGACGTAAGTCAACCTGTCAGATCTCGACCTGTAATCACAAGACTACTCACTAGTCCGTTCGAGTGAACTTTGTCCGCGACGATAACGGAGTGCAGCCTGCTGCCCGGATTTTGCGCGTTGTTGGCACTTGGACTTGATGAAGGGTGAGGTGTTACTCCGGGGTAACACACTCTCCGTAGGACACGCCGATGCCGGAGGTCACCGGTGGGCGCACTGGTCCGTTCTGGCAGGCTGGGGCCATGGCCGAGATTGGGACGTTGGTGCTGCTGCGGCACGGGCAGAGCACGTGGAACGCGGAAAACCTGTTCACCGGCTGGGTGGACGTACCGCTTTCGGAGCAGGGCGAGGGCGAAGCGCGCAAGGGCGGGACGCTGCTGGCGGACGCCGGGCTGCTGCCGGACGTGGTGCACACCTCGCTGCTGCGCCGCGCGATCTCCACCGCGAACATCGCGCTGGACGCCGCCGACCGCCACTGGATCCCGGTGAAGCGCGACTGGCGCCTCAACGAGCGCCACTACGGCGCGCTGCAGGGCAAGAACAAGAAGCAGACCCTCGACGAGTTCGGCGAGGAGCAGTTCATGCTCTGGCGCCGCTCGTACGACACCCCGCCGCCGGAGATCGACCCGAAGGACGAGTGGAGCCAGGCCGGCGACGCGCGTTACGCGAACCTCGGCGACAACGCGCCGCTCACCGAGTGCCTCAAGGACGTCGTCGAGCGGCTGCTGCCGTACTGGGAGTCCGAGATCGTGCCGGACCTGCGCGCGGGCAAGACCGTGCTGGTCGCCGCGCACGGCAACTCGCTGCGCGCGCTCGTCAAGCACCTCGACGGGATCTCCGACGCCGACATCGCCGGCCTCAACATCCCGACCGGCATCCCGCTGCGCTACGACCTCACGGCCGACCTGAAGCCGCTGAAGGCGGGCGGCGAGTACCTCGACCCCGAGGCCGCCAAGGAAGCCGCTGCCGCGGTCGCCAACCAGGGCCGCTGACGCTCGACGCCGTGAGGGGCACCTTCAGGGACATATAAGCCCTGAAGGTGCCCCTCACGGCATTTCAGGACGTGGTGACGGACCGGAGGCCGGACGCCTTCCAGCGGCCGTCGGCGCGGACCAGGTCGAGCGTGGCCGTCACGGGCTTCGTGGTCGTCTGGCCCGCGGCGTCCGTCACCTGCACGTTCACGTAGACCAGCACGTTCGCCTTGTCGCCGGTCACGGTCGTCACGCCGGTCATCAGGTCCGGCGGGACGACCGCCCGCACGCCGCCCTTGCGGATCCCGTCGACGTACGCGGTCTTGTTCGTCCGGTATTCGCTCAGCAGCGGCTCGGCGGTGACGGCTTCGGCCCGCGCGTACGAGCCTTCGGGATCCGCGCTGTCCGACGACGCCAAGGCGGTCACGGCCGCCCGCGCGCCGGCCAGCGCCGAGTCGCGCAGACCCGCCGCACTGCCGTCCTCGGGGTGCGGTGCGGGCGGCGGCTGGGCCGGGCTGACCGCGATGTCCGACAGGCGCCACTGCCCGCCGGTCGCGAGCGCGGTGAACGCGACCGTCGCCAGGCCCTTCGTCGTGCCGTTGACCTGTTCGAGCACGGTCAGCGCCCGCACCCGGCTCCCGGTCAGCTCGAGGGCCGCGGCCGTCAGCACCCGGGTGGTCAGGCGCACCGGCTGCGGGCTGCTCCGGACCTGCTCGAACAGGGCGGTGTACTGCGCCTTCGCGGTGCCGGTGAGGTACGTCCCGGCGGTCCGGTCGAAGGCGGCCTTGTCGGCGGAGTCGTAGCTGAAGACGGCCTCGGCCGCGGTCTTCACCGCGGCGAGCCCGGCCGCGGTGGCCGGGGCGTCGATCACCGCGAGGTTCTCGGCGCCCGGGATCGGGGTGGCCGTGCCGGCGACCGCCGAAGAACACGCCGACGTCACCAGGACCAGTGCCAGCAGCGCTCGCTTCACAGGAGACCGGCCTCGCGGGCCCGGGCCCCGGCCTGGAACCGCGACGACGCGCCGAGGAGCTCCATCAGCTCCGCCACCCGCCGCCGGTAGGTCCGCAGGCCGACGCCGAGGGTGCGCGCCGCCGTCTCGTCCTTGCAGCCCGAAGCGAGCTGTTCGAGGATTTCGCGGGCGCCCAGCTCGGTGAACCGCGCCTGGTAGGACTCCAGGTCGGTGGCGCCGGCCCAGGCCGCCTCGAACAGCGACTGGATGCCCTGGACCAGATCCGGGCTGCTGATCACGGTGTAGCTGCGGACCTCGCCGACGCTGTCGCCCGCGACGATCGCGATCCGCCGGTCCAGCAGGATCGTCTCGTTGATCTCGCGCTCGGTGATCCGGATCCGCGCGCCGTGCGTGGCCATGAACCGCAGGTGGCCGGCCAGCGCCGGGTCGAACAGCACGCCCGGCAGGTACATCTTGCGCACGTTCGTGTCGCGCACGGCCTGCTCCCGCTCGGGCGCCGTCGGGTGCGCCACCGACCACGTGTGCAGGTCGCGGGCCGCGCACGAAACCTCCGTCGCGGCCGCGAACAGGTGGGCCGTCCGCTCGAACAGCTCGGCTTCGCCCCGCACCACGACTACGTCACTGACTCTCTCCACGTATTCCAGTCTGGCAGCAAAGTGCCATTCCCGGCGGCGGTCGGGCCAGGTCGCGAGGCTGGAGCCATGACCACGAACACCTCTCCCGCCGCCGCGGCGGGTACCTGGAAGCTCGGCTCCTTCGAAGTCAACCGGCTCGGCTTCGGCGCCATGCGCCTGATGTCCACTTCGGACGGCGGCATCCGTGACCGCGAGACGTCGATCGCCGTGCTCCGCCGCGCCGTCGAGCTCGGCGTCAACCACATCGACACCGCCGTCTTCTACTTCGCCGGGCCGCGCTCGGCGAACGAGCTGATCAACCGCGCCCTCGCGCCGTACGACGACCTGACGATCACCACCAAGGTCGGGCCGGGCCGCGACTTCACCGGCGCGTTCTACACCGCCCGGCCGGACCAGCTGCGGGCCCAGGTCGAAGAGAACCTCCGTGAGCTGGGCATCGACCACCTCGACGTCGCCAACTACCGGATCGGCGAAGGCCTCGACCGCGGGGAGGGTTCGCTCGCCGACGGCTTCGGCGCCCTCGCGGAGCTGCGCGAGGCGGGCCTCATCCGCGAGCTGGGCATCTCCAACGTCGCGCCGCACCACCTGACGGAGGCGCTCGAAATCGCGCCGGTCGTCTGCGTCCAGAACCAGTACGGGCTCACCGCGCGCCGGGAGGACGACGAGATCGTCCGGATGTGCGCCGAGCGCGGGATCGCCTTCGTGCCGTTCTTCGCCGTCGCGAGCGGGCAGGGCGAGGACGCGCGCGTCGCCGAAGTCGCGCGCCGGCACGACGCCACCCCGGCCCAGATCCGGCTCGCGTGGACCCTCCACCAAGGACCGCACGTGCTCGCGATCCCGGGCACCGGCGACGTCGCGCACCTCGAGCAGAACGTCGCCGCGGCGGCCTTGGAGCTCTCCGACGATGACCTGAAAACCCTCGACGCCACCGGGTGAATCACCCGGAATGTCTCGCCGGGGAATCGATCGGGTGAACGTGGGCTGACGCCCCGGCGAACAAGTCCTCCCCAGGTGTCGCGGTGCTCACGACAAGGCGGCCAACGCTAGGCCGAAGGGCCACATCACAGCTTACGATCGGCCTGTGACCACGCCTGTTTCACTCGCACTGGCCATCGGAGCTCTGGTGGCCGGTGCGGTGGTCGGCTACCTCGTCGCGCGGGCACGGACCCGGCGCGAGGAGGCCCGGCCGCCGGGCCCGACCGTCGCGGAGCTCCTCGAACGGCTGGTCCGCTCGTCCCACAACGGCGTCGTTGTCCTCAACCGGTTCGGCGACATGGTGCTGCACAACCCGCGCGCCTACGAGCTGGGCCTGGTGAAGGTCAACCAGGCCGACCCGCGGGCCCGCAAGGCCGCCGAACAGGTCGCCGAGACCGACGAGCCGATGGAGATCGACCTTTCGCCGCTCGAAGCGCGCGGGCGCCAGCCGGAAGCGGTGCTCGGCGAGGTCCGGCCCCTCGGCGACGGATTCGCCGTCGTCGAGGCCGTCGACCACTCCGAGGCCATCCGGCTGGAGGCCGTGCGCCGCGACTTCGTCGCCAACGTCAGCCACGAGCTCAAGACCCCGGTCGGCGCGATCGCGCTGCTCACCGAGGCCGTGCTCGACGCCGCCGAGGACGTCGAGGAGGTCCGCCGCTTCGGCGGCAAGATCCTCCGCGAGTCCACCCGGCTCGGCCAGCTCGTCACCGAGCTGATCGCCCTTTCGCGGCTGCAGGGCGCCGAGCGGCTGCCGGACCTCAACGTCGTCGAGGTCGACGCGGTCGTCCGCGAGGCGCTCGGCCGGACGACGCTCTCGGCCGAGTCGGCCGACATCCGCGTCACCACCGACACCCCCAGCGGCCTGCTCGTCGAGGGCGACCGGACGCTGCTGGTCACCGCGCTGTCCAACCTGCTCGAGAACGCCGTCGCGTACTCGCCGGCCGGCAGCCCCGTGTCGATCTCCCGCCGGCTCGCCGACGGGATGGTCGAGATCGCCGTCACCGACCGCGGGATCGGCATCGCCGAGGACGAGCAGCAGCGCGTGTTCGAGCGCTTCTACCGCGCCGACAAGGCCCGCTCGCGCGCCACCGGCGGCACCGGCCTGGGCCTGGCGATCGTCAAGCACGTCGCGGCCAACCACGGCGGCTCGGTCGGGCTGTGGAGCCGGCCGGGCACCGGCTCGACGTTCACCCTGCGCATCCCCGCGCACGTCCGTCCCGACCCGGCACCCGAGCCGGCGCGGGCCACCAAGACCTCGCCGGCACCACGGCAGGAGAAGACCCCCGAGCGCACCCCGAGGCTCGTGGTTACCGGGCAGGACAGCCCAGATCATGGAGGAAACCTGTGACCAGGGTTCTCATCGTCGAGGACGAGGAGTCGTTCGCCGACCCCCTCGCCTTCCTGCTGCGCAAGGAAGGGTTCACCGCGGCCGTCGCGGGCACGGGCCAGGCCGCGCTGGAGGAGTTCGACCGCAACGGCGCCGACATCGTGCTGCTCGACCTGATGCTGCCGGGGATGAGCGGCACCGACGTCTGCAAGCAGCTGCGCCAGCGCTCGGCCGTTCCGGTGATCATGGTGACCGCCCGCGACAGCGAGATCGACAAGGTCGTCGGGCTGGAGCTCGGCGCGGACGACTACGTGACGAAGCCGTACTCGGCGCGCGAGCTGATCGCCCGGGTCCGGGCCGTGCTGCGCCGCGGCGGCGAGCCCGGCTCCGAAGGGGAGCTGGCGCCGCTGGTGCTCTCGGCCGGCCCGGTGCGGATGGACGTCGAGCGGCACGTCGTGACCGTGGACGGTGGCGAGGTTTCGCTCCCGCTCAAGGAGTTCGACCTGCTCGAATACCTGCTCCGCAACGTCGGCCGCGTGCTGACCCGCGGCCAGCTCATCGACCGGGTGTGGGGCGCGGACTACGTCGGCGACACGAAGACGCTGGACGTCCACGTGAAGCGGCTGCGCTCGAAGATCGAGCCGGACCCGGGTTCGCCGCGGCACCTGGTGACGGTCCGCGGTCTCGGCTACAAGTTCGAGACGTAAGACCCGTTTCGGGCGGTATCGCCCCCGCGCAGGCGCGCCGGGGCGCTACCGCACCGAGTGTTGTTGGTTACAAGTTCGAGACCTGGCGCTGGGCCCGGTACCCTGGACCCCCGTGCGCCTAGGGGTACTCGACGTCGGTTCCAACACCGTCCACCTGCTCGTGGTCGACGCCCACCGTGGCGCCCACCCGACGCCGATGCATTCCGAAAAGTCCGTGCTCCGCCTGGCCGAGCAGCTCACCCCCGGTGGCGAGCTCAGCAAGGCCGGCGCCGACGACCTGGTGACCGCGGTCGAGTCCGCGAAGGAAGCCGCCGCCCGGCTCGGCTGCGAAGAGGTCATGGCCTTCGCCACCTCCGCGGTCCGCGAAGCGAAGAACTCCGCCAAGGTGCTGGCCCGCGTGGCCGACAAGACCGGCGTCGAGCTGCAGGTTCTCTCCGGGGTCGACGAAGCGCGGCTCACCTTCCTCGCCGTCCGCCGCTGGTACGGCTGGTCGGCCGGGCAGCTGCTGGTGCTCGACATCGGCGGCGGCTCGCTGGAGATCGCGATGGGCCGCGACGAAGAGCCCGTCCTCGCCGAATCGCTGCCCCTGGGCGCCGGCCGGACCACGCGCACCCGCTTCAAGCACGACCCGCCGACGCGCTCCGAGCTCGTCGCGACGTCGGCGTGGCTCGACGACCAGCTCACCGAGCTCGCGCGGAAGGTCACCAAATGGGGTGAACCCGACCGGGTCGTCGCCACGTCGAAGACGTTCCGGTCGCTCGCCCGGCTGACCGGCGCCGCCCCCTCGGCGGCGGGCCCGCGCGTGCGACGTACGCTCACCGACACCGCATTGCGCCAGCTCCTGGCCTTCATTTCACGGATGCCCTCGGCCGATCTCGCACAGCTCGAGGGCGTCAGCTCGAGCCGGTCGCACCAGCTGGTGGCGGGCGCACTCGTCGCGCAGGCCACGATGCGGGCGCTCGGTTTGCCGGAACTCGAGATCTGCCCGTGGGCTCTGCGAGAAGGTGTCATCCTGCGGCGGCTGGACCATTCCACCGGCGCGGATGAAACTGGAGCCGCCCTCGTGGCGCGCTTCGGCGCACAGGAGGACCGGTGAAAGCAGGCGGCTGGACTTCCCGGAATGTTGACGGGCACGGTGGAGAGGTGACGGACATGCAGAGGTCGGCGTTCAGCGCGCGCGGCGCCGCCGGCGTGCCGTCGTTTACCGCTTCACCGAGTGCCGAGGAGCCGGAGCGCGCAGGGGACGACCAGGTATGACGGACCAGACCGGAGGCGACCAGCCGCAGAAGACCGTGGCTGAGCTGCTCGCCCAGCACGGTGCCCAGGTCGACGGCGGTAGCCGCCGTCGCCGGCGGCGCGCGGCCGAGGACGACGACGAGCCCGCCACCCCGGAGACCCCGCCCGGCGCGACCGGTTCCCACCGGCGCCCGGGGGTGAGCGACACCGGCCCGCAGGCGATCATCGACCGGGTCGCCGGTGAAGGCACGCCGCCGCCGGCGAACCGGCCCGCCGGGCGCCGTCGCGCCGAACCGCCGTCCCCGCCGCCGCCCGCACCCCGCGCGGTCCCGCAGGACTCCCAGCCGCTGCCGCGGCCGGTCCCGCCGCCCCCGGGCCGGCCCGCCCCGGGCGGCGCCGAGTCCAGCCAGTACCAGCGCCCGCCGGCGCCGCCGCAGCAGTCGGGCCAGTACGCCCGGCCGCCGCAGGACTCCGGCCAGTTCGCCGGCCCGCCGCCGCGGCCGCCGCAGGAGTCCGGGCAGTTCGCGAGCCCCCAGGAGTCGGCGCAGCTGCCCGTGCCGCCGCGCGCGCCGCGGCGTCAGCCGCCGCCCCCGCAGCCGTCGCAGCAGCTGCCGACCCCGCCGCCGCCCGCGGCCGAGGAGACCCGCAACGCCGTCCCGCCGGTCCGGCGCCGCCCGCCCCCGCAGCCTTCCCAGCAGCTGCCCACCCCGCCGCCGCAGCCGTCGCAGCAACTGCCGACGCCGCCGCCGAGCGGCCCGCTGTCGGCCCGGCTGGACGGCCTCAACGGCACCCCGGACGCCGACATCGACGTCCCGGGCCCGATGGCCAGTGGCACTTTCGCGCCGCCGCCGGCCGCACCCGGCCGCCCGCGCCGCGGCCCGGCGCGCCGTCCGCAGCCGCAGCAGGAGGCGTACACCGAGCAGTTCGACGCGGTGGCCGGCGAACCGCTGCTCCCGCCGGCGCCGGGCAAGAAGAAGCCCGACGGGCCCGAACCGTCGTCGCCGGGCGGGCTCGCGAACTGGCGCAAGCGCCGGCAGAAGGAGCAGCTGGAGGACACCGAGATCGGCGTCATGCCGGTGGTGCCCACCGGCACCCCGGACGACGGCTACCCCGAGGACGACTTCGAGCCCGAGGGCTTCGCGCCGGAGAGCAGCGGCTACCAGGCCGCCTACGACGCGGGCCCGCCGACGGGCACGTACCCGCCGCCGATGCCGTTCGCCCCGGGCGACCGCGCCTCGCGGGCGCCGGTCCCGGACGACCTCGAGCCCTACGAGCGCGAGTTCGCCGACGGCTACCCGGCCGGCGGCCCGGACTTCGAGCAGGACGAATACGGCTACGAGCAGGGCTACGAGGACGACGAGTACGACGACGCGCCCGAGCCGGTCGCCGAGCCGGAGCCCGCGACGTCGCCCGGCAAGGCGTGGCTCGCGCTGGCCGGCCAGCTGGCGATGGGTGTCGTCGGCGGCGCGGCGGTGTGGCTGGGCTTCAACTGGCTGTGGGTGAACATCCCCGCGGCCGCACTGGTGGCGGCGCTGCTGGTGGTCGTCGCGCTGGTCTGGATCGTGCGGAAGATCCGCCGCGCCGAAGACCTGCAGACCACGGTGCTGGCGGTGCTGGTCGGCCTGGTGGTGACGGTCTCCCCGGCGGCGTTGCTGCTCGTCGGCCGCTGACGTTCGCTCGCCGGACGTCATGAACGACTCGTTCATGACGTCCGGCGAGGTGAACGAGTCGTTCATGACGTCGTCGGCCGGGGTGCGGTGACCCGCGTCCCCCTTCGGCGCACGCCCCTGCTCCGCACCCTCGGTGACGAGGCAGGATGGCGCGCGTGACAGACGAGAAGCCGGTCCCCGTCGGGCTCAGCACGGCGTCCGTGTGGCCCCTCAAGGCCGGGACCGCCTTCGAGCTCGCCGCCGAGCTCGGGTACGACGGCGTCGAGGTCATGGTCTGGGCCGACCCGGTCAGCCAGGACGTCAGCGCGCTGCGCCGGTGGTCGCGCCGCACCGGGGTGCCCGTGCTGTCCATCCACTCGCCGTCGCTGCTGATCACCCAGCGGATCTGGTCGCCCGATCCCGAGGTGCGGCTGCGGTTGTCCGTCGACGCCGCGCTCGAGCTCGGCGCGCGGACCGTCGTCGTGCACCCGCCGTTCCGGTGGCAGCGCCGGTACGGCGACGCGTTCGGTGATCTCGTCGACGAGCTGGAGGAGTCCAGCGGGATCGAAATCGCCGTCGAGAACATGTTCAAGGTGCGCCCGCCGGGTGGTTCGAAGAATTCGCGCGTCTCCGCGTTCCGGCCCTCGATCGACCCCACGGACGTCGGTTTCCGGCACTACACGCTCGACCTGTCCCACACGGCGGCAGCCCGGATGGACGCCATGGCGCTCGCGGAGCGGATGGGCGAAGGCCTTTCGCACCTCCATCTGGCGGACGGCACCGGCCTCCCCAAGGACGAACACCTGGTGCCCGGCCGGGGTGGCCAGCCCTGCGCCCAGCTGCTGGAGAAGCTGGTCAGCAGCGGTTTCGCCGGGCAGATCGTGCTGGAGATCAACACCCGGCACGCCGGCACCGGCGCCCAGCGGGTCCGGGACCTGGCCGAGGCATTGCTGTTCGCGCGATTCCACCTCGGGCAGTAATTGCGCACTTTCGCCACGGACACGACTACTCCCGGGTCCATTAATCCCGGACGAACACGTAAAGTTCGGACTGTGAACCCGTCGCGCTCGTTGATCGTCACCTCTCCGGATTCCCCCATTGGTACGGCGCGTTCGTGAGCGGAACGGACGGCACCGCCGTGTCCTTCGACACGGCGAGTGCGGCGCGGTCGCTGGGGGACGGCACCTTCACCGCGGTGCTGCGTGCGGAATGGGCCATCGGCTCGCACCCGCACGGGGGTTTCCTGCTGGCCCTGCTGGCCAAAGCGGCGATCTCCGCGCTGCACGAACGGGGTGAGCCGCACGCGGAGCCGCTCGTCGTCAGCGCGGAGTTCCTGCACGCGCCCGCGCTCGGCCCGGTGCTGCTGCGCACGGACGTCCGGAAGGTCGGCCGCCGCGCGACGGTCGTCGAGGTCCGGCTGGAGCAGCGCGGCCGCAGCTGCGTCGAGGCCAGGGTGACGACCGGGCGGCTGCCGATGCGGCGCCCGGAGTGGACGGACGTGCCGTCGATGCCCGTCGAGCCGTCGCCGGGCGCGCTCGCCATGGCCGAGAGCACCGAGGGCCCGTTCAACCTGGCCAAGGGCTGCGAGGTCCGGCTCGACCCGGCGACCGCGGGTTACCTGGCCGGGCGCACGGGTGAGCCGCCGCGGATGCGGCTGTGGGTCCGGCCGCGCCACGGCCTGGTCGACCCGTACTTCACGCTGCTCGCCTCCGACGTCAACCCGCCGGTGGTGATGAACCTCGGCCGGATCGGCTGGGCGCCGACGGTCCAGCTGACGGCCCTGCTGCGCACCCGCCCGGCCCCGGGCTGGCTGCGGGTGATCGTCGAGTCGAGGTCGGTGCACGAGTCGTGGTTCGACTCGGACGCCACGGTGGTGGACTCCCAGGGCCGGCTGGTGTGCCAGGCCCGGCAGCTCGGGCTCGCCCCGGCACCGGGCGGCTGAGCCGCGTTTGGCACGCTTTACGCCATGACGGTCATCGCGGTGCTGGGTGCGGGCAAGATCGGCGAGGCGTTGCTCTCGGGGCTGCTGCACGGCGGCCACGAGCCGGGCGACCTCCTCTTCACCGAGCGGTACCCGGCGCGCGTCGAAGAGCTCACCGCGCGCTACGGCGTCCGCGGCGTCGAGGTCGAGGAAGCCGCGAAGCAGGCCGACGTCCTGGTCGTGGCCGTGAAGCCGCAGGACATCGACCCGGTGCTCGACGAGCTCGCGCCGCTGCTGAGCCCGTCGTCGCTGGTCGTGTCGCTGTGCGCGGGCCTGCCGACGTCGCTGTACGAGCGCCGCCTGGCCGAAGGCGTCCCCGTGGTGCGGGTCATGCCGAACACGCCGATGCTGGTCAACGAGGCCATGAGCGCCATCTCGGCGGGGCGGCACGCCACCGCCGCCCACCTCGCCGTCGTGCGCGACCTGCTCTCGCACGTCGGCCAGGTCGTCGAGGTGCCCGAGGGTCAGCAGGACGCCGTCACGGCGTTGTCCGGCTCCGGTCCGGCGTACTTCTTCTACCTGGTCGAGGCCATGATCGACGCCGGCATCCTGCTGGGGCTGCCGCGGGCGCTGGCCGGGCAGCTGATCATCCAGTCGGCCGTCGGGGCGGCGAAGATGCTGGCCGAGTCGGAGGAGCACCCGGTGCTGCTGCGCGAGGCCGTGACGTCGCCGGCCGGCACGACCATCAACGCGATCCGCGAGCTGGAGAAGCACGGCGTCCGGGCGGCGTTGCTCGACGCGATCGAGGCGGCGAAGGACCGGTCCGAGGCGCTGGGCAAGGCTCACGAAGACTGACGAGGCCGCCAGTCCGCGGCCCAGGCGTCGAGCCGCACGAGCGTCTCGAACAGGGACTTCCCCTGCTCGGTGAGCGCGTAGCCGTCGCCGGCGTGGTCGGCCAGGTCCGCTTCGCCCAGCTCGCGCAGCCGCGTCGCCAGCACGCTCGACGAGACGCCGTCGCACCGCTGCTGCAGCTCGCGGAACGTCGGTTTCGCGCCGTCGCGCAGCTCCCACAGGATCCGTAGCGTCCAGCGCCGTCCCAGCAGGTCGAGCAGCGCCATGATCGGGCGGCCGGTCGTCGAACCACGGACGGGGTGGCCGGGCAGGGGAGTCGTCATTGCTTTCCTTTCCGAAGCACCGATGTTAGCGTGCCGGTCATGCCTCTGAAATCGAAGCGGCCTCGGATCGTGCCTCTCGAGCCGCCGTTCGACGCCGAGACCGGCGCGGTGCTCGACGAACTCGGGCCGCCCCTCCAGCTGTTCCGCGTCTGGGCCCGGCGTCCCGACCTCGCCCGCGGGGTCGCGAGCTGGGGTCGCTACTACTTCTCTCGGCAATCCGCGCTGAGCGTCCGGCAGCGTGAGCTGGTCATCGACCGGACGACCGCGCTGTGCGGCGCCGGCTACGAGTGGGGCGTGCACGTCGCCGCCTTCGCCGGCAAGGCCGGTTTCGACGCCGAACAGGTCCGTTCGCTGGCCGGCGGGAGTCCGGCCGACGACTGCTGGGGCCCGGGGGACCGTGCGGTGCTGACCGCCGTGGACGAGCTGCACGCGACGTCGGACCTGTCGGACGAGGCGTGGGCGGACCTGGTGGCGGCGGCCGGGGAGGACGGCGCGCTCGATCTGCTGCTCGTCTGCGGGTGGTACCACGCCATTTCGTTCACCGTCCGGGCGCTCCGGCTCCCCCTCGAACCGGGTACTTCGTGTCCGGATTAGCCGTAATGGGCGATTGAAGCCCTCTTGCACGCGCGAGTGCTTGTGCGTTAGCGCTGGTAGGAGCCCATCTCGGTGACAGGCGTCGCATTAGTCCCACCAGTCCCGCTACTCTCGATAGAGCACGTGCGTGTCGGTACCACAGGTGGGGAAGCCTCGTGGCGCGACGCGTGTCGAAGGACGCGGTGAATCATGTCGCCGAACAAGAAGGAGGATCTGCCGGCAGTCGGGCAGGTCCAGTTCCTGACGGTCGCCGAAGTGGCCACGCTGATGCGGGTCTCCAAGATGACCGTCTACCGTCTCGTGCACTCGGGTGAGCTGCCCGCCGTCAGGGTGGGCAAGTCGTTCCGGGTGCCGGAGAAAGCAGTGCACGAGTACCTCCAAGGTGCGTATTACGACGTGGGATGAACCGGTTGCCGGGCACGCCGTGGCCAGCGGCGCGCAGCGCTACAACGTGCCCGCCGACCGGCCCGCGCGAGGTGACGGGTAACCTGGAAGACCGCTCGTGCCTGTGCGCTCCACCCGTTGGACGCTGCGCCGGGCAGCGTGACCGACGACGACCTAAGGAGCGCCCATGGGCTCTGTGATCAAGAAGCGCCGCAAGCGCATGTCGAAGAAGAAGCACCGCAAGTTGCTGCGTCGCACGCGAGTGCAGCGACGGAAGGCCGGCAAGTAAGCCAGCCGTGCGTAGCCGTGGCCCGTCCAGTCTCTGGACGGGCCACGTCCATGTGGTGGGCCCGTCCCCCCGTTCGAGTGAGGCCTTCGTCGCTTTCCGGGGGAATAGCGGTTAATAGCACGTAAGACAACCCTGAGCTACCACTGAAGAGCGGTAACATCTCAAGGGTGTCCGCGCGATGCTTCCAGTGAGTGCAGGCTCGCGCACTTCGGGTGATCGTCCACCCCCATCACGCCCTACGCCGCAGGGAGTCGCATGCCGTCGAACATCGTGCTCGTCACCGGAGTGGCCGGGGAGCTGGGCGGAAAACTCCTCGCCCGGCTGGGCAACAACCCCGACTTCGAGCGAGTCATCGGTGTCGACACGGTCGCCCCGGACAAAGCGGTGCTGCAGCGCATGGGCCACGCGGAGTTCGTCCGCGCGGACATCCGGAACCCCTTGATCGCCAAGGTGATCAGCACCGCCGAAGTGGACACGGTGGTGCACGCTTCCTGCACCGCGCACCCGGCCGGGCCCGGGCGGCGCACCGCGATCAAGGAAGTCAACGTCATCGGCACCATGCGGCTGCTGGCCGCGTGTCAGCGCTCGCCCCTGGTCCGCAAGCTGGTGGTGAAGTCGACGGCGGCGGTCTACGGCGCCGGCGCCCGCTCGCAGGCGGTGTTCACCGAGGACTCCGAGCTCATCCCGACGTCCTCCAGCGGGTACGCGAAGGACGCCGTCGAGATGGAGGGGTACGTGCGCGGGCTGATGCGGCGCCGTCCCGACATCACCACGACGCTGTTCCGCTTCGCCAACATCATCGGGCCGTCGACCGACACCGTCCTTTCGCGCTACTTCGCGCTGCCGGTCGTCCCGACCGTTTTCGGTTACGACGCCCGCATCCAGCTGCTGCACTCTTCGGACGCGCTGGCCGTCCTGGAGCGAGCGTCGCTGACGGACAAGCCCGGCGTTTTTAACGTCGGCTCGGAAGGGGTACTCACCCTTTCGCAGGCGATCCGGCGAGCGGGCCGGGTCGAGTTGCCGATGCCGCGGAGCGTGGTGCCGTCGGTCGGCAAGGTTCTGCGCGGCGCCCGGGTGGTGGACTTCTCCGCCGACCAGGTCCGGCTGCTGAACTTCGGCCGGGTCGTCGACATCGCCAAGCTGAAGAGCGAGTTCGGCTACACCCCGCGGTGGACCACGCGTGAGGCGTTCGACGACTACATCGTCGGACGCGGGCTCCGGCCGGTGCTCGACGGCGGCAAGCTGGCGGGCTTGGCCGGCAAGGTGCTCGTCGCCGCCGCGACGGGGCAGTCGAGCCGGTGAACAGGTCTTTCGGGGGTCCGGGTGGCGGAGCCCCCGGCCCGGAGCGAAGCTCCGGTTATTACAGAGCGCACGACTTGGACGACTTCGGAAGCGAGGCGGAGACGGTGGGCGGTGCCGAGGCGCAGGTCATCCCCCTGCACGGACCGGGCCGGGAAAAGCCGGAAGCCGAACGCGACCTCCGTGAAGAGGGAGCCGCGCGGGAGGACGCGCCGGTCGTCGCCTTCCCGGGCGCGGACCAGCCGGCGCCGGCCCCCGAGGTGCTCTCGGACGCGGCCCGTTCCGCGCTCGGCTTCATCCGCGACCGGCTGACCGGCGACTACACGGTCGACGAGTTCGGTTTCGACGCCGAGCTGACCGACGCGGTGTTCCTGCCGCCGCTGCGCGCGCTGTACAAGAAGTGGTTCCGCGTCGACACGTTCGGCGTCGAGAACCTCCCGCTCGACGGCGGCGCGCTCCTGGTGTCGAACCACTCGGGCACGTTGCCGCTCGACTCGCTGATGACGGCGGTGGCGGTCCACGACGAGACGGGCGGCCGGCACCTGCGCGGCCTCGGCGCGGACCTGGTGTTCCAGGTGCCGCTGGTGGGCTCGTTCGCCCGCAAGTCCGGCCAGACGCTGGCCTGCAACGCGGACGCGGAACGCCTGCTGGGCAACGGTGAGCTGGTCGGCGTGTGGCCGGAAGGCTTCAAGGGCGTCGGCAAGCCGTTTTCGTCCCGCTACAAGCTGCAGCGCTTCGGCCGCGGCGGCTTCGTGTCGGCGGCGCTGCGCGCGGGCGTGCCGATCATCCCGGTGTCGGTGATCGGCGCCGAGGAGATCTACCCGAAGCTGGGCGACATCAAGATCCTGGCGCGGATGCTGGGGCTACCGTACTTCCCGGTGACGCCGTTCTTCCCGCTGTTCGGCGCGTTGGGCGCGATCCCGCTGCCGACGAAGTGGAGCATCGAGTTCGGCGAGCCGATCCGGACGGACCAGTTCGAGCCGGAGGCCGTGGAAGACCCGATGCTGGTGTTCCAGCTGACGGACCAGGTGCGCGAGTCGATCCAGCAGACGCTCTACCAGCGGCTTTCGCAGCGGAAGTCGGTCTTCCGAGGCTGAGCCTCAGCGGCGGCGGTAGGCCATGCCGGCCGCCACCGCGCCGGCCAAAGCGCCCGCGCCCAGCACCGAGGGCACGCCGATCTTCGCCGCCTTGCGGCCCGTGCGGAAGTCGCGGATCTCCCAGCCGCGAGCCCGGGCCACGTCCCGCAGGCCGCCGTCCGGGTTGACCGCCACCGCGGTGCCCACCGCCGACAGCATCGGGATGTCGTTGGCCGAGTCCGAATAAGCCGTGCAGCGCTTGAGGTTCAGGCCTTCACGGGACGCCAGCGCGCGCACCGCGTGCGCCTTCGCGCGGCCGTGCAGGAGGTCGCCGACCAGACGGCCCGTGTAGACGCCGTCGCGGGCCTCCGCCACCGTGCCCAGCGCTCCCGTCAGCCCCAGCCGCCGGGAGATGATCGCCGCGAGCTCGATCGGGGTCGCCGTCACCAGCCAGACCCGCTGGCCCGCGTCCAGGTGCATCTGGGCCAGTGCGCGCGTGCCGGACCAGATCTTGTCCGCCATCAGCTCGTCGTAGATCTCTTCGCTGATCGACGTCAGCTCCGCCACCGTGCGACCGGCCACAAAGGACAGTGCGCGTTCGCGGTGGGTCTTGATGTCTTCCTTGTTCTCGCGGCCGCCGAGCCGGAACTTGATCTGGCCCCAGACGAAACCGGCCAGGTCCGACGACGTGAAGAACTTCCGCGCCGCGAGCCCGCGGGCGAAGTAGAAGATCGACGCGCCCATCATCATCGTGTTGTCGACGTCGAAGAACGCGGCCGCGGTCAGGTCCGGCGGGGCGGGCGGGCCGGGGGGTTCGGCGACCACCTGGGCGTGGGCGGCCTCGGCCGACGCCTCGCCCGCGAGCGCGGCGAGCCGTTCCAGCTCCTGACTCTTATCCCTGCCACGCCAAGCTGACACGCACACCGCCTCCACGTCCCTGCGAACGTCCGGATCCTTCGCACAGCGTAGCGAGCCGCCCACCGAGCCGTCGCAGGTGTGGCCCGGACCTCAGCCGATCACGATCGGCGGCAGGCCCGGGAGCAGCGGCGGGATCGAAACCAGTGGCGGCGGCCGCGTGGTCGACGTCACCGGGGGCCGCTGGGTGGTCGTCGGGTCCTGCCCGTACACCGGCGGCGGCGTCACCCCGCCCGTCGGCAGGGGCGAACCCGACGTCGCCGTCGTGTCCGACGGCGGCAGCTCGGTGCCGGTCGGCGTCGGGGTGCTGCTCTCGGCCGACGACGGCCCGGTCGACGCCGATGTCGGCTCGCCGCCGGACGAGGGAGCCGGCCGCTGCGTGCACTCGCCGGTCGCCGGGAGCGGGCCCAGCTCGTCGGACGTGCCGGTGGTGATCTCGTAGCAGCTCATCCGCGCGGCCAGCCCGCTCGTGCGCTCCTGGACCTTGCCGAGCAGGTCACGCACGTCGCCGAACACCGTCGCCGCGTCCGCAGGGAGGGCGGTCTGCTGCGCCGCGAGCCGCGCCGCCTGGTTCCGCGCCCACAGCCGGACGTCGGACAGCGCCTGCGCGCCGCCGCCGTCGCTGGTCGCCACCGCGGCCGTCTGGGCGACCCCGGCGCGAAGGTCGGCGGCGAAGTCGTCGTACGCCGTCTTGTAGTCGGTCGGGCTCGCGCCCTGCTCGGCCAGCTCGCCGAGCTCGGTGACGCGGTTGGTGGCGAACTCCAGGTGCTTGCGCGCTTTCGCCTGGTCGCCGAAGGTCAGGCCCAGCGCCGTCGACTCGCCGGCCCGCTTGACGCCGTACAGCGGGTCGCCCGGCAATGCGTTGCGCGAGAGCACCATGGTCAGGCCGGAGAGGACGAGGACCAGGAAGAGCGCGGCGGCCACCAGGTCGGCGGTCCGCGGCCGCCACCTCCGACGTGGGGTGGCCGCCGCCGTCTCCAGGCGGCCCGCGATCTCCGCGCGGATCCGCTGCCGCGTCTCCAGGTCCGGGGCCCCGGCCGCACCGAGCTCGCGCAGCGCGCCGACGAGGGCCAGTTCGTCGGCGAACTCGCCGTCCCGGCGTACCGGGGACGGCTCCAAAGCACGCGCGAACCGATCGATGTCGGCTCGCTCACGCGCAAACCTCACTGCGCCAGCTCCATCTCGGGCCCGTGGCCGGTCCTGACACCGGTCTGGCAGGAGTAACGATTAAGAAGGCGTCAGGGTTACCGGTTTCGGTCGATGGGCCGAAAACTTCGCGGGATCAGCGCAATCCGGTCGGCAGAAGTTGTGCCAAACGGCGTACCGCGCGGTGCTGCAGCGCCTTGATCGCGCCCTCGTTGCGGTTCATGATCTCGGCCGTCTCCGCCACCGACAGCCCCTGCAGGAACCGCAGGATGATGCATTCCCGCTGGTCATCGCCCAGTTCGGCGACGCAGCGCAGCAGCTCGGTGCGGGTCGCGCGGCTGATCGCCTCCTGCTCCGGGCCAGCCTGGACGCTCGCGCCGACGCTGAAGGGCGCCGAACCCGGCTCGGTCACCTCGTCGGTGACGACCTCGAGGCGGAACCGGCTCGACTTCACGTGGTCGAGCACGAGGTTGCGGGCGATGGTGACGAACCAGGCGCCGACGTCACGTCCCTGGTAGCTCACCGACGTGATCCGGCGCAGCGCGCGCAGGAACGTCTCGCTGGTGACGTCCTCGGCGAGGTCGCGGTCGCCCAGGCGAAAGAGCACGTACCGGTAGACGACGTCGACGTAGCGGTCGTAGAGCCGGCCGAACGCGGACGAGTCGCCGTCCTGCGCGGCGCGCACCAGGTCCCAGGCCTCGGCCTTCGCCGCCTCGGCGCGCTCCTCGTCGACTGCCTGCCTGCTCAACGGCACGGACGGCGATCGGCCGAACACGCGCTCGGCGAACATGAAGACGGGCCCACGGCTCACGGCGGTCGGCACGGTCATCGGGCGGCACCTCCGGCGGCGGCTTCGGCCCAGTGGGCCACGGTACCCCCGGCACCCGGACGAGCAGGGGCCTGCCGGCTCGCATGCCCCACGACCTCGTGGGCAGGCAAGTTCGTCACGGCGACTCCCTCTCTCCGGTCGCGGCGGTGATCAACAACACCCCGCGACGCAGTGCAGCATACGTGTAGTTACCGCGAAGTAGGTAGTGGCTCCGGGGTTGCACAAACGCGACGTTCGCGGTCAGCACCCATGACGTCGCTCCGAATGACAGACTTGCAACGGTTTGGGCCGGGCGAGGAGAGGTGGACCGCGGGTGAGTGCTCCAGAGGGGACGCAGTCAGGGGTCGGCGGGCTGCTCACACGGGCCGCGGCCACGTGGCCGGACCACCCGGCCGCGCACGAGACCGGCAGCGGGCGGGGCCTGACTTACCGCCAGGTCGAGGCGGCCGTGCAGGCACAGGCCAGGCGGCTGGCCGCCGCGGGCGTCGAGCCCGGCGACCGGGTCGCGCTGCGGCTGCCGACGTCGCTGGACTTCGTGGTCGCGTTCTTCGGCGCGCTGCGCGCCGGGGCGGTCGTCGTGCCGTTGTCGCCGCAGGCGCCGGGGCCCGAGCTCGAGAAGCTGCTCGAGCACAGCGGTGCCAAGGTTGTCATCACGCGCGACGCTGAAGAGGCGCTCCCGGACGGCGTGAGCGGGCTCACTCCGGAATCCGACCCGGATGGAGTAGCCGAGGCCGCCGACGCCGGCCAGGCCGGCTCCGGGGAGGACATCGCCGTCGTCTCGTACACGTCGGGCACCACCGGCCCACCGCGCGGCGTGATGCTGTCGCACCGCGCGCTGCTCGCGAACCTGGAGCAGCTCAGCGGCGTCGAGGGCGTCCTCACGCACGACGACCGCGTGCTGATCACCATCCCGCTCTTCCACGTCTACGGCCTCGGGCCCGGCCTGCTGCAGGCCGTGTCCGTGGGCGCGACGGCCGTCCTGTCGGAGCGCTTCGAGGCGCAGCGCACGCTGGACGACTGCGCCGAACACGGCGTCACGACGATCACCGGCGTCCCGACGATGTACGGCGAGTTCGCCGCGCTCGGCACCGAAGAGCTGAGCCGGGGGCTGGCCACCGTCCGGCGGATGACGTCGGGTGCCGCGCCGCTGCACCCGAAGGTGCTGGGCGCGATCCGCGAGGCCACCGGCCTCGACGTCTACGAGGGCTACGGGCTCACCGAGTGCGCGCCGGTGGTGACGTCGACGCTGGTCACCGGCTACCCGAAGCCCGGTTCGGTCGGGCGGCCGCTGCCCGGCGTCGAGCTGCGGCTGGTGGACAGCGACGGCACCGACCAGGCCGTGCCGCTCGACCCGGACGACGTCGACGACGTCTTCGAGGCCGACGGCGAGACGGGGCTGGTGTCGATCCGCGGCGCGAACCTGTTCTCCGGCTACTGGCCCGACGGCGGCCACGGCCCGGACGACGAGGGCTGGTTCCGCACGGGCGACGTCGGCTACCTCGACGTCGACGGCGACCTGCACCTGGTCGACCGGGCCAACGACCTGATCATCGTCAACGGCTTCAACGTCTTCCCGAACGAGGTCGAGTCGGTCATCGGGCTGCTGCCGGAGGTCACCGAGGCGGCGGTCGTCGGGGTCGTGGACGAGCGAAGCGGCGAAGCGGTGAAGGCGTTCGTCGTGCCGGCGGCCGGGGCGTCGCTGTCGGAGCAGCAGGTCGTCGACCACTGCGCGGCCCACCTGGCCGGGTACAAGGTGCCGCACGCGGTGGAGTTCGCCGAGTCGCTGCCGCATTCGGCGACCGGCAAGCTGCGGCGCGTGCGGTTGCGGTAGTAAGGACGGCATGGCGCACGAAGTGACGGTCATGAGCCGGGTGGGCTGCCACCTCTGCGAGGTCGCGGAGGCGGACGTCGCCCGGATCTGCGGCGAGCTCGGTCTCGCGTGGAAGACGGAGGACGTGGACACGGACCCGGAGTGGCGCGCGGAGTACGGCGACCGGGTCCCGGTGATCCTGGTCGACGGCGCCGAGCACGGGTACTGGCGGGTGGAAGAGGACCGGCTGCGGCGAGCGCTGGCTTGAGCGGCCGGCTCCGAACGTCATGAAAGAGTCGTTCATGTCGCCGGACGCCATGAAAGAGTCGTTCATGACCTCGCTCCGGACGCCGCGAATGAGTCATTCGCGACACCGGGGGCGGCGCCGGCTTGAGCCGTAACACGTCCGTAAGGCACATCGGGCCGCCTTCGGGGCCCGGTGCTCCGAAGATGGAGGCGTGAGCACTCTGCAGGAAGCGCCGCCCGAAGCGCCGAGGCGGCTTTCGCTGCCCGTCGCCACCCTCATCGGGCTCCTCGCGCTGGCCGCGGCCCTCGGGGTCGGGCATCTCGTCGCGGGCTTCGTCGGCTACACCGCTTCGCCGTTCATCGCGGTCGCCAACTACGTCATCGACCACAGTCCGACCGGGATCGTGAAGTGGGCCGAGCGGACCCTGGGCACCTGGGACAAGCCGATCCTCA
Organism: Amycolatopsis sp. NPDC048633; assembly: GCF_040650695.1. Taxonomy (NCBI): domain Bacteria; kingdom Bacillati; phylum Actinomycetota; class Actinomycetes; order Pseudonocardiales; family Pseudonocardiaceae; genus Amycolatopsis; species Amycolatopsis sp. NPDC048633. The sequence goes on from NZ_JBEZHS010000021.1 coordinate 53,443, forward strand.
AGGTCGGCCTCGCCGTCGTGCTCATTCTCTTCGCGTTGCTCGCCGGGCAGCTCTCGCGCCGGACGCCGCGGGCCGGGCAGGTGCTCGTCTTCCTGCTCGGCGCCGCCGGGGTCGCCGCCGTCTACGCGCGCAGTGACCTCGGGCAGGTTTCGCTGCTCGCGCCGGTCGCGGCCCTCGTCGCCGGGCTCGTCGTGTTCACCATGCTGCACCGGCTCGCGCTGCCCGAGGACGTCGTGCACGACCGCGGCTTCGACCGCCGGAAGTTCCTGCGCGCCGGGGTCGGCGTCGCCGCGGGTTCGGGGATCGCCGCGCTCGTCGGGGAGGTGGCGGGGACCAGTTCGGACGCCGAGGACTCCCGGGCCGCCGTCGGGCCGCTCGTCCCCGCCCGCACCGAGCCGGCGCTGCCCGCGGACGCCGACTTCGCGAAGCTGGGCTCGCCGCCGTTCATCACGCCGAACGGCGACTTCTACCGCATCGACACCGCGCTGGTCGTGCCGCAGATCCGCACCGAGGACTGGAGCCTGAAGATCCACGGCATGGTCGACAAGGAGGTCTCCTTCTCCTACGCCGACCTCCGCAACCGGCCGCTGGTCGAGCGCCGCGTCACGCTGACCTGCGTCTCCAACGAGGTCGGCGGCCCGCTGATCTCGAACGCGACCTGGCTCGGCGTCGACCTCGTCGACCTGCTCGACGAAGCCGGCGTGCAGCCCGGCGCCGAGCAGATGTACGCCACCAGCGTCGACGGCTGGACGTGCGGCACCCCGGCGAACGTCGCGCTCGACCCGGCGCGCGGCGCGATGCTGGCGATCGGCATGAACGGCGAACCGCTGCCGGTCGAGCACGGCTTCCCGGCGCGGATCGTCATCCCCGGCCTGTACGGCTACGTGTCCGCGACGAAGTGGGTCGAGTCCCTCGAATTCGCCAAGTGGGACGACCGGCAGGCGTACTGGCTCAGCCGCGGCTGGGCCGAGCAGGCGCCGATCAAGACGGAGTCCCGGATCGACACCCCGGCCGCGTCCGGCCACGTGCCGGCGGGCAAGGTCCGGCTGGCCGGCACGGCGTGGGCGCAGCACACCGGCGTCGCGAAGGTCGAGGTCCGGCTGGACCAGGGCGCGTGGCAGCCGGCGATGCTCTCGGCCGAGGTGAGCAAGGACACCTGGCGCATGTGGTGGATCGAGCTGGACGTGCCGCAGGGGACGCACCAGGCGTTCGTCCGGGCAACCGACCAGGACGGCTACACGCAGACGGAGAACCGCGCGGACCCGGTCCCGGACGGGGCCACCGGCTGGCACTCGGTGACCCTCGACGCCCGCTGAGCCGCCCCGCACCCGGGGGCCGTTCACCGTGTCCGGTGGCCCGCTCGCCGCGTCGCGGCCGGCGCCACCGGCCGGCACTCGATCACCCTCGACGCGCGCCGGCCCCCGGAAGTGCCTGCCGGGCAAGGATTCTGACGCCGTGTCATGATCGGCGGGCCCTTCCCAGTCCCCGGGAACCGCCTCCGACCAGTGACTTTGTGCGCGCGTTCACAAGTGGTCTACCGTAAGACCATCGCCCCCGGGCGGTCCGCATCGAACCGGACCCCGCGCCCTGGGTCAAGACACAGTTCGGACCGGCCGTGGCGATGGCCGCCGGGTGCGCAGCGGGCAGGAGACAACGGCGTGGTGACACAGCGGGGGAGGCGCGACGATGCGGGCTCCCCGGGCCGGCCGCCTCGCCGGTCCCGGCGCCAGGACACCCCGGACGCCGACAACGCGCCGACCGCCGAGATCCCCGCGGTACCCGCCGAGGGCACCGGCCGCAACGGGGATGCCCCCGAGGCCGTCCGGGCGAAGCAGATCCCCGAGGCGGCGGTCGCCCGCCTCGCCGTCTACCTCCGCGTGTTGTCCGGAATGTCCGAACAGGGCGCGACGACCGTTTCGAGCGAGGAACTCTCGCAGGCGGCGGGCGTCAATTCCGCGAAATTGCGCAAAGACCTCTCGTACCTGGGCTCCTATGGGACCCGCGGCGTCGGCTACGAAGTCAGCGTCCTGGTCAGCCAGATCGAGCGCATCCTCGGCCTGACCCGGCAGCACAAAGTGGCCGTGGTCGGCATCGGTAACCTCGGCCACGCGCTGGCCAACTACGGCGGCTTCCCCGGGCGCGGATTCCCGGTCGAGGCCCTCTTTGACCTGGACGCGGACCTGATCGGCGTGCCCGTCGGCGGCCTCCCGGTGTCGCACATGGACGACATCCCGCGGGTCTGCGCCGAGCGCGGTATCTCCATCGGCGTGATCGCCACTCCGCCCACCGCCGCGCAATCGGTGTGTGACCGCTTGGTCGCGGGCGGTGTCCAGTGCATCCTCAATTTTGCTCCGGTCGTGCTGCAGGTTCCTGCTCACATCGAGGTCCGCAAGGTGGATTTGGCCGTGGAGCTGCAGATACTCTCGTTCCATGTGGCCCGCCGCGCGGATGATGCCGCCGGCAATCAGGGCAATTCCGGATTACCCGGCACGGGTCTGCCGTCCGACAATGGGAAGGGCGGCCGGAACGGGTCGGGTCCGGACAGCGGACGGGGAATGGTGGTGCGCGGATGAGCGTGTTGGCGGTCGGGCTTTCGCATCGGAGTGCGGAGCTGAGCACGCTCGAGCGTGTCGCGGTACCCGCGCCCGAGGTGGGCAAGATCCTCGACGAGCTGCAGCAGGCCGAGCACGTCAGCGAGGTCATGCTCGTCTCGACGTGCAACCGGATCGAGGTCTACGCGGTCGTCGAGACCTTCCACGGCGGCCTCAACGACGTCTCCGAAGTGCTTTCCCGCCAGGCCGGGATGGAGCCTGCTGATCTCTACGACAGCCTGTACGTGCACTACGCCGGCGCGGCCGTCGAACACCTCTTCTCGGTCACCTCGGGCCTCGACTCGATGGTCGTCGGCGAGACGCAGATCCTCGGCCAGGTCCGGTCCGCCTACGCCACCGCGCGCGAGGCCGGCACCGTCGGCCGCACGCTGCACGAGCTGATCCAGACCACGCTGCGCGTCGGCAAGCGCGTGCACTCCGAGACCGGCCTCGACCAGCTCGGCGCATCGGTCGTTTCCGAAGCGCTCGCCGCAGCCGGCGACGTCACCGGCAAGCACGCCGTCATCGTCGGCGCCGGCTCGATGGGCGCGCTGAGCGCGTCGCAGCTGCGCAAGGCCGGCATCGGCGAGATCACCGTGGCCAACCGCACCGACGCCCGCGCCCGCCGCCTCGCCGCGAACGTCACCGAGCAGGGCGTGCCCGCCCGCGCGGTCCCGCTGTCCCACGTCGCCGACGCGGTGCGTGACGCCGACATCGTGATCTGCTGCACCGGCGCGCAGGACGCCGTCTTCGGCCCCGAGCACGTGCTGCCGCGCGGCGGCCGCGACCTCGTGGTCTGCGACCTCGGCCTGCCTCGCGACGTCGACCCGGCGGTCGGGGAGCTGGCCGCCGTGCGGGTGGTCGACCTGGCCACCATCCAGCGCCGGATGCGCGAAGCCGGCACCCCGACCACCGACCGCCAGACGGCCAAGGCGACCGGCATCGTCCTCGACGAGGTGCGCGACTACCTCGCCGGGCAGCGCAGCGCCGAGGTGACTCCGACGGTGACGGCGTTGCGCCGCCGCGCGGCCGAGGTCGTCGACGCCGAGCTGCTACGGCTGGACCACCGCCTGCCCGACCTCGACGGCGCCGTCCGCGAAGAGGTCGGCCGCACGGTCCGCCGGGTGGTCGACAAGCTGCTGCACGCGCCGACGGTGCGGGTCAAGCAGCTGGCCGCCGAGACGGCCGACACCGACTACGCGAACGCGTTGCGTGAACTGTTCTGCCTCGACCCGCAGGCACCCGCCGCGGTGGCGAGCCCGACGCCCCCACCAGAGAAGAAGTAGTAAGTGACCAGAGTCATTCGCATGGGCACGCGCGGATCGAAGCTCGCGCTCACCCAGACCGGGATCGTCGCCGACGCCCTGCGCGCCACCGGCGTCGAGGTCGAGATCGTCAAGGTGACCACCCCCGGCGACAAGTCGATGGCGCCCATCGCGACGATCGGCGTCGGCGTGTTCACCTCCGCGCTGCGGGAAGCGTTGCTGCGCAACGAGGTCGACGTCATCGTCCACTCGTACAAGGACCTGCCGACCGCACCCGAGCCGGGCATCACGCTCGCCGCCGTGCCGCCGCGCGAGGACCCGCGAGACGCGCTGATCGCGCGTGACGGGCTGACTTTGGGAGAGCTGCCGCCGGGTTCGAAGGTGGGCACGGGCGCGGCCCGGCGCATCGCGCAGCTGAACGCGCTGGGTCTCGGTTTGGAAATCGTGCCGATTCGCGGCAATATCGACACCCGCATGCGCAAGGTCACCGACGGCGAGCTGGATGCCGTGGTGCTGGCGCGTGCCGGACTGGCCAGGGTCGGACTGGTCGAGGTGATCACCGAGACCCTCGACCCGATCCAGATGCTGCCCGCGCCCGCCCAGGGTGCGCTGGCGGTGGAGTGCCGGACCGCCGACGTGGACCTCGAGCACCTGCTCGCATCCACATTGGACGACGAGGGCACGCGGGCCGCGGTGACGGCCGAGCGTGCTCTGCTGGCCGCGCTCGAGGCGGGGTGCAGCGCGCCGGTGGGCGCGCTCGCCGAGATCGTCGAAGATCTCGACGCCGACGGCAAGGTCGTGGAACGGATCTCGCTGCGCGGCACCGCCGCGATCGAGGGCGAGGAAGGTGCGGTGGACATGGTCCGGGCCATCGCGCTGGCCGACAAGCACCAGGCCGCCCAGCTGGGCAAGGACCTGGCCGCCGAGCTGCTGGACCTCGGAGCCGGAGCCCTCTCCGGTCCCGCTCAGTAGCGCTTACCGAGCGCTTCTAAAAGACGTAGGAGACCTGCGTCCGTGCGATCCCGCACGGCCGCCGCAAGAGGAGAAACGCACAGATGACCCCCGCGCGAAAGACCACCGGGCGCGTAGCGTTCGTGGGCTCCGGGCCCGGCGACGCCGGCCTGCTCACGGTCCGTGCCCAGGAACTGCTCGCCAAGGCCGAGGTCGTGGTGACCGACCCCGACGTGCCCCAGGCCGTGCTGGCCATGGCGGCCGAGGGCGCCGAGGTCCGGCCCGCCGTCGGCGAGGCCACCGAGGTCGCCAAGGACCTCACCGCCGAGGCCAAGGCCGGCCGGCTGGTGCTGCGCCTGGTCGCGGGCGACCCGCTGACCACCCCGGCCGTGGTGGCCGAGGTGCAGGCGGTCGCGCGCACGAGCGCCGTGTTCGACGTCATCCCGGGCGTTTCCCCGGGCGCGGCCGTCCCGGCGTACGCGGGCGTCGCACTGGGCGGCACGCACACCGAGGTCGACGTCCGCGGCGACGTCGACTGGGCGGCACTGGCCGCCTCGCCGGGCCCGCTGGTGCTGCACGCGACGTCGGCCCACCTGGCCGAGGCCGCGTCGGCGCTGACCGGCAACGGCGTGCCGGCGTCGACCCCGGTCGCGGTCACCGCGAACGGCACCATCAACACCCAGCGCACCCTCGACACCACGCTCGAGAAGGTCGCCAACGACGCGGGCGAGCTCGTCGGGCCGCTGATCGTCACGATCGGCCAGGCCGCCGGGCACCGCTCGAAGCTGTCGTGGTGGGAGTCCCGCGCGCTCTACGGCTGGAAGGTCCTGGTGCCGCGCACCAAGGAGCAGGCCGGCGAGATGGCCGAGCGCCTGCGCGGCCACGGTGCGACGTCGCACGAGGTGCCGACCATCTCGGTCGAGCCGCCCCGCAGCCCGGCGCAGATGGAGCGTTCGGTCAAGGGCCTGGTCGACGGCCGCTACCAGTGGATCGTCTTCACCTCCACCAACGCGGTCCGCGCGGTGTGGGAGAAGTTCGAGGAGTTCGGCCTGGACGCCCGCGCGTTCTCCGGCGTGAAGATCGCCTGCGTCGGCGCGGCCACCGCGGAGAAGGTGCGCTCGTTCGGCATCATCCCGGAGCTCGTTCCCTCCGGTGAGCAGTCTTCGGAAGGCCTGCTGGCCGAGTTCCCGCCGTACGACGACGTGCTCGACCCGGTCGACCGCGTGCTGCTCCCGCGGGCGGACATCGCCACCGAAACGCTGTCGGCCGGCCTGCGCGAGCGCGGCTGGGAGATCGACGACGTGACGGCCTACCGGACCGTTCGGGCCGCGCCGCCGCCCGCCGAGACCCGCGAGATGATCAAGACCGGCGGGTTCGACGCGGTCTGCTTCACCTCGTCCTCGACCGTGCGGAACCTGGTCGGCATCGCCGGCAAGCCGCACACCCGCACGCTGGTCGCGTGCATCGGCCCGAAGACCGCGGAGACCGCGGTCGAGTTCGGGCTCCGCGTCGACGTCCAGCCGGAGAAGGCCGACGTCCCGCACCTGGTCGACGCTCTGGCCGAGCACGCCGCGCGGCTTCGCGCGGAAGGCGCCCTGCCGCCGCCGCGCAAGGCGAAGCGGGCTCGCCGCTCCTGAAGTACTGCGTGACGAAGGCCGCTCCGGTTCGCCGGGGCGGCCTTCGTTCGTTCAGCGGGGGTTGGTCTCGCGCCACTTCTTGTAGTCGGCCACCGAAGCCGCGACGTCGAACTGGGGCTTGAAGCCCGTGTCCGCCGTCAGGCGGGAGATGTCCAGGTGCGGGCTGTTCACCCCTCCGGGCGGGAGGTCGATCCCCATCACAGCAGCGAACTCGCCGTAGGTGAACGGGCGGCCGCTGGACAAGTTGTACGTGTCGTGCTGCAACGTCGGTGCCGTGGTCAGCAACGCGATCGCGCGGCCCGCGTCCGGCGCGTAGCAGACGTCGCCGCCGTCGCCGGTGTGCAAGTCCGGGGGCGGCGAGGCCGAGTTGACCAACGAGGGGATCGGGCAGAACGGCGACGCCGGATCCACCAGCGGACCCCAGATCGTCCCGATCCGAAGCACCACCGGCTGGACGCCGCTGCCCGCGAGGCTGTGCGTCGTGAGCGGCTCGACCGCCTTCTTGAACGCGATGATCAAGTGCGGCAGGGCGGTCGTCGGCAGGGAAAGGTCCTCGGTCCAGGGGATCTCCGGGCGGCCGGCGTACACCCCGAGGCTGCTCGCCACGGCGAACCGGCGGACACCCCAGGTGCGGGCCGCGTCGAGGGCGTTGACCAGGCCGGTCAGGTCCGTGCGGAAGAAGTCCACCGGATCGTCGCCGGGGATGCTGCCCGCCAGGTGGACGATGTCGCTGATCGCGTGCCGCTCGCCCAGCGCGAGGAACGCGGCCCGGTCGGTGACGTCGAGGGTCTCCACGGTGACCCGCCCCTCGAGGAAGGCCGGGACCTCGACGCGCCGGTGGGCGGTGACGACGACGTCGTGGCCGAGAGCGAGGAGCGCGCGGGCGGTGTGGGCGCCGATCATGCCGAGGCCGCCGGTGACGAGGATCATCGCGCCAGGCTAGGGACGCCGGGCCGGCCGTTCTTGAACGAATCGCGCAGGAACGGCAGGTAGGACGCCGAGTGGTCGTGGCCGCAGGCGCACTCCTCGACGCTGCCGCCCAGCAGCCCGCGCGGGGTGAGGCCGGTCAGGCGGAGGCACTCCCGGTTGAGGTGCGCCTGGTCGGCGTACCCGGCGTCGGCGGCGAGCCCGGCCGCGCTCCGGAGCCCGGCCTGGGCCAGCGCGAGGAAGCCCTGGAACCGCAGCGTCCGCTGCAGGACCTTCGGCGAGACACCCACGGCGCGCAGGCAACGGCGCCGTAGCTGGCTGGGCGACAGCGCGAGGTGACCGGCCAGCGCGTCGATGTCGACCGGGCGCCACGGCATCAGCGCCTCGACGGCCGCGCCCACCAGCGGGTCCACCGGGCTTCGCGGCAGGTGGGCCTGCAGGACCGCGAGCGCGCGTTCCGGGGATCCGGCCGTGGCCACCGCGTCGGCCAGCCGGTCGTCCGCCAGGTCGACGTGCTGGTCGACCAGCTCGTCGAGGGCCACCGGGAGCGGCGGCGCGGCGCCCGGCCGGTACCGCACCCCGACCAGGGTGGTGTGCGCCGGGACGACCTCGATCCGGGCGGCGGTCAGCGGGCCGAGCAGCCGGGGCCGGCCGCCGATCGGGAAGTGCAGCTCGACGCCGCCGGTGGGCAGGTGCCGTTGCGCGTACGGCGCGTCGCCGGTGCGCTGGACCCAGACCGTCCGCACGATCCCGGCCAGCTCCGGCACGGGCAGGCGCTCGACGTACTCGGTCACGTCTTCACCGAATCGTCCGGGCCGAACGGCGTCAAGCCATTCACCGAGCGGAAAGTGCCGCTGAGCACCCTTGCGGAACTCGCGCCGGACCGCGCGGAGTAACTTGGAAGGGTGTTCCCCGAGCATCGTCCCCGCAGGCTCCGCACCACGCCCGCTATGCGCCGGCTGGTCGGTGAAACGACGCTGCGGCCGCGCCAGCTGATCCTCCCGATGTTCGTCGCCGAGGGCCTCGACCAGCCGAAGGCGATCTCGAGCATGCCGGGCGTCGTCCAGCACACCCGCGACACGCTGCGGAAGGCCGCCGTCGACGCGGTCAACGCCGGCGTCGGCGGGCTCATGCTGTTCGGCATCCCCGAGACCCGTGACGCCGAGGGCTCCGGGGCGGTCGACGAGAACGGCATCCTCAACGTCGCCCTGCGCGACCTGCGCCACGAGCTCGGCGACGCGACCGTGCTGATGGCCGACACGTGCCTCGACGAGTTCACCGACCACGGCCACTGCGGCGTCCTGGACGCCGACGGCGGGGTCGACAACGACGCCACCCTGCGCTTGTACGCCGAGATGGCCGTCGCGCAGGCCGAAGCCGGGGCGCACGTGCTCGGGCCGTCCGGGATGATGGACGGCCAGATCGGCGTCATCCGCCGCGCGCTCGACGAGGTCGGCCACAACGACAAGGCCATCCTCGCGTACGCCGCGAAGTACGCCAGCGCCTTCTACGGCCCGTTCCGCGAGGCCGTCGACTCGCAGCTCAAGGGCGACCGCAAGACCTACCAGCAGGACCCGGGCAACGCCCGCGAAGCGCTGCGCGAGATCGAGCTGGACCTCGCCGAGGGTGCGGACATGATCATGGTCAAGCCTGCACTGTCCTATTTGGACGTCGTCAAGGCGGCCGCGGACATCTCCCCGGTCCCGGTGGCGGCGTACAACATCTCGGGCGAGTACGCGATGGTCGAGGCGGCCGCGGCGAACGGCTGGCTCGACCGCGAGCGCACGGTCCTCGAGGTCCTGACGTCGATCCGCCGCGCCGGCGCCGACATGATCCTCACGTACTGGGCCGCCGAGGCCGCTGCCTGGCTGGACTGACCAGCTATATTCACCCGCGTGGCGGACAGCAACCCCGAAAAAGCCGACATCGAGGACCTCAGCGGTCTCACCGACGACGAACGACGCAAGAAGGGCCGCTCGCCGGACCCGCTGATGCCGGGTCAGAAGGCGCCGAAGGCGACGCCGCCGCGGCCCGTGGCGATCTCGTTCTGGCTGTGGCTCGCCGGTGGCGTGGTGCTGATCCTCAGCTACGTCCAGCTGCTGACCAGCAAGTCCGCCGTCATCGACCAGTACGTCAAGGGCACCACCGACCCGAAGTACACGCCGCAGATGATCGCGGACGGCGTCACGGCGCTGCTCTGGTACCTGCTCGGCGGGGCGATCGTGTTCGTGCTGCTGTTCCTGCTCTTCGCGTACAAGGCCCGCGAAGGCACCCGCTCGGCCCGGACGGTGCTCACCGTCCTGCCGATCGTCATGGTGCTGCTGATCATGGTCGTCGCGCCGATCATCAACTACCTGACGCTCGTCGCGGTGCTGATGTTCGTCATCGCGCTGGTCATGATGTACCTGCCGTCGGTGGCCGGCTACTTCCCGAAGGCCGGCCGCAAGCCGTGAGCGACCGGCTCTACGCCGAGTCCGGCGTGAGCTGGACCGCCATCGTGTGGGGCCCGGTGTTCGCGCTGGTCGGCGCGCTGGCCGAGCTCGCCACGGGCGGTCCGGTGCACATCGTGGGCTGGGTGCTGGTCGGCGCCGGGCTGTGCGTGATCACGGTGCCGTGGGTGTACGCGCGGCGCCGGTTCCTCTCGCTGGAAGTCACGACGAAGCAGCTGCGCCAGGGCCGGGAGAAGGTGCAGGCGGACCAGCTCGCCTCGGTGACGGACGTCGGCACGCCGACCGGCGCGCGGGTGCTGGGCGGCGGCTGGTCGGTGCCGCGCAAGTACGACTCGCTGCCGGTGGAGCTCGCGGACGGCACGGTGGTCTTGGCGTGGGCGAAGGACGTCGAAGCCCTCCAGGACGCGCTCGACCGGCTCGTCCGGGCGACGCCGAAGGAAGCATGAGAAAATCGCTTCCGTGATCGACCTTCCGCAGCCCACCGGGGCCGAGCTCTGGCCACCCGAAGAGCCCGGTCCGCGCGCCCGGCTGCACAAGCCGTGGCGGACGCTCGTCGCCGTCGTGGAGGTCGTGCTCGCCGTCGCCGGCGGCTGGGCCGCTTACGCGCTCTGGCACGGCGGGTCCGCCACCGTGGTCACGCGCACCGACGACGGTGCGATCCTCGAGTCGCACCGGTACTTCGGCGGGATGCTCGCCGCCGCCATCGGGCTCGGGACCGTGGCCGCGATCCTGCTGGTCGACGCGGTGCGTCAGCTCTCGCTCGCGGTCCGTGCGCGGCACCCGAAGCCCAAGGCCTGATACACAGCTCCCGCACAGGGAACGAACAGTCAATTGCTAAGCGGCGGCACCACTGTTGCCGCATGACGCGCGTGCGTGCCTCGAAGGCATGGGTGATCAACGGTGCTCTGGTCGTACTGCTGGCCGGAGCCGGTTTCGGGATATACCAGGCATTCAGCCCCGAACCGAACACGGCGCAGGCGCAGACGCGCAGCACCGCGGTGCGCCGGGCGACGGTCACCGAAACCATCTCCGCCGCCGGGACGCTCGCCAGCAGCTACACCGGCGCCGCGAACTTCTCGAGCGCGGGCAAGGTCACCTCGATCGACGTGAAGGTCGGCGACGTCGTGAGCGCCGGCCAGAAGCTCGCCACCATCGACAGCACGCAGGCGTCGAAGCAGCTTCAGGTCGCGAAGGCGAATCTCGCGGTCGCGCAGGACAGCCTGGACTCCGCCGAGGACGCCGAAGACACCCCGGCGACCGGGCAGAACGGCCAGAGCTCCCAGAACAGCGCGCAGTCGGCGGCCAACAGCGTCACGTCGGCGCAGGCGAAGCTGGACCAGGCCGAGCTCGACGTCCAGACCGCGCAGGAGACGCTCGACAACACCACGCTCGTCGCGCCCGGCGCCGGCACGGTCACCGCGGTCAACGGCACCGTCGGGCAGCAGTCCTCCAGCGGCGCGGCGTCGAGCAGCAGCTCGCAGGCGTCCTCGAGCGGTAGCGGGCAGGGCGGGCAGGGCTCGTCGAACTCCGGCACCGCGTCGAGCAGCAGCACCAGCAGCAGCGGCTTCATCACCATCACGAACATGACCGGCCTGGTCGTGAACACCTCGGTCGCCGAGATCGACGTCAGCAAGGTCAAGGCGGGCCAGAAGGCCACCGTGACCCTCAACGCGCTGCCGGACAAGCCGGTCCAGGCGACCGTCTCGAGCATCAACCTGACGCCGACGACGAGCGGCAGCGTCGTGTCCTACGGCGCGCAGCTGGCCCTGACCGACCCGCCGGACGGGCTGCGGCCCGGCCAGTCGGCGAGTGTCGTGATCACCGTCGCGTCCGCCGAGAACGCGCTGAGCGTGCCGGCCGCGGCCGTGACGACGGCCGGCAACACCAACGTCGTCACCGTGCAGGAGAACGGCCGGAACGTCACGCGGCAGGTGCAGGTCGGCATCCGCGGCGAGTCGACGGTGCAGATCACCTCCGGGCTGACCGAGGGCGAGAACGTGGTGCTCACCGCGACGGCCGCGACCGGCGGCACGGGCACCGGCCGCACCGGCACCGGGACGGGCGGCACCGGCGGCTTCCCCGGCGGCGGGACCGGCGGTTTCCCCGGCGGCGGCCAGCGCGGCACGGGTACCGGTGGCGGCGGTTTCGGCGGCCGCGGGTGAACCCGGTGATCGCGGTCTCCGGGCTGCGCAAGACCTACGGCGCCGGGGAGACGGCCGTGCACGCGCTGCGCGGCGTCGAGCTCACCGTGTGGCCCGGCGAGTACGTCGCCATCATGGGCGCCTCGGGCTCCGGCAAGTCGACGCTGCTGAACATGCTCGGCTGCCTCGACATCCCGACGTCCGGCCAGTACCTGTTGGACGGTTTCGGCGTCGGGAAGCTGAACGAACGGCAGTTGGCGTTGCTGCGCAACCGGAAGATCGGCTTCATCTTCCAGTCGTTCAACCTGGTGCCGCGGACGTCCGCGCTGTCCAATGTGGAACTCCCACTCGTCTACAGTGGACTCAAGCGGTCGGAACGCCGCCGTCGCTCGCTCGCGGCGCTCGAGATGGTCGGGCTTTCGGACCGGGCCAAGCACCTCCCCAGTGAGCTGTCCGGCGGGCAGATCCAGCGCGTCGCCGTGGCGCGGGCGCTGGTCACCGGCCCGGCGATGCTGCTGGCCGACGAGCCCACCGGCAACCTGGACCGCCACAGCACCGAGGACGTCCTCGGGGTGTTCGACCGGCTCAACCGGCTCGGCCGCACCATCGTCGTGATCACGCACGAGGACGAGGTCGCCGCGCACGCGCACCGCGTCGTGCGGGTGGACGACGGGCTCATCGTGTCGGACGAGGTCACGCGTGCGGTCGGAGCGGTCTCGTGAACTTCTTCGAAGTCCTGCGCTTCGCCGTCCGCGGGCTCACCGCGAACAAGCTGCGCTCGGCGCTCACCACGCTCGGCATCACCATCGGCGTCGCGGCGGTGATCCTGCTCGTCGCGGTCGGCAACGGCGCGTCGGCGGCCATCGCGGCCAGCATCCAGGGCCTCGGCACCAACGTCGTCAACGTCTCCCCGGCGCGCGGCGGCGGGCAGGGCGCGTCGGCGCGGCCGCTGACCGTCCAGGACGCGCACGCGCTCGTCGACCCCGTCGGCGCGCCGGACGTCAAGGCCGCCTCGCCGGTGGTGAACACGACGGCGACCGCGACCTACGGGCAGACGTCGTACGACATCTCGACCGTCGCGGGCACCGAACCGGCGTACTTCGCGACGACCAACCGCGACCTCGCCCAAGGGCAGCTGTTCACCAGCGAGGACGTCACGGCCGCGCGCAAGGTCGTCGTCCTCGGCCCGACGACGGCGGAGTCGATCTTCGGCAGCAGCACCGACGCGGTCGGCAAGAACGTGCTGCTCAACAGCATCCAGTTCACCGTGGTCGGGGTGCTCCAGGCCAAGGGCAGCACCGGGCTGCAGAACGCCGACGACGTCGCGATCGCGCCGATCTCGGCCGTGCAGAACTCGCTGGCCGGCTACGGCAGCCTCAGCCAGATCGCCGTCCAGGCCACCAGCGCGGACTCCGTCTCGCTGGCCCAGTCCGAGATCACCGCGATCCTCAACGCGCGGCACGGCATCCGGCTCGGCGGCACCGCCGACTACCAGATCCAGAACTCCGAGCAGCTGCTCGCGACGCGGACGTCGGCGACGGAGACGTTCACCGTCCTGCTGGCGGCGGTCGCGGCGATCTCCCTGCTCGTCGGCGGGATCGGCGTCACCAACATCATGCTCGTCACGGTGACCGAACGGATCCGCGAGATCGGCATCCGCAAGGCCATCGGCGCCCCGCGCGCGGCCATCCTCGGTCAGTTCCTCGCCGAAGCGACCATGCTCAGCCTGTTCGGCGGGCTGCTCGGCGTCGCGATCGGGCTGATCGGCAGCGAGTTCACCATCTCCGGGATCAAACCGGTCGTGGTGCCCTCGTCGATCCTGCTCGCCTTCGCGGTATCCGCCCTGATCGGGCTGTTCTTCGGCAGCTTCCCGGCGAACCGGGCCGCCAAGCTGCGGCCGATCGACGCCCTGCGTCACGAATAAGGAGTCTCCGTCTATGTCTTCGTCCACGACGACCCCGCCGGGACCGGCGCCGCAGGACGAGCCGACGGCCGTCCTCCCGGCCGTCGAGCCGACCGCGGAGCAGATCATCGCCAACCCGGCGGTCGGCGGTGACCTGAACGCGGAGATGCGCCGCGCCGCGAAGCCGTTCTCCCGCGCCACGCTGGTGCTGGCCGGGATCGTGGTGCTCGCGATCGCGTTCGGCGGCGGTGCCTGGACGCACGCCGCGTTCGGCTCGTCGTCCTCCTCGACGCCCACTGGGCGCCAGGGCGGCGGCTTCGGCGGTCAGCAGGCCCAGGGCGGCACCGGCCAGACCGGCGGTACCGGGCAGACCGGCGGCACCGGCCAGCAGGGCGGCGGCTTCCGCGGCGCGGGCGGCCGCGGCACGACGGGCACGGTCGACCACGTCGACGGCACCACGGTGTACGTGAAGACCGCGCAGGGCGCCGACGTCAAGGTGTCCACTTCGGACTCGACCACGGTCGGCGTGACCCAGCAGGGCAAGCTCTCGGACCTCAAGCCGGGCTCGACGGTCGTCGTCCAGGGGCAGGCCGGCGACGACGGGACGGTGGCCGCGCAGGCCATCACCCAGCAGGCCGGGCGCTAGTTGAGCGCGACGATCGCGGTGTTGAGCGCCGTCGCGTAGAGGATCCAGGCGAGGTACGGCGCGAGCAACGCGGCGGCCGGCTTCGACCGGCGGGCGAACAGGACGATCGTCACGATCACGACGACGTCCAGCACGACGATGTCGACGAGTGCCGCCTTCGCCGCGCCGCCCTCGAAGAAGAGCGGTGTCCACAGCAGGTTGGCCAGCAGCCCGATGCCGTACGCGGCGAAGCCCCGGGTTTCGCCGTCCGTGCGCCAGTACAGCCAGCCGGACACCGCGATCAGGACGTACAACACCGTCCACACCGGACCGAAAAGCGACCCGGGCGGTGCCCACGACGGCAGCACGAGGCGGGCGTAGACGTCCCGCGAGGACGACGCGGCCAAGGCGCCGACCACGGCCACCACGGCGACGACGCCGAGGAAGCAGGCCAGCACCAGCCACGGGTTGCGCTGTGACGCACGTTCGGTCACCGGCTGTTCCCCTCCCGGGCGGCGTCCGGCCATCCTAGGGGGGTTTGCGAGACTGGGCAGGTGAGCACTGGAACCGAGCAGTCCAAGGCATGGTTCGAACGCGCGAAGGCGGCCGTCCCGGGCGGGGTGAACTCGCCGGTCCGGGCGTTCAACTCGGTTGGCGGCACCCCGCGGTTCATGGTCCGCGGCGAGGGCCCCCACCTGTGGGACGCCGACGGAAACCGCTATGTCGACCTGGTGTCTTCCTGGGGGCCGATGATCCTGGGCCACGCGCACCCGCGGGTCGTCGAGGCGGCGCGCGAGGCGGCGTCGTCCGGGCTGTCGTTCGGCACGCCGACGATCGGCGAGGTCGAGCTGGCCGAGGAGATCATCGGCCGGGTCGAGCCCGTCGAGCAGGTGCGCCTGGTCAACTCGGGCACCGAGGCGACGATGAGCGCGATCCGGCTGGCCCGCGGGTTCACCGGCCGGTCGAAGATCGTGAAGTTCGCCGGGTGTTACCACGGTCACGTCGACGCGCTGCTCGCGCAGGCCGGCTCCGGCGTCGCGACGCTCGGGCTGCCGACGTCGCCGGGCGTCACCGGTGCTCAGGCCGCGGACACGATCGTGCTGCCCTACAACGACCTCGACGCCGTCCGGCAGTCCTTTGTGGACAACCCGGACGCGATCGCGGCGGTGATCACCGAGGCCGCGGCGGGCAACATGGGCGCGATCGCGCCGGACGAAGGCTTCAACGCCGGCCTGCGCGACCTGGCCCACGAGCACGGCGCGCTGCTCGTCATGGACGAGGTGATGACCGGCTTCCGCGTGTCGGCCGCGGGCTGGTTCGGCCTCGAAGGCGTGGCCGGCGACCTCTACACGTTCGGCAAGGTGATGTCCGGCGGCCTGCCGGCGGCGGCGTTCGGCGGCCGCGCCGACGTGATGGCCAAGCTCGCTCCGGGCGGGCCGGTCTACCAGGCCGGGACGCTTTCCGGGAACCCCGTCGCGGTGGCCGCGGGCCTCGCGACGCTGCGCACGGCCGACCACGCCGTGTACGCGGCGCTCGACGCCAACGCGAAGCGCCTCGGCGACCTCTTCCGCCGCGAGCTGAGCGCCGCCGGGGTCGCGAACAACGTGCAGTACGCGGGCAACCTGGTCAGCGTGTTCTTCGGTGAGCAGCCGGTCCGCGACTACGCCGGCGCGCAGGCGTCCGAGACGTGGCGGTACCCGGCGTTCTTCCACGCGTTGCTCGACGCGGGCGTGTACGGGCCGCCGAGCGCGTACGAGGCCTGGTTCGTCAACGCGGCCATGGACGACGACGCGTTCTCGGTGATCGAAGCGGCCCTGCCGGCGGCGGCCCGCGCGGCGGCGGAGGCGGTCAAGTGACCACCGTCGTCCACATGCTTCGCCACGGCGAAGTGCACAACCCCGAGAAGATCCTCTACGGCCGTCTGCCGGGCTACCGGCTGTCCGAGCGCGGCCAGCGGCAGGCGCTGACGGTCGCCGAGGCCGTCGCCGGCCACGACCTCGTGCACGTCGTCGCCTCGCCGTTGCAGCGCGCGCAGGAGACGGCGGGCCCGATCGCCGCGGCGCACCGGCTCGACATCGCGACCGACTCGGAGCTGATCGAGGCGGGCAACCAGTTCGAGGGCCTGCACGTCGCGGTCGGCGACGGCGCGCTGCGGGAGCCTCGCCACTGGCCGAAGCTGGTCAACCCGTTCAAGCCGTCGTGGGGCGAGCCCTACCTCGAGATCGCGCACCGGATGCTGGGCGCGGTCCACCGGGCCCGGGAGGCGGCCGAGGGGCACGAGGCGCTCTGCGTGTCGCACCAGCTGCCGATCTGGACGCTGCGGCGGTTCCTCGAGGGCCGGAAGCTGTGGCACGACCCGCGACGTCGTCAGTGCTCGCTGGCGTCGCTGACTTCGCTGGTCTTCGACGGCGACGAGCTGCGCGAGATCGTCTACAGCGAGCCCGCCGGCTCCACCGACCCGAAGGTGACCGGGGCATGAAACGGCTGGTCGCCGGGGTGGTCGCGCTGCTGGCGCTCGCGGGCTGCAGCGGCGGCAAGGACGCGGTGGTGCAGGGGAGCAGCTTCAGCTTCGTCTCCCCGGGCGGCAAGGTCGACATCACGTACGACCTGTCCCAGCGCCAGACGGCGCCGGTGCTGGCGGGCGACGACCTGATGAACGAGGGCAAGCAGCTGTCGCTGGCGGACTTCCCCGGCAAGGTCGTCGTGCTCAACCTGTGGGGCCAGTGGTGCGGGCCGTGCCGCACGGAGGTCCCGGAGCTGGAGTCGCTGGCTCGCCAGGCACCGGGCGTCCAGGTGGTGGGCATCGACGTCCGCGACCCGGCGCGCGACGTGGCGCAGGACTTCGTGCAGGACCGGAAGCTGACGTACCCGTCGATCTACGACCCGGACGGCCGGGTCCTGCTCAAGCTGAGCGGCTACCCGCGCAACATCATCCCGTCGACGATCGTCCTGGACAAACAGCACCGCGTGGCGGCGGTCTTCCTACGGCAGGTGCTGGCCCAGGACCTGCTGCCGGTGACGCAGCGCCTGGAGGCGGAGCAGGCCTGATTCGGCCCAGGCTGAAACCCCTACACCGGCCGCACGGTTCCCGGTACGTTCCCCGTGATCGTTTTGTCCGAAACCGGGGGTTTCTCATGATGAAGAAGTTGGCGGCCGCGGCGTTCATCGCCTTCGCCGTGACCACGGCTGTGGGGGCGCCCGCCTCGGCGGCACCGTCCGCTGCGGCGGCGCCGGTCACGATCGAAGGGTTCACGCTGCTCAAGCAGACGAGCGGCTACGGCCGCACGCTCCGCCTGTGGCAGAACACCGGCAACGGCCTGGTGCACGGCAACCTGTCGGGCGCCCAGTACGGCGACCAGCTGTACATCGGCAACTGCTGCTACCCGTACGTCACGTACGAGACGGTGACCAGCACCGGCCAGTACGAGCTGAACACCCAGGAGTACGGCAACTACGGCCCCCGGATCGGCGGCGTCCTCGCCAACGGCGGCCAGCTCTACCTCTGACCCACGAAAGCCGTGAAGGCCTCCTTACCGGCTCTTATGGCCGATAAGGAGGCCTTCACGGCTTTTCGGTGCGGGAGACCCAGACGGCCAAGCCGTCGATGACCACCGACAGGCCCGTCGTGAAGGCCGCGTCCCGCTGTGCGCGGGGCACGGCCGTGCGGCGGGCCTGTTCTTCGACCGTGAAGCCGTTCACGTAGCTCGTCACAACGTCCGCGCACGCCTCGCGCTCCGGGGACGGCATCCCCGCGGACGCGAGCGTTGCCAGCAGGTACACCAGGAACTCGATCGCGTGCGGTCCCGGGGTGCTCATCGTCGCGATCACGCGGGCGCCGTCCGGGTGCGACAGCATCGTCTCGCGGTGGGCGTTCGCGAACGCCGTCACGCGCTCACGCCACGTCCCGTTCGCGCTCAAGCCGCGCGAAGCCACGGCCAGCATGTGCTCCGCGATCGCATCCAGCAGGGCCTGCTTGTTCGCGTAGTGCCAGTAGAGCGCGCCGACGCGCACGCCGAGGCGGTCGGCGAGCTTGCGCGTGGTCAGCTCGTCCAGCCCGGTCTCGTCGAGCAGTTCGATCGCGGCGTCCAGCACCACGGTCTGGTTGAGGGTCATCAAGGACAAGTTCATCATGCCTGGCGTACTTGAGCGGTGTTCAGGTAACTTGAGCAGTGTTCAATTGAGCACTGTTCAGGAGGTTCGTCGTGAAAGTAGCCGTCATCGGGGCCGGGCTGGGTGGCCTGTGCCTGGCGCAAGGCCTGCGCGAAGCCGGGATCGACGTCGAGGTGTTCGAGCGGGACCCCGGCGTCCACGCCCGCTTCCAGGGGTACCGGATCGGCCTGGCCGACATCGGCCGCGACGCCCTGCTCGCCTGCCTGCCCGCCCGGCTCCACCCGCTGCTCGATGCCGTCACCGGCACCCTCAGCGGCCGCCGGGTCTTCTTCGACACCCAGCTCCGGCAACTCCGCGAGCTGCCGCCGATGACCGCGACCGCCGTCGACCGGCACGTCCTGCGGCACGTCCTCCTCGACGGCGTGGACGTCCACTTCGGCAAGGAGTTCACCGGCTACCGCGGCACCAGAGCCGAGTTCGCCGACGGGACCCACGTCGACGCCGATCTGATCGTCGGGGCCGACGGCATCGCCTCCGCGGTCCGCGCTCAGCTCGCCCCGGACATCCGGCCGACGGACACCGGCGTCCGCTGTGTCATCGGCCGCACCACCCTGACTCGTGAGTACGAGATGCTCGTCCCCGGCTTCGGCAGCGGCGTCAGTGACGGCAAGGTGCAGCTCATGCTCGGCCTGATGCGCTTCCGCCGGCCGCCGCGCGAGGCCGGCCGTGAGCTGGGGGTCGACCTGCCCGACACGCCCGACTACGTCCGCTGGGTGCTCCTCCCGGCCCCGGAGGCTCCGGGGAAAGCCGTCGAAGGCTGGCACCCGCGGGTCCGCGCGCTGGTCGAGGCCACCGACCCGGCCCACTCGGCGTGGCTGTCGATCAGCGTCGTCCGGCCGGAACGGCGCTGGTCGCCCGGCCGCGTCACGCTGCTCGGCGACGCGATCCACGCGACGTCGCCCAGCGGCGGCAACGGCGCCAACGCCGCGCTGCACGATGCCCGGCTGCTGCGCGACCTGCTCGTCCAGCGAGACGTCCCCGAAGCCGTCGAGGAATACGAGACGCAGATGCTCGCCTACGGCGCCGAAGCCGTCGACCACAGTGTCGCCATGCTCGACCAGTTCCTCCCGGGACGGGCGGGACGAAGGTCCTGAACTGCTGTGACCGAGGTCCTGTGAACCGGCCCCGGAGTTCTCACCAGGACCTCACTGCCTACCCTCAACGGGGTGAACTCCGTGACCGAGCTGGCGATCTCCGGACCGCTGCTGCTCGCCGCGGGCGTCGCGCTGCTGGCCGGAACCATCTCCTTCGCCTCGCCGTGCGTGGTGCCGCTCGTGCCCGGGTACCTCGCGTACCTCGCCGCGCTGGTCGGTGCGGACGCCCCTGCCGTCAGTGCCGATGAGGAGCGCAAAGAGGGTCGCTGGGCCGTTCTCGGGGCCGCCCTCCTCTTCGTGCTCGGGTTCACCGTCGTCTTCGTCGCCACGCTCGGCACCCTCGTTTGGCTGGCCGACACGCTCACGCTCAACCAGGACCTGCTGCAGCGCATCGGCGGTGTCCTGACCATCGCGATGGCCCTGGTGTTCCTCGGCTGGATCCCCGGCCTGCAGCGCGAGTTCCGCTCGCACCGCGTCCCGGGTGGTGGCGTCTGGGGCGCCCCGCTGCTCGGTGCCGTCTTCGGCCTCGGCTGGACGCCCTGCATCGGCCCGACGCTCTCCGCCGTCATTTCGCTGGCCAGCGCGACCGGCGGCGCCGCGGCCCGCGGCTACCTGCTGATCGCCGTCTACTGCCTCGGCCTCGGGGTGCCGTTCCTGCTCATCGCGCTCGGCGCCCGCTGGGCCGTGCGCGCCACCGACTGGGTGCGCCGGCACGGCCGCCAGGTGCAGGTCTTCGGCGGCGCGCTGCTGATGATCGTCGGCATCCTGCTGGTCACCGGCGTGTGGGGAGATCTGATGGGCTGGCTCCGCAACGAGCTCACGGGCAGCCTGGAGCTGCCGCTGTGACGACCACCGAGGCCCCGCCGGCCGCCCCCAAGGGCCCGACGCCCGCCAAGCGCACCTTCGCCTTCGTCCGCAACACCTGGCGCGGCCTGACGTCGATGCGCACCGCGCTCGTCCTGCTGTTCCTGCTTGCCCTCGCCGCCCTGCCCGGCGCGCTCCTGCCGCAGCGGAAGCTCAACGCCCCCAAGGTCGACGAGTACATCAGCGCCCACGGCTGGTGGGGCACCCTGCTCGACAAGCTCGAGTTCTACGACGTCTACTCCAGCATCTGGTTCTCGGCGATCTACCTGCTGCTGATGATCTCGCTGATCGGCTGTCTCACGCCGCGCAGCTTCGACTACGTCAAGGCGATGCGCGCCAAGCCGGTGCTGACCCCGCGCAACCTCGCCCGGATGCCGCACTACCGGCTGGGCCGCGGCAAGTCCGACGTCGGCGCCGAGATCGCGGCCGTCCACAAGCAGCTGTCCGGCTGGCGCCGAGTCGAGCGTGAAGAGGCCGACGGCGTCCGCACGATCTCCGCCGAACGCGGGTTCCTGCGCGAGACCGGCAACCTGCTCTTCCACTTCAGCATGCTCGGCCTGATCGTGTTCTTCGCCCTGGGCAAGCTCTTCGGCTACGAGGGCCAGGTCATCGTCCAGGCCGACGGCGACAGCTTCTGCAACTCCGGCATCTACAACTACGACTCCTTCAACGCGGGTCTGCGCGTCGACGGCACCGACCTCGACCCGTTCTGCGTGAAGGTCAACGACTTCACGGTGCGGTACACCCCGGCCGGCGAGCCGGAGTACTACCACGCGAACATCCAGTACCAGTCCGGCGGAGACCTCGACACGAACACCTGGCGCCCGTACGGCCTCGAGGTCAACTCGCCGCTGCGCACCGCCGGCGACCGCGTCTACCTGCTCGGCCAGGGCTACTCGCCGCAGTTCACGGTGACCTTCCCGGACGGCACGAAGCGCACCCAGAACACCCAGTGGCGCACGGTCGACCCGACCACGATGCTCGCCGAGGGCGCGACGAAGTTCGACCAGCCCGGCGTCACCGACGAGGTGCAGCGGCGGACCCGGCAGCTGGCCATCACCGGCCTGTTCGCGCCGACGTCGTTCCTGCACGGCAACGTCCTGACGTCGGCGGCGCCGGAGCTGAACGACCCCGCGGTGGCCGTCGACATCCTGCGCGGCGACCTCGGCCTGGACGCCGGGCGCGGCCAGTCGGTGTTCGAGGTCGACCAGTCGATGGTCGACGACGGCCGGCTGAAGAAGATCGCCCGCGAAAACATGAAGGTCGGCCAGGAGATCAAGCTCGACGACGGCACGAAGGTCCGCTTCGACGGCGTCAACCACTGGGTCTCCCTGCAGGTCTCCCACGACCCGACCCAAGGGTTCGTGCTCGGTTTCGCCATCTCGATGTTCCTCGGTCTCGGCGCATCCCTGCTGGTCAAGCGCCGTCGGCTGTGGGTCCGGGTGAAGCCGGGGACCGAGGACGAGCCGAGTACGGTGATCGAGGTCGCCGGGCTGGCCCGCACCGACCAGGCCGGGTACGGCGAAGAGTTCCACCGGATCAGCGAACGCCTGATAAGTGGTCAGAAGGGCTGAAGCAATGCCGATCGACGAGACGCTGTCGCAGTACAGCGACTGGCTCTACACCACCGCCGCGGCGATCTACGTCGTCGCGCTGATGATGACGCTGATCGAGCAGGGCTTCGGCGCCAAGGGCCGGCTCGCCACCGAGCGGGCCAAGCTGCGGGCGCGTGAGCTCGTCGGCGCCGGCGGGCCGCCGATCGAGGAGGTCCAGGCCGCGCAGCGCACGGCCGGCCGCCCCGAGCGGATCGGCAAGATGGGCGCGTCGCTGCTCGTGCTCGGCGCGCTGCTGCAGCTGTCGGCGATCGTGCTGCGCGGGCTCGCCGTGCACCGCGCGCCGTGGGGCAACATGTACGAGTACGGCATGGCGGTCACCTTCATCACGGTCGTCACCTGGATCGTCGTCATGGGGAAGTTCCCGGTCCGGCACCTCACCGGCTTCCTGCTGCTGCCCGTCGTGATCCTGATGTTCATCAACGGCACGCTGCTCTACACGACCGCGGCGCCGGTGCAGCCCGCGCTGCAGTCGTACTGGCTGGTCATCCACGTCTCGGCGGCCATCATCGGCTCCGGCGTCTTCCTCGTTCCCGGTGTCGCCAGCGTGCTCTACCTGTTCCGCGCGGCCTACGACAAGGACCAGACGAAGTTCGCCCGGTTCGCCTCGAAGCTGCCCGAGGCCGACGTCCTCGACCGGATCGCCTACCGGACGACGATCTTCGCTTTCCCGGTCTTCACCTTCGGCGTGCTCTGCGGCGCGGTCTGGGCCGAGTCGGCCTGGGGCCGGTTCTGGGGCTGGGACCCCAAGGAGACCGTCGCGTTCATCGCCTGGGTCATCTACGCCGCCTACCTGCACTCGCGGGCGACCGCCGGCTGGCGCGGGGCCCGGGCCGCGGCGATCAACATCGTCGGGTTCGCCGCGATGATCTTCAACCTGTTCTTCGTGAACCTCGTCACGGCGGGCTTGCACTCGTACGCCGGGGTGGGCTGAGCAACCCGCGAGTACTCCGACTACCGTCGTCATCAGGGGGAAGATGTCGGGCGGAGTGCGCGGAGGTTTACACCGGTGACCGGACCCAGCGAAGAATCGGCTCCTGGCCACCCAGAACAGGCTGAACCGGCCGCTGCCCCGCAGCAGCCGGAGGTAAGCCTGTTCGCCGAGGATCGGACGGACTCGCACCCGCACCCGGAGACGTCGGGCGCCTTCGACGTGCAGCCGACCCAGGCCGTCGCGCCGCCGCCCAACCCGGCGGTGTCCGGGCCCCACCAAGTGCCGAACCCGGCCGTGTCGGGACCGCACCAGGTGCCGGGTGCTTCGGGACCCCACCAGGTGCCCCAGTACGGCTACGACCAGAACCTCCCGCCGCTGCAGCCGCAGTACGCCCAGGCGCAGGCCCAGTACCCGCAGCAGCCGCCGCAGCAGCCTTCGGGCCTGCCGCAGCCCCAGGGTGGCCGGCACGCGGCGCCGCCGCAGCAACCGGGCCACGGCCACGACCTGTCGACCGCGCACCTGGTCAAGCAGGTCAAGCGGCCGCCGCAGTCGGGCTGGCGCAAGGCCGTCTACGTCGGCACCGGGAAGCTGCTCAACCCGGGGGAGAGCCCGGCCGACACCCAGCGCCGCGACCTCATCGCGCGGGTCAACCAGCCGCTGCGCGGGTGCTACAAGATCGCGATGCTGTCGCTGAAGGGCGGCGTCGGCAAGACGACGGTGACCACGACGCTGGGGGCGACGTTCGCGTCCCTGCGGGGTGACCGCGTGGTAGCCGTGGACGCCAACCCGGACCGCGGCACGCTGTCGCAGAAGCTCCCGCTGGAGACGACCGCGACGGTCCGCCACCTCCTGCGCGACGCGGCCCGCATCACGCGCTACAGCGACGTCCGGTCCTACACGTCCCAGGGGGCCAGCCGGCTGGAAATCCTCGCGAGCGAGCAGGATCCGGCCGTTTCCGAGGCCTTCTCCGAGGAGGACTACCGGCGCACGGTCAACCTGCTCGAGCACTTCTACAACATCGTGCTCACCGACTGCGGGACCGGCCTGATGCACTCGGCGATGAAGGGCGTCCTCGACGTCGCGGACGCGCTGGTCGTGGTGTCCTCCGGCTCGGTGGACGGTGCCCGCAGCGCCTCGGCGACGCTCGACTGGCTCGAGGCCCACGGGTACGGCGAGCTGGTGAAGCGTTCGGTGGCCGTGATCAACTCGGTCCGCCCCAAGGGCGGCTCGGTCGACCTCGACAAGCTCTCGGCCCACTTCGGGGCGAAGGTCCGGGCGGTGTGCAAGGTGCCGTTCGACCCGCACCTCGAAGAGGGCGCCGAAATCGAGCTGGACCGCCTGTCCGGTGACACGCGCCTGGCCCTGCTGGACCTGGCCGCGACCGTGGCGGACGGCTTCGCCACCCCGCTCTCGCAGGGCTATCGCTAGGTAAAGGCCGGAAAGCCACCATCGGGGCTCTTCGATGCGCCGAAGGTGGCTTTCGGCGCATCAGGAGCGGCTCAGCCCTCTTCGTCCCGCCGCTTGCGCTGCTGTTCGGACAGCTGGCGCAGGAAGTCGGGGTCGTCGTCCGGGGCGATCGGGGCGCGGCGCGGGGGCGATGCGACCCCGACCCGCTGACCGGCGAACGACCGCCACAGGAGCAGGGCGACGACCAGGGCGCCGACCGCTGCGAGCAGAGCGAGCATGCCGGATCCTTCCGTGTGGGTCCCCCGAGGTTAACCCGTCGAGCCGGGTTTCGGCCCGAACCCCGTCAGGCGGGGTGACGACCAGAACACGAAGGGCCGCGCGGGGCGGGGGAAAGTCCCCCGTACCCGACACGGCCCGGCGCTCGGGATGGTTCAGGCCTTGCGGGCCGGTTCGCTGGCGTCCGTGGTCAGCTCCGCCAGGAGTTCGTTCACCTCGGACTCCCGGAACCGCCGGTGCCCGCCCGGGGTCCGGATCGAGCCGATCCGGCCCGCCGTCGCCCACCGGGTGACCGTCTTGGGGTCCACCCGGAACAGTGCTGCCACCTCACCAGGGGTGAGCAGTCGTCCGCCCATCGTCGCGGTCATTTTCCGCCTCCTTAACGACCTAACTGCTATACCGGAGGCAATCCGGGCCATTTTGGCCCGTCGCGCCGGGGTAGCCAACACGGCAATCGTTGCACTTCACCCGTCAGGTACTCGAACGGTTGTCCAAGAGTAAAGAGCCCTTAAAGGTCAAAACGGACAGTTTGCTTACGCAGTGCAACTAATTTTGTGGTGACCTGACGTGCCCGGATGCCGTTCGGCCCGGTCATCGGCCGCGAGGCGTGGTGCCAATGGGGGATTGTCCAACCGCATAGAGTGATGCCGTGGATCAGTTGGACCGGAAGATCATCGCGGCGTTGCGTATCAACGGACGGGCCACCTATGCGGACCTCGGACGGGCTGTCGGGCTCTCCGCGTCGTCGGTGCACGAGCGGGTGGGCAAGCTCGAAGCCGCCGGCGTGATCACCGGCTACCACGCGGTCGTCGACCCGAGCACGGTCGGCCTCGGCGTCACCGCCCTCGTCGGCATCCATCCCACCGACACGGCGACGGAGGACGACGTCGCCGACGCGCTCGGCGAACTCGACGAGGTCGAGAGCTGCTACGCCGTGGCGGGGGACGAAGCCTTCGTCGTCAAGGTGCGCGTGCCGACCGTCGACGAGCTGGAGCGCACGCTCGGCCGACTCAGGCGCATCCCCGGCGTCGGGCGGACGAACACGACCGTCGTGCTTTCGACGCGGTTCGAGGGCCGTCCGAACAACGCGGGCCTGCAGCGGGACCGGGCGGGCGGCGCGTAGCCTGCGTTGGTGTGAGCGACGAGAAGACCCCGCAGCTGGCCCGTGACCTGACGCTGTACCTGCTGGCGCGGTTCGTGCTGGTCGCGGCGATCGCGTGGGTGCTGTCCCTGGTCGGCGTGCCCCTGCTGGTCGCGCTGCTCGTCGGCCTGGTCGTCGGGCTGCCGCTCGGGCTGCTGCTGTTCCGCCCGCTGAACGCCCGCGTCACGGCCGGCCTGGCCAAGCGCAACGAGACGCGCGCCCGGGCTCGTGCCGACCTGCGCGCCCAGCTGCGCGGAGACGTCTCCGGCCAGCCCGAATGAGCCGCCTGCACGCCCGCAGCTGGGTTCGCGAGGCCGTCCGGATCATCGAGGCCGACGCGAACCGCAGCGCCGACACCCACCTGCACGTCTTCCCGCTGCCCCCGGAGTGGGGCATCGACCTCTACCTCAAGGACGAGTCCGTCCACCCGACCGGCTCGCTGAAGCACCGGCTGGCCCGGTCGCTGTTCCTCTACGGGCTCGTCAACGGCCAGATCGGGCCGGACACCGTGCTCGTCGAGGCGTCCAGCGGGTCCACCGCGGTCTCCGAGGCGTACTTCGCCCGCATGCTCGGCCTGCGGTTCATCACCGTGGTGCCGCGGCGGACGAGCAAGGAGAAGATCGCGCTCATCGAGTTCTACGGCGGTGAGTGCCACTACGTCGACCAGGCGCCGGCGATGTACCCCGAGGCGGAGCGGCTCGCGGCCGAGTGCGGCGGGCACTACCTCGACCAGTTCACCTACGCCGAGCGTGCGACGGACTGGCGCGGCAACAACAACATCGCCGAGTCGGTGTTCGCGCAGATGCGCTCGGAGCGCCACCCGGTGCCGGCGTGGATCGTGGTCGGCGCGGGCACGGGCGGCACGAGCGCGACCTTCGGCCGGTACGTCCGCTACAAGCGCCACACGACGAAGATCTGCGTCGTCGACCCGGAGAACTCGTCGTTCTACGGCGCCTGGGAGACCGGGGCGCTCGACTACGCGACCGGCATGCCGTCGCGGATCGAGGGGATCGGCCGGCCGCGCTGCGAACCGTCGTTCGTGCCGGGCGTCATCGACGAGATGTTCCAGATCCCCGACGCGGGCTCCCTGGCGGCGATCCGGCTGCTGCGCGAGCGCACCGGGCACTGGGCGGGCGGCTCGACGGGCACGAACCTCTACGGCGCGTTCAGGCTCATCTCGCGCATGGTCGAGGACGGCCAGGCGGGCAGCGTCGTGACGCTGCTGTGCGACGGCGGCGAGCGGTACGCGCACACGTACTACAACGACGAGTGGGTCGCGCAGCAGCAGCTCGACCTGGCGCCGCACACGGCGTTGTTCGAAGAGTTCCTGGCGACCGGGAAGTTCGTCCCGGAGAGCTAGATGTTGAGGCCGACGGCGGCCAGCACCGCCCACGCCAGCATCGCCAGCCCGGTGTCGCGCAGCGCGGGGATCAGGTCGCGGCCCACCGCGTCGTGCCGGATCGCGCTGACCGAGTGGAACAGCAGCGAGACGCTGATCAGCGGCAGCGCGGCGAGCGAGTGCGTCGCGAACCCCATGACCAGGGCGAGCACGAACGGCACCGCCACCAGCGTCAGGTAGAGGCGCCGGGTGCCCTGGTCGCCGAGCCGCGTCGCGAGCGTGCGCTTGCCGGACTCGATGTCGGTCGGGATGTCACGCAGGTTGTTGGCCGTCAGGACCGCCGTCGAGAAACTGCCGACCGCGACCGCGCACGCCAGCGCCGCCCAGCTGACCCGCCCGGCCTGGACGTACACCGTGCCCAGGACGCCGGCCAGGCCGAAGAACACGAACACGGCGATCTCGCCGAAACCGTAGTAGCCGTAAGGCTTCTTGCCGCCCGTGTAGAACCACGCGCCGAGGATGCACAGCGCGCCCATCGCCAGCAGCCACCAATGCCCGCTGAGCACGACGAGCAGCAGGCCGAGCACCCCCGCCAGGCCCAGCGCGATCAGCGCCGCGGTGAGGACGGCCTTCGGCGCGGCGACCCCGGAACCGACCAGCCGCAACGGGCCGACGCGGTTCTCGTCCGTGCCGCGGATGCCGTCGGAGTAGTCGTTGGCGTAGTTGACGCCGACGATCAGCGAGAGGGAGACGAGCAGCGCCAGGACCGAGCGCCACCACGAGAACGCGTCCAGCGCGATCGCCGCGCCGACGCCCGCCACCACCGGCGCCACCGCGTTCGGCAGCGTCCGGGGCCGGGCCCCTTCGATCCACTCGCTCAAGCTCGCCATGGCGCCATTCAACGCCATGGTGATCACCCGCGAGCGGGAACCCGGGAAGTCAGTCGGTGGTCGGCAGCTGCCAGGTGAGCGTGCCGCCGTTGGGGTCCACGGCGGGGCCATCGGCCAGGGCCGTGCCTACGGGAAGGAGGACCCCCAGGGTGACGGCGGTGCTGATCAGAGCGGTCCGAATCCAGCGCGTCATGGTGGGTAGCCAAGCGGGTGCACGCCGTACATGTCAACGAACTGCCGCCATTCAGCCGCGCAAACCCGACTGAAGTCGCGCCTTCACCGCCGCCCGGTCGATCTTGCCCGGCCCGCGAAGAGGCAGCTCGGAGCCATATTCGACGCGCTTCGGCGTCGCCGCCGCACCCAGCTCGGACCGGACCGCGGCCCGCAGTTCGTCCGCTTCACGAGGTTCACCGGACGGGACGACGAGCGCCACCACGGCCTCGCCCCACTCCGGGTCCGGCAGGCCGACGACGCAGGCGTCGCGCACGCCCGGCTGGGCGCAGAGACACCGCTCGATCGCGTTCGCCGACACCTTCACCCCGCCGGTGTTGATCATGTCGTCGGCCCGGCCGAGGACCTCGATCCGGCCGTCGTCGTGACGAACCCCACGGTCGGACGTCGTGAACCAGCCGCCGTCGAACGACTCCGCCGTCAGGTCGGGCCGGAGCCGGTAGCCGTGCGCGAGGACGTCGCCCGCGATGCGGATCCGGCCGCCGTCGAGGTCGACGCGGACGCCGTCGAGGGGGAAGCCGTCGTAGACGCAGCCGCTCGCCGTCTCGCTCATGCCGTACGCGGGCACGATCCGGACGCCCGCGTCGGTCGCGCGCTCGCGCAAGTTCGCCGACGTCGCCGCCGCGCCGACCACGATCGCGTCGAACGCCTTCGCCGCGGCCAGCCCGGCACCGCCGTCGTCGAGCAGCCGGACCAGCTGGGTCGGCACCAGCGCCGTGTACCGCGGACCGCCCGTCAGCTTCGCGGCCGCGGCGGCGAAGTCGTCCGGCCGGAAGCCCTGGCCGGTGAGCAGCACCGGGTTCGTGCCGGCCAGCAGCGACCGGACCAGCACCTGCAGGCCGCCGATGTAGTGCGCCGGCGTCGCCAGCAGCCAGTGCCCGGGTCCGCCGAGCCGCACGTGCGTGGCCTCGGCGGACGCGACCAGCGCGCGGGCCGAGAGCAGCACGCCCTTGGGCGCGCCGGTGGAGCCGGAGGTGGCGATGACCACGGCGGTGTCCGGCTCGGCGGGCTCGGCCGGCGTCATCGCATCGCGCAGCGCGGGGTCGGTGAAGGGCAGCACGGCCGGGCCGCCGCCCAGCGCGTCCGCGACGGCTCTTTTCAGCGTTTCGAGCGCTTCGGGGGAGCCGTCTAGTTCGATCGGGAGCAGCTCAGTAGTAATAGGGGACGTCCTTGAAGTCGGGGTCGCGCTTCTGCAGGAACGCGTCACGGCCTTCGACGGCTTCGTCCTGCATGTAAGCCAACCGGGTGGTCTCGCCGGCGAAGAGCTGCTGGCCGACCAGGCCGTCGTCGGTGAGGTTGAACGCGTACTTCAGCATCCGCTGCGCCGTCGGCGACTTGGCGGCGATCGTCCACGCCCAGTCCAGCGCCTCTTTTTCGAGGTCGGCGTGCGGGACGACGGCGTTCACAGCACCCATCCGGTGCATCTGCTCGGCGGAGTACTCCCGGCCGAGGAAGAAGATCTCCCGGGCGAACTTCTGGCCGACCATCTTCGCCAGGTAGGCCGAGCCGTAGCCGCCGTCGAACGAGCCGACGTCGGCGTCGGTCTGCTTGAACTTCGCGTGCTCTTCGGAAGCGAGCGTGAGATCGCACACCACGTGCAGGGAGTGCCCGCCGCCCGCGGCCCAGCCCGGCACGACCGCGATCACCGGTTTCGGCAGGAACCGGATCAGCCGCTGGACCTCGAGGATGTGCAGCCGGCCGGCCCGCGCGGGGTCCACCGTGTCGGAGGTCTCGCCACTCGCGTACTGATACCCGGAGCGTCCGCGAATACGCTGGTCACCACCGGAGCAGAACGCCCACCCGCCGTCCTTGG
Source organism: Amycolatopsis sp. NPDC048633 (assembly GCF_040650695.1). NCBI lineage: Bacteria > Bacillati > Actinomycetota > Actinomycetes > Pseudonocardiales > Pseudonocardiaceae > Amycolatopsis > Amycolatopsis sp. NPDC048633. The sequence goes on from NZ_JBEZHS010000021.1 coordinate 83,705, forward strand.
GCGACGGGCCGTTCCCGGTCAGCAGGACACAGCCGACGTCGGAGCTCATCCGGGCGTGGTCGAGCGCCCGGTAAAGCTCGTCGACGGTGTGCGGCCGGAAGGCGTTGCGGACCTCCGGACGGTCGAACGCGATGCGCACCACGCGTTTGCCGCCGCGGTTCTCAGCGGAACGGTGGTAGGTGATGTCGGTGAAGGCGAAACCTTCGACCTCGGTCCACGCGGCCGGGTCGAACAGCTCGGAAACTCGGGCGTCATCCACGTTTGGGAGAATAGAACCTGTGGACACAAGCGATCAGTCTGGAGCCTGCCGGTGAACCCTTCCACCGCGCAGGCCAGGGTCATCGTCGACGAACTCGTCCGCAACACCGTTTCGCACGTCGTCCTCTGCCCGGGCTCCCGCAACGCACCGCTGTCGATCGCGCTGTACGACGCGGCGGCGGCCGGGAAGCTCCAGCTCCACGTCCGCATCGACGAGCGCGGCGCCGGGTTCCTCGCCCTCGGCATCGCCGCGCGCACCGGCCGCCCGGTGGCCGTGCTCTGCACGTCCGGGACCGCGGCCGCGAACTTCCACCCCGCCGTGTTGGAGGCCGACCGCGCCGGCGTCCCGCTGATCGTGCTGACCGCCGACCGGCCGCCGGAGCTGCGGGCCGCGGGCGCGTCGCAGGTCATCGACCAGCACCGGCTGTTCGGCAACGCCATCCGCTACTTCGACGAGCTGGCCGTCGCCGAGCGGCGGGCCGGCCAGAACTCGTACTGGCGCAGCCAGATCTGCCGGGCCTGGAACGCGGCCTACGGCGAGTGGCGCTGCGGGCCGGTGCACCTGAACATCCCGTTCCGCGAGCCCCTCGTGCCGGATTTGGACGACGACGGCGAGTGGTACGAGTCCCTGGACGGCCGGCCCGACGGGTCCCGCTGGACGGAGCTGCCGGACTTCGGCGCGCTGCCGTCGTTCGTGGTGCCTTCGGCGCGCCACGGCCTGGTGATCGCGTGCGACACCGGCGTCCAGGCGGCCAGCGAATGGGCCGAGCAGCACGGCTGGCCGGTGGTGTCGGAGACCGGCGGGCTGGGGCTGTCCGGCGGCACGGCCATCTCGTCCGGCGCGTGGCTGCTGGGCGTCGAGGAGTTCATCGCGAAGCACAAGCCGGAACAGGTGCTCTGCCTCGGCCGGCCGACGGTGTTCCGGCAGATCCAGAAGGTGATCTCGGACCCGTCGATCGAGGTCCTGCTGGTGCGCCCGGACTCGGACTGGCCGGCGCCCGCGCACAACGTCCGGCAGGTCGGGCAGTGGTTCGACGAGCCGACGAAGCCGGCCGACCCGGAGTGGCTGGCGAGCTGGCGCCGAGCCGACGCGGCGGCGTCCTCGGCGGTCGCGTCGGTGCTGGATTCGGAGCCGTGGCCCTCGGGGCTGCGGTTGGCGTCGGAGCTGGTGGACTCGCTGCCGGCGGACTCACTGCTGGTGGTCGGCTCGTCCAACCCGACGCGGGACGTGGCGCTGGCGGGCCGGCTGCGCCCGGACGTCCTGGTGCACCGCAACCGCGGAGTGGCGGGCATCGACGGCACGGTGTCGACGGCGATCGGCGCGGCGTACGTCCACCGCGGGCCGTCGTACGCGCTGCTGGGCGACCTGACGTTCCTGCACGACGCGTCGGGGCTGCTGACCGGGCCGGCGGAGCAGCGCCCGGACCTGACGATCGTGGTGTGCAACGACGACGGCGGCGGCATCTTTTCCCTGCTGGAGCAGGGCGCGCCCGAGCACGCGGCGAGCTTCGAGCGGGTGTTCGGCACCCCGCACGGCGCCGACCTGGGCGCGCTGTGCGCGGGGTACCGGGTGCCGCACGTGGTCGCGGAGACGTTGACGGAGTTCCGGGCGGCCCTGCGCCCGGCCCCGGGCCTGCGGGTCGTCGAGGTGCGCGTGGACCGCTCGCGGCACCGCGACCTGCACGGCCGCCTGCGGGCTGCGGTGTCGAGCGCGGTTTCGGCCGTTTGACCGGGGCGAATCGGCACGTCAAGCGGTTTCCGATCTTGATCCCAGTAGGCAAGAACCTTCCTTTGGCTGTACCTGGCACCCCCTTGGCTGGCTACGTTCGAGCGCGCTGAACCTCACCCGTTGGAGGGATTCGAATGCGTGCAAGAACTCGCACCGGCCTCGGTGTGCTCGCGGCCGGGGTCGCCTCGGTGCTGCTCGCCGGTACCGCCAGTGCGGCTCCGACCCCCGGCGCGCCCGGTGTCGGTGACTCGTACTACCCGAACGCCGGCAACGGCGGCACGGACGTGCTGCACTACGACATCCGCCTGACCTACCAGCCCGCGACCGACGTGCTCGCGGGCACGACGACGCTGCTGCTCACCGCCACCCAGGACCTTTCGCGGTTCGACCTGGACTTCGCGCTCAAGGCGTCGAGCGTGCTGGTGAACAACCGGCCGGCCCAGTTCGCGAACCAGAACGGCAACGGCGAGCTCGTCGTCACCCCGGCGCAGCCGCTGCTCAAGGGCCAGACCGCCACGGTCGTCGTGGCCTACTCGGACACCCCGTCGACCGAGAAGGTCGACGGCCTCAACGCGTGGAAGAAGGGCTCCTTCGGCGCGCTCGGCGTCGACGAGCCGCAGAGCTCCGCGTGGTGGTTCCCGGCCAACGACCACCCGACCGACAAGGCGACCTACGACGTCTCCATCGAGGCTCCGGATGACAACGTTGCCGTCACCAACGGCACGCTCGTCCGCAAGACGAAGAGCCGCGCCGGCTGGACCCGCTGGCAGTGGCGCAGCACCAAGCAGCAGGCCACGTACCTGACGTCGTTCATCGTCGGCAAGTACGAGCTGAACCAGTCGACGACGCCGGACGGCAGGCCGTTCATCTCGGCGTACGGGTCGGACCTGGGCGACTCGCTGTACGCGGCGAAGGCCAGCGTCGAGCGGACGCCGGAGATCGACGCCTTCCTGGCGACGAAGTTCGGGCCGTACCCGTTCGAGGCCGAGGGCGGTGTCGTGACCAGCGGCATCACGTTCTCGCTGGAGAACCAGACCCGGCCGACCTACGGCGCGCGCAACTTCGCGGCGGGCTCGAACACGACGTTGATCGCGCACGAGAACGCCCACCAGTGGTTCGGCGACAACGTCTCGCTCGGCCGCTGGAGCGACATCTGGCTGAACGAGGGCTTCGCGTCCTACGCGGAGTGGCTGTGGTCGGAGCACGAGGGCGAGGGCACGGTCGCCGAGCTCGCGCAGTACACGTACGACTCCAACGCGGCGGACGCCGACCTGTGGAAGCTCGTCCCGGCCGACCCGGGCGCGGACAACCAGTTCGACAACGCCGTGTACGACCGCGGCGCGCTGACGCTGCAGGCGCTGCGCACGGCCGTCGGCGACGACGCGTTCTTCAAGATCCTGCAGGGCTGGCAGGTCCAGAAGGGCGGGTCGCACGGGCGGATCCAGGAGTTCATCGCGCTGGCCGAGAAGGTTTCGGGCAAGCCGCTGTACGACCTGTTCCAGACGTGGCTGTACACGGCGGGCAAGCCGTCCGTGGGCCCGAACGGTGCGGCGGCCTTCACGGCGCGCGCGGCGTCCGTGAAGCCGAAGTCGTTCGACCAGATCCAGGCGAACCACCGGAATCTCGCCGCGGAGCACTCGCACTGAGCGAGACCGCTACGCTCGCGGCGTGAGCACGAAAGGTGAGCGGGTGAGGCGCGTCGGGTGGTGGACCACCCTCGGCGTCGCCTCGCTCCTCACCGTGATGTGCGTGTGCCTCCTGTTCGCGGCGATCCGCAACGACGGCGCGATAGCGGCCCAGCTGGGCACGGCGAACGCAACGGTGGACTCGGTGGCGTTCGACCGCACGATCATCCACTTCGAAACCCCGGACGGCATCGTCCACAGCCCGGCGAACGGCGTCCTGTACCCGGACGGCCTGGCGGCGGGCCAGCTGATCCGCATCGAGTACGACGCATCGGACCCTGAGCTGGCGCGGGTGGCGGGCCGGTCGGCGGCTTTGACGCTGTTGCCGCTGGGGAGTTTCGTGTTCTTCACTTGGCTGGTGGCGGGACCGTTGCTGTGGTGGATCCGGCGGCAGAACAAGCGAGCTGTCGCAGAAGCGCCGACCCCGGCCTGACCAGACAGAACCCCGCCACACCCTGGGGGCCGTGCCCTGTCCCAGTCTATCGGCGGCGGGCTCCTCGAAGGGGTGACGCGGCAAATCTGTGGACAGCCGGACCCGATGTGGACAACTCACCCCGCGTGGGCCGTCTCCTGCCACTACCCCAGCACCTCGAAGCAGCCCGTCCGTCGGCAGCTCAAGTAAGCCTTCGCGCGCGTACCCCGCCGCAGCAACCGGTCCGGGCCGTGCGGCGGGCGCAGGATCCACCGGCCGGCGAAGTCCGCGCCGGCGAAGCCCAGCCAGAAGCCGAACCCGCGCGCGCAACCCGATCAGCCCGCGTGGGCCGTCTCCTGCCACCACCCCAGCACTTCGTCCGCCACCCCCGGCGCCGCCACCAGCAGCCCGTCCGTCGGGAGCGCCGTGTCTTCCCCGTGCTTGTCCAGCACCACCGCGCCGGCCTCGATCGCCATCGCCACCGAGCCGGCCACGTCCCACTCGTGGTAGCTGTGCAGCACCGCCGCCGCCGCGTGACCCAGTGCCACCTGGGCGATCGACAGCGCCGCCGAGCCCAGCACCCGCACCCCCGCGTGCGCCGCCGCCGCGCGCTCGATGAAGCCGCCCATTCCCGGCCATGGCCCGCGGCGGGCGAACTCCGTGCAGACCAGCGCGCCCGCCGTCACGCAGCGGTCCGTCAGCTTGACCGGCTTGCCGTTCGCGCGGGCCCCTCGTCCGCGCGCGGCCGCGTAGATCTGGGCGCGGTACGGGTCCGCCACCACTCCCACCACCGGTCCCGCCGCGTCGACCAGCGCCAGGCTGTACGCGCACCACGGCACGCCCGCCACGTAGTTCGCCGTGCCGTCCACCGAGTCCACCACCCAGCGGTACTCGGCGATGTCCGCGCCGTGGTCCGCGCCGAACTCGTGGCCGACCACCGGGATACCCGGGAACTCCGCGGTCAGCACACGCCGGGTGTGCCGCTCCAGGATCCGGTCGGTGTCGGTGACCCAGTCGAACGGCGAATCCAGCGTCGACGGGTGGGCGCCGCGGCCGGCGGTCGCGGTGATCACGTCGGTGGCGTCGTTGGCCAGCCGTCCGGCCACTTCGAGCGCCCTCGACAGCAGGCCGGGCTCGACGGGCCGCGGCGGCCGGGAGGACAAGAGGGTCATGCCTGCTTAGTCTGGGCCCCGCTGGTTTCCGGGACACGACCTTGAGATGACATGTCGTGGCGGATCTGTTCCGGCAGCGTTGGCCGCAGTGTCACGCCGCCGCCAGGATCGGGTGCGATCGTCCAAGACGTGCGAGTCGCCATAGTCACCGAAAGTTTCCTGCCCCAGGTGAACGGCGTGACCAACTCTGTCCTGCGGGTCGTCGAGCACCTGCGCGAACGCGCGCACGACGTGCTGATCATCGCCCCCGGCCCGGGCCCGGACTCCTACCGCGGCGCCCCGGTGGTCCGGATCCCCGCGTTCGACGTCCCCGGGGTCAACTCCCTGCCGATCGGCCTGCCGACGCGCACGGTGCTGAACGCGCTCGCCGCGTTCGGCCCGGACGTCGTGCACCTGGCCTCGCCGTTCGTGGTCGGCGCGCGCGGGCTGGCCGCCGCGCGACGGCTGCGCGTCCCGTCCATCGCCGTCTACCAGACCGACATCGCCGGGTTCGCCGCCGCGTACGGCTTCGGCATCGCCGCGCGCGCCGCGTGGCGCTGGGTGCGGCGGCTGCACTCGCGGGCCGACCGGACGCTGGCGCCGTCCAGCGACGCGGTCGAGCAGCTGGAGCTGCACGGCGTCCCGCGCGTGCACCGCTGGGCCCGAGGCGTCGACATCGAGAGGTTCTCCCCGGCGCACGCCGACCCGGCGCTGCGGGCCGAGCTGGCGCCGGACGGCGAGCTGCTTGTCGGGTTCGTCGGCAGGCTGGCGCCCGAGAAGGAGGTCGACCGGCTGGCCGCGCTGGCCGGGGTGCCGGGGATCCGCTTGGTCGTCGTCGGCGACGGGCCCGAACTCGGAAATCTGAGGGAGCAGCTGCCCGGCGCCGCCTTCCTCGGTGCGAAGTACGGCGAAGAGCTCTCGAAGGCGTACGCGAGCTTCGACGTCTTCGTCCACACAGGTCCGCACGAGACGTTCTGCCAGGCGGTGCAGGAGGCAATGGCGTCCGGCCTGCCGGTGCTCGCGCCGGACGCAGGGGGCCCGAAGGACCTCGTCCTGCCCGGCCGCACCGGCTACCTGCTGCCCGCGGACCGTGAGCGGTTCGGCCCGGCGCTCGTCGAGAAGGTCGACGCCCTGCGTGACCCCGCGCTGCGGGCGAGGCTCGGCGAGAAGGCGCGCAAGGTGGTCCTCGGGCGCACCTGGCCCGCCGTCTGCCGCGAGCTGATGGGGCATTACGAAGCCGTGCAGGGCCGGGCCGCCCGCGCGGCCTGACATGCACATCGTCCAGCTCGCGAACTTCTACGGGCCGCGCTCGGGCGGGCTGCGCACGGCGTTGCACCACCTCGGCGCCGGGTACGTCGCGAGCGGGCACGAGGTGACGCTCGTGGTGCCCGGCACGCGATACGCCGACGAGGTCCTGCCGACCGGCGTGCGCCGTTTTTCCCTGCCGGCGCCGAAGATCCCCGGCACCGGCGGCTACCGCGCCGTCGACCCGCACCGAGTCCGCGCGGTCCTGCGCAGACTCGAACCCGACCGGCTGGAGGTGTCGGACCGGTTGACGCTGCGGGGGATGGGTGGCTGGGCGCGGCGCCACGGCGTCCCGAGCACGGTCATCTCGCACGAACGCCTCGACCGGCTGCTGGAGCAGTTCCTGCTGCCGGAGCCGGTGGCGCGTCGCGTCGCCGACGTCGCGAACCGCCGGATGGCCGCGAGCTACGACGCCGTCGTCTGCACGACGGCGTTCGCGCGCGCCGAGTTCGACCGGATCGAGGCGCCGAACGTCCACCGGGTGCCGCTGGGCGTCGACCTCGCGACGTTCCGGCCCGCCATGCGCGACGACGGCTGGCGCACCGGCCTCGCCGGGGGAGCGGACGCGCTGCTCGTCCACTGTGGACGCTTGTCGCCAGAGAAGCACGTAGAGCGCAGCGTCGACACCGTCGCCGAGCTGACGGAGGCGGGCGCGCGGGTCCGGCTGGTGGTGGCCGGCGACGGGCCGCGACGGCGGGCGCTGGAACGCCGGGCGCGCGGCCTGCCGGTGACGTTCCTGGGGTTCCTGTCCGGCCGCGGCGACGTCGCGCGGCTGCTGGCCAGCGCCGACGTCTCCCTGGCGCCCGGCCCCCACGAGACGTTCGGGCTCGCCGCGTTGGAAGCGCTGGCGTCGGGGACGCCGGTCGTGGTGTCGGCGTCGTCGGCGCTGCGGGAGATCGTGCGGCCGGGCTGTGGCGCGGCGGTGGACGACCACGCGCCCGCGTTCGCGACGGCGGTGACGGACCTCCTCGAAAGCCCGGAGGACCTGCGCCGCGCGGCGGCCCGCGCCCGGGCGGAGGAGTTCACCTGGCCCGCCGCGGTGGCCGGGATGCTGGCCGCCTTCCGCTGATCAGGTGACTTTCCCGCGCGCGTAGCCCGGATGAACCCCCGGACTGAGTCCCTGTTCCTCCGCGATCTTCGCCAGCAGTTCGCGCAGTGTCGCCCGCTCGTCGTCCGACAGCGCCGACGTGACCGCCTGCTCGTGCGCCATCGCCGTCTGGGCGACCTGGCCCATCAGCTCCCGGCCCGCCGGACTCAGCTCCAGCGCGTAGAGCCGCCGGTCCTCGGCGTTGCGGCGGCGCTCGATCAGGCCGCGCTTCTCCAGGCCGTCGACCAGCGGGACCAGCCGGGTCGCCGGCGTGCCGAGCTGCTTGGCCAGCGCCTGCTGGCTCTGCCCGGGCCGCGACGCGACCAGCCGCAGCAGGCCGGTCTGCGCCGGCGTCAGGTCCAGCTCGCCGATCCGCTCGGTGAACCGCTGCGCCGCGTGCGCGCCGACCTGGGCCAGCAGGAACGCGCTGCCGAACCGGGGGGCTTCCATGGCCGGAACGATAGTCGTTGACAATTGATTACACCAGTGTAATCGTTTACGTCATGAAACGAATCGCGATCATCATCTACGGCCTCCTGACCATCGCCGGGGGCGTCCTCGGCGCCACCGGCACCCGCCCGGGCTCCTCCGCCGCCGACGTCGCGGCCTACAACGCCTCCCACCAGGGCCTGGTGCAGCTGCTCGCGCTGGTCGTCTTCGGCGCCGGCCTGTCCCTCGCGACGTGGACCGCGGCGGCCAGACCGCCTCGGCTCGGCTTCGCCGGCGGCCTGCTCGCGTCCGGGAGCCTGGTACTCAGCGGCCTCGCCACCTGGACGGCCGCCCAGGCCCCGGACGTCGCCCGCGCCTTCACCTCGTTGGCGTTCGCCGCCGGCGCCTTCGGGTTCGCCGTGCCCCTCGCGCTGCTCATCGCGGTCATGGCTCGCACCGAACGAAAGTGGCTGGCGGTCACCGGTTACGTCATCGCCGCACTGGCCGGCCTCTCGGCGTTCGGCATGCTGACCAACGTGCTCTACCCGCTGATCCCGGTCGGACGCTTCGGCGGCCTCATCTGGCTGGTGCTCGCGAGCTTCCTCAAACCCCGCGACTAATCTCAAGCCATGTCACGCGCAAGCCTGGACAAGGACCCGCACGAAGTCGCCGCCATGTTCGACGGTGTCGCGGACGGGTACGACCGGGCGAACTCGTTCATGACCTTCGGCTTCGACCGCCGCTGGCGCACCACCACCGCCCGCGTGCTCGACGCCCGCCTCGGCGAGAAGGTCCTGGACCTCGCCGCCGGCACCGGGGTGTCCACCGTCGAGTACGCCCGCGGTGGCGCCTGGTGCCTGGCCGCGGACTTCTCGTTCGGCATGCTGCGCGCCGGGCTGCACCGCAAGGTCCCGATGGTCGCGGCGGACGCGCTGAACCTGCCGTTCGCCGACGAGAGCTTCGACGCCGTGACGATCTCGCTGGCGCTGCGGAACTTCGTCGACACGAAGGCTGCGCTCACCGAGATCGCCCGCGTGGTCAAGCCGGGCGGCCGCCTGGTGATCTGCGAGGTCTCGACGCCGCCGTTCGCCCCGATCCGGTTCATCCACCGGCGCTTCATGCTGAAGCTGCTCACGTGGGTCGGCAAGCGGACGTCGTCCAACCCCGAGGCCTACTCCTACCTGGCCGAATCGATGCTCGCCTGGCCCGACCAGCGCACGCTCGGCGAGATCATCGCGAGCGCGGGCTGGGCCGACGTCGAGTGGTTGAACCTCACATTCGGCGTCGTGGCGATCCACCGCGCGCGCAAGCCTGCCTAAACTCGCGTACATGAGTCGTCGAAGCCCTGACCAGGACGCCGAAGTCATCGTCGTCGGCGCCGGACCCGCCGGGTCCACCGTCGCGACCTACCTGGCCCGCGCGGGCGTCGACGTACTGCTGCTGGAGAAGACCGAGTTCCCCCGCGAGAAGGTCTGCGGCGACGGCCTGACCCCGCGCGGCGTCAAGCAGCTGATCGACCTCGGCATCGACACGAGCGAGGACGCGGGCTGGGTGCACAGCCGCGGCCTGCGGATCCTCACCGGCGACCTCACGCTCGAGCTCGACTGGCCGGACCTGACGAGCTACCCGCCGTACGGCGTTTCCCGCACGCGTCACGACTTCGACGACCTGCTCGCGAAGCTCGCGGTGAAGGCGGGCGCGCGGCTGTACGAGCGCACGACCGTCACCAGCGCCATCACCGACGCCACCGGGCGCGTGGTCGGCGTCGAGGCGAAGGTCGGCCCGGAGCGGACGCCGGTGAAGTACCGCGCGCCGCTGGTCCTGGCCTGCGACGGCGTCTCCGCGCGGCTCGCGCTGAGCGTCGGCATCCAGAAGAACGAGAAACGCCCGATGGGCGTCGCGGTGCGCCAGTACTACAAGAGCCCGCGCCACGACGACCCGTTCATCGAGGGCCACCTCGAGCTGTGGGACCGCTCGGACCCGCGCGACCCGAAGCTGCTACCGGGCTACGGCTGGGCGTTCCCGCTCGGCGACGGCACGGTGAACGTCGGCCTCGGCATGCTCTCGACGTCGGCGTCGTTCCGGAACACCGACTACCGCGCGCTGCTGCGCCAGTGGCTCGACGGGACGCCGGAGGAGTGGGGCTACCGCGAGGAGAACGCGATCGGCAAGGTCGGCGGCGCCGGCCTCCCGATGGGCTTCAACCGCACCCCGCACTACCGCGACGGCCTCCTGCTGCTCGGCGACGCGGGCGGCATGGTCAGCCCGTTCAACGGCGAAGGCATCTCGGCGGCGATGGAGTCCGCGCAGATCGCGGCGGAGGTCGTCGTCCAGGCCCTGGCCCGGCGCGAAGGGCCTTCGCGAGAGCGGGCGCTGGAGGCGTACCCGCGCGCGGTCCGCGAGCTCATGGGCGGCTACTACCAGCTGGGCAACGTCTTCGCGAAGATCATCGGCAAGCCGAAGATCATGCACGCGTGCACCAAGTACGGGCTGCGCATCAACAAGCTCCTGCCGCTGGTCTACAAGGGCCTCTCGGGCTGCTACGACGCCAAGGGCGGCGACGGCGTCGACCGCCTGATCTCGGCCCTCGCGAAGGCGGCCCCCAGCCCGCGCTGACCCGGTTTATGCGCGCGCGGACACACGGGTGGCCTAACAAGTTGGCCGTGCGGTCAGTGGGATAGCTCACAGGTCAGCGCCCTGTTTGTCCGGCCGAAGGGCGATCTTGAAGGGTCTTCGCGCAGGTCGCACGCGCGCCGTTGCCGGGTCGTGACAACGTTGGCGCCGGAGGTTAGGGCACCCTTATAACACGGGGGCCTAGGGACAAGAATGTGAGTCGCGTCCTACACTCCCCCCATGCTTTGTGAATCCCTTCACATCCACGACGAGTGGCTTGTGAACTATTTCACAAGCACTCTGTTTTCCCCCACCCGGCCCGGCCACGGGCCGTAAGGAGACCCTGACCCTCGGCGGTGTGACCCAGGTCCCTTAGGGTGCCGACGAGGCCAAGCGGTTCCCCACCACAAGCACAACCGCATCGGCGCGGAAAGGATGGCGAAGACCCCGTGCTGACGTTGCTGACCCGAACCGAGACGGTGCAGCTGGCGCAAGAGGCCCCGAGCCTGAAGCCCTACCTGCCCCTGGTCCTGTTGTTCGTGCTGGCACTGGCGTTCGCCGTGCTGTCGGTCCTGCTGGGCCCGCTCGTCGGCCCCAGCCGGTACAACAAGGCCAAGCTCGAGGCCTACGAATGCGGCATCGAACCGTCCCCGCAGCCGCTCGTCGGCGCCGGGCGGATGCCGGTGGCCTACTACATCACCGCGATGCTGTTCATCCTGTTCGACATCGAGATGGTCTTCCTCTACCCGTTCGCCGTGCAGGCGGACGCGCTGGGCACGTTCGGCCTGGTGGAGATCCTGCTGTTCATCGCGACGGTCGGCTTCGCGTACGCCTACGTGTGGCGGCGCGGCGGCCTGGATTGGAACTAGACCCATGGGCCTCGAAGAGAAACTCCCCAACGGCATCCTGCTGGCCAGTCTCGAAGGTCTCGTCAACTGGTCGCGGAAGAACTCGATGTGGCCCGCGACCTTCGGGCTCGCCTGCTGCGCGATCGAGATGATGACCGTCGGCGGTTCCCGCTACGACATCGCCCGCTTCGGCATGGAGCGCTTCAGCGCGACGCCGCGGCAGGCCGACCTGATGATCGTCGCCGGCCGGGTCACGCAGAAGATGGCGCCGGTCCTGCGCCAGATCTACGACCAGATGGCCGAGCCCAAGTGGGTCCTCGCCATGGGCGTCTGCGCCTCCTCCGGCGGCATGTTCAACAACTACGCCGTGGTCCAGGGCGTCGACCACGTCGTGCCGGTCGACATGTACCTGCCCGGCTGCCCGCCGCGGCCGGAGATGCTGCTGGACGCGATCCTCAAGCTGCACGCCAAGATCCAGGACGAGCCGATCAACGCCCGCCGCGCCGCCATCCGCGCCGCCAGCGGGGCCCGCACCGAGCTCGTCGCGTCGTCGATCAAGTACGCGAAGAAGTAGAGCGATGACTGAAACCCCTGAGACCGGCGGCGAGCAGTCCAGCGCCGACCGTCCCGAAGGCGGCCTCGAGCCGCAGGGCACCCGGCCCGCCGAACCGGTCGTCACCGGCCGCGAACGCCAGGGCATGTTCGGCGTCCACGGCACCGGCGACACGTCCGGCTACGGCGGCGTCCGGCTCCCGGCCTACAGCCCCGCGCCGGCCGAGCGCCCGTACGGCGGCTGGTTCGACCAGTTCGCCGACGAGTTCTACGCCGCCCTGTCGGACAACAAGATCCCCGCCGAAGCGGTCCTGCAGACGACGGTCGACCGCGGCGAGATCACCTTCTACGTCGCCCGCGAGCACCTCGTCGCGATCGCGAAGGTCCTGCGCGACGACGGCGGCCTCCGCTTCGAGCTGCTCAGCTCGGTGTCCGGCGTGGACTACGGCGTCGACGTCCCGCAGCGGCTGCACTCGGTGTACCACTTCACGTCCCTGACCTACCGCCGCCGGATCCGGCTCGAGGTCACCCTCGACATCGAGGACGCGCACGTGCCGTCGCTGGTCGGGCTCTACCCGACCGCCGACTGGCAGGAGCGGGAGACCTGGGACATGTTCGGCATCGTCTACGACGGCCACCCCGCGCTCACCCGCATCCTCATGCCGGACGACTGGGACGGCCACCCCCAGCGCAAGGACTACCCGCTCGGCGGGATCCCGGTCGAATACAAGGGCGCGGAGATCCCGCCGCCGGACCAGCGGAGGTCGTACTCGTGACTGTCAACGACGAAACGACGGAAGTTCCCGAGGCGGACAGCCGCGACACGACCGAAGGCCGCGTCTACTCGGTCTCCGGCGGTGACTGGGACGACGTCATCGCCGACGCGGCGCACGACGAGCGCATGGTCATCAACATGGGCCCGCAGCACCCGTCGACGCACGGCGTGCTCCGGCTCGTGCTGGAGATGGAGGGCGAGACCGTCACGCAGCTGCGGTCGGTCATCGGCTACCTCCACACCGGCATCGAGAAGAACTGCGAGTACCGCACCTGGACCCAGGGCGTCACGTTCGTGACGCGCATGGACTACCTGGCGCCGCTGTCGACGGAGATGGCGTACTGCCTCGGCGTCGAGAAGCTGCTGGGCATCCAGGCGCCGCGGCGCGCGGAGCTGCTGCGCGTGATGCTGCTGGAGATCAACCGGATCGGCTCGCACCTGGTCTACATCGCCACCGGCGGCATGGAGCTCGGCGCCACCACCGCGATGACGCTCGGCTTCCGCGAGCGCGAGGTCGTGCTGCACCTGCTGGAGCACCTCACCGGCCTGCGCATGAACCACGCGTTCATCCGCCCCGGCGGCCTCGCGCAGGACATGCCCGAGGACTACCGCGAGAAGGTCACCGAATTCGTCAAGACGATGAAGGAACGCCTTCCGCTCTACGACAAGCTCTTCACCGGGCAGCCGATCTGGCGCAACCGGCTCAAGGGTGTCGGGTACCTGCCGGTCGACGCGTGCCTCGCGCTCGGCGTCACCGGCCCGGTGCTGCGGTCCGCGGGCCTGCCGTGGGACCTGCGCAAGACCGAGCCGTACTCCTGCTACGACGAGTTCGACTTCGACGTGCCCGTCGACAACGGCGCCGACTGCTGGTCGCGCTACCTGATCCGGGTGCACGAGATGCACGAGAGCCTCAAGATCATCGAGCAGTGCCTGGAGAAGCTCGAGCCGGGCCCGGTCATGGTCGAGGACAAGAAGGTCGCCTGGCCCGCGCAGCTGTCGATCGGCAGCGACGGCATGGGCAACTCGCTCGAGCACGTCAAGAAGATCATGGGCCAGTCGATGGAGTCCCTGATCCACCACTTCAAGCTGGTCACCGAAGGCTTCAAGGTGCCGGCCGGGCAGGTGTACACCTCGGTCGAGTCGCCGCGCGGCGAGCTGAGCGCGCACCTGGTGTCCGACGGCGGCACGCGGCCGCTGCGGGTTCACGTGCGCGAACCGAGCTTCGTGAACCTGCAGTCGATGCCCGCCATGGCCGAAGGCGGCCTGGTCGCGGACGTGATCGCCGCGATCGCCTCGATCGACCCCGTCATGGGGGGAGTGGACCGATGACCTCAAGCACCGCAGTCCCGGAACCGGGACCGAACGCGGCGGACCGGACGCACGCCGCCGCGGGTGGCGACGTCGACGTGATCGCCATCGCGCCCGACCCCGAGGTCGCCGCCGGGATCATCGAAGACACACCGCTCGAGGACATCTTCGACGAAGGTGTCGTCGCGCGGGCCCAGGACCTGATCGCGCGCTACCCGGTGTCGCGCTCGGCGCTCCTGCCGCTGCTGCACCTCGTGCAGTCGGTGCAGGGCTACGTCAGCCAGGAGGGCATCGCGTTCTGCGCGAAGCAGCTCGACCTGTCCGACGCCGAGGTCAGCGCGGTCGCGACGTTCTACACGATGTACAAGCGCAAGCCGTGCGGCGAACACCTCGTGAGCGTCTGCACCAACACGCTGTGCGCGGCCATGGGCGGCGACGCGATCTACAAGAAGCTCCGGACGCACCTCGGGTCCGAGTCGGAACCGCTGGGGCAGAACGAGACCGCGGGCACGCCGAACGAGCCGGGCTCGATCACCCTCGAGCACGCCGAGTGCCTCGCGGCCTGCGACCTCGCGCCGGTCATCCAGGTCAACTACGAGTTCTTCGACAACCAGACCGAGGACAAGGCCGTCGCGCTGGTCGACGCGCTGCAGGCGGGCAAGCGCCCGGCCCCGACGCGCGGTGCCCCGCTGACGAACTTCAAGGGCGCCGAGCTGCAGCTCGCCGGGTTCTTCCCGGAGGACGAGCGCCAGTACCGCGCGGACATCGACGGTCCTTCGCAGGCCGTCGAAACCCTGCGGGGCGCGCAGATCGCGCAGGAGCGCGGCTGGGTCGCCCCGGTCGCCCAGGACGTCCCGCTTCCCGAAGTGGAGAAGAAGTAATGGCAGATCCCATTACGCCGGTCCTCACGAAGCGCTGGCTGTCGCCGAACTCCTGGCAGATCGGGACGTACGAGGCGCTGGAGGGCTACACCGCCATCCGCAAGGCGCTGGCCGGCACGCCGGAGCAGCTCGTCCAGCTGGTCAAGGACTCGGGCCTGCGCGGCCGCGGCGGCGCGGGCTTCCCGGCCGGCATCAAGTGGTCCTTCATGCCGCCGAACTTCGACAAGCCGCACTACCTGGTGATCAACGCCGACGAGGGCGAGCCGGGTACCTGCAAGGACATCCCGCTGATGATGGCGGACCCGCACTCGCTCATCGAGGGCTGCATCATCGCCTCGTATGCGATGCGCTCGAACCACTGCTTCATCTACGTCCGCGGCGAGGCGCTGCACTGCATCCGCCGCCTCAACGCGGCCGTGCGCGAGGCCGAAGCGGCGGGCTACCTGGGCGAGAACATCCTCGGCTCCGGCTTCGACCTCAAGATCATCGTGCACGCCGGCGCCGGCGCGTACATCTGCGGTGAGGAGACGGCGCTGCTCGACTCGCTGGAAGGCCGTCGTGGCCAGCCGCGGCTCAAGCCGCCGTTCCCGGCCGCCGCGGGTCTCTACGCCGCGCCGACCACGGTCAACAACGTCGAGACCATCGCGAGCGCGCCCTTCATCGTCAACGGCGGGTCGAGCTGGTTCCGCGAGATGGGCCGCGAGAAGTCGCCCGGCCCGAAGATCTACTCGATCTCCGGCCACGTCGAGAAGCCCGGCCAGTACGAGTGCCCGCTCGGCACCACGCTGCGCGAGCTGCTGGACATGGCGGGCGGCATGAAGGACGGCGTCCCGCTCAAGTTCTGGACCCCGGGCGGCTCGTCCACCCCGATGTTCACCGCCGAGCACCTCGACGTTCCCCTGGACTTCGAAGGCGCGGCGGAAGCCGGGTCGATGCTGGGCACGACCGCCGTGCAGGTCTTCAACGAGACGGTGTCGGTGCCCTGGGCCGTGATGAAGTGGACGCAGTTCTACGAGCACGAGTCCTGCGGCAAGTGCACGCCGTGCCGCGAGGGCACGTACTGGCTCGCGCAGATCCTCGAGCGCATGGTCGAGGGCCACGGCACCGAAGAGGACATCGACACCCTCCTCGACGTCTGCGACAACATCCTCGGCCGGTCGTTCTGCGCCCTCGGTGACGGCGCGGTGTCGCCGATCCAGAGCGGCATCAAGTACTTCCGCGACGAATTCCTGGCGCTGTGCGAGAAGAACCGGCACGAAGCGACCAAGCCCGAACTGGTGGGAGCGCAGGCATCATGACGATCGCGCCCGACAAGCCCGACACGGCTGTGACGCCGGTCCCCGAAGGCCACGTCAAGCTGGTCATCGACGGCGAAGAGGTCATCGCCCCCAAGGGTGAGCTGCTGATCCGCACGGCCGAACGCCTCGGCACGGTCATCCCGCGGTTCTGCGACCACCCGCTCCTCGACCCGGCCGGCGCCTGCCGCCAGTGCCTGGTCGAGGTCGAGATGGGCGGCCGGCCGATGCCGAAGCCGCAGGCGTCCTGCACGATGACCGTCGCCGACGGCATGGTCGTCAAGACGCAGCTGACATCGCCGGTCGCGGACAAGGCTCAGCAGGGTGTGATGGAGCTGCTGCTCATCAACCACCCGCTGGACTGCCCGATCTGCGACAAGGGCGGCGAGTGCCCGCTGCAGAACCAGGCGCTGGAGCACGGCCGCACGGAGTCGCGGTTCGTGGACACCAAGCGGACGTTCCCGAAGCCGCTGCCGATCTCCACGCAGGTGCTGCTCGACCGCGAACGCTGCGTGCTCTGCCAGCGGTGCACCCGGTTCTCCCGCGAGATCGCCGGCGACCCGTTCATCGAACTCCTCGAACGCGGCGCCCACCAGCAGATCGGCACCGCGGAGACGGCGGACGTGCTCGACCTCGCGTCGCGCACCACCAGCGGCCAGCCGTTCCAGAGCTACTTCTCCGGCAACGTCATCCAGATCTGCCCGGTCGGTGCGCTCACGAGTGCCGCCTACCGGTTCCGCTCCCGCCCGTTCGACCTGGTGTCCGCGCCGAGCGTCTGCGAGCACTGCTCGTCCGGCTGCGCCGAGCGCACCGACTTCCGGCGCGGCAAGGTCCAGCGCAAGCTGGCCGGCGACGACCCCGAGGTCAACGAGGAGTGGATCTGCGACAAGGGCCGCTTCGCCTTCCGCTACACCGGCGCCGAGGACCGCATCCGGCGTCCGCTGGTCCGCAACCGCGAGACCGGTGAGCTGGAGGAGGCGTCCTGGACCGACGCGCTGCGCATCGCCGCCGCCGGCCTCACCGAGGCCCGCGCCAACGGCGGCGTCGGCGTCCTGCCCGGCGGCCGGCTGACCGTCGAGGACGCCTACGCGTACTCGAAGTTCGCCCGCGTCGCGCTGCAGACCAACGACGTCGACTTCCGCGCCCGCGCGCACTCGGCCGAGGAGCTCGCGTTCCTCACCTCGCACGTCGTGGGCGTGACGCCGGAGTCCGGCGTCACCTTCGCCGAGATCGAGCGGGCCCGCACCGTGCTGTGCGTGGCCTTCGAGCCCGAGGACGAAGCGCCGATCGTGTTCCTGCGGCTGCGCAAGGCGGCCCGCAAGAACCGCACCCGTGTCGTCCACTTGGGACAGTGGACGACGTCGTCGGTGAGCAAGACCTACGGTGAGCTGCTCGCCTGCGTCCCCGGTCAGGAGGCCGCGGCCGTCGAAGCCATCGCCAAGCACGCGCCGGACCTCGACGAGGCCCTGCAGGGCGAGCACGCCGTCGTCCTGGTCGGCGAGCGCGCCGCCCAGGTGCCCGGTCTCTTCTCCGCCCTGCACGATCTGGTCGAGCGCACCGGCGTCCGGCTCGCGTGGATCCCGCGCCGCGCCGGTGACCGGGGCGCGCTGGCGACCGGCTGCGTGCCGACGCTGCTGCCGGGTGGCCACCGGGTGGGCGACGACGCGGCCCGCGTCGCCGTCGAAAACGCCTGGGGCGTCCCGATCCCGGCCGCGCCGGGCCGCGACACCACCGGCATCCTGCGGGCGGCGTCGGGCCGTGAGCTGGGCGGCCTGGTCGTCGGCGGCGTCGACCCGTTCGACCTGCCGGACCCGGACCTCGCGCTGCGCGCGCTGGACACCGCCGGCTTCGTCGTCAGCCTCGAACTCCGCCACAGCGCGGTGACCGAGCGCGCGGACGTCGTGCTCCCGGTGGCCGCCTCCGACGAGAAGGCCGGCAGCTACCTCAACTGGGAGGGCCGGACCCGCCCGTTCGACATCACGATCGAAGGCACCGGCGCGATGCCGGACTGCCGGGTGCTCGACACCCTCGCCGTCGAGATGGACGCCGACCTGTTCACGCAGACGCCGGCCGCCGCCCGCGGTGACTTCGAGAAGCTCGGCCCGGCCTCGGCGCTGCGCTGGGGCAACGTCTCCGCCGAGATCGGGGCTGGGGCCACCAAGGCTCCCGGTGCCGGCCAGGCGGTCCTGTCGAGCTGGCGTCAGCTGATCGACAACGGATCGCTGCAGGACGGCGAGCCGCACCTGAAGGGCACCCAGCGCACGCCGGTCGCGCGGCTGTCCGCGACGACCGCCGAAGGGCTGGGCACCACCGTGAAGGTGAGCACCGAACGCGGTGCGATCACGCTGCCGATCGAGGTCGCCGACCTGCCCGACGGCGTCGTGTGGCTGCCGGGCAACTCCGACGGCTCCGCCGTGTTCAAGACGCTCGGTGCCGGGCACGGCGCCGTGGTGAACCTCGCTGGGGGTGAACAGTGACACCGATGCTGACCGAGGTCGCGGTCGGGAGTGTGCCGGACGCGGCGACGCGGGCGGCGCTGCTGGCGGACGACCCGTTGTGGATGATCCTGCTGAAGTCCGTGGTCATCCTGCTGATCGGGCCGATCCTGACGATCCTGCTGATCGTCTGGGAGCGCAAGGCCGTCGGCCGGATGCAGAACCGGCCGGGCCCCAACCGCGTCGGCCCGAACGGCTACCTGCAGTCCCTGGCGGACGCGATCAAGCTGCCGTTCAAGGAACAGATCATCCCGGACACCGCCGACCGCAAGGTGTACTTCCTCGCCCCGGTCATCTGCGTGGTGCCGCCGCTGATCGCGCTGGCGGCCATCCCGTTCGGCCCGGTGGTCTCGATCTTCGGCGAGCGGACCGTCCTCCAGCTGCTCGACCTGCCGGTCAGCCTGCTGGTCGTGCTGGCCTGCTCCTCGATCGGCGTCTACGGCATCGTGCTCGCCGGCTGGGCGTCCGGCTCGCCGTACCCGCTGCTCGGTGGCATGCGCTCGGCGGCGCAGGTGATCTCGTACGAGATCGCGATGGGCCTGTCGATCGTCGCGGTGATCCTGCAGGCCGGTTCGCTGGACCTGGCCGACATCGTCGGCAAGCAGCAGCCGGTGTGGTTCCTCTACCTGGTCCCGAGCTTCGTGATCTACCTGATCTCGATGGTCGGCGAGACCAACCGCGCCCCGTTCGACCTCCCCGAGGCCGAGTCGGAGCTGGTCGGCGGCTTCCACACCGAGTACAGCTCGATGAAGTTCGCGATGTTCTTCCTCGCCGAGTACGTCAACATGGTGATCGTCTCGGCGTTCGCGACGACGCTGTTCCTCGGCGGCTGGATGGCTCCGTGGCCGCTGTCGCTGATCGGGAACAACGTGCTCAACACCGGCTGGTGGCCGGTGCTGTGGTTCTTCGCGAAGATGTTCGTCCTGCTGTTCGGGTTCATCTGGCTGCGCGGCACGCTGCCCCGCCTGCGCTACGACCAGTTCATGCGCCTGGGCTGGAAGGTCCTGGTCCCGCTGAACCTGGTGTGGATCGTCATGGTGACCTTCGCGAAGGTCATCGCCTGGAACACCGCGTCCATCATCATCGCCGCGGTCGCGCTCTTCATCGTCATCGCGCTGTTCTTCTACGTCCGCGCGTCGGGCCGCGAGGAGGAGAGCGAAACCGTGCCGGTGACCGGTGGCGGTTTCCCGGTCCCGCCGCTGGACCTCAAGGTCCCGCAGACCACCCCGCGTCAGAAGGCTTTGGCCAAGGCCGAGGCGAAGGCGGCCCGGCGCAAGCCGGCAGCCGTCGGTACCGCAAAGGAAGGAGCGCAAGATGGGGTTTCTTGATCCCGTCAAGGGCTTCGGCGTCACCTTCGGGATGATGTTCAAGAAGGTCGCCACCGAGGAGTACCCGGAAGCCGGCGCACCCGCCGCCCCGCGGTACCACGGCCGGCACCAGCTGAACCGGCACCCGGACGGCCTCGAGAAGTGCGTCGGCTGCGAGCTGTGCGCGTGGGCGTGCCCGGCGGACGCGATCTTCGTCGAGGGCGGTGACAACACCGAGGAAGCCCGGTACTCCCCGGGCGAGCGGTACGGCGCGGACTACCAGATCAACTACCTGCGCTGCATCGGGTGCGGCCTCTGCATCGAAGCGTGCCCGACGCGGTCGCTGACGATGATCAACTTCTACGAGCTGGCCGACGACGACCGCCAGCGGCTGATCTACACGAAGGAAGACCTCCTCGCGCCGCTGCTGTCCGGCATGGAGCAGCCGCCGCACCCGATGCGGCTGGGCGACAACGAGCAGGACTACTACGTGAACGGCCCCGAACTCGCGCGCGGGGAGGGCATCAAGTGATCACCGCCCTCCTGGCCCAGGCCCCGACCGGTGCCGCCGCGGGTGTCACCACCGGCGAGGCCATCGCGTTCTGGGTCCTCGGCCCGCTTTCGCTGCTCGGCGGCCTCGGCATGATCTTCTCCCGCAACGCCGTGCACTCGGCGCTGTGGCTGGTGCTCACGATGCTGAGCCTGGGCGCGCTGTACATGATCCAGTCGGCGCCGTTCCTGGGCTTCACGCAGATCATCGTCTACACCGGCGCGATCATGATGCTGTTCCTGTTCGTGCTGATGCTGGTCGGCCGCGAGAGCTCCGACTCGGTCGTCGAAGTCCTCCGTGGACAGCGGCTCGCCGCGACCGTGCTCGGCATCGGCCTGGCCGCGCTGCTGGCCACCGGCATCTACCGCGCCATGGACAACGTCACCCCGGCCATCCCGCTCGACTCGGCCACTTCGGCCGGCGGCGGGCCGAAGGGCCTCGGCCGGCTGATCTTCACCGACTACCTGTTCCCGTTCGAGCTGACGTCGGCGCTGCTCATCACCGCCGCGGTCGGCGCGATGGTGCTGGCCTTCACCGACCGGCACGGCAAGGGCGGCAAGCAGACGCAGAAGGAACTGGTCGTCGCCCGCTTCCGCGGTGAGCACGACCGGCCCTCGCCGCTGCCCGGCCCCGGTGTCTTCGCCACCGCCAACTCGGTCGCGACGCCGGCGCTGCTGCCGGACGGCTCGGTCGCCCCGGAGTCGCTCTCGGCGATCATCGAGTCCACCTCGGCGATCGAGCTGGCCAAGGAACGCAAGCTCGTCAAGGACGAGGGCCCGCACCCGGACGCGCACGCGCTGGTCGGCTCCGACGCTTCGGAAACCGAGGGGGAGAAGGAATGACCCCGACGTACTACCTGCTGCTGTCGGCGCTGCTGTTCGCGCTCGGCGCGGTCGGCGTGCTGGTGCGGCGCAACGCGATCGTCGTGTTCATGTGCATCGAGCTGATGCTCAACGCCGTGAACCTGACGCTGGTCACCTTCGCCCGGATCAACGGCGGGCTCGACGGCCAGATCATGGCGTTCTTCGTCATGGTCGTCGCGGCCGCCGAGGTCGTGGTCGGCCTGGCGATCATCATGGCCATCTTCCGCACCCGGCGCTCGGCCTCGGTCGACGACACCAACCTGCTGAAGTACTAGGAGACACCGAGTGACCGCATCATCGTGGCTGCTGGTGGCCCTCCCTGCCCTCGGCGCCCTGATCCTCCTGCTGGCAGGGAAGCGCGCGAAGGCCTGGGGGCATCTGCTCGGCACCGCCACCGTCACCCTGGCCTTCGTCTGGGGCCTGATCCTGTTCTTCACCGCCGACACCGGCACCACGACGGACACCAAGCTCTACTCGTGGATCCCGGTCGGCCAGCTGCAGGTGGACTTCGGGCTGCGGATCGACGCGCTTTCGCTGACGTTCGTCCTGCTGATCACCGGCGTCGGCATGCTGATCCACTACTACTCGATCGGCTACATGGCCGACGACGAAGGCCGGTACCGCTTCTTCGCGTACCTGAACCTCTTCGTCGCGTCGATGCTGATCCTGGTGCTGGGCAACAGCTTCGTGACGCTGTACCTCGGCTGGGAAGGCGTGGGTCTCGCGTCCTACCTGCTCATCGGCTGGTACCAGGGCCGCCCGTCCGCCGCGACCGCGGCGAAGAAGGCGTTCCTGATGAACCGCGTCGGGGACGTCGGCCTCGCGCTGGCGATCTTCATCATGTTCAAGTACGCGGGCTCGACCGGCTACGCGCAGGTCTTCCAGGCGGTCGCCGACGGCAAGTTCTCGCCGGCGGCGATCACCGCGATGGCGGTCCTGCTGCTGCTGGGCGCCTGCGGTAAGTCCGGCCAGTTCCCGCTGCAGGCATGGCTCCCGGACGCGATGGAGGGCCCGACCCCGGTGTCGGCCCTGATCCACGCGGCGACGATGGTCACCGCCGGTGTCTACCTGGTGGCCCGCTCGAAGGACATCTTCAACGCCACCGAGGACGGCAGGCTGATCGTCACGCTCGTCGGCACGGTGACGCTGCTGCTCGGGTGCATCATCGGCTGCGCGTACGACGACATCAAGAAGGTCCTCGCGTACTCCACGGTCAGCCAGATCGGTTACATGATGCTGGCGGTCGGGCTCGGGCCCATCGCGTACGCGCTGGGCATCATGCACCTGGTCGCGCACGGCTTCTTCAAGGCGGGGCTCTTCCTCGGGGCCGGGTCGGTCATGCACGGCATGAACGACGAGGTCGACATGCGGAAGTTCGGCGGCCTGCGCAAGAAGATGCCGATCACCTTCATCACGTTCGGCCTCGGGTACCTGGCCCTGATCGGCATCCCGCCGCTGTCGGGCTTCTTCACCAAGGACGCGATCATCGAAGCGGCGTTCGGCCAGGGCGGCTGGCGCGGCTGGGTGATGGGCGGCGCCGCGCTGCTGGGCGCCGGGCTCACCGCGTTCTACATGACGCGCCTGATGGTGATGACGTTCTTCGGCAAGGAGCGCTGGAAGGACATCAACACAGCGTTGGAGCTCGATCCCGCAAGCGGATCTTCGGGCGACGGCCCACGACCTTTCCACCCGCACGAGTCCAAGGCGATCATGTGGGTCCCGATGGCGGTGTTGGCGGTCGGTTCGGTCGGCGCCGGCGCGTTCTTCGCCCTCGGCGACCGCTTCGCCGAGTGGCTGACCCCTTCGGTCGGCGAGCTGGAGGAAGCCCACCACGCGCCGTTCGACGCCTGGGTGATCTCCGTCGCCGCGATCGTGTTCTCCGTGCTGGGCGTGCTGATCGCGTACCTGATCTTCCGCCGTGACATCCCGGTCGAACAGCCGCAGCGCGTCTCGTTCGTCACCCGCGCCGCGCGCAAGGACCTCTACGGCAACACGCTCAACGAGACGCTGGTAGCCCGTCCGGGCACCTGGCTTTCGCGGGCGCTGGTGTTCGTCGACAACCGCGGCGTCGACGGCGCGGTCAACGGTCTGGCCGCCTCCCTCGGCGGCGGCTCCGGCCGGCTGAGGCGGCTCCAGACCGGGTTCGTCCGGTCCTACGCGCTCTCGATGCTGGGCGGCGCGTTCCTGCTTCTGGCGGCTCTCCTGCTGGTGAGGTTCTCCTGATGACCTGGTTGCTCATCCTCATCCTGGTGCCGCTCGCCGGTTCCCTGGTACTGGCGTTCCTCAAGGGGAACGACCGTGCCGCGGTGCTGGCCGCGCTGGGCTTCTCGATCCTCGAGTTCCTGCTCGTGATCCCGTTCTGGCTGAGCTACTCGCCTTCGGGCGCGCGGCTGCAGCAGACGTCGAGCTTCGACTGGATCCCCAGCTTCGGCGTGCACATCGCGTTCGGCACCGACGGCATCTCGCTGATCATGATCGCGGTGATCGCGCTGCTGGTGCCGATCGTCGTCGGCGGGCTCGGCACGCTGGACAAGCTGCCGCCGGGCCGCAGCGCGGGCGGGTTCCTCTCGCTGATCCTGTTGCAGGAAGCGCTCACGATCGGCGTGTTCGCCGCGACCGACGTCTTCCTGTTCTACGTGCTGTTCGAGATCATGCTGATCCCGATGTACTTCCTGATCGGCGGCTACGGCGGCGGGAACCGGCAGTACGCGGCGGTCAAGTTCTTCCTCTACTCGTTCCTCGGCGGCCTGATCATGCTGGCGTCGGCGATCGGGGCGTACTCGCTCGCGAAGGACAAGCTCGGGCACGGCACCTTCGACTGGGCCACGCTCGTCACGGTCGTCCGCGACGCGCCGCTGAGCACGCAGATCTGGCTGTTCCTCGGGTTCTTCCTGGCCTTCGCGATCAAGGCGCCGCTGGTGCCGTTCCACACCTGGCTGCCGGACGCGGCGGGGGAGGCGCCGATCGGCGTCGCCGTCCTGCTGGTCGGCGTGCTGGACAAGGTCGGCACGTTCGGGTTCCTGCGCTACTGCCTGCCGATGTTCCCGGACGCGAGCCGGACGCTGGCGCCGCTGGTGCTGGTGCTCTCGGTGATCGGTGTCCTCTATGGATCGATCCTCGCCGCGGGGCAGCGGGACATGAAGCGGTTCATCGCCTACGTCTCGATCGCGCACTTCGGCTTCATCTCGCTCGGCATCTTCGCGTTCAACGAGCAGGCGATGGTCGGCTCGGCGACGTACATGCTGAACCACAGCATCGCGACCGGCATGCTGATCGTGGTGATCGGCCTGGTCGTCGCGCGCGGCGGGTCGACGAAGATCTCCGACTACGGCGGCATGGCCAAGGTGACGCCGTTGCTGGCGGGCCTGTTCCTGCTCGCCGGTCTGTCCACGCTTTCGCTGCCGGGCACCAACTCGTTCGTCTCCGAGTTCCTGGTGCTCATCGGGGCCTTCGTGGACCAGCCGGTGTACACGATCCTCGCCACGGTGGGCATGGTCCTCGCCGCGGCGTACGTCCTGTGGCTCTACCAGCGCGTCATGCAGGGGCCGGTCCGAGGTGACGCCCTGATCGGCGTCGGTGGCGGCCCGGGCACGGCCATCGCGCCGGAGCTGGGCGCGAAGAAGGCCATCCGGGACCTGAGCGGCCGTGAGATCGCGATCGTGGCGCCGCTGGTCGTGCTGGTCCTCTTCCTCGGCTTCTACCCGAAGCCGGTGCTCGACACAGTCACCCCGACGGTGCAGCAGACGCTGTCCGCGGTCCAGGGAGGCAAGTAACCGTGCTCGACATCCTCCTGACCCAGGCGCCGGAGCCGCCGATCGTGACGCCGTCGGTGGACTACCCGGCGGTCCTGCCGATGCTGATCGTCTTCGGTGCGGCGTGCGTCAGCGTGCTGGTCGAGGCGTTCGCGTCGAAGCGCTCGCGCTTCGGCCTGCAGGTCGGGCTGAGCCTGGCGGCGATCGTCGCGGCGGGCGTCAGCCTGTTCCTCTACGCCACGGGCAACGCGCCCGCGGGCGGCGTCAAGACGTTCAGCGGCGCGATCTCGATCGACAAGCCGGCGTTGTTCCTCTGGGGCACGCTGCTCGCCCTGGGCGTCGGCGCGGTGCTGCTGATCTCCGACCGCGTGGTCGAGCCGGGCGGCGCGCTGGTGGCGCAGGCCGGTATCCGCCCGGGCACGGTCCAGGACCGCGCCCAGACGGCGACCGTCATGCAGACCGAGGTCTTCCCGCTGACGCTGTTCGCGCTCGGCGGCATGATGGCGTTCTGCGCGTCGAACGACCTGCTGACGATGTTCATCGCGCTGGAAGTGCTTTCCCTGCCGCTGTACCTGATGTGCGGCCTGGCCCGCCGGCGGCGGTTGCTGTCGCAGGAAGCGGCGGTCAAGTACTTCCTGCTCGGCGCGTTCTCCTCGGCGTTCTTCCTCTATGGACTCGCGCTGCTGTACGGCTACGCGAACTCCGTGAAGCTGGCGGACATCGCGGCCGCGGCGGCGGGTTCGGACCGGTCGGACACGCTGCTGTTCGCCGGCCTCGGCCTGCTGGTGGTGGGCCTGCTGTTCAAGGGCTCGGTCGGCCCGTTCCACACGTGGACCCCGGACGTGTACCAGGGAGCGCCGACGCCGGTGACGGCGTTCATGGCGGCGTGCACGAAGGTCGCGGCGTTCGGCGGGATCCTGCGGGTGCTGTCGGTGGCGTTCGGTTCGACCAGCTGGGAGTGGCGCGGAGTCCTCTGGGCCGTCGCGATCATCTCGATGGTGATCGGCGCGGTGCTGGGCCTGACGCAGACGGACGTCAAGCGCATGATCGCGTACTCCTCGATCGCGCACGCGGGCTTCCTGCTGATCGGCGCGATCGCGATGACTCGCGATGGTTTGTCGAGCACGCTGTTCTACCTGCTGGCGTACGGCTTCACGACGCTGGCGGCGTTCGGCGTGATCAGCCTGGTGCGTGACTCCTCGGGCGAAGCGACGCACCTCTCGGCGTGGGCTGGGCTGGCGAAGCGGTCGCCCCTGGTGGCCGGCATCTTCACGTTCTTGCTACTGGCGTTGGCGGGGATCCCGTTGACGTCCGGTTTCGTCGGGAAGTTCGTGGTGTTCTCGGCGGCGCTGTCGGACGGGATGGCCCCGCTGGTGGTGGTCGCCCTGGTGTTCAGCGCGGTGGCGGCGTTCTTCTACCTGCGAGTGATCGTGCTGATGTACTTCTCCGAGCCGGCGGCGGACGGCCCCACGGTGACGATCCCGGGCTTCGGCACGGGAGCGGCGATCTTCCTCGGCACCGCGGTGACGCTGATCCTCGGCCTGGTCCCGGCCTTCGCCCTGGGCTGGGCCGGCGCGGGCGGTTTCGCTTCCTGAGGTTTCTCTTCGGGCCGCCACTCCCTTTTTATCGGGGGGTGGCGGCCTTTAGTTTGTGGCTCAGTTGCTTGGGTTCTCCAGGCAGGACACTGATGTAGCCGTCGGCGAGGGCGATCCCGACGCGCCCGGCATCGAGGTCGAGGTAGTTGACGGTGGTGTTCCCGGCGTAGAGCTGCCCGATGCCGAAGTGGGGCTGCTGGAAGAGGGCGTCGAGCTCCTGCGCTTCCCGGCTCCGCGCGGGGGCGTCGTCGAAGATGTCGCTTTCTTCCTGCGGTTTGAAGTCATCCTGAGGAAGCGAGAAGGGCTTGATCGCTGCGGGCTCGTAGGGCGGCAGGAGCTTCACGAGCGCGTCGGCAGGATGGGTATCGGGGTCGACCCCGGCGAGTTCTATCCGTTCGCCCCGGCAGACAACGGTTACGGCGCTGCGATTCTGCGCGGCGACGAGGATGCCGATCTGTTCTTCGGTGTCGCGGGCGTAGGCGAAGAACTCTTGCTGCGGGTGGTCGATGAGGCGCAGGACGTCTTCGAATTCGGGCGTGAAGCCGTCGCCCTGGGTGAAGCCGTAGCTGCTGAGTTCCTCGAAGGCTGCCCGATTGATGGTGTTCTTCGCTGACGGCGGGATGTACCTGAGTCCCTGCGCGAAGACCGGGTGCGGGTCGCCGCAGCCGACGTTGCGCATGGCTGTGAGCAGGGTGTTCAGCTCGAACTCGGCCTTGAGCACCGTTGATTCCTCCCCGTTTCCAGGTGCTCTAGTTCTTGGGCCGGTGCTCGCCGATCACCGGAGGCATCGGCTTTTCGGTGAACCCGCCGAAGGTCTCGTCCGGATCGGGGTTGCGGAGGTAGGGCGCGGTTTTCTTTTCTTTGTCTTCTTCTTTGCCGCCCCGGCCGCCGGCGGGGGAGCCCATGGGCATGCCGTTGGCACCCCGGGCTCCCGCGGCGCCTCGGGCGGGTGCGCCACCGGGGAGCCGTTCTTCGGGCATCCGGGCGCCGGTGTTGGCTCCTGGGCCGCGCAGGTTGGTGCCCGGTGTTCCTGGCCCTGTGCCCGGTCGGTACCCGGTGCCTGGTTGTGTTCCTGGCTGGTACCCGCTGCCGGGTCCGAATCCGCCGGAGTAGCCACCGGTACCGGGCCCGAAGGCGGTGCTCCCACCAAAGTTGCCGCCGGGCTGCCCGGTGGGCCCGAACTCATACCCACCCTGAGCGGCGGGAGGCATGACCGGCTTGGGGACGTAGCTGTTGGCGTGGGTGTCGTTGTCGGGCTGCTGAGCCTGGTTCGGGTTTTGCGTCTGGTTCTGGTTCGTGTACTGGTTCTGGACTTGGTCCCGAACCTGGTCCCGAACCTGGTCCTGAACCTGGTTCTGTCCGGGTTGGACGGTCTGCCGGTTCTGCTGCGAGGGAACCTGAGTCTGCCGAGGGTTCCTGGCCCATTCACCGGTATCGGTGGGCCCGGCTTTGCCTGTGGTCTTGCTGTGCGTGCCATCCCCGGGAGAGGCCATGCCAATGGGCGCACCGGAGTCGGTCAGCTGTGCATACTGGGCGGGCATCTGCCCACCATTGGTGCCACTGGCGGAGTGATAGGCACTGAAGGCATCGATGTTGGCCTGGCTATCAGCCTGCCACCCGGCAACCTTGGTGTTGTAGGTCCCGAAACCTTCCCCGCTGAGAACCTGATGAACATCCTCAGAGCTGATCTGCGGAGGCTGAGCAGCAACAGGCTTGACCGAGTTCTTGGCGGTCCCAAAGGCATCCATCTGAGCACCAACGGCAGCCTGAGCAGTCTCAAGATGAACAGCATCATCACCAGCGGCTTGAACCAGAGGAAGAGTGGCATCGGCGGCGGACTGTCCTGCCCCACCCTGCCACCCGGACATGGTCTTGGCGCGGAGAGAGCTGATCCGCTGAGCCCGCTCAACCATCCGACTGGTCAGATGGTTGGCGTCGCGTTCAGCGTCGGACAGGGACTGCGATCCTTCGCCGCCGGTGATCTGAGTGTAGATCTCTGCTGCGGTCAGCGGAGTCTCAGCGGCCATCACTGCGCCCCCTTGATGTTGTCTACTACCTTTTCTGCGACTTCGTGTGCGTCGGCGCAAGGGTCTTTTTTGCCCACGTTGACTTCGGACTGTGTGATGGAGATATCGATCATTTCCTGGTCGCTGGTACCGATGGCGACAGCGCATCGCCCGCTGCTGGTACGTTCGTCCTTCAGCCCGTACGCGACTGCTGGCAAACCTTCGACGGGATCCATGGGCATGAACAGGCGGAATGTCGAACCCTGCTTCTCGTAAATCCCAGAGAGGCCAGCCTGGTTCACTTTGTTGAAGATTACGCCGACTTTTGCCTGCGTCGTTCCGCCTGGGTGCCAGTCGCACGTTGGACCACCAGGAGCATCCAATTGCTCCCTGGCTGTTGCGCCTGAGCCGAGCAGGGTGGTGATTTCTTCCTTCGTCAAGGCTTCACAGGGCGTGTGCTTGAACCGAGTCGTGTCAACCGGTGTCTCGACTTTGGGTACGCCGGGAGCCGGCAGTGTGTCCGCAGAACCCGACGATGTGACGACCGGTGTGGCTGTTCCTGCTTTTGTATCCGAGCAAGCTGTTAATACGAGCAACGATGCGCTCAACAGTACTACCGAGCGGCGCATCACAGCGTGCCTCCTGTTTGCTTGATCTCGGTTACCTGAGCTTCCTCGGCGGTGGCGTACTTGCCCAGTGCCGTCACGAACTTGGCCGCCATCGCTCGGCAATACTCCACCCGTTGTTCGAGGGCGCTATCGAGAGCATCGCCCGACGCGCGGATTCGGTCGGCGTTGCCGGTGCTGGCGTACTCGAGGCCGGGCCCGTGGGTCGTTGCGATGGACCGAGCCTGCTCACGATCGTCTTGAAACTCGTTCGCCAGGTCGCTCCACTCACGTACGAGTTCGTGCAGCGTCGCCTCGTCGTACTGGAACCCCGAGCCACCCGCACCCGGCGTCTCCTGGCCCCCATAAGACCCCGCATGATGCGTCAACGAACGCAGCGGCGCCCGCCTCGTGCCGTGAGGGTCGTAAACCGGCCCCTCAGACACAGCCCACCACCGAAACAGTCGTCATCAGCTCTCCCCTAGCTCGCAGTGTGCTCCGCCCCGGGCACCCTGCGTATCCGACGGCGAGCAGACTACCAGGGTTCCCACACCCCAAAAGCAGGGAAAGAACGAGGGCCGCGGCCCCCTCGGCTGCGGCCCTCGCTGTCCCTACGGGGTCGGTGAGCAGGATGTGTGGCCCAGCACCACCTGGCCGCTGATTCCCGATGCCGGGAGGAAGTTGATGCGCAGCATCGTCAAGCCGATGCTGCCGTCGCCCGGGAGGTTCTGGATGTTGAACACCGCGTTCGCCAGCACCGTTCCGTTGGACTTCTTGATCGGCGACACGTAGCCCACCGGGACCGGGTTCGGCGGGTTCGGGATGCCCGACATGCCGCCGTAGCTCCAGTTCGAGCTCGTCTGCTTCTGGGTCGCCGTGCACTTCACCGAGAACGTCGACAGCTTGATGCGCGGACCACCCGCACTGACGAGAGCGGACAGCTCGAAGTTCTTGCCCGTCGCCGTCGAAGCCGTTGCTGTGGCGTCCGTCTTCGGGTCCGTCACCGTCGTCGTGCAGGACGATGTGCCGCCGCCGAAGGTGATGCCCGTCTTCGTCACCTTCTGGGCCGTTGCGCTCTTCGGGCCGTCGAGCGAGCACTTGCCCTGGACCGGCACCTTGATCGCCGTCTCACCCTTGGTGAAGTCGGCCGAGCCGATCTGGGCCACGCCCGGTTGCGGTGCCGCCTGCGCCGGCGCCGCGGCCATGGTGAGTCCCGCCACCAGCACTGTCCCGGCGAGCGCCGCCCGCCTCGCGATGGTGTTGCGCATGTCGCGTCCTCCTTGACGACCGGGGAGAGCGACGCTCTTCCTCGAAGCTGAATATCCGCCCGCCGGAGACGTCCGTTGCGCCCGAAACCGCTGATCACCCCTTCGTGGATCATGAACCACCCGGTGGATAATCCCGTCGGTATTCGGATACAGCTCTGTATATTGACGTCCATGCCGACCTACCGCGTCCTCGTCCGGGGCAAGTTCGACCGGCCCACCCAGGCCACCCGCGAGAAGCTCCTGAGCGCCCTCGAAGAACCCGGCCAGCTCTTCACCGAGACCGGCACGTTCACCTACAGTCATCACCTCGGCGGCTTCAGCTTCCGCGTCGCGCTCGATGTCGCTCCCGGTGACGACGCCACCCGGCAGGCCCACGACCAGGCCGAGCTGATGGCCATGGAGCTGCTGGAGCGCGAGGGCTATCCCTACCGCGACCTCACCGTCAGCTCGACCTGCATGGACGACATCCGGATCAAGCGCCGCTGAGGTGTCATGTTCGTCACCGTTTCCGCAGGACAGCGGGTAAACGAGCGCGCGGGGTAGCCACTACGCTCAAGGCATAACCCGACCGGTGCACGAGTAGAGCGGAGCCGACGTGTCTGTGCCTTCCCCAGCCCCCGGGGCGGGATCCCTCCCCGCTGCGCCGGGTGGCGCCCTCGAGGACCTGCGCGCGTCGGTCGGCCTGCAGATCGCCGACGAAACCTTGCTGCGCGCGATCGCTACCGGGCTGGCCGACGTCGAGAAGCTGCTGCGCGAGGTCGTCCGCAGTGACGTCCAGGCCGTCAACGACGCCGCGTTGCACCTGGTCGAGGCCGGGGGCAAACGCTTCCGTCCGCTGTTCACCCTGCTGTCCTCGCAGTTCGGGCCGAAGCAGGACGACCACGTCGTGATCGCCGCCGCCGCGGTCGAGCTGGTGCACCTCGCCACGCTTTACCACGACGACGTCATGGACGAGGCGGACATGCGCCGCGGCGCCGAGAGCGTCAACGCGCGCTGGGACAACACCATCGCCATCCTCACCGGCGACTTCCTCTTCGCGCACGCTTCGCGCCTGGTCGCCGACCTCGGCACGGACGCGGCGCGGATCATCGCCGAGACCTTCGGCGAGCTGGTCACCGGCCAGATGCGCGAGACCGTCGGCCCCGGGCCGGGTGACGACGCCGTCGCGCACTACCTCACGGTGATCGCGCAGAAGACCGGCTCGCTGATCGCCACGTCCGGTCGCTTCGGCGGCATGATGTCCGGCGCCGCCGAGGAGCACATCCAGGCGCTGCGCCGGTTCGGCGACATCATCGGGACCGCGTTCCAGATCTCCGACGACATCATCGACATCGCCTCGCCGTCCGACGAGCTCGGCAAGGCACAGGGCACCGACCTGCGCGAAGGCGTCCGGACGCTGCCCATGCTGTACGCGCTGGCCGACCCGGACACGGATCCGCGGCTGACCGAGCTGCTTTCCGGCCCGATCGCCGAAGATGCCGTCGTCCAGGAGGCCCTGGAGCTGCTGCGGGCGAGTAGCGGACTCGAACGCGCACGCGTCACCCTTTCCGACTACGCTCAGCGCGCGCGAGCCGAGCTTGCCGCGTTGCCCGCGTCACCCGCCCGGGACGCGTGCGAGTCGGTCGCCGACTACCTGGTCGCGCGCACGCACTAAACAGGGGCAGGGATAGATGTCCATATTCGGACAGGTTTGGCTGTGGAGCCTCGCCGCGTTCTTCGTCGGAGTTCTCCTCACCTGGCTGGTGCTGGTGCTGCCGCTCCGCAAGAGCGTGCGCAAGCTGGAGAGTTCGCTGGCGCAGGCCCACGCCGACGCCGCGCGCACTCCCGCGAACGCCGCGGGGCTGGCCGCGCCGGGCACCGAGATCTACGCCCGGGCGGAGCGGCGGCCCGAGCTGCCGCCGACGCGGCAGGAGACGTCGTACCCGGGCACGCTGGTCGCCGCGCCGCCGATCCACCGCGGCGAAGTCCACGACGACATCGACCAGGACTTCGCCGAGCTGGACTCGCAGGTGCCGTCGCGGACGCCGCCGGCAGCCGACGACGCGTACCGGCCGGAGCCGGAACCGGAGAACGCGTACCGGCCGGAGCCGGAACCCGAGAACGCGTACCGGCCGGAGCCCGAGAGGGACGACCCGTACCAGTCGGCGGCGACGCAGTTCATGACGCCGGTCGACGAGCCGGAACCGGAGGACCCGTACCGGGCCCCCGCGACGGAGTACCTGGTCCCGGACGAGGAGCTCGACGCCGAGCCGGTCTCGCCGGCGCTCTCGCGACTCGAGCAGAAGCTCGACCCGGACCCCGCGGGCTCGCTGTTCCAGCCGCCGGCGGAGGAGACGCACGCGCCGGCGCCGGACTGGTTCGACCACGAGCCGCCCTCCGAGCGGTCGGCGTTCGAAGAGCCGATGGAGCGCACGCGCTACTTGGCGGTCGGCGGCGAACAGTCCGAAGAGGTCGAAGAGGCCGAGCCGGAGGAGGCGCCGCAGTACGCGTTCGCCGGTGAGGACGCCGGGGCCAACGGCGAGCTGGACGTGCCGCCCGAGACTCCGGCCGAGTCGACGCAGGTGCTGCCGAAGCGGCAGCCGCGGGAGGCGCTGCGCGGCGGATTCGATGCGCCGCAGCCGATCGAGCCGTCGATGCGCACCGTCGAGCGACGCGAGACTGACCTGTCCGGCGCCCACAGCGGTTCGCTGTTCGAGCCGTCGGTGCAGCCGAACCAGACGGCGCTTGCGGCGCCGGAGCCTCCGCCCGCGCGGGAGGCAGCCGAGGACGCGGTCCCGCCCGGCCCGTTCGGCCCCGGCTCGGCGATGCCGCGCCCCGGTGGCGGGCGGCCGGGTGACGGGTTCGAGGTCAAGGCGAGCGTGACGGCGTTGCGGTACTGCACCGACGATTCGGCGCAGTACCCGAAGATGGTGGCCGAGGTGTGGTTCCGGACCGCCGAGGACGCCGAGCGGGTCGGGTTCCGGCCGCTCAGCTGAGTTCGACTGCCGTGAGGGGCACCTTCAGGGACTCAGAGTTCCTGAAGGTGCCCCTCACGGCGTTTCAGGCCGCCTGGAACAGAACCATGGCCGCGCCGCCGGGATCGGTCACGACCACCAGGGAGCCGACCGGCAGGTCCGTGCGCTCCCGCACGACCTTTCCGCCCAGCTCAACGGCTTTCGCCGCCGCGGCGTCCACATCGGACACCGGCGCGTAGGGCAGCCACTGCGGCGCGCGGTCGTCGTCCGGGGCCAGCTCGGTCAGGCCGCCCCAGGGCTTGCCGTCGGCGGTCAGCAGCGGGCCGGACGTCTGCCAGCCCAGCAGCTCGCCGAAGAACCGCCTGCTGCCGTCCACATCGGACGTCCGGACGTCGAAGAACACGAAAGGTCGCATGACCCAAAACTTAGGACAAGTGTCCTAACCCTGGCAACCCCGAAAAGCCGTGAAGGCCTCCTTGCCGGCACCTTGAGCCGGTAAGGAGGCCTTCACGGACGAAAGCGGTTACGCGACCGTCCAGGTGTCCTTGCCGCGCAGCAGCCCCTGCAGGTCGGGCGTGCGGGCCGCGCGGGCCTGGTCGACCTGGGCGCGCGCGCCGTCGTCGTACGTCGGGCGCTCGACCTGGCGGAGGATGCCCGTCGGGACGTGGTTGAGGCTCTGGTCGCCGAGGCGCGACAACGCGAACGCGTACGACGTGTCGAAGATCGACGGGTCGTGCACCACGACGTTGTCCTCGCCGATGTCCGCGACCTTCGCGACGTCCAAGCCGCCCCACTCGCCGCGCTTGACGCCGAACTCCTGGTTGGGGCCGAAGCGGATCGGCTCGCCGGCGCGCAGCGGGATCAGCCGGGCTGCGGCCTCGTCGGCGTCCTTGAGGACGTCGAACGCGCCGTCGTTGAAGATCGGGCAGTTCTGGTAGATCTCCACCAGCGCCGATCCGCGGTGCTCGGCCGCGGCCTGCAGGACCTCGGTGAGGCCCTTGCGGTCGGAGTCCATGGCCCGGCCCACGAACGACGCCTCCGCGCCGATCGCCAGCGAGAGCGGGTTGAACGGCGTGTCCACCGACCCCATCGGCGTCGACTTCGTGACCATGCCCTGGCCCGACGTCGGGGAGTACTGGCCCTTGGTCAGGCCGTAGATCCGGTTGTTGAACAGCAGGATCTTGATGTTCACGTTGCGGCGCAGCGCGTGGATCAGGTGGTTGCCGCCGATGGACAGCGCGTCGCCGTCACCGGTGACGACCCACACCGACAGGTCCGGCCGCGTGGTGGCCAAGCCGGTCGCGATCGACGGCGCGCGGCCGTGGATCGAGTGCATGCCGTAGGTGTTGAGGTAGTACGGGAAGCGCGACGAGCAGCCGATGCCCGAGACGAACACGATGTTCTCGCGCTTGAGGCCGAGCGTGGGCAGGAAGGACTGGACCGCGTTCAGCACGACGTAGTCGCCACAGCCCGGGCACCAGCGGACTTCCTGGTCGGACTTGTAGTCCTTGGCCTTCTGCGGCTCTTCGGTGGTGGGCACAAGGTCCAGGCCGCCGAGAGTGGGGAGCCCGATGTCGACAGTAGTCATGCCGCCTCCGCGGTAAAGAGAGCGTCGGCGGTGGTCATTTCGCCGCCTCCGTAGTAACGCCGGTGATGATCTCCGAGAACAGGTTCTGCAGCTCTTCGGCCTTGAACGCCATCCCGGCGACCTTCGTGTGCGAATGGACGTCCACCAGGTACTTCGCGCGCAGCAGCAGCGACAGCTGGCCCAGGTTCATCTCCGGCACCACGACCTTGTCGTAGCTGCGCAGGATGTCGCCGAGGTTGGCCGGCAGCGGGTTGAGGTTGCGCAAGTGCGCCTGCGCGATCGGCATGCCCAGCTTGCGCACCCGGCGGCACGCGGCCCCGATCGGGCCGTAGGACGAGCCCCAGCCCAGCGCCAGCACCCGCGCCTTGCCGCCGGACGGGTCGTCGACGACCAGGTCGGGGACGTCGATGCCGTCGATCTTCGCCTGCCGCAGGCGGACCATCTTGTCGTGGTTGTCCGGGTCGTAGGAGATGTGGCCGGTCTTGTCGGCCTTCTCCAGCCCGCCGATGCGGTGCTGCAGCCCCGGCGTGCCCGGGATCGCCCACGCTCGGGCGAGCGTCTCGGGGTCGCGCACGTAGGGCCAGAACTCGCCGGAGTCGTTGTCGGCGTTCGGCTCGGACGCGAACTCGACGCGCAGGTCGGGCAGCGTCTCGACGTCCGGGATCAGCCACGGCTCGGAGCCGTTGGCGATCGCGCCGTCGGAGAGCAGCAGCACCGGGGTGCGGTACTTCAGCGCGATCCGGGTGGCCTCGACGGCCGCGTCGAAGCAGTCCGCGGGGGACAGCGGCGCGACGATCGGCACCGGCGACTCGCCGTTGCGGCCGAACATCGCCTGCAGCAGGTCGGCCTGCTCGGTCTTGGTCGGCAGGCCGGTGGACGGGCCACCGCGCTGGACGTCGATGACGACCAGCGGCAGCTCCATCATCACGCCGAGGCCGATGGTCTCGGACTTCAGCGCGACACCCGGGCCGGACGTCGAGGTGACGCCGAGCGCGCCGCCGTAGGACGCGCCGAGCGCGGCGCCGATGCCGGCGATCTCGTCCTCGGCCTGGAACGTGAGGATGCCGAAGTGCTTGTGCTTGGACAGCTCGTGGAGGATGTCCGACGCCGGGGTGATCGGGTACGTGCCGAGCAGGATCTGCAGCCCGGACTGCTGGCCGGCCGCCACGATGCCGTACGCCAGCGCGGTGTTGCCGGTGATCTGCCGGTAGGTGCCCTGGGCGAGCTTCGCCGGGGCGACCTCGAACGTCGTCGCGAACGACTCGGTGGTCTCGCCGTAGTTCCAGCCGGCGCGGAAGGCGAGGATGTTCGCCTCGGCGATGTCCGGCTTCTTCGCGAACTTCTCGCGCAGGAAGCGTTCGGTGCCCTCGGTGGGCCGGTGGTACATCCACGACAGCAGGCCGAGGGCGAACATGTTCTTGCAGCGCTCGGCGTCCTTCTTGCCGAGGCCGGTGTCGGCGAGCGCGCCCTGGGTCAGCGTCGACATGGCGACCCGGTGGACCTGGTAGGCCGCGAGCGTGTCGTCGTCGAGCGGGTCGGTCGCGTAGCCGACCTTGGTCAGGTTGCGCTTGATGAAGTCGTCGGTGTTGAGGATGATCGTCCCGCCGTGCGGGACGTCGGCGACGTTCGCCTTGAGCGCGGCCGGGTTCATCGCCACCAGCACGTCCGGGCGGTCGCCGGGGGTGAGGATGTCGTAGTCGGCGAAGTGCACCTGGAACGAGGAGACGCCGGGGATCGTGCCCTGCGGAGCCCTGATCTCGGCGGGGAAGTTCGGCATCGTCGACAGGTCGTTGCCGAACGCGGCAGCCTCCGACGTGAAGCGGTCGCCGGTCAGCTGCATGCCGTCACCCGAGTCGCCCGCGAACCGGATGACGACCCGGTCGAGCTTGCTGACCTCGGTGTGCCTGGTCGCGGCGAGCGAGCCGTGACCAGCGCCGTTGCCGTTCGCACTCGTGCTCATGGGTCAGGGATTCCCTCTCTCCCGACGTGTGGCCATCGGTCACCTGCCCGGTGTCGTGACAGGCGGATCACCAGGCCCTACCACGAGGTTAGCTCGCGCTCGACCACGATGTTCCTAGACTCCCACCGTCCGGTTCGACCTCAATGCTGCGCTATCGGCTCTTCTGTGCTGGTCCGACAAATATGTGTGACCGATGGTAACGGGTAAACCCCTGTCCTCGCTGTGACTCGGGTCTCGCCTAGGGGTGTCCACCTGGTGGGATCAAGAGTGGGAACGAATCCGGGCCCGCATGGCCTCGAGCCGCTCGGCGAACTCCGGCGAAGCGAGCGACGCGAGCTGCGGCTCGATCTCGACGTCGACTGCGTCGGCGTGCGCGGCCAGCGACGCGGTCGTCCGGAGGCTGCGCTTGGTGGCCAGCAGGGCTTCACGCGGCGCGGCGACGGCGGGGGCGGCGAGCTCTTTCGCGGCGGCGATGAGATCGCCTTCGACCACCTTGAGCGCCAGCCCGGCGCGCACGGCCGCTTCGGCGTCGAGCGGCTGCCCGAACAACGTCATCGCGGCGGCCTGCTGGGGGCCGGCCAGCCGCTGCGTCATCCAGGTCATCCCGCCGCCGGGGTGCAGCCCGAGCTCGAGGAACCGGGCGACGAACTTCGCGCGCGGCCCGGCGAGGCGGACGTCGGCGGCCAGCGCGAGGTTCAGCCCGGCGCCGACCGCGGCACCCCCCACCGCGGCGATGGTCGGCAGCGTGCAGCGCGCGACGGCGAGGAAGCCTTCGTAGATGGCACGCAGGCCGGCCTCGTCGGCTTGGCCGAGCGCGGAGAGGTCGGCACCGGCGCAGAAGGCGGGTGGAGTGCCGGTGACGACGACGGCGTGGACGGACTCGTCCCGCTCCGCGGCCTCGACGGCGGCCACGAGCTGGGCGGAGAGCTCGAGGGTGAGCGCGTTGCGGCTGCCGGGCGCGTCGACGGTCAGCAGCGCGACGCCATCGGTGTGCTCGCTGATGATGCTGTCGGTCATCCGGCCAGGGTATTAGTGGGGGCATGGGGGAACTGGCCGGAGTGCTGATCCGGGGGATCGTGGTGCTGGTGGGCAACGCGCTGACGGTGCTGGACCTGCCCGAGCTGTTCGGCGGTCGCCGCCGCCGGGCGCGGGCCTCGGCGTTGGAGTGCGGCTCGCTGGTCGAGATCCCGTGCGTGCTGCGCGACGAGGAGCTGACGGACGGCCGCGAGCGCCGAGGCAGGCTGGCGGTGGGCGACGGCCCGGTGCGCTGGCTCCCGCTGGGTGGCGAACCGGCGGTGTTCGACCCGGGCGAGCTGACGATGCAGGCGGTGGACCGGCAGGCGGTGACGTTCCACGCGGCGGGCGGCCGCACGGAGCTGCGGCTGCACCCGGACGAGGCCCCGCTGGTCCTGCGGGCGCTCGCCGGTTGAGGGTGGGCCTCCGGCCCCCCGGTTTCCACGGTAGCGAGGACGGCCGACAGTTTCGCTGGCCCGACGCTCGGGGGCGCGGATCTGTCCACAGGCGACGCGGGTCTGTGCACAGGTATCGAGAAGCTGTCCACAGGTCCGGCCGGCTTGTGCACAGGTGCTGCTGACTCATGTGCGGGTCCACGGGCGTGTGCACAGGTGCCGCGGGTTTGTATACAGATGCCCCGGACGTGGGCGCAGGGTGCCACGGACTTGTGCGCGAGCGCCACGGACGTATCCGCACGTACCGCGGACCTGTGCACAGTCGCCGCAACCTGTGTACAGACCACGCGCACCCAGCCAGAACCAGCCGAAACCGTCGGTGCCCGCCGATAGGCTGGAAGACGGGGGCCGGAGGCGCGCCCCGGGCTCACTCCTCCGGCGTCGGCGGCCGCTCCAGCAGCCTCGAAAGCACCACCGTCGATACCGTCCGGTCTACGATCTCCAGCCCGCGCAGCCGCTCCAGTGCCGTCTCCAGGTGATGGATGTCCGCCGCCCGGAGGTGGACGATCGCGTCCGCCGCTCCTGACACCGTGTATGCCGCCACCACCTCCGGCAACGGCTCCAAGCGCGCCCGAATGCGGGCCGGTGTGATGTTGCCCTGGCACGTGACCTCGACGAACGCCTCTGTGCCCCAGCCCAGCGCCTCCGGGTCGACCACCGCCGTGAACCCGCGGAGGATGCCCGTTTCGAGGAGCCGGTCGACCCTTCGCTTGACCGCCGGGGCGGACAGGCCGACCACCTTGCCGATCTCCGCGTAGCTGGAGCGCGCGTTCGCCACGAGGCACGAAACGATTCGCTGGTCGATGGTGTTCACACGCAACACTTAGCACAGATACGCGCAGCGAACAGCGATTGATTGCGAGATTAGGCGCACCTTACCCTGCAATCATGCAGGGATCATCGCCAATGCGCGTACCGACCACCCGTCGATACCTGATGTGCCCCCCGCGTCACTTCGCGGTGGACTACGTGATCAACCCCTGGATGGACCCGACCCAGCCGGTCAGCGCCGACGTCGCCGTCGCGCAGTGGACCGAGCTGCGCGACACCTACCGCCGCCTCGGCCACACCGTCCAGGAGATCGACGCCCAGCCCGGCCTGCCCGACATGGTCTTCGCCGCGAACTCCGGCACGGTCATCGACGGCCGCGTGCTCGGCTCGCGGTTCCGCGCGCCGCAGCGCGCTGCCGAGGCCGAGCACTTCCGCCGCTGGTTCGTCGAGCACGGCTACCGCGACATCACCATGCCGGAGAAGATCAACGAGGCCGAGGGCGACTTCGCCTGGACCGGCACCCTGCTGCTGGCCGGCACCGGCTTCCGCACCGACCCGGCCGCGCACGCCGAAGCCCAGGAGGTCCTCGGCGTCCCGGTCGTCTCGCTGCACCTGGTCGACCCGCGCTACTACCACCTCGACACGGCGCTGTTCGTGCTCGCCGAGTCGACGGACACGACGCGCGCGCAGATCGTCTACTACCCGGAGGCGTTCTCGGCCGGTTCGCGCCGCGTGCTGGAGCGGCTGTTCCCGGACGCCGTGCTCGCGACGAAGGAAGACGCGGAGTGCTTCGGCCTGAACGGCGTTTCCGACGGACGCAACGTCGTCCTGCCCGTCGAGGCCACTCGGCTGGGTGAACTCCTCGCCGATCGGGGGTACGAGCCCGTCTATGTCGACATCTCCGAGCTGCGGAAAGCCGGCGGTGGTCCGAAGTGCTGCACCCTGGAAATCCGGAAGGGATGAATTTCGCCGAAACCTGTAACTCACCCGTTTGCCATCGCGATTAATCGAAGTAACAAATCGACTACTCGCGGTGGCAGGCGGTGGAAACGGTGACGGTGAACCTTGCCCTGCACGGGATCGGGCGGCCCGCTCGTCAGCTCGACCCCGGCGAGGACGAGCGCTGGGTGACGGTCGAGCAGTTCGAGCACGTGCTGGAGACCGTCGCCGAGCGCGACGACGTCCACCTCACCTTCGACGACGGCAACGAGTCCGACGTCGAGATCGCCCTGCCACGGCTGGTCGACCGCGGGCTGACGGCGGAGTTCTTCCCGCTCGCCGGCCGCCTCGGCCAGCGTGGCTACCTCGACCGCGACGGCGTCCGCGCGCTCGCTCGCGCCGGGATGGAGATCGGCTCGCACGGCTGGGAGCCGCGCGACTGGCGCCGCCTCGACGACCGGCACGCCCGCCGCGAGCTGACGGAAGCGCCGAAGCTCCTCGGTGACCTGTGCGGCCACCCGGTGCGGCGGTTTTCGCTGCCGTTCGGCGCGTACGACCGGCAGGTGCTGACGCGGCTGAAGCAGGCCGGCGCGACCCGCGTCTACACGAGCGACGGCGGCGCGGCGAGCCGGGACGGGTGGCTGCAGGCGCGCACGGAGCTGAGGCACGACCTCGACGACGACTGGCTGGACGGCGTACTCGCGGACGGACGCCGTCGCCGGACCTGGGTGGGCCGGCTGTTCCGCCGGGGTGACCGTTAAGTCGGGTTCGTCGTGGCCGGCTCTTTCCCGGTGGCCGACACACTGTTCGGACCGCTTCTCCGCGCCCACCTCCGGTGAGCAGCCTTTTCGTCAATCCGGCCCGCCTGATGGGAAATTCCCGCACCGCCGGGTCTTGTACCAGTCCTCGCCCGGGTGCATCCTGGTCGCCTCGCCGCCGTAAGGAAAGTTTCCTAACTAAAGGGAGCACCAGGAATGCGGAAACTGATCCTGCTCGCGACCATGGCGCTCGCCGCCGCCGTGCTGCCTTCGGCTCTCGCGTCGGCAGCCCCGGCAGCCCCGGCGGCGGCACCCGCCACCACCGCGGCCGCCCCGACCGCGGCCCAGCTGCTCGCCAAGACGAACAGTTGCACCCAGATCTCCAACGGCAAGTACAAGACCGACGAGGACGTCTCCGGCAAGACGGTCGCCGTCTGCGACGCCAACGGCGCGGTCTTCTGGAAGGCCGACATGGACATCGACTGCGATGGCCAGCGCTCCACGCAGTGCAACGAGGACACCGACTGCTGCTACCAGGACGACACGGCGTTCCACCAGTCCGACGGCAAGCCGCTCAACGCCGCGAAGCTGCCCTACATCGTCGTGCCGAGCTCGAGCAGCATCTGGAAGTACTCGTCGTCGCAGCTGAAGGGCGGCGGCTCCTGCGCCGTGATCTACAACGGCAAGGTCGAGTACGCGGTCATCGGCGACACCGGGCCGTCGCAGATCATCGGTGAAGCCTCCTACGCGACCGCGAAGGACCTCGGGATCAACCCCGACCCGTCGAACGGCGGCACCGACTCCGGTGTGACGTACATCTGCTTCAAGAACTCGACGGTCTCGCCGATCGAGAACCACGGCAACGCGGTGAGCAAGGGCGAGAGCCTGGCCGCCACCTTCGTGAACAACAACTGACCCACGCATTCCGGGGCCGATCCGTTCAAGACCGGGTCGGCCCCGGCTGCTGTGCTGGGGGCATGAGCAAGGAACTGCGGAAACTGGCGAACATCGGCCCGGCGATGGTCCGCGACCTCGGCCGGCTCGGCATCACGGAGCCCGGGCAGCTGGCCGGGCGCGACCCGGTCGAGCTGTACGAACGCCTCTGCGAGACCGACGGGGTCCGGCACGACCCCTGCGTGCTCGACACGTTCATGTCCGCGGTCGACCAAGCCGACGGCGCCCCGCCCCGGCCGTGGTGGACCTACACCCCGGAACGGAAACGCCTTTTCGGGACTCGCTGACCGAAACCGCGTCCACCGGGTTGATCACCCACGTGCAACCTGCAATTCGAGATCCGATTTTTACGCGAAAACCGTTACGCCTAACGGCCGTCTCACGCTTTACCCCGTTCGCCGTCCTCGCGGTAACGATCCAGGGGCGCCCGCCGACCAACTTGAGGGTCGCGCGGAATAGCGGAGGTTTTGGCGTGGAGATCAGTGTCTTCGGGCTCGGTTACGTCGGTTGTGTCTCCGCCGCGTGCCTGGCGGGGCAGGGGCACCGGGTGGTCGGCGTGGACGTCAACCCGGTCAAGATCGACCTCATCACCCAGGGCAAGGCCCCGGTGGTCGAGGAGCGGATCGGCGAGCTGACCGCCGAAGTCGTCGCGAGTGGCGCGCTGAGAGCCACGACCGACGTCGCGGAAGCCGTCGCCGGCAGCGAGATCTCGCTGGTCTGCGTCGGTACGCCGTCGGCGCCGAACGGCAGCCTTTCGACCGTCTACCTCGAGCGCGTCGCCGAGGAGATCGGCGAGGCGATCGCGAAGAAGAGCGAGCGGCACACCGTCGTGTTCCGCAGCACGATGCTGCCGGGCACCTGCCTGGACCTGCTGGTCCCGATCCTGGAGAAGTCCTCG
The DNA here is from genome assembly GCF_040650695.1 of Amycolatopsis sp. NPDC048633. Classification (NCBI taxonomy): domain Bacteria; kingdom Bacillati; phylum Actinomycetota; class Actinomycetes; order Pseudonocardiales; family Pseudonocardiaceae; genus Amycolatopsis; species Amycolatopsis sp. NPDC048633. The sequence continues at coordinate 126,765 of NZ_JBEZHS010000021.1, forward strand.
GGCCGCACCGCCGGCGTCGACTTCGGCGTCGCGGTGAACCCCGAGTTCCTGCGCGAGGGCACCAGCGTCCGCGACTTCTTCGACCCGCCGAAGACCGTGATCGGCGAGATCGACGCGGCCAGCGGCGACGCCGTCGCGGCGCTGTACGAGGGCCTGCCCGGCCCCGTCTTCCGCGTGCCGATCCCGGTGGCGGAGATGACGAAGTACGCCGACAACTCCTTCCACGGTCTGAAGATCGGGTTCGCCAACGAGCTCGGCGCGGTCTGCCGGGCGCTCGGCCTCGACTCGCACCAGGTGATCGACGTCTTCCTCGCCGACACCAAGCTCAACATCAGCCCGGCCTACCTCCGGCCCGGGTTCGCGTTCGGCGGCTCCTGCCTGCCGAAGGACCTGCGCGGGCTGGTCCACGCCGCGCACCGCGCCGACGTCAGCGTGCCGATCCTGTCGCACGTGCTCGCGTCGAACGCGGACCACCTGCAGCGCGCGTTCGACCTGGTCGCGCGCACCGGCAAGCGCAAGGTCGGGCTGTTCGGGCTGTCGTTCAAGCCGGGCACCGACGACCTGCGCGAGTCCCCGCTGGTCGAGCTGGCCGAGAAGCTGCTCGGCAAGGGCTTCGACCTCAAGATCTACGACGCCAACGTCAGCCTCTCGCGGCTGATGGGCGCCAACCGCGAGTACATCGAGGGCCGGCTGCCGCACCTCGGCCAGCTGCTCGCCGGGTCCGTCGAAGAAGTCATGGACCACGCCGACGTCCTGCTCGTCGGCACCAAGGACCCGGACGTCCTGGCGGCCCTGCCGCACGGCGGCGACCGGGCGATCGTCGACCTCGTCCGCCTGCCCGACGCCGCCGAGCGTCGCCTTGAAGAGGGATACGCCGGCCTTGCCTGGTAAAGCGCTCATCCTCGTCGAAAACCTCTCCGTCCCCTTCGACCGGCGGGTCTGGCAGGAGTCCACGACCCTGCGCGACGCCGGCTGGGAAGTCCACGTGATCTGCCCGCAGGGCACGAAACGCGACACCGAGGCCGAAGCCGTCGTCGACGGCGTCCACATCCACCGGTACCCGCTGAAGGCGGCGACCGGCGGGCCCGCCGGCTACCTGCAGGAGTACGGCACCGCGCTGTGGCACACGCTGCGGCTGGCGCGCAAGATCGGCCCGGTCGACGTCGTGCACGCCTGCAACCCGCCGGACCTGCTGTACCTGGTCGCGAAGGTGCTGAAGCGGCAAGGCGCGAAGTTCATCTTCGACCAGCACGACCTCTGCCCGGAGCTGTACCTCTCGCGGTTCGACCGCGGGCAGGACCTCCTCTACCGCGGGGTCTGCGCGCTCGAACGCGCCACCTACCGCGCCGCCGACGTCGTGATCTCGACGAACGAGAGCTACAAGCAGGTCGCCCGGATCCGCGGCGGCAAGCGTCCCGAGGACGTCTTCGTGGTGCGCAGCGCCCCGGTCGTCGAGCGGTTCCACGAGGTCCCCGTCGAGCCCGAGCTGAAGAAGGGCAAGCCGCACCTGCTGGCCTACCTCGGCGTGATGGGCCCGCAGGACGGCGTCGACTACGCCCTGCGCGCGCTCGCGAAGCTGCGGGACGAGATCGGGCGCACCGACTGGCACGCGGTGTTCGTCGGCTCCGGCGACGCCTTCGACGACATGGTGGCGCTCTCGGCGAAGCTCGGGCTGGCCAACCAGGTCGAGTTCACCGGCCGGATCCCGGACGAGGACCTGGTCCGCTACCTCTCCGCCGCCGACGTCTGCCTGTCGCCGGACCCGCTCAACCCGCTCAACGACGTCTCCACGATGAACAAGGTCATGGAGTACATGGCGATGAGCAAGCCGATCGTCTCGTTCGAACTGCGCGAAGCTCGCGTTTCGGCTGGCGACGCGGCGGTCTACGCCCCGGCGAACGACGAGTCGGCGTTCGCGAAGCTCGTCTCGCAGCTGCTCGACGACCCGGAAGAGCGGGTCCGGATGGGCAAGCTCGGGCAGGCCAGGGTGGCCGGCGCGCTGTCTTGGGAGAACTCGGCGAAGAACTTGCTCGCGGCGTATGAACACGCCGTGAGGTCTTGATCGCCGTTAGGTCAAGAAGTCACCGGACTTGTAACCAAAGCTCGCGGCTCGACGACGGATCGGGTAACCGGCCGATCATGTGAACCCGTTCGGCGTACCCGTCTCAGGAATGGAGATACCGCCGTTGACTGACGACACGGTGCGCCTGGCCCTGATCGGGCAGGTCCTCCGCCGGCGCTGGCGGCTGCTGGCCGCCCTCGCCGTACTGGGCGCGGCGGTCGGTGCCGGCGCGTCGGTGCTCTTCTCGCCCGGCTACCAGACCTCCTCGAGCGTGCTGCTCCAGGGACCGCGTCAGGCGGACGAACTGCTCACCCAGGCCGAGGTCGCGACCAGCTCGGTCGTCCTCGACCGCGCCGCGGCCGTGCTGCCGTGGCACCCGAGCGGCGCCGACCTGAAGAAGCAGGTCACGGCGTCCGTGGCGAACGGCAACGTCGTGACGGTCACCGTCTCGGCCGACACCGCCGAGCACGCCCAGCAGCTCGCCGACCAGGTCGCGCAGCAGTTCGTCAAGTACTCCGGCCAGCTGGCCAGCAACTCCGCGGACGCGTCGGTGCAGCTGGCCCAGGAGCAGCGCGAGACGCTGCGCCAGCAGGTCCAGCTGACCACGCAGAAGATCAGCGACCTCGCCAAGACGGTCGGCGGGGACCTGACCGTCGAGAGCGTCCAGGTCCGCACGCAGCTCGAAGGCCTGCGCACGTCGCTGGAGCAGGCCATCAACGACCTCAACCAGGCCGACCTCGCGACCGGCATCGGCAACACCGTGGTGCTCGGGTCGTCCGAGCGCCCGACCGGGCCGGCCGCCCCGACGATGGTGCAGCTCGTCGCCGGGGGCGCGGTCCTGTTCTTCCTCGCCGGCGTGTTCGGCCACCTGTTCGCCGCGCGCGCCGACCGGCGGCTGCGAGGTGAGCCGGAGATCGCGTCCGCGCTCGGCTCGCCGATCCTCGCCGGCGTCGACGTCACGACGCCGCAGGGTGACCGCCTCCCGGCGACCGGCCTCTACGGCAAGGTCCGGCGGCTGCTCGGCGGCGACCAGCCGTGGGTGCTGCCGCCGATCGAGACCTCGGCCGACGAGGCCAACCGCGGTATCCGCTACCGCCGGGTGCTGACCCGGCTGGCCACCGGACCCGCCGACGTCCTGCTGCTGGTGGCCGACGACGACGAGACGGGCCGGCTGGCCGCTTCGCAGCTCGCCGAGCTCGCCGATCGGCAGTCCTTGCCGCTGCGGGTCTTCGAGTTCACGGCCGCGCGGCCGACGGTGCCGGACGCGGGCCACGACACCGGCGTCGTGCTGGTGCTCGGCTCCGGCACGCGCACCGCCTGGGAGCTCGTCGCGCTCGCCGAGGCCTGCGCCGAGGCCGGCCAGGAGATCATCGGCGCGGTCCTCACCCATCCCGTCCGGCCGCTGGAGCCGATGACCGAACCCGCGGCGGAAGCCCCTGAGAAAGCCTTGGCAGGTTCGGCGTGACGACTACGACGGAAACCCAGGCCGCACCCCTGATCGACCTCCATCGCATCTTCGTCACGATCCGCCGCCGCAAGCGGTTCTGGCTGGCGGCCGCCTTGCTCGGGCTGATCGCCGGGGCGCTGGTGGGTTTCGTGCTCCCCACGCCACCGACCGCGGTCACCAAGGTGATCGTGGTCCACCAGGACGACTCGCCGACCGACGCCGGCACGCTGATGCGCACCGACGTCGCGGTGCTGCAGACGACCCAGATCGCCGAAGGCGCGCTGAAGAAGCTCAACAGCACCGAAGCGCCCGAAGAGTTCATGAAGAACTACTCCGGGCTGGGCCTGACGAACAACGTCATGCAGATCACCGTCAAGGCGAAGAGCAACGAAGAGGCCGTGGCGCAGGCGCAGGCGCTGGCCGACACGTTCATCGCCGACCACGTCCAGCGCAGCCAGGCCGCCGCGGCCGCGGAGTCCAAGGCCATCCTCGACCAGCGGAAGAACGCCCAGGACGAGCTGGCCAAGGTCGACCAGCAGATCGCCGACGAGACCGGCAAGGGCCGCAACGCCAACGCCAGCACCCTCGAGGGCATGTACGGCCGCCGCGCGGCGCTCGCGTCGCAGATCTCCGACTTCGACTCCCGCGCGCAGCAGGCCGGCATCGGCAGCCCGCAGGTCGCCGCGGGCACCCAGATCGTCGACGCGCCCCGCGCGCTGCCGAAGGCGCTCCTCAAGACGTTCGGGACCAACGCCGGCATCGGCTTCGCGCTGGGCCTGGCCCTCGGGCTCGCGTTCGCCGCGGTCGGCGCGGTCTCGCGCGACCGGCCGGTGCTGCGTCGCGAGATCTCCACGCACCTCGGCGCGTCCGTGATCGCCCAGCTCGCGTCGAAGCGCCGGGGCCCGGCGAAGTTCTGGCGGCGCTCGCGCGCGGTCACCGAACGCAAGCGCGTCGCCACGACGCTGGTCCGCGCGATCAAGAAGGACCTTCGCGAGATCTCGCTGCTGGAGCTCGGCGCGCCCCAGGTCGCGGCCGCGCTGGCCATCGACATCGCCCGTGAGCTGGCGGCGGACGGCGAGGTGAGCGTCATCGACGACCTGCCGGGCGCGGCCGTCGGCACGCTCGTCGGCGAGATCCACGACGTCACCGTGATCTCCTCCGACGCGCCCGCCGGAGATCCGGGGGAGCGCCGGATCGGCGTCGGCTCGGTGTCCCCGGGCACCGCGTGGACGGACCTGGAGCACCTCGGCCAGGAGACCGTGCTGGTCGTCAAGGCCGGGCACGCGAACACGCTGTGGCTGCACACGGTCGCGCGGCAGCTCGCCGACCAGCGGATCCCGATCGTCGGGGTGGTGCTGGTCGACCCGGACCCGCGCGACAAGTCCGACGGCACGCTCTGGGACGGCCTGCACACGGCACTGCGCGGCCGCGCGAAACCGGCACCCTCGGAACACCGCGTTTCGGTCGTCGAGCACGAGGACCGCATCGACGAACTGGCCGCCCGCATCGCCGAGCGCGTCGCGGTCGTGGAGCCGCCGACACGGCGGATCGCGCCGGTCCGGCCGGTCGCCCCGCCGCCGGCGCCGGCCAAGCCTCCTGCCGCGCCCCTGCCGGAACCCGGCAAGGTCAGCGTCCCGGACCACCTGGACGCGCCGACCAAGAAGTTCGCCCCGGTCAAGCCGCCGAAGCGGCCGACGCCGTTCAAGCGCGACCACGGCGAGCCGACGCACCAAGGCGAACTGAACGCCGAGCTCGAGCCCGAAAAGAGCGCGGAGGTCTCCTGACCTCCCCGCGCCGCAACCGAAGGGGACGCACTCGAGATGTGCGGCATCGCAGGCACCTATCTCTGGCCGGACGGCGGACCGCTGACCGACCGGCTGACCAAGACCCTGGCCCACCGAGGCCCGGACGGCTCCGGCCGTTACGACCACCGCGCCGGCGCCGGGGAAGTCCACTTGGGACACCGGCGGCTCTCGATCGTCGACCTGACCGAGACCGGCGCCCAGCCGATGGTCCTCGACGGCCTCGCGCTGAGCTACAACGGCGAGCTGTACAACGCGCCGGAACTGCGGGCCGAGCTGCAAGCGGCGGGTGTCCGCTTCCGCGGCACGTCCGACACCGAGGTGCTGCTGCAGGCGTGGCGGCGCTGGGGCACGGACTGCCTGCCGAAGCTGCGCGGGATGTTCGCCTTCGCGATGTTCGAGGAGGGCACCGGCGAGCTGTTCCTGGTCCGCGACCAGCTGGGCATCAAGCCGCTGTTCTTCGTCCAGCGCGCCGGCGGGGTCGCCTTCGCGTCGGAGCTCAAGGCCCTCGCCGGTGAGCTCGGCGGGTCGCTGCAGGTCGACAACGCCGCGCTGATCGCGTCGCTGCTCTACTACTGGGTGCCGGACAGCCGCTGCGCCTACCAGGGCGCGGAGAAGCTGCAGCCGGGTACGTGGCTGCGCTGCCGCCCGGACGGCCAGGTCGACCGCGGCCGGTTCTGGTCGCTGCGCGAGGTCGCCGAGGAGGGCGCGGCCTTCGACGGCGAGGTCGACCTGCACGAGGTGATCGCCGAGTCGACGGCCAAGCACCTGATCTCCGACGTCCCGGTCGCGACGTTCCTTTCGGGCGGGCTGGACTCCAGCTACCTGACGGCGCTGGCCGCGCGCTCGCAGCCGGGGATCTCCGCGTACACCATCGGGTTCCGCGCCGAGGACGCCAAGTTCGAGGCCATGCCGGACGACCTGAAGTACGCCCGGATCGTCGCGCAGCAGTTCGGCGTCGACCTGCACGAGATCGAGATCGCGCCGCAGGTGCTCGACCTGCTGCCGAAGATGACCTACCACCTCGACGAGCCGATCGGTGACCCGGCGGCGATCAACTCGTTCCTCATCTGCACGGCCGCGCGCGACGCCGGCGTCAAGGTGATGCTGTCCGGGATGGGCGCCGACGAGCTGTTCGCCGGGTACCGCAAGCACCTCGCCAACCTGATCGCACTGCGCTACCACAAGGTGCCGGGCGCGGTCCGGCGTCCGGTCGAGTCCATTGTGGACCGGCTGCCGGTGGCGTCGGCCAAGCGCGGGTACCGGTCGGTGCGGTTCGCCAAGCGGTTCCTGTCCTTCGCGGGCCTGCCCGAGGAGACGGCGTTCCGGCGCAGCTACACGATGTACGACCAGGACGAGTTGCTTTCGCTGGTGAACCCGGACTTCGCGCCCTCGGTCGAGGACGTCCTGACCGAGCACGCGGACACCTACAACGACCAGGCGCTCGACGACTTCGTCAACCGCATGTGCCTGGCCGACTCGCGGATGTTCCTGCCCGGCCTGAACCTGACCTACACCGACCGCTCGACGATGGCCGCGTCCACCGAGGTGCGGACGCCGTTCGTCGACGTCGAGGTCGTCCGCGCGGCGTTCAAGATCCCGGGGAACAAGAAGATCGTCGGCCGCGGCGGGAAGATGGCGCTGAAGAACGCCGCGCTGAACATCCTGCCCAGCGAGATCGTGCACCGGCCGAAGGGCCTGTTCAGCGCGCCGCTGCGGGCGTGGATGAGCCGCGACCTGGCGCCGCTGGTGCGCGAAGTCGTCAACGAGGGCGTGCTCGTCGAGTCCGGCTTCCTGCGGCGCGAGGCGCTGCAGCGCATGGTCGACGAGGACGCCGCCGGTCAGCAGGACCGCAGCAAGCATCTGTGGCACGTCTTGACCCTCGAATACTGGTACCGGAACGCATTGGCGGGAGCGAAGTGAAGCAGGTAGTCCAGAACTACAAGAGCGGTGAGCTGGCACTGCTGGAGGTCCCGGAGCCCGCGTGCAAGCCGGGTGGCGTGCTGGTGCGGACGGTGTACTCGCTGATCTCGACGGGCACCGAGATGATGAAGGTGTCCGAGGCCAGCCTGTCCCTGGTGGGCAAGGCGAAGGCCCGCCCGGACCAGGTCGCGAAGGTCATGCAGAGCGTCGCCACCAACGGCCTTTCGGCGACCTACCGCAAGGTCACATCCAAACTGGACTCCTACACCCCGCTCGGCTACTCGCTCTGCGGCATCGTCGAGCAGGTCGGCGACGGCATCACCGACGTCGCGGTCGGCGACCTCGTGGCCTGCGCGGGCAACGAGCACGCGCTGCACTCCGAGCTCAACTGGGTGCCCAAGAACCTCTACTCGCGTGTGCCCGCCGGCGTCGACCCGCGGCACGCGGCGTTCGGCACCGTCGGGTCGATCGCCATGCAGGGCGTCCGCCGCGGCGAGCCGCAGATCGGCGACGTCGCGCTGGTCATCGGGCTCGGCCTGATCGGACAGCTCGTCGTGCAGCTGCTGACGTCGTCCGGCGTGCGCGTCGTCGGCGTCGACCCCGACCCGGAGCGCTGCAAGCTCGCCGAGAGCCTCGGCGCGCTGACCTGCGCGCACCCGGCGTCCGGCATCGTCGACACCGCCGTGGACGAGCTGACGCACGGCGCGGGCGTCGACCAGACGTATCTTGCCGCCGGTGGCAACACGAACGACCCGGTCGAGCTGGCCGCGAAGCTCTCGCGCGACCGCGGCCGCGTGATCGACATCGGCAAGTGCAAGCTCGACCTGCCGTGGAACGCCTACTACGAGAAGGAACTGGACGTCCGGTTCTCCCGCTCGTACGGCCCGGGCCGCTACGACCCGTCGTACGAGCTCGAAGGCCGCGACTACCCGATCGGCCAGGTCCGCTGGACCGAGCGCCGCAACCTCGAGTGCGTCCTCGACCTGATCGCGCGTGACCGCCTCGACGTCGAGCCGCTGATCACGCACGTCTCGGACTTCTCCGAGGCGGTTTCGACGTACAAGTCCTTGAACGAGGGCGAGCTCAAGGCCGTCGCGGTGCTGTTCCGCTACCCGGACGCGGTCGCTCGTACGGAGCCCGTGGTCACGTCCGCCCGAGTCGGGTTGGTCGAGCACAAGGCCGCGCCGCTGCCGGCCGGGCAGCCCGTGCGGCTGGGCTTCGTCGGCGCGGGCAACTACGCGTCGTCGATGCTGCTGCCGCACCTCGCCGAGCGCGACGACGTCCAGCTCAAGCACGTCGCGACGACGTCGGCGCTCTCCGGTGCCAACGCACGGCGCAAGTTCGGCTTCGCCGACGCGTCCACCGACATCGACAACGTGCTCGGCGACTCGTCCATCGACGCCGTCTTCGTCGTGACCCGGCACAGCTCGCACGCCGAGCTGACCCGCCAGGCGCTGCTGGCGGGCAAGTCGGTGTTCGTCGAGAAGCCCCTGGCGCTGTCCCCGGAGGAGCTCCAGAAGGTCCTCGACGCGATCGAGGAGTCCGGAAACGACCGCCTGCAGGTCGGCTTCAACCGCCGGTTCGCGCCGCTGCTGCACGAGGCCCGCGGCCAGTTCGGCCCGCGTGTCGGCCCGGCGACCGTCCGGTACCTGGTCAACGCCGGCCGTCTCGACCACGGCAGCTGGTACAACCAGACCGCCACCGAGGGCTCCCGCTTCGCCGGCGAGGGCGGGCACTTCATCGACACGGTGAGCTGGCTGCTCGACGCCGACCCGGTGTCCGTCTACGCCACCGGCGACGTCCAGGTGACGCTCGGCTACCCGGACGGTTCGACGGCCGTCATCACCTACGCGGAGACCGGCTCGTCCGGCTTCCCGAAGGAGACGCTCGACCTCACGGCCGACGGCAAGGTGCTCAAGTTCGACGACTTCGTGCGCGCATCGGTGTACTCGCGCAAGAAGTGGGCCAGCTCCCGGATCCCGAAGGGCCGCGACAAGGGCCAGGCCGCCGAGGTCGACGCGTTCCTGTCGGCGGTGCGGACGGGTGGCCCGATGCCGATCTCGGTGGCCTCCCTGGCCGCGACGACATTGGCCACGCTCGCCGCGCAGGCGAGCGTCTCGAACGCGGCGCCGGTCCGGATCGAGCTGCCGACCAGGGCAGGTGTCCAGGCGTGACGAGCGTGGCATCGGCGGCAGGGGCCCGGACATGATGGGTCCCGGCTGGTACCTGCGCCGGCTGTCCCGGATGGGGCCGGCGGAGGTCGTCGGCCGCGCGCGGCACGCCATCGTCCAGCGGCAGTGGCGGTCCGCATTGCCGGAGCCGCCCGACTGGCCGTCGCACCCGCGTTTCACGGCTGTGCTGCCGGAAGGCGTGCTGGGCAAGGTGTCCGGCGAGGCCGTCAAGCGGCTGCTGGCGACGGCCGACGAACTGCTGGCCGGCCGCGCCGAGTACTTCGGGGTGGTCCGCGACGACCTGGTCGGGCCGGACTGGTTCCTCGACCCGAAGACCGGCCGCCGCGCGCCTTCGGACGTGTACGCCTTCGACGTGCCGTACCGGTCGGAGGACACGGTCGGCGACATCAAGCAGATCTGGGAGCCGTCGCGGCACCAGCACCTGACCGTGCTGGCCGCGGCGTACGCGTTGACGGGCTCGGACGCCTACGCCGTGCGCGTGGCCGCCCACCTGCGTTCGTGGTGGGCGGAGAACCCGCCGCTGCAAGGGCCGCACTGGGTCAGCGGCATCGAGCTGGGCATCCGGCTGCTGTCGTGGGTCTGGACGCGCCGCCTGCTCGACGGCTGGGCCGGTGCCGCCGAGTTGTTCGAGGAGAACCCGGACTTCCAGCTCCAGCTGTGGCACCACCAGAACTGGCTCGCCACGCTGCGCAGCCACGGCTCGTCGGCGAACAACCACGTCATCGCCGAGGACGCCGGGCTGCTGGCCGCGGCGTGCGCGTTCGGCTGGTTCCCGGAGTCGCCGCGCTGGCGGACCGAGGCGATGCGGTCGCTGGACGTCCAGCTGGCCCGCAACACCTTCGACTCCGGGCTGAACGCCGAACTGGCGTCCGAGTACCACGGCCTGGTGCTGGAGCTGGGGCTGGCCGCGGCGGTGGAGGCCGACGCGGCGGGCACGCCGGTGCCGGATTCGACGTGGGCTGTCCTGCTCCGGATGACCGACGCGCTGGCGTCCATTGTGGACAACCGGCTCCGGCCGCCGCGGCAGGGCGACGCCGACGACGGCTTCGGCCTGATCGTCGACGGTCTCGAGACCGACCGCTGGGCGTCGCTGCTGGCGACCGGCGAGGCGCTGTTCGGCCGGCTCGGCTGGTGGCCGCCGATCCCGGGCGACGACGTCCGCACACCCCTGTTCGCGTCGCTCGCTTCGCGCACCCCGCGGGCTTCCGGGGTCCGCCCCGGCCGCCGTCCCGCGCACCTGCGGGACGCGGGCATGACGATCCTGCGGTCGGGCCGCGTCTGGGCCCGCTGCGACGGCGGGCCGCACGGCTTCCTGTCGATCGCCGCGCACGCCCACGCGGACGCGTTGTCGGTGGAGGTCCGCCACGACGGCGTCGACATCCTGGCCGACCCGGGCACCTTCTGCTACCACGGCGAGCCGCGGTGGCGGTCGTACTTCCGGTCGACGCTCGGCCACAACACCCTCGAGCTGGGCGGGACCGACCAGTCGGTGTCCGGCGGGCCCTTCCTGTGGACGCGGCACGCGGTCACGAAAGTGCTCGACGTGCGCACTCCCGACGAAGGACCCTCCCGCTGGACGGCGGCCCACGACGGTTACGCTCCCGCGGTCCACCGCCGCACGGTCGACCTCGACGGCGACGTGCTGAAGATCGTCGACGAAGTGCTCGGCGACACCCGCCCGGCCGCGCGGCTGGCGTTCCACCTCGGCCCGGCGGTCACCGTCCGGCTGGCGGGGAACGTCGCCCACCTGCGCTGGCAGGGCACCGCCACGGGTTCCGTGGCCCCGGTGCACACCGCCGTCATGGAACTGCCGCCCGAGCTGTCGTGGACGGCCCACCGCGGCGAGATCGACCCGCCCCTCGGCTGGTACTCCGCGGGCTTCGGCCGCAAGGAACCCTCGACCACCCTCGTCGGCTCCGGGACCCCCGGACTCCTCGCCACCGTGCTCCGCTTCAGTTAGGACCCGCCCGTGACTGCCCGCCGCTTCCGCCTCCGCCGCGCCGCCCCGCTGGTCGGCGTCCTCCTCACGGTCGCGGCGTGCTCGAGCAGCCCGGACGCCACCGGCCCCGCCCAGGCGACCCCGGCCCCCAGCGGGTCGGTCGCGGCGGTCTGCGACAAGGAGCCGGCCGGTCCGGCGAGCGCCCCGGCCGGCGCGGTCGTCGTCGATCCGGCGGTGCCGGGCGACCTCGCCGCGAAGACGCGCTCGGCCGGGGGCGGCACGACCTTCTGGCTCAAGCCGGGCAAGCACATCCTCGGCGACGACAAGTACGACCAGGTCTCGCCCAAGGACGGCGACGTCTACATCGGTGCCCCGGGCGCGGTCGTCGACGGCCGCAAGATCAACCAGTACGCGTTCACCGGCCACGGGACGAACGTCAAGCTCACCTACCTGACCGTCCAGGGCTTCGCCGCGCCTCGCGACGAAGGCGTCGTCAACCACGACTCCGGCGACGGCTGGGTGATCGAGCACTCGACCATCCAGGACAACGACGGCGCCGGCCTGATGGCGGGCGCGCGCCAGCAGGTCCGCGGCAACTGCCTGCGCCGCAACGGCCAGTACGGGATCAACGCCTTCTCCGGCAACACTCCGATCACCGCGCTGGTCGTCGAGGGCAACGAGATCGCCGGCAACAACACCGGCGACTGGGAAGCGAAGATCGACGGCTGCGGCTGCACCGGCGGCGTCAAGTTCTGGGACGTCAACGGCGCCGACGTGCGCGGCAACTGGGTGCACGACAACCACGGCACCGGCCTGTGGGCCGACACGAACAACAACGACTTCCTCATCGAGGGCAACCTCATCGAGAACAACGACAGCGCCGCGCTGATCTACGAGATCAGCTACAACGCGATCATCCGCGACAACACGATCCGCAAGAACAACTGGGTCGACGGCCGCCGGTACGCCGACAAGGGCGACAACTTCCCGACCCCGGCGATCTACATCTCCGAGTCCGGCGGCGAGCCGCGGGTCAAGGCGCGGACGGCGAAGATCGAGATCTCCCGCAACTACCTGGAGAACAACTGGTCCGGGATCACGTTGTGGGAGAACGCCGACCGGTACTGCAACAGCCCGGCCAACACCTCGTCCGGGGACTGCACCCGGCTCGTCCCGGACGTCAAGACGTGCGCGGACCCGGCCATCACGAGCGGGCCGCTGCTGAGCGACTGCCGCTGGAAGACCCAGCACGTCGACATCCACGACAACAAGTTCGTCCTGGACCCGGCGGTCGTCGGCTGCCAGGCGTCGTGCGGCCGGATGGGCCTGCTCTCGAACTTCGGCACCTACCCGGACTGGTCGCCGTACAAGGGCGAGATCGTCCAGGAGGCGATCACGTACAAGCAGGACAACCGCTGGCACGACAACAGCTACGCCGGCCCGTGGACCTTCATCGCGTACACGACCGACCGCATCCTCGAGGTCGGCGAGTGGGAAGGCTCGCCGTACTCGCAGGACTCGGGCAGCACGTACACCGCACAGGCCGGAGGCTGACATGGCGGCGGACACCGGCATCGCGGGCATCCGCGGCGACACCGCGGCCAAGCCCGCGTCGGCGACGCCGAAGTGGGCGGGCGTCGCGTGGGCGCTGCTGATCATCAACACGCTCGGCTCGACCGGCGCGAAGACGGTCATCCCGCTGCCGCGGTCGGTCAGCCAGCTGGTCACCATGGGCGCGCTGATGACGGCGTTCGTGATCGCGCTGGTGCTGAACAAGCACCTGCGGGTCCGGCCGAGCGCGTACCTGCTGCTGCTGACGCTGCTGCTGGTGTCGAGCATCCTGTCCAGCGCCGACCTGCAGGAGGGCGCCGGCGCGTTGTTCCGGTGCTTCCGGCTCACGGTGTTCGTCTCCACGCTCTGGTTGCTGACCCGCTGGTGGGACGGCGGGTTCACGTTCGTCTGGTCCCACATCCGCACGTATGCCGTCGTGCTCGCGTCAGTGGCGATCGGCCTCGTGGTCTCGCCCGGCAACGCGATGCCGGAGGAGTACGGCGGCCGGCTCTCGGGCGCGATCTGGCCGCTCACGCCGCCGCAGATCGGCCAGTACGCGGCGGTCATCGCCGGGCTCACGCTCCTCCTCTGGTTCGGGCGCCGCACGACGTGGCGCAGCGCGCTGGCGATCGTGGTGCCGGTGCTGGGCCTGCTGTTGCTCACGCACACCCGCACGGCGACGCTCGGCCTCATCGCCGGGCTCGCGGTGGCCTTCCTGTCGATGCAGCTGACCAGCGCCCGCGCGCGGAAGGTGTTCGCGTGGACGATCGGCGTCGGCGGAGTCGCCGGCGTGGTGCTGGCGGGCGCGCTGCAGGCGTGGTTCCTCCGCGGGCAGAGCGCGGACAACTTCTCCAGCCTGACCGGCCGCGCGAAGGTGTGGGACGCGCTGCTGGAGGCCCCGCGGACGACGTCGGAGTACATCTTCGGGGTCGGCCTGACGGACAAGTCCTACGACGGCCTGCCGATCGACAACAGCTGGCTCGCGATCTACCACGAGCAGGGCTTCGTCGGGATCGCGCTGGTGGCGGGGTTCCTCCTCACGTTGGTCGTGGTGGCCGTGCTGCGGCCGCCGTCGCTGGCGCGCGCGTGCGCGATCTTCCTGATCACCTACTCGATTTCGGCCTCCTACACCGAAGCCGGTCTGGGCGACGCCTCGCCGTACCTACTGCACCTGGCCGTGGCCGCGTCGCTGCTGGTCCGCGGGGTGCCGCAGACCGACGAACAAGCATTCATCCCGGCGAAGGGGACAGTCGCGTGAAGGTGCTCGTGGTGCACAACCGGTACCGGTCCGAGCAGCCGAGCGGCGAGAACAACGTCGTCGACGCCGAGGTGACGCTGCTCGCCGAGGGCGGGCACCAGGTGTCGCTGTTCGAACGCCGCAGCGACGACATCACGTCCATGCCGTTGCCCCGCAAGGCCGCGGTGCCGCTGACGGTGCCGTGGAACCCGGCGGTGCGCAAGGAGCTCGCCGCCCGGCTGCGTGCGTCCCGCCCGGACGTCGTGCACATCCACAACACGTTCCCGCTGCTGTCGCCGTCGGTGGTCGCGGCCTGCGCGGACGCGGGGGTGCCCGCGGTCGCGACGCTGCACAACTACGGGATGGTCTGCCCACCCGGCACCCTCCACCGTGACGGCCGCATCTGCACCGAGTGCGTCGGCGGCTCGCCCCTGCCTGCGGTGAAACACGGCTGCTACCGCGGGTCACGCGTGGCGACGCTCCCGATGGCGGCGAGGACGGCCGCGAACCGGCGCCGGTGGTGGACGGGCGTCGCGCGGTTCTTCTGCATTTCGGCGGCCCAACGTGACCTCCTGGTGTCGGCCGGGATGCCCGGCGAGCGGATGGCGGTGAAGCACAACTTCGTCACCGACCCCGGCGTCCGCCGCACCGGCGACGGCAAGCACGTGCTGTTCCTCGGCCGCGTCACCGAGGAGAAGGGGGTCGGCCTGTTGATGCGGGCGTGGGACCGCCTCGGCGGCGCCCTGGGGATCCCGCTGGTCATCGCCGGTACGGGACCGATGCAGGACGAGGTCGCCGCCTGGGCGGCCGGCCGCGCCGACGTCTCGTACGTCGGCTTGCAGAACACGGCGGAGTGTCGGGCGCTGACGGCCGACGCGGTGGCGGTGGTGGCGCCGTCGACGTGGCTGGAGGCGTTCGGCCTGGTGGTCGTCGAGGCGATGGCCGCGGGTGTGCCGACGGTGGCGGCGTCGCACGGCGCGTTTCCGGAGCTGGTGGACGACGGTGTCACCGGCCTCCTGCACTCGCCGAACGACGAGGCATCGCTGGCAGACCGGCTCCGGGCGGTGGCAGGCGACCGCAACCGCGAGATGGGGGACGCGGCCCGGGTCCGGTACGAGAAGGACTTCACCCCGGCGGTGGGGCTCGACCGGTTGATCGCCGGATACGAGGCGGCGATCGAGGCGCGCGGGTGAGGCAGCAGGTCCGGACGGCACCCGCGGCCCTGCCGGCCGCGCTGCGCGCCCCCCTGGCCATGACGGCCGCCCTCGCGACGGCCGTGCTGGTCGCGCTCGGCATCCTGCACTTCCACGACTCGGGGCTGACGGGGATCGACGCGGCGGTGCTCCCGTCGGTCGACGGCGTCCAGCCGCCGTGGCGGTACGTGGCCCTGGTCTTCGACTTCGGCGGCGAACCGCTGGGGTCGACGATCCTGGTCGCGCTGATCGCGGCGGTGTGCTTCCTGGTCCACCGCATCCGGGCGGCGGTGGTGACGGTGCTCGGCGTGGTGGTCACGGTGGCCGTGACGACGCTGCTGAAGCCGATCGTCGGCCGCACCATCCATGGCGAGTTCCTTTCTTATCCGAGTGGGCACACGGCGTTGGCCACCGCGCTGGCGGTGGTGATCGCGCTGGTGCTGGCTGACCGGCTGGGCCTCGGCCGGGCTCCGGCGATGGTCTTGGTCCTGGTGCTGGCTTTGATCGCCGGGTTCGCGATGGGATGGGCCGAGGTGGCCTTGGGCGCGCACTACCCGACGGATGCCGTGGGCGGGTTCTGCGCCGCGCTGGCCGCGGTCCCGGCGACGGCATGGCTGGTGGATCGCGTGGCCGAACGGCTCTGACACCGGCGCGGGGCCGGCCGAGCCCGCTGTGGTGGCGGCCGAATCTGCTTTCTGATGGGTTGCTGAAACCGGCCCGGCGGGCGGTGGGGCCGCTGGGCGGCGAAGAAGCGACTCCGCGGTCGGCCGAGTTTCGCGCGGAGCGTGGCCTTCGCAGCCGGTGCCCGGGATCCCAGCCCGGCCGTCCTGGTGACTGGCTGCCCCGGCCCAGCCGGCGCGCGGGCGCCATCGCGCGTTCTGGGTGTCGGTCTGGGCGGTTCGCGTTCGTCGGTGGGGTGACCTACCTGCGAAGGAGAGACCGATGATCCAAGATCTGATCGCCGCCGAGCGGCGGGAGCTGGCCGTAGTGCTCGGTGAGCTGGCGCCCGCCGAGTGGGGTTCGGCGACCTTGTGTGCCGGCTGGCGGGTGCCTGAGGTGGTGGCCCACATGACGATGCCCTTCCGGTTCTCGACCGGGCGGTTCGTGCGCGAGATGGTGAAGTCCGCGGGCCGCTTCAACCGGATGGCCGATCGCTTGGCTCGCCAGGAAGCCGCCGAGCTTTCGCGGGATGCCTTGGTCGCCTCGTTGCGGGACAACGCCGACCACCCGTGGCGGCCGCCCGGCGGTGGACCGGACGGTGCTCTGAGCCACGACGTCATCCACGGTCTCGACATCACGACCGCCCTCAGGCTGGATCGGCGCGTGCCCTTGGAACGGCTGGAGGTGGTTCTCGGCGGGGTCAAGCCGAAGCAGGCGAAGTACTTCGGCACCGACCTGACCGGCGTCTGCCTGCGTGCCGACGATCTCGACTGGTCGTACGGCACCGGGACGCCGCTCACCGGCTTGGCCCAGGACCTGCTGCTGGTTCTCTGCAACCGGCGGCTGCCGGCGGGCCGTCTTCGGGGCGAGCCGAGCGCGCGCTTCACCACGGTCTGAGCTCCTTCCGCAAACCGTCCATTGTGGACAGGTGAGCCGTGCCGTACCGCAGTGCTTGCAGCCCGGCGGCACGCGCGGCCGAGACGTTCTCCGCGCGGTCGTCGATGAGCAGGATCCGGTTCGGCACCACGTCGAGGCGCCGGCACAGGCCCGTGAACGCTTCGGGAGCCGGCTTGCGCACTCCGGTGTCGCCGCTGATGAACCAGTCGGTCAGGTACTCGCCGAGGCCGAACCGCTCGCGCAGGAGCTTCGACCACTCACTGACGTCGTTGCTCAGGCAGCCGAGCCGCACTCCGGTGGCGTCGAGCTCGGCGAGGACCGCGACCACGCCTTCGGTCAGGCGGTGGTTCCGGCAGTACTCCTCGTCCGACGCACCGGCCACGCCGGCCGTCGCCCAGAAGTCCGCGGAGGACATCTTGCCGAGGCTGCATTCCTGGTGCAGCTGAACGATTTCTTCCCGGCG
The DNA here is from genome assembly GCF_040650695.1 of Amycolatopsis sp. NPDC048633. NCBI lineage: Bacteria > Bacillati > Actinomycetota > Actinomycetes > Pseudonocardiales > Pseudonocardiaceae > Amycolatopsis > Amycolatopsis sp. NPDC048633. The sequence goes on from NZ_JBEZHS010000021.1 coordinate 144,131, forward strand.
CAGCACGCAGCCGTGGCTGCGGAGATAGGGCACGAGCAGGTCGCCGACGTCGTCGGCGGCGGAGTAGAGGACGCCCATCGCGTTAAACAGGACGATGTCGATCGCGTCGCGGTCGAGGGGTGCGGGGATGGCGGACATGTCTCCGACCGTACCGAACACTTGTGCGAACGCCATCGCTGAATCGGGTGATGTGCGCTGTCCGGAATTCTCCGTTCGCGACTTTTCCCTTTGACAGCAAGGAAAGAAGAGTCCGAACTCGGGAGTCGTGGCGAAAAGTGTCGGACCCCCTCGGCAAGCTCCTGATCAGCAGCCGGCGGGCCCACCGCCGAACGAAGAACACTCGTCCTGCGAGTAGGGCGCCGCCCGCCAGCCCGCAGCGTCGACCGTCCTGGAGGTGTCATGCACGACGAAGGTCCACGGCCCGGCGTAGGAGTTGTCGTGCCACCGGTTGCCCTGCCGGAAGGTGATCGCTTCCTGCACGACGGTTCCCTTGTAGGGAGACCAGTCCGGGAAGGTCCCGTAGTTCGACAGCAGTGCCATCCGCCCGCAGAGGCTCGTGCAGCCCACCCGACCTGGATCGAACCGGAAGGTGTTCCCGTGCACCTCCACGCGCTGGGTCTTCCAGCGGCAGTCGTCGTACGCCGGGGGAGTCGCGATCGTGCCCGCCGTGCACGAAGACTTCGAAGTCACCTTGGTGCAGTAGCCCGTGGATGTGTTCGCCGGGCTGGTGCAGAAGCGGTCGGCGTTCTCCCACAACGTGATCCCGGCCCAGTTGTCCTCGAATGTGTTCCCGCTGATGTCGATGGCCGATGTCCGCGCCGGCACGCGGGGCTCGCCGCCCGACTCCGACAGGTACACCGTCGCTGCCGGGAAGTTGTCGCCGCGCGCCGCGAACGCGCGGCCCTGCACCAGCGTGTTGCCGCGGAAGGTGTTGCCGCGCAGCACGAGGTTGTAGCTGGTCTCGTAGAACAACGCCTCGGCGTCGTTGGCCTCGAACAGGTTGCCCTCGACGAGGAAGTCGTTGTTGTTCGTGTCCGCCCACAGGCCGGCACCGCGGTTGCCGTGGACCCAGTTGCCGCTGATGTCGGCGCCGTTCACGGCCCAGAACTTGGCGCCGCCGCTGCACCCGCAGCCCGGCACCTTGGTCTCCCAGTCGCCGGTGTTGTTGCCGGTGATCTCGTTGCCGTCCAGCACGAGCCCGGTGATGCCGTCACCCGCCTGGTAGGCGTTGAGCCCGTACTGGCCGTTATTGCGCAGGCAGCTGTGCCGGACGACCTGGCGCGCGCCGGCCATCAGCCCCGCGCCGGCGTTGTCCTCGATGGTCGTGTTCTCGATGAGCCAGCCGTCGCCGGAGTCGTGGTTCACCACGCCCTGGTCCTGGAGCGCGGCGAACCCGCGGATCGTGAGCCCGCGGAGCTCGACGTTGCGGGCCCGCTGGGTGAAGGCCGCTTGGTTGACGCCGCGGCCGTCGACGACCGCCCCCGGCGCGCCGAGGTAGACGTCGCCGTCCTTCGGGGAGACCTGGCCGTACTGGTCGGTGCCGAGCGTGTGGGTGCCGGGGCGGAGCCAGAACGTCGTGCCGGGCGGGTTCGCCGCCGTCTTGGCCGAGAGGTCCCCGTCGACGCCCGGATCGACGGGGACGGCCCCGGGAGGCGCTTCCTCGTGCTCCGCGGGCTGGTGGTCGCACACCGGCCCGGGCCCGTCGGTGGCCCGCGCCATCGCCGGGCACGCCACGGCGATCAGGAGCGAGCAAGCGGCGACGAGTACCGCACGAGGTCTGCCCATGGAAGGAAGTTACGCACGTACGGGCCGGAAAACAGTCACCCTCAAGTGTCCTCATCGGACCCAAGGGGTGAATCCGGCCCGCCCGTGCGGCGATCAGGCGAACTTGCGGAACACGGGCTGCACCGGGCGCCCGCCCATCCACGGCGTCGGGTCGTTGGCGTCGAGTGCCTTCCGGTACACCGTGCAGGCCTGGGCGACCACATCGATCGTCTTGTCGATGTCCGCCTCGGTGAGCGCGGCACTGACCACGAAGGACGGTCCGAGCACCCCGCCGCCGACCAGTTCGCGCAGGAACAGCGTCCGGTACGGCTGGGACGGCTTGAGCTGCTCGTCGAGGGTGCCGAAAACCAGGTTGCTGGAGCGCCCGCGGACGACCACGTGGTCCCCGACGCCGATCCCGGCCGCCACCTCGCGGACGCCGGCGGCGAGCCGGTCGCCGAGGGAGTGCAGCCGGGCGATGACGTCCTCGTCGCGGTAGACGTCCATCACCGCCATCGCGGCGGCGAGGGAGTGGGTCTCGGCGCCGTGGGTGGTCGAGAGCAGGAACACCCGCTCCCGGTCGGTGTGCAGCCCGCCGAGCTCCATCAGCTCCCGCTTGCCCGCGAGCGCGGACACGGCGAAGCCGTTGCCGAGGGCCTTGCCGAACGTCGAGAGGTCCGGCGTCACGCCGTAGAGGCCCTGCGCGCCGTGGGCCGACCAGCGGAACCCGGTGATCATCTCGTCGAAGATCAGCACGACCCCGTGGTGCGTGGCGAGCTCCCGCAGGCCCTGCAGGTACCCCGCCGGCGGCCCGACCGCGGCGGCCGGCTCCAGGATCATGCACGCGATCTCGTCCTCGTGGCGCTGCAGCAGCTCCTCCGCGGCCTGCAGGTCGCCGTACGGAAAGGACACGACCGCTTCGGTCGTTTCATCCGGGATTCCCGCGTTCATCGCGGTGGTGCCGATGAACCAGTCGTCGGTCGAGAAGAAAGCGTGGTCGGCGCACTTGGCGACGAGCCGGCGTCCGGTGGCGGCGCGGGCGAGCCGGACCGCGGCGGTCGTGGCGTCCGAGCCGTTCTTGGTGAACTTCACCATGTCGGCCGTCGGCACGTTCTCCAGGAACCGCTCGGCGGCCTCGGCCTCGATGATCGACGGGCGGATGAAGTTGCTGCCCTTGCCGAGCTCGGCCCGGACCGCGTCGAGAACCCGCGGGTGGGCGTGGCCCAGGCTGACCGCTCTCAGTCCGGCGCCGTATTCGATGTACTCGTTGCCGTCGACGTCCCAGACGTGGCCGCCGAGGCCGTGGGAGATGACCGGAGCCATCGCTTCGGGATACTGGTCCGAGCCCTTGGCGTAAGTGTGCGCACCGCCCGGGATGACCCGGTGCAGCCGCTCGTTCGCCTTCGTGGAGCGGGGCAAGTTCGTTCCCATGGGGGTCACCTCGTTGGTTTCAACGCCTCTCCGAGAGACGGCGCGCGCTCATCCCGGTCACTGACCATTGTGACCGACAGTGGCCACGAAATGTCCAATTCTGGGTCTTTGTACGAAATTGTGATGTCTTCGGACGGGTCGTGGGGCCGATCGATACGGTACGAGACGTCCGAGATATCGGTGAGTGACTGGAATCCGTGCGCACAGCCCGCCGGGATGTACACGGAAACCTGCGTATCACCGGAAAGTTCGAACGTTTTGACATTGCGAAATGTCGGGGAATCCGGTCGGAGATCCACGACGACGTCGAAGATCGCGCCGTGCGAGCACCGCACGAGCTTCGATTCGCCGGCCCCGCCGCGCAGGTGCATCCCGCGGACGACTCCCTTGCGGGAGCGGGAAAGACTGTCCTGGGCGAAGCCGTCCGGGTCGATCCCCACCGACGCGACGACCTCGCGGTCGAACGTCCGGCTGAAGAAGCCGCGCTCGTCGGCGTGGGGCGTCGGTTCGAACAGGTACACGCCCTCGATCTCGGGCACCGGAATGGCCTTCATCGCGCACCCCCGAAGAGGGCCGCCGAAAGGGCGGCGAACTGGTCCTTGAGTCGCTGAGCGTTGTTCTCGTTCCGTTCCGCCAGGATCTGGCGCAGTTCCGGCGAACGGTTTTCGAGCTCGGTGAACTGCTCGACGAGCCGGTCGAAGCCGACGGTCTTGGCCCGCTGGGTGAAGCCGTCGAGGCCCATCTCCGCCATGAGCACGTCGTTCTTCGGCGCGTACCCGATCGCGACGGTCGGTTTCGCGACCTTCAGGGCGCAGAGCACGTTGTGGTAGCGCGTGGCCACCACGCTGTCCACCGCCGCCATCTCGTGCATCAGCTCGTCCAGGGTCTCCGCCGAAGCCGCCGTCACCAGCGGGGAAGCGGTCTTCTCGAGGATCTCGTCGACGACCTGCCGGTCGATCTGGTCGCCGATGAACAACCGGACCGGTCTGCCCTGGTCCACGAGCCACGCGACGAACCGGTTCATCGTGTCCGCGTAGTGGCGGTAGATGCGGTCGCCGTCGGCGCGATCGTCGTTGCCGCCGTAGTAAGCCATCACGCCGACTCCGACGGTGCCCGGGGCACCGTCGGCGTCCGGAGTGGGGAGGGAGAACGCGAGGTCGGGGTAGACCTCGTCCTGGCTGGTGTCGACACCCATGGCGCGCATGGCGTCGCGGGAGATGTCGTCGCGGTAGGAGCGGTACGCGGCGAGCCGGCCGGACCAGCGGACGAGCGTCCGGGTGGCCTTCGCGCTGATCTCGTTGGCGCCGACGCTGACCAGCGCGACCTTCGTGCCGAACAGCCGCCCGGCGGCCGAGAGGAGGAACAGCGAATACGGAAAACCCCATGGACGCAGCGGAAGCGTCGCTTCGAGCACGCCCATGCCGGGCACGATGACGACGTCCTGCTCGCGGACCCAGGCGGCCGTGCGGCCGACGTCCACCAGCTTGCCGAGTCCCTTGAGGACGATCGACCGGAGGCCGGACGCCGTCTCGTACTCGGCCTGGTTCCAGTGCAGGGGCGTGGTGTCGACGCCGTACCGCTCGCGGACGATGTCCGGACCGCCCACCAGGCCGGTCAGGACGGCGTCCGGGTGCTCGGCGCGCAGGTAGCCGAGCACGGCCTCGAGGGAACCGTCGTTGCCGAGGTTCCCCGAGCCGAGCAGGCCGAAGACGCCGACGCGAGGGGCACGCTTCACGCGAGCCTGCCTTCGCGGCCGGCCACGATCGTGTTGACCGTGGCGACGTCGGAGGCGGTCGGCGCGCGGTCCTCGACGCGCTCGCCGTGGCCGGAGCGCGCCCGGTTGGTCAGCCAGGCGCCGAGGTGCCCGAAGCACTCGCGCTTGTCGGCGGCCGAGATCGGCGCGCGGCGGATCAGGTCCGCGAACCCGTAGATGTACTCGCCGAGCAGGCGGACGGTGGGGTTCCGGAGCCGGTTCGCGCGCCGCGGGTCCAGGTTCGCGCACCGGCTCCGGATGGTCGGGTTGGCCCGTTCCGCGCGGCCCGGGTGGTCGCGGCGGAAGTACAGCAGCTCGGGCACCTGGTGGAACGCGCCGTGCAGGGCCATCTCGGCGGAGTACGTCCGGTCGGCGTGGTGGTAGCTGTCGAGCGGCTTGACGCGGCGGAGGACGTCGGCGCGGATGACGCCGTAGAAGTCGTCGCCGCCCGGCTCGAACAGGATGCTGCGGAAGCGGTCCGGCGCGTGCGGGGACGCGGTGTCCAGCGTGTACTCGAGCGGCTGGACGATGCGGCCGTCGCCGTCGATGATGGCCTGGTCGCAGTGGGCGAGCATGATGGCCGGGCGCTCGTCGAGGGCCTCGATGCACCGCTTGAGCAGGTCGCGGGCGTAGAGGTCGTCGTGGGAGACCCACTTGAAGAGCTCGGTGCGGGACACGTCGAACACGTAGTTGTGGTTCGGGGTCGCACCGATGTTCTTCGGCTGCCGGACGTAGCGGATCCGGGAGTCCTTCTCGGCGTAGCGGCGGCAGATCTCGTCGGTGCCGTCGGTCGACGCGTTGTCCGAGATGATCAGCTCGAAGTCTTCGTAGGTCTGGCCGAGCAGGGCGTCCAGCGACTCGGCGAGGTACTCCTCGCCGTTGTACACCGGGAGGCCGAGGCTCAGCCGCGGGACGGTGGTCATGGAGTCCTCATTCCTTGATCGGCTCTTTGATCGGCTCGAAGACCACGGTGGTTTCGTTGATCGTTTCCCTGAGCGGGGCGAAGACGATGGTGGTCTCGTTGGCCCCGGCGTCGTCCGGGGCCGGCGGCACGTATTCGCGCAGCCCGAGCCGCAGCTGCCACCACCAGACGATGGACCCGGTGAGCGTCGCGGTCGCGACGCCCCACGCGGATCCGGCCGCGCCGCCCATGAAGGCTCCGGTGATGCCGAACGTGACGTAGAACAGGGAGGCGATCAGCTGTGACCGCAGGCTCCGCGGGGCGGCGCCGAGGGCACGGAGACCGGCGGCGGCGCCGGTGGCGAAGCTCGCGCCGACCACGGCGAGGGTGACCGGGAGGATCAGCGGGGACGACGAGTCCCACACCGAGCCCATCACCCAGCGGCCGGCGGCGTCGGGGAGCAGGAGCAGCAGGCCGAGGCCCCAGCACAGCGCGGCGGCGGCCTGGCCGCCGCCGAGGATCACGCAGAAGTGCTTCAGCCGGTGCGGTGCCCGCTGGAGCACCCGCGCGCCCTCGGCCACGGTGACCAGGGACAGTCCCATGAGCAGGGCCAGGAACGGGCCCAGGAGCTGCTCGGCACCGCGGACCGCGCCCACGGCGGTGATCCCGGCGATGGCGCCGAGGCCGTACGCGCGCAGCTGGGACGCGCCGCTGTTGCTGACGTTCTCGATCAGGTACCGGACACTCAGGTCGCGCTGGCTGCGAAGCCAGCCGACAAGCTCTCGCGGGTGCGGGAGGATCCCGGTCTGGAACCAGCCGTAGACCGCGGCGAGCGCGGCCGCGACGCCCCAGGCGAGCACGAAGGCGACGACCGTGCCGACCTCGGCGGCGACCACCAGCGCCGGGATCAGCGCGATGCCGCACACGACGTCGTTGAAAAACGCCTTCTTCCCCTGCCCGCGAGCGAAGAACGCGAACCGCCAAGCGTCCTGCAGCAGCAGGCCCGGCATGACGACGGCGAGCGCGACGAACGCGTTGCCGAGCGGGCCGCCCGCGGCCAGCCCGGCGGCCAGGCTGACGAGCCCGGTCACGCAGCCGACGCCGATCGCGGTGCCGGACGCGCTGGCGACCCCCAGGCGCCAGCGGTCCTCCGGCACCGCGCTGAACCGCACCATCAGCGGGTCGGTGGCGAGCCCGCGCGAGATGTTGAGCACCACGCCGTAGGTGACCCAGGCGAGGCTGAAGATGCCGAACGCGAACGTGCCGAGCGAGCGGGCCACGTAGAGCCCGACCGCGAAGTTGGTCAGGCTCGACACCGCCTGGTCGCCGAGTCCCCAGCTCAGCCGCCCGGCCATGGCGCGCACGGCGCCGTTCCGGAGCAGCGAGCCGGAGGCCCGGCGATGGTTGGCCACGTCGTTCACTCCTTGACCAGACCGGCGTCGTGCAGGGCACGGGCCGCGACGTCGACGATGTCGAAGGGCAGTCCGGCCCGTTCGGCGATGTCGAGGAGGGAGTGGTCGCCGTCGGAGAGGTTGAGCACCCAGAGCATGGCCATCTGGGCCTCCTTGGCGTCGCTGCGGCCGCCGAGGGACTCGTACAGCCCGCGCTTGCCGAGCTGGGGCTCGCCGTAGGGGCTGAGGTTGACGTACCGGCGGTTGCGGTCGAGGACCCCGAAACCGTCGCGAAGGGCGCCGAGCGTGTCCTCCATGGCCGCCGGCGAGACGAAGCCCGGGTTGTCGGCCGAGGTGTGGTACTCGGGGTAGCCCGCGTACGGCGTCCGCGTCAGGGACCCGACGCCGAGGTTGAAGCCTGGCGAGCAGAACTGGCGCTCGTCGTAGCCGTACGGCGAGAAGTCGACGACGCGGTGTTCGCGCGACCGCAGAACGTGCTGCATGACGCGGTCGATCTCGGCGTCGTCGCGGCGGGACTTCTTGTACGTCAGCGAGCCCGGGTCGCCCGCGCACGCCAGCACCAGCCCGTGCTTCACCTTGTCGATCCGGTCGGAATTGCGGGCCAGCCAGGTGATCGAGCCGATCGTGCCCGGCATGAACAGGAACCGGTACGTGTAGTGGGGCTGGGTGAGAGCCAGCTGTTGCGCCAGCGAGACCGCCACCGCGATGCCGGCCAGGTTGTCGTTGGCCAGCGACGGGTGGCAGACGTGGCACGACACGATGACCTCGTCGGTGACGCGGCCCGGGACAACGTGCTCGCCGTAGGTGAGCGAACCGTCCGCCAGGGTGGAGTCGATGACGACGTCGTACTCGCCGTCGGGCAGCGCGTCGAGCTTCTCCTGCGCGAGGCAGAAGCCCCAGGCCGGGGCGTAGTAGCTGGTCCGGTAGGGCACCCACGACGGCTGGTCCGGCAGCGTGTGCAGGTGCTCCCGCAGCTCGCTCAGCGGCATCCGCTCGTTCACCGGCACCGAGTAGCCGACGACGTGCAGGTTCGACTCCCGGAAGTCGATCACCCGCTCACCCGAAGGCGAAGCGACGTACGCGTCCCGGATGTTCCACTCCTGCGGGATCGTCCAGTCCAGCACCTGGGTGCCGGTCGGGACCTCGTGCCGATCGAGCGCGATGTGCTCGCCGATGATGTCCAGGGTCTGTCGCACGCCGTCGCCGGTGATGCTGCGGCAGATCGGGTACAGCCGCTCGACCAGGGCGTGCAGTTCCGCCCCGGTCCGCAGCTGCGTGCCCGCCACTAGCGCCGCCGCAGGGTGTCGTCGACGCGGCCGGCTTCGCCCTCGCTGCGCAGCCAGGCCAGCCGGGTGAACAGCTTCTCGAACGAGTCCCGGGTCAGCCCGAACTTGCGGTAGGCCTCGATGAGCTCGACGGCGCCGTCCTTGACCGACCACTCGCAGGTGAAGCCGGGGATCGCCGAGCGGAAGCGCGAGAAGTCGACCCGGTACGAGCGCGGGTCGGCGCCGGCCTCGCCGGTGATGTTCAGCGTCGAGCCCGGCACGGCCTCGACGACCTCCTGGGCGATCTCGGCCACGGTGACGTTGTTGTCCTCGGTGCCGATGTTGAAGGCCTTGTTGTGCACGGCCTCCTTCGGCGCCGTCAGGGCGGCCGTGAACGCGCGCGCGATGTCCTGGGCGTGCACCAGCGGCCGCCACGGCGTGCCGTCGGAGAGCACCAGCACCTCGCCGGACAGGTGCGCGTGCGCGGTCAGGTTGTTCAGCACGATGTCGCCGCGCAGCCGGGGCGAGTAGCCGAACGCGGTCGCGTTGCGCATGTAGACCGGGGTGAAGTCGTCGTCGGCGAGCTCGTGGACGTCGGCCTCGACGCGCACCTTCGACTCGGCGTACGGCGTCACCGGCTTCAGCGGAGCGTCCTCGTCGACGAGGTTGTCGCCGCCCGCGCCGTACACCGAGCAGGTCGACGCGTAGAGGTACCGCCCGACTCCGGCGTCCTTCGCCACCTTCGCGAGCTTCACCGACGCGTGGTGGTTGATGTCGTAGGTCAGGTCCGGCGCGAGCGAGCCCAGCGGGTCGTTCGACAGCGCGGCGAGGTGGATCACGGCGTCGACGCCGGCGACGTGCTCGGCGGTGACGTCGCGCAGGTCGACGACGTGCCCGGCCGGGTCGGCCGGGACGGGCCCGAGCAGGCAGTCCTCGAACAGCCCGGAGTCCAGGCCGACGACCTCGTGGCCGGCGGCGGCGAGCACCGGGGCCATCACCGTTCCCAGGTAGCCCTTGTGTCCCGTCAGCAACACCCGCATCGGATCAGCCCTTCAGGTCGAGAGTGAGTTTCTTGACGAAAAACGCTTCGGCGTACTTCGCGGCCGCTTCGATCCCGCGGATCCGCGCCAGGCCGAGGAACGCTTCGCGGTCGTACCAGGGCCGGTGCCGCTGGGACGCGTAGTGCGTCTGCAGCAGCCGGACCTTCCCTTCCGCGACGTCGTCTTCGAGCGGCTGGTAGACCGAGGGGGCGCCGAGGTCGCCGTCCCACTTGACGATCTCGTAGCCCAGCGCCAGGTGGTCGCGGAACGCCGTCGGCACGAGCTGGGCGAGGCCGCGGTGGTCCTGGTGGGCGTCGTCGGTCCGGGGCGCCAGGATGACGTCCGGGTCGGTCCGCCGCCGCAGCTCTTCCAGCGCGTTCTTGGCCTCTTCCCAGTGCGCCGGGAACCGGCCGTCCGGGAGCTTCAGCACCGTGACGTCGACCTGCGCGCCGGGGCAGAACGCCGCCAGCGCGGCCCGCTCCTCGTCCTCGCGGGGCGTGCCGCCGCCGGAGAGGATCAGCGCGTCGACCCGCAGGCCGGGCCGCGAAGCGCACATCGTCAGCAGAGTGCCGCCGGCGCCGATCGCGATGTCGTCGCAGTGCGCGCCGAGGGCGACGACGCCGCCGAGCCGTCCCGGCCGCAGCCCGATCACGCGATGCTCGCGGCGGGCTGCTCCCAGAGCGCCCAGGGCTTCTTGCCGTGCGTGTACGCGTCGTCGAGCGCCGCGCGCTCCTTGACCGTGTCGGTCGGCTTCCAGAACCCGCGGTACGGGTAGGCCAGGAGACGGCCGCGCTTGGCCAGCTCGCCGCAGCCGTCGGCGACCAGGTCGCCGTTCTCCGGGATGTGGTCGAAGACCTCCTGGCGGAGCACGAAGTACCCGCCGTTCTCCCACAGCGGCATTTCGCTGACGGCGGTGATCGAGCCGACCATCCCGCCTTCGTCCATCTCCACGCAGTGGAACGACGACTGCGGCGGCACGACCATCATCGACGCGCCGGCGTCGGTGTTGGAGAACCGCTCGATCATGTCGGGCAGCGGGACGTCGGACAGGACGTCGGCGTAGTTCGCGAGGAACATCTCGTCGCCGTCGAGGTAGTCGCGGACGCGGCGCAGGCGCTCACCGATCGGCGACTCGATGCCCGTCTGCACGAAGGTGATCGTCCAGTCGGCGATGTCGGTCGACAGCAGTTCGGGCTGCCCGTTGCGCAGGACGAAGTCGTTGGAAATGGTTTCCTGGTAGTTCAGGAAGAAGTTCTTGATGTGCGCCGCGCCGTAGCCCAGGCACAGGATGAACTCCGTGTGGCCGAAATGCGCGTAGTAGCGCATGACGTGCCAGATGAGCGGTCTCGGACCGACCATCGCCATCGGCTTCGGGACGTCGTCGGCCGCGCCGTTGCGCATTCGCATCCCGTACCCACCGCAGAAGAGAACGACCTTCACTTCAAGACACCTCGACGATTTCCAGGCGGGGGATGGGGAACACGAGCTTGCCGCCCCAGGCACCCACGAACGACAGCTGTTCGGTCAGTTCCTCCCGGAGGTTCCACGGGAGGACGAGCACGTAGTCGGGCCGATCGGCTTCGATCCGCTCCGGGGGCAGCACCGGGATCCGGGTGCCCGGGGTGAACCGGCCGTGCTTGTACGGGTTGCGATCGACCGTGTACTGCAGCAGGTCCGTCCGGATGCCGCAGTGGTTCAGCAGGGTGTTGCCCTTGCCCGGGGCGCCGTAGCCGACGACGGTCTTCCCGTCGTTGCGCGCCTCGATGAGGAACTTCAGCAGGTCCAGCCGCACGCGGGTGACGCGCTCGGCGAACTCGGTGTACCCGGACAGCTCGTGCAGCCCGGCGGCCTTCTCACGCTCCAGGACGTCGGTCATCCGCTCGCTGGGCTCGCCCGCGACCTCGTCGGGACGCGCCCACAGCCGGATCGAGCCGCCGTGCGTCGGCACGAGTTCGACGTCGACCACGGTCAGGCCGCCGGTCGCCAGCGCGCGGCGGGCCGATTCGACCGTGTAGTACTGGAAGTGCTCGTGGTAGATCGTGTCGTACTGGTTCTTCTCGATCAGCGTGAGCAGGTGCTGGACCTCGATGGAGACCCAGCCGTCGTCCGCGACCAGGGCGCGCAGGCCCTTGGTGAAGCCGAGGACGTCGGGGATGTGCGCGTAGACGTTGTTGGCGGCGACCAGGTCGGCCGGCCCGTGCTCCTCGCGCACCTGACGGCCGGTTTCCTCGGAGAGGAACGCGGTCAGGGTGGGCACGCCGGCGTCCCGCGCGGCCTGCCCGACGTTCACCGAAGGTTCGACTCCCAGACACCGGATCCCGTGCCCGACGACGTGCTTGAGCAGGTAACCGTCGTTGCTGGCGACCTCGACGACGAACGACTTCTCGTCCAGGCCCAGGCGCTCGACGGAGCCGTCGACGAACCGCTTCGCGTGTTCGACCCACGACGTCGAGAACGACGAGAAGTAGGCGTACTCGGTGAAGGTGTCGTCGGGGTCGATCAGCGGCGGGATCTGGGCCAGCCAGCACTCGGTGCACACGATGAGGTGCAGCGGGAAGGTGGCTTCCGGCTCATCGAGCTGTTCGGCGGTCAAGAATCGCTCACACGGGGGAGTGGCTCCGAGGTCCACCACGCTGGCCGTATTTGTCGAACCGCAGAGTCGACATGTGGTCATCTACCAGGCTCCTTGGCTCTCGCGGTCGCGATATGCGCTTAACACGTCGAGCAGGGGTGGATCGTCGTTACAGCGACGCGTGGCAGGCCGGTGGACCGATTCGGAACCGCAACATCATCATGGGGGCCGGGTGTCGTGTGGCCGAGATCACGGACGGCGACGGCCCGGACCCGTAACGTCCACAGTGGACCCGGGTCCTAGGCTGGCCCGATGACTTCGGAGCCGACTCCCCGCCTGAGCGGGTTCGCGGGCGTGGTGCTGACGGTTCGCTTCCTGACGGAGCTGGCCCTGCTGGGCGGCTTGGCGCTGGCCGGCACCCAGCTCGGCAGCGGCGTGGCGCTGGCGATCGTCGACGCGGTCCTGCTGCCGGTCGCCGCGGCCGCGGTGTGGGGCCTGTTCATCGCCCCGCGGGCCCGCCGCCGGCTCCCGGAACCGGCTCGCTTCCTGGTCGAGTTCGCCCTGTTCGCGGTGACCGGCGTGGTGCTCGCCCTGGTGGGCTGGCTGGTCGCGGGGATCGTGCTGGCCGTCGCCGGCATCGGGATCGCGGCGCTGACCCGCGTCGTCGCCAAGGACGGCTGAGCCCTCCCCGCCGGTGGGCGGAGAGGGCTCAGGCAAGTTGCCGATCGCGAGTTGCTCAGCCGATCTTCTCGGCGGCCGGGATGACGTCGGTGCCGAACTTCTCCAGCACCGCCGGGTTGTGGACGTGCGGGACCATGCCGAGGGCGACGTCGATGCCGAGGCCGTTCAGCCGCTCCAGCTCCTTCAGCAGCTCGCCGGTCTTCTCACCGTTCTCGCCGATGTCGAGGATGTGGTAGACGGTCTTGGTGATCGAGCCGTAGTCGCGGCCCTCGTTCTCGCAGTGCTGCTTGAGGACGTCGAGCTTGTGCTCCAGCTCGGGGCTGTTGAAGAGGTTGCACTGGTCGGCGTACTTGGCGACCAGCCGCAGCGTCTTCTTCTCGCCACCGCCGCCGATCATGATCGGCGGGCGCGGGTCCGACAGCGCCTGCGGCACGTTCAGCAGCCGCGACGCGTCGAAGTGCTTGCTCTTGAACGGCTCGTCGCCGTCGGCCCACATCTGCAGCACGTACTGCAGGTTCTCTTCCAGCAGCTCGAAGCGCTCCGCGACCGGCGGGAACGGGAAGCCGAGCCCGCGGGACTCGTCCTCGTTCCAGCCCGCGCCGATGCCGAGGATCGCGCGGCCGCCGGAGAGCACGTCCAGCGTCGTGATCGCCTTGGCCAGCAGGCCCGGGTGCCGGTAAAGAACGCCGGTGACGACGGTCAGCAGCTTGGCGCGTTCGGTGTGCGCGGCGATGAACCCGAGTGTCGTGTACGCCTCGAGCATGTCGTTCTCGACGGGGCCGACCCCGCCGATCTGGAAGAAGTGGTCCATCACGGCGATGGAGTCGAAGCCCGCGTTGTCGGCGGTGCGGACGACGGCGGCCAGGTCGGCGCCCAGCGCGGACGCCCCGTTCGGCCAGGTGAAGTCGGGGATCTGCAGTCCGAGTTTCATAGTCTCCGACCGTATACCTGGAGTTACCCCAGCTGCGTGCTCAGAAATCGCGGACGAAGGAAACCCTGCCGTGCAAGGGATCCGTGACGAACACCGTGCGCGTGCGCTGGTCGACCGCGACATCGCCGGGGTTGACGCCCAGCGAAAGCTCGCCGGTCAGCGTCCCGCTTCCGCCGTCGATCCGGCTGAGCCCGTTCTGGCCGCCGTTGGTGTACACCGTGTTCGTGCCCTGGTGCACGGCCAGTGCGGACGATTCGCTGCGCAGCAACACGGTCTTGCGCTCGGTGTGCGTCGCCGCGTCCACAATGGACATGTGGTGGATGCCGGAGTTGGCCACGTACACCGAACCGCTCTCGGCGTGCACCGCGACGGCGGTCGGCCGTGCCCCGACCTTCACGCTGGCGACGAACTTCCCGCTGTCGATCGAGAACACCTCGAGCGAGTCCGTGCCGGTGCTGGCGCAGTAGGCCAGCTTGCGGCCGGGGTCGACCGCGACCCCGCCGAGGCTCGGTTTCGGGCCCGGCACGAGCGCGGCGAGCGTGCAGCTGACGCCGTCGAGCACGGCGAGCGTGCCGGTGCCGCCGCTGGCCGCGTAGACGCGGTTCGCCTGCTCGTCCACGGCCAGCGCGGACGCGCCGACGCCCGCGCCGATCACGCTCACGACGTCGTGGGTGCGGCCGTCCAGCACCACGACGGTGCCGGCCGGCGGGTTCGAGACGTAGACCCGGTTGGCCTTCGCGTCGACCGCGACGTCACCCGGGGCGCCGCCGACACGGATCACCGCGCCGGCCGCGGCGGCACGCGGGTCGATCACCGTGAGCGTCCCGGCCTCGGGATCCGTGACGTACGCGAGCCCGGTGACGGGGTTCACCGCGACCGCGGTGGGAGCCCCGCCGAGCTCGATCGACCGGACATCCTCCGCCCGCGCGACCCCCGGCAGAACCAGGGCCCCGGCACCGGCCGTGACCAGGGCGAACAGGGTCCGTCGGCCTATCGGGCGACCTCGCATCGGCGCCTCCGCTCGTGATCAACTCGCCCGTCGAGCCTAACCCGCGCGATCATCACGTGAAGGAACTTCGCGTCCCCCGATCGCGTTGTTTCCACTGGGTAACCACGGGGAATGAGCGGACGGGAGGCGAGCGCGCGTGCACGGGCACCAGAACGGACTGAAGACGGCGATGCTGCTCGGTCTGCTGTCGGCGATCATCATCGCGATCAGCGGCCTGTTCGGCCGGGGCGCCCTGGTCATCGGCCTGGTCATCGCCCTCGGGATGAACGCTTTCGCGTACTTCAACTCGGACAAGCTGGCGCTGCGCGCAATGCACGCCCGGGCGGTGTCCGAGGTCGAGCAGCCCGCGATGTACCGGATCGTGCGCGAGCTCGCGCACGTCGCCCGCCAGCCGATGCCGCAGCTCTACCTGAGCCCGACGGTCGCGCCGAACGCGTTCGCGACCGGCCGCAGCCCGCGCCACGCCGCCGTCTGCTGCACCACCGGCATCCTCGATCTGCTGGACGAGCGGGAGCTGCGGGCCGTGCTCGGCCACGAGCTGTCCCACGTCTACAACCGCGACATCCTCATCTCGTGCGTCGCCGGCGCGCTGGCCAGCGTGATCAGCGTGCTGGCGAACATCGCGCTGTTCTTCGGCGGCAACAACCGCGACGGGAGCCCGCTGGTCAGCCTGATGCTGATCTTCGTCGGGCCGATCGCGGCCGCCGTCATCCGGATGGGCGTGAGCCGCTCGCGGGAGTACCAGGCCGACGCGTCCGGCGCGGAGCTGACCGGCGACCCGCTGGGCCTGGCCTCGGCGCTGCGGAAGCTGGAGGCCGGGACGCGGGCGCGGCCGCTGGTCGCCGAGCCGCAGCTCGTGTCGCAGTCGCACCTGATGATCGCGAACCCGTTCCGGCCGGGCGAGGGCCTGAGCAAGCTGTTCTCGACGCACCCGCCGATCGCCGAACGCATCGCGCGGCTCGAGGAGATGGCCCGCCGCGGGATCTGATCCCAGCTGGTGGGAGTGGGAATCCGGGCTCCGCCCACAGGGTTTTTCCCGGCATGGTCTCCGCAGAGCTGCACCTGGGCGTCGCCATCGACGGGGCCGGGTACCACCCGGCCGCCTGGCGGATCTCCGCGGCCGAACCCGCCGCGCTGTTCACCTCCGGCCACTACCTGAAGTACGCGAAGCTGGCCGAAGCCGCTTCGCTCGACTTCGTCACCCTCGACGACTCGCTGGCGCTGCAGTCCGGCGGCGAGGAGGTCGTGCGCGGGCGCCTCGACGCGCTGCTCACGCTGTCGGCCATCGCGCCGGTGACCAGCCGGATCGGCCTGGTCCCGACGGTCACCACCACCCACACCGAGCCGTTCCACGTCTCGACGTCCGTGGCGACCCTGGACTACGCGAGCCGTGGTCGCGCCGGCGTGCTCGCGGTGCCGTCCCCGACGGACGCCGAGGCCGCGCACTTCGGCCGTCGCGCGGCTCCCGGCGAGGCTGACGCGCAGGCCGAGACCGCCGAGGTCCTCGACGTCATCAGCCGGCTGTGGGACAGCTGGGAGGACGACGCGATCGTCCGCGACGCCGCCACCGGCCGGTTCATCGACCGGGAGAAGCTGCACTACGTCGACTTCGATGGCCGCTTCTTCAGCGTGAAGGGCCCGTCGATCACCCCGCGCCCGCCGCAGGGTCACCCGGTGACCGCGGTCTACGGCGACTCGCCGCACGCCGTCAGCGCCGACCTGGTCATCACCCGCGCCGACCACCTCGACGCCGTGCGTGCCGCGGCCGCCCGGTTCCCCGGCGCCAAGGTCCTGGCCACGGTGTCGATCGTGCTCGCCGAGACCGAGCAGGGCGCCCGCGACCGGCAGCGCGAGCTGGACGCCCTGGTCCCGTTCGAGCCCGACGGCCTGTCGTTCGCCGGCACCCCGGCGCAGCTGGCCGCCGAGCTGCCCCGCTGGGCCGCCGAGACCGGCGTCGCCGGCTTCCACCTGCGGCCCGCCGTCCTGCCCGACGACCTCGACCTGCTCGCCGGCGAGGTCGTCCCGGCGCTGCGCGCGGCCGGCGCGTTCCGGGAGGGCTACCGCGGCACGACCCTGCGCGACCACCTCGGTCTCGGCCGGGCCGTCAACGCCTATGCCGTCACCCCGGGAGCCTGAGATGACCAAGCAGATCAAGCTCGCCGCGCACTTCCCCGGCGTCAACAACACGACGGTGTGGAGCGACCCGGCGTCGGGCAGCCAGATCGACTTCGCCTCGTTCGAGCACCTCGCCCGCACCGCCGAGCGCGGCAAGTTCGACTTCCTCTTCCTCGCCGAAGGGCTGCGGCTGCGCGAGCACGCGGGCAAGATCCTCGACTCCGACGTCGTCGGCCGGCCGAACACGACCACCGTGCTGGCCGCGCTGTCCGCCGTCACCACGCACCTCGGCCTGGCCGGGACGCTGTCCTCGACGTTCAACGAGCCCTACGAGGTCGCCCGGCAGGTCGCGAGCATCGACCACCTCTCCGGCGGGCGCGCGGCGTGGAACGTCGTGACGTCGCCGGACGCGTGGACCGGTCAGAACTTCCGGCGCGGCGGCTTCCTCAAGCGCGAGGACCGCTACGCGCGCGCCGAGGAGTTCCTGGCCACCGTGCGCGAGCTGTGGGACAGCTGGCAGCCCGGAACCCTGGTGGGGGACAAGGAGAACGGCGTCTTCGCCCGCGACCCCGGCAAGTTCGTCCACAGTGGACAGCAGTTCGACATCCACGGTGAGTTCACGCTGCCGCGGACTCCGCAGGGGCAGCCGATCGTCATCCAGGCCGGCGACTCCGACGAAGGCCGTGAGTTCGCCGCGAAGACCGCCGACGTCATCTTCAGCCGGCACGGCACCCTCGAGGACGGCCAGGCGTTCTTCCGCGACGTCAAGCGCCGCCTGGCCGCGTACGGCCGCGACCACGGCGAGCTGCTGATCATGCCGGCCGCGACGTTCGTCCTCGGCGACACCGACGCCGAAGCCGAGGAGCACGCGCGCGAGATCCGGCTCCAGCAGGTCCGGCCGGCCACCGCGATCCAGTTCCTCGAGCAGGTGTGGAGCCGCGACCTGTCCGCCTACGACGTCGACGGGCCGCTGCCGGAGATCGACCCGGACCCGGCCGCCGAGCCGCTGACCTGGGGCCGCGTCCGGCACGAGAAGGACCAGCTCGCGCTGGCGCGCAAGTGGCGGGCGCTCGCGGAGGAGAAGAAGCTCTCCATCCGCGAGCTGGTGATCGAGGCCACGGCGCGCCAGCAGTTCGTCGGCACGCCGTCGACGGTCGCTTCGACGATCGACGACTACGTCCAGTCGGACGCGGCCGACGGGTTCGTGCTCGTGCCGCACCTGACGCCGGGCGGGCTCGACGAGTTCGTCGAGAAGGTCGTGCCCCTCCTGCAGGAACGTGGGGTGTTCCGGACCGAGTACGCCGGGAAGACGCTGCGCGAGCAGCTGTTCTAGGTGTGATGTCCGGGGAGGTTGGTCAGTCGGGTGACCGGCGGCTTGCCGCCGGTTGAGCTGTGGGGTCGGTGGTGATTGTAGAAGTGCAGCCACCCC
>NZ_JBEZHS010000022.1:0-161161 GCF_040650695.1 Amycolatopsis sp. NPDC048633
ATTTAATGCTCTCAAAGGAACCTCATACGAGGTTCAAAACATAAGCTCTACTGGCTTAGTTCACTAGCACACTGTTGAGTTCTCAAGCAACACACTCTGGACCCGCCGCCTTATCAGCGGCTATATCCTCGGCAGTTGTTCCAAGCGATATTCAAAGCTTTTGGTCGAGCATGCCTCAGTCTACGAGGTTAGTCGTAGGGATTCGGCGGCCGCTCGTGGGCCGACGCTGAACATTACCCGGTCCGATCCGCGGTGTCAACCCGCTCGGCCCGGCCGGATCTTCGGGGCTTGCGGCCCCGGGGCGACCCGGTGTTCCTGGCGACGAAGAGAAGATTACATGCCCCGAAACCGGTCCCGAACAGGGGGGTCACTTAACGCCATTGACGCAGGTCAGAGCCTATCCAACACCCCTACGACGGCAAGGTCGGCAAGTACCGCGGCGGTACCCGGGCCGGCGCCACTCGCGAGAAGTCCGCCGCGAGCGCGAGCATCCGGGCGTCCGACCACCGGGCGCCCATGAACGAGATGCCCACCGGGAGGGGTCCGGCGAACCCGGCCGGCACGGTCACGTCCGGGTAGCCGGCGACCGCGGCGGGGGTCGACGACGGGATCACGTCGTTGTCCCCCACCGCGCAGTCGGTCTTCCACGCGGGCGGGTTGGTCGGCGACGCGATCGCGTCCAGGTGGTACTTCGCCAGCGTCTCGTCGAGGGACCGCTTCGCGAGGTCAGTGAGCTCGGCGCGGCCGGCGAGGTAGCCGGGGTCGGTCGGCGGCGGCGCGGCGAGTGCCTGCTCGAACAGCTCCTGACCGGCGAAGCACGTCTGTTCCAGGGGGTCCGCCCGGTTGTAAGCGATCAGCTCGGCCAGGTTCCGCGGCCCCTTCGGGCGGGTCGCCAGGTAGGCGTCGATGTCGCGGTGGAACTCCGTGAGCAGCGCCGGGAACTCCAGCTCGCCGAGCCGCGCCTGGTACGGCGGAGTCACCTCGACGACCGTCGCACCGGCTTTGACCAGGGAGTTCCGTGCGGACGTCATGACCGCGTCCGTCGCCGGGCCGAGCACCGGCAGCCGCCAGAGCCCGATCCGCGCGCCGCGCAGGACACCCGGCTTGAGCAGCTTCGCGTAGTCCGTGGGCTGCGACTTCGGGTATTGCGACGTCGCCGGGTCCGCGGGATCCCGCCCCTGCAGCACCGACAGCGTCAGCGCGACGTCGACGACGTTGCGGGCGATCGGCCCGGCGGTGTCCTGCTCGGCCGAGATCGGCACCACGCCGGTGCGGCTGACCAGGCCGAGGCTCGGTTTGTGCCCGACCGTCGCCGTCATCCCCGCGGGGCAGACGATCGAGCCGTCGGTCTCGCTGCCGATCGCCACCTGGGCCAGCGACGCGGCGACGCCGGCCGCGGACCCGGCGGACGACCCGCACGGGTTGCGGTCCAGCACGTACGGGTTGTTCGTCTGCCCGCCCACGCCCGACCAGCCGGAGGTCGGTTTCGCGGCGCGGAAGTTCGCCCACTCGGACAGGTTCGCCTTGCCGAGGATCACCGCGCCGGCCGCGCGAAGCCGCGTGATCAGCGTCGCGTCCTTCGCCGGGTAGCTGCGCAGAGCGCGTGACCCCGCCGTCGTCCACTGGTCGCGCGTGTCGACGTTGTCCTTGACCAGCACGGGGATGCCGTCGAGCGGGCCGCGCAGGTGGTGCGCGCGCCGCCGGGCATCACTCGCAGCGGCCTGGCTCAAGGCAGCGGGGTTCAGCGCCAGGACGGCGTTGACCTTGCCGTCGACCCGGTGGATCCGGTCGAGATAAGTGCCGGTCAGGCCCACCGCGGTGAGCCGGCCGGACGCCATCCGCGCCTGCAGCGCCGGGATGTCGGCCGAGTCGAGGTCGAACTTCGAAGACGACGCAGACGCCACCGGTGCCGTGGGGACGAGCACGAGTGCGGCGGCCAGGATCGCGAGGAACACCGGCCGCCGCCCCATCAGAGCACCGGGAGCAGGGTTCGGAGCTCGTACGGGGTGACCGCGCTGCGGTAGTTGTCCCACTCCACGCGTTTGTTCCGGAGGAAGAAGTCGTAGACGTGTTCGCCGAGGGCTTCCGGCAGGAGCTCGGACTTCTCCATCTCCGACAGCGCCTCCCCCAGGTTCTGCGGCAGCTGCGCGTACCCGGCGGCGCGCCGCTCGGAGTCGCTCAGCTGCCAGATGTTGTCCTCGGCGGGTGGCGGCAGCTCGTAGCCCTTCTCGATCCCCTTGAGCCCGGCGGCCAGGATGACCGAGTACGCCAGGTACGGGTTGCACGCCGAGTCCAGGGTACGGATCTCCACCCGTCGGGATGACGCCTTTCCGGGTGAATACATCGGCACCCGGACGAGCGCCGAGCGGTTCGCCCGGCCCCACGAGACCGTCGTCGGCGCCTCGCTGCCGCTGATCAGGCGTTTGTAGGAGTTCACCCACTGGTTGGTGACCGCGGAGATCTCCTTGGCGTGGTGCAGCAGGCCGGCGACGAACGCCTTGCCGGTCTCCGACAGCTCGTGCGGGTCTTCGGCGTCGTAGAAGGCGTTGCGGTCGCCTTCGAACAGGCTGATGTGGGTGTGCATGCCGGAACCGGGCTGGTCCGTGAACGGCTTGGGCATGAACGTCGCGCGCACGCCCTGGGTCAGCGCGACCTCCTTGACGACGTAGCGGAACGTCATCACGTTGTCGGCCATCGTCAGCGCATCGGCGTAGCGGAGGTCGATCTCCTGCTGGCCCGGTGCCCCTTCGTGGTGGCTGAACTCGACCGAGATGCCCATCGCCTCGAGCGTCTCGATGGCGTGCCGGCGGAAGTGCGTCGCCGTGGCGTGGCTGGCCTGGTCGAAGTAGCCGCCGTTGTCCGCGGGCTCCGGCTCGCTGCCGTCGTCCGGCAGGGTCGAGAGCAGGAAGAACTCGATCTCCGGGTGCACGTAGCAGGTGAAGCCCGCTTCAGCCGCCTTCGACAGCTGGCGCCGCAGCACGTGCCGCGGGTCGGCCCACGACGGCGAGCCGTCCGGCATCGCGATGTCGCAGAACATGCGGGCCGAGTACGGGCCGCCGTCCGGGGTCTCCCACGGCAGGACCTGGAACGTGGCCGGGTCGGGCTTGGCGACCATGTCCGATTCGTAGACGCGGGCGAAGCCCTCGATGGCCGAACCGTCGAAGCCGATCCCCTCGGTGAACGCGCCCTCCAGCTCGGCGGGCGCGACCGCCACGGACTTGAGGAACCCCAGCACATCGGTGAACCAGAGACGGACGAAACGGATGTCGCGCTCCTCGAGCGTGCGGAGCACGAATTCCTGCTGGCGATCCATGGCCGCACCCTAACGACAGCGTGTTAACGGGATGTTTCACGACGCGCCGAGGGTGACGAAGTCAGGCCGCGAGCACCGGAACGGGCTTCTTCGCCCGCTTGATGGCCAGCGAGGCCGCGGACGCCAGAACCGCCAGGACCGCGGCCGCGTACCAGGCCAGGTTGTAGTTTCCCAGCTGGTCACGGACCAGGCCCGCGGCCGACGCGGCGAACGCGGCGCCGAGCTGGTGGCAGGCGAAGACCCAGCCGAACACGATCGGGCCGGCGTCGCCGAACGCGCGGACGCAGAGCGCGACCGTCGGCGGGACAGTGGCCACCCAGTCGAGGCCGTAGAACAGGATGAACGCCCACATGCTCGGCTGCACCGAGTCCGTGAACAGCTGCGGGAGCAGGGCGAGCGAGAGCCCGCGCAGGGCGTAGTAGACGCCGAGCAGGATCCGCGGGTCGACGCGGTCGGTGAGCCAGCCGGAGAAGATCGTGCCGACGACGTCGAAGACACCGACCAGCGCGAGCAGGCCCGCGGCCGTCGTCTGCGGCATGCCGTGGTCGTGCGCGGCGGGGACGAAGTGGGTGCCGACCAGGCCGTTCGTCGTCGCGCCGCAGATCGCGAACCCGACCGCGAGCAGCCAGAACGTCCGGGTGCGGGCCGCCGTCTTGAGGACGCTCAGCGCGCGGCGGGCGGAGCCGGTCTTCGGGGCGGGGCGAGTGACCTCGGCGTCGGCGGGCGCGCCGTAGGCCGTGGTGCCGACGTCGGCGGGGTGGTCGCGGATGAGCAGCAGGACCACGGGGACGACGGCGAGCGCCGCGATCGCGATGACCAGCGACGCCGTCCGCCAGCCCGAGCCGACCGCGAGGTTCGCGATCAGCGGCAGGAAGATCAGCTGGCCGGTGGCGCCGGCCGCGGTCAGGACGCCGGTGACGACGCCGCGGCTGCGGACGAACCACCGGGCCGCCACGGTCGCGGCGAAGCTCATGGCCATCGAGCCGGTGCCCGCGCCGATCAGGACACCCCAGCAGAGGATCAGCTGCCAGCTCGCGCTCATGAAGACCGTGCCGGCCGCGCCGACGGCGATCACGAACAACGCCGTCGCCGAGACCCGGCGGATGCCGAACCGCTCCATCAACGCGGCCGCGAAGGGCGCGAAGAGGCCGTAGAGCACGAGGTTGACCGAGACGGCCGAACTGATCGTGGCCGTCGACCAGCCGAACTCCTGGTGGAGCGGGTCGATGAGGACGCCGGGGGCGGACCGGAAGCCGGCGGAGGCGAGCAGCGCGACGAAGGCGGCACCGGCGATCAGCCAGGCGCGGTGAAGCTTCGGGGCAGGGCGGGTCTCAACAGTCACCAGTGCAGTGTCATCGCGCGCGCGATGACCCGAAAGTGGCCTGAAGGACATCATCCGTAAGGATCAGGCCACGCCGTCGTGCTCAGTAGGCTCGGGGCATGTCCCGCTTCACCCTCCTGCTCGTGCTCCTGCTGACGGCGGGCTGCACCGGATCGCCGGACACGCGCGGGCCGTTCCCGGCGGGCGCCGAGCTGGTCGGCGACGCCGCGGCGTCGTTCGCCTCGGTGCGCAGCGTGCACTTCGCGGCCGGCGTCAACGGCGTGCTGCCGGGCTTCCCGCTCCGGCTGATCGAAGGCGACGCGAGCCTCGACGACGGCGGGTCCGCGACCGGCACGGCCGACGTCCAGTTCGGCGACGACCACACGAAGTTCCGCTTCACCGTCAAGGACGGCGAGCTCACCACGGACCCCGACGTCGCCCATGGCCGGCTCCCCGAGATGTACGCGGTGGGCCGGTTCCTCGGCCCGTCCGCCGGGTTGAAACGGCTGCTCGACGGCGTGACCGACGCCAAGACCGAGGGCAAGGAGAACGTCGACGGCGCCGCGGCCCTGCGCGTCGGCGGCCGGGTGCCCGAGGCCGTCGCGCACAGCGTGCTTCCGCAGGTCACCGACGACGTCATCGTCAAGGTGTGGGTCTCCGCGGACGGACCCCGGCGGTTCGCCCGGCTCTGGGTGCAGGTGCCCTCGGCCGGCGACCACCTCAGCCCGGTCATGTTCGAACTGTCGCTGACCAAGCAGAACGAACCGGTCGACCTCGGCTAGCAGCGGGTGTCGGCGGCGGTGCCGTCGATGAGGTACGCGATGCCCGCGCGATCGACGCACGCGTTGCCGTCGAGGAACACCGTGTGCTGGACACCCTCGTAGGTCAGCAACGCGCTCTTGAGGTCCTTCGCGAGGTCGACGCCCTGCTGGTACGGCGTCGCCGGGTCATGGGTGGTCGAGACGACCAGCGTCTTCGGCAGGCCTTCGGGACGCGGCGCGTGCTCGGCCGACGTCGGCGGGACCGGCCAGGTCGAGCAGATGTCCAGTTCGCTCGTGTCGGGTGTGCCGCCGGCCAGGAACGGCGCGCCGGCCAGCATCGACTGGTGCGCGCGGTCGATCTCGGCGCGGTCGGTCAGCCGGTTGTGGTCGACGCACCGGACCGCGAAGTACGCGTCGATCGCGCCGCTGTACCGGCCGTCGCGGTCGCGCTGGTAGTAGTCGTCGGCGAAGGCCAGCAGGGTCCGGCCGTTGCCCTGGGCCACCTGCGCGAGCGCGGCTTTCAGGGCGGGCCAGTCGCCGCGTGAATAGAGCCCGGCGAACGTGCCCGTGATCGCGTCCTCGAACGACAGCTTCCGCGTCCCGGCCGGGATGGGCTTCGTGATCAGCGGACGCACCAGCCGCTGGAGCCCCTCGGTGCCGCCGGTGAGCGGGCACGCGCACCACTTCGTGAACTCGTTCAGCGCGTCCTGGAAGCCCGCGGCCTGCTTGACCAGCGATTCCACCAGGCCCTGCGCCGGGTCGACGGCGCCGTCGAGCAGCAGCGCGCGGACGTTGTGCGGGTACGCCTCGGCGTAGGCCGCACCGATCTGGGTCCCGTACGAATAGCCGAGATAGGTGAGCTTCTCGTCGCCGAGCGCGGCGCGAAGGACGTCGAGGTCGCGTACGACGTCTCGCGTGCCGATGTTCGAGAGGAACGTCTTGCCGTACTTCGTCGCTTCGGCACACTTCGCGCCGTACGCGGTCGTCTCGGCGAGCTGCTTTCGCACGCCGTCGGGCGACATGTCGCTTTCGACGTCGGACGCGCGGTCCGCGTCCTGCTCGGCGTCGGTGCGGCAGGTGATCCGCGGCTCGCTCGTGCCGACGCCGCGCGGGTCGAAGCCGACCAGGTCGAAGCGGTCGAGCAGGGGCCCGGCGGCCGGCGTCTTCGCCAGCGACGCCGCCGTGGACGTGCCCCAGGCCCCGGGCCCGCCGGGGTCGACGACCAGCGACCCGATCCGCTGCTTCGCCGCCTTGTGCCGCAGCAAGCCGACCGTGACGGTGGGTCCGTCCGGTGCCGCGTAGTCCAGCGGCACGGTCAGGTGCGCGCAGTCCAGTGCCTCGCCGCACGGGCTCCACGCGAGCTTCTGCTGAGTGAATTTCCCCAGGTCAGGCGGCCGCGGCGGCGGCTCCGGCGCACCCGAGCACGCCGCCAGCAGCACGACCAGGGCGGCGAGGCCTACTGCCCGGTGCACCGGGTCCCCTCCGGCGGCAGCGTGCCGTCGACGAGGTAGTCCGTGCCCGCCTGGTCCACGCACTTCACGCCCTGCAGGAACACCGTGTGCTGCGTGCCCTCGAAGGTGAGCAAAGCGCCCTTCAGGCCCTTCGCGAGGTTGACGCCCGCCTGGTACGGCGTCGCCGGGTCGTTGGTCGTCGAGATGACCAGCGTCTTCGCCAGGCCCTCGACGCTCGGCACGTGCGGCTCCGACGTGTTCGGCACCGGCCAGAACGCGCACGCGTCGCGGGCCGCGCTCGCCGGGCGGCCGTCGTCGAGGAACGGCGCCACCTTCACGTACTCCTCCTGCGCCTTGAGGATCACGGCCGGGTCGGTGACGCGCGGGTCGTCGACGCAGCGGATCGCGGTGAAGGCGTCCTGCGTGGTGCCGTAGCGGCCGTCGGAGTCGCGCTCGTTGTAGATGTCGGCGAGCTTCTCCAGCGTCACGCCGCGCTGCTGCCTCAGCTCGTTCAGGCCCGAGTTCAGCGTGTCCCAGAGACTTTCCTGGTAGAGCGCCTGGATGACGCCGGTGGTCGCGTCCTCGTAGGAGAGCTTGCGGCCGTCACCGACCTGGACCGGGAAGTCGATCAGCGGGCGGACGAGGTCCTGGAACGCCTTGACCGCGATGTTCGCGTCCTGGCCGAGCGCGCAGTCCTGCTGGGCGGTGCACCACTTCGCGAACTGCGTGAACGCCGTCCCGAAGCCCTGGCCCTGGGCGACCAGCGACTCGACCGCGTCCTGCTCCGGGTCGACCGCGCCGTCGAGGATCATCGCGCGGACGTTCTTCGGGAACGCCTCGGCGTAGGCCGACCCGATCCGGGTGCCGTAGGAGTAGCCCAGATAGGTGAGCTTTTCGTCGCCGAGGACCGAGCGGAGGACGTCCAGGTCCTTCACGACGTCCCGGGTGCCGACGTTGGCCAGCATCCCGGTGCCGTCGTCGGTGCGCTGGGCGCACTTCGCGGCGAAGTCCTTTTCCTGCGCTTCCTGCTTCAGCACGCCTTCGGGCGAGCCGTCGGTTTCGCTGTCGTCCGCGCGGTCGGTGTCGCGCTCCTGGTCGGTGAGGCAGTGGATGGCCGGCTGGCTGGCGCCGATCCCCCGCGGGTCGAACCCGACCAGGTCGAAGCGCTTGCCGAGGCCGGTGCTCGCCACCGGCTTGACCAGCCCGGCGGCCGCGACCATGCCCGACGCGCCCGGGCCGCCGGGGTTGACGACCAGCGACCCGATCCGGGAACCCTCGTCCGTCGCCTTGTGCCGGAGCAGGCCCAGCGTGACGGTGTCGCCGGCCGGCTTCGTGTAGTCCAGCGGCACGGTCAGCCGGGCGCACTGGACGTCTTTCGCCTGGAACGCCGACCTCGCGTCTTCCGACGTCGCGTAAGGTGCGCACTCGGCCCAGGTCAGGCTCTGGCCGTAGAACCGTTCCAGCCCGGCGGGCACCGGCCCGGACGGCTGGTGCGATTCGGTGGTCGGCGCGGGCGGCGCGGACTTGCCGGTGGACGTGCACGCGGTCAGCGAGGCCGCTAGCAGCACGGATGTCGCAATTGCGGTGATCCTGCGACTACGGGACCTGGCGCTGGGATGAGGGAACACGGTTGGATCGTCCCATCCGGCCGCGGAACTCGAACGCACCACCGCCACGTTGGGTGGGGCAGGCCGGTCGAGCGAGAGAGAACGGGAGACCAGGGGTGGCAGCACTGATCAGCCGGGTGGGCAAGCGGCTCCGCCGGATCATCCAGCGTCCGGGCAGCGTCGAGCTGACCCGCTACGAAGCACTGCTGCCCGCAGTCGAGAAGCTCGAACCCGAGCTCGAGAAGCTCTCCGACGAGGAGCTGACCGAGCGGGCGGGCAAGCTCCGCGAGACGCTGAAGGACACCGCGTTCGGCGACAACCAGCTGATCGAGGTGTGCGCGCTGGGCCGCGAGGCCGCGCGGCGGGCCCTCGGCGAGCGCGCGTTCGACGTCCAGATCCTCGGCACGATGGGCTTGCTCAGCAAGCACGTCGTGCAGATGGAGACCGGTGAGGGCAAGACGCTCGCCGGGGCGCTGGCCGCGGCCGGCTACGCGATCCGCGGCAAGCGCAGCCACGTCGTCACGGTCAACGACTACCTGGCCCGGCGCGACGCGGAGTGGATGGGCCCGGTGTACGCCCTGCTCGGCGTGTCGGTCGGGTGGGTCGAGCCCGCGCACTCCCGCGAGGAGCGCAAGGTGGCCTACGCCAAGGACGTCACGTACGGCGCCGTCGCCGAGATCGGCTTCGACGTGCTGCGCGACCGGCTGGTCACCGCGGTCGACGACCTGGTCCAGCCGGACCCCGAAGTCGCGATCGTCGACGAGGCGGACTCGGTGCTGGTCGACGAGGCCCGCGTCCCGCTGGTGATGGCCGGCTCGATCGACCACACCGACGCCGACGAAGAGGTCGCGAAGGTCGTCCGGCGGCTGCGGCTCAACCTGCACTACGAGACCGACAGCGAGGGCCGCAACGCCTGGCTGACCGACGCCGGCGCGTCCGTCGTCGCGAAGTCGCTCGGCCTGGAGGTCGACGACCTCTACGGCGAGACGGCTTCGGACCGGCTCCCCGCGGTGAACGTCGCGCTGCACGCGCACGCGCTGCTCACCCGCGACGTCGACTACCTGGTCCGCGACGGCAAGGTCCAGCTCATCAACGCCGCCCGCGGCCGCGTCGCCGAGCTGCAGCGCTGGCCGGACGGCCTCCAGGCCGCCGTCGAGGCGAAGGAGCAGGTGACCGCAACCGACCGCGGCGAGATCCTGGACTCGATCACCGTCCAGGCGCTGCTGGCCCGGTATCCCGAGGTGGCCGGCATGACCGGTACCGCGGTCGCCGTCGCCGAGCAGCTGCGGGAGTTCTACGAGCTCGAGGTCGCGGTCATCCCGCCGAACACCCCGAACATCCGCGAAGACCAGGAAGACCGGGTCTTCGCGTCGCCGTCGCAGAAGCTGCGGGCGATCGAGGAGGAGATCCGCACGGTCCACGAGACCGGGCGGCCGATCCTCGTCGGCACCCAGGACGTCGCCGAGTCCGAAGAGCTGGCCGAGAAGCTGGCGAAGGTCGACCTCGAGTGCGTCGTGCTCAACGCGCGCAACGACGCCGAAGAGGCCGGGATCATCGCCGAGGCCGGCAAGAAGGGCGCGGTCACCGTGTCCACGCAGATGGCCGGCCGCGGTACCGACATCCGGCTGGGCGGCACCGACGGCGCGACCCGCGAAGAGGTCGTCGAGCTGGGCGGGCTGCACGTCATCGGCACCGCGCGGTACCCGTCGAGCCGGCTCGACGGGCAGCTGCGCGGCCGCTCCGGCCGGCAGGGCGACCCGGGCAGCGCGATCTTCTTCGCGAGCTTGAACGACGAGCTCGTGCTGTCGAACGCGCCGGACGTGCCCGAGGGCATCACCGACGACGAAGAGACCGGCGAGATCGTCGACAACGCGGCGCTGCGGCAGCTCAACCACGCCCAGCGCGTCGCCGAGGGCGTCGACCTGGAGATCCACCGCAACACCTGGCGCTACACGCGGCTGATCGAGCGGCAGCGCCGTGACCTGCTGGTGCACCGCGACAAGGTGCTTCGCACCGGGTACGCGGCGGAGCAGCTGGAGAAGGCGCACGAGGAGAAGTTCGGCGAGCTGAAGGAGAAGCTCGGCGACGGCGAAGAAGGCCAGGAGAAGCTGGAGCAGATGTGCCGCGAGGTGCTGCTGTTCCACGTCGACCAGCTCTGGTCCGACCACCTGGCGTTCCTGACCGACGTCCGCGAGAGCATCCACCTCCGGGCGCTGGCGCGCGAGACGCCGCTCGACGAGTTCCACCGCGCGGCGATCCCGGAGTTCCACAAGATCATCGACGAGGCGAACACGCGGGCGGCGAAGACCCTCGAAGAGGCCGAGCTGACCGACGAGGGCATCGACCTCGGCGAGGCGGGCGTCCGGCGGGCGAACACGACGTGGACGTACCTCGTGCACGACAACCCGTTCGACTCCGACTTCGAGCAGACCATCAAGAAGGTCCGGAGCATGATCAAGCGGAAGTAGCCCCTTCTTCCCGGAAAACCCCCGCCCGATTAGCCCGGGCGGGGGTTTTCTCGTTTGCCCCGAACGGAAGGATGGGGCCATGCGCAAGATCCCGACGCTGTTCCGTCGCGACCCCGAAGACCTACGGCGTGTGACCCGCGAAGTGCACCCGGCGTGCCAGTGGGTGCTCGACGGCCAAGGCGTGGCCACCCGCAAGTACGACGGCACCTGCGTCCGGCTCGACGAGTCCGGTGACTGGTGGGCGCGGCGCGAGGTGAAGGCGGGCAAGAGCGCGCCGGACGGTTTCGAAGCCGTCCAGACCGATCCGGAGACGGGTAAGACCGTCGGCTGGGAACCGGTCGGGCAGTCGTCGTTCGCGGCGTTCTTCGAGGAAGCGCAGGAGCGCCTTTTCGGTGCGGCGCCCGGCACCTACGAGCTGTGCGGGCCGAAGATCAACGGCGATCCGGAGGAGCTCGGCACGCACCGGCTGGTCCCGCACGCGACCGCGCAGGAGTTCGCCGGCGTCCCGCGCGACTTCGACGGGCTGATGGCGTGGCTGCTCGCGCACCCGGAGTTCGAGGGCGTCGTCTGGCACCACCGGGACGGGCGGATGGCGAAGCTCAAGCACCGGGACGCGAAGGCGTCGGCCTAGCGGTCACGACGGCACGGTGACCTCGGAGATGCAGTACTTCTCCTGGATGCGCAGCACGCGCAGTTCGCCGTGCACCGACTTGCTGCCGATCGTCCCGTTCAGCGGCACGCGGATCTCGTTCGCCGCGGCCTGGATCGGCGGGCCGGCACTGAGCTGGGCGTTGCGGCTGCCGAGCGTCCGCACCGCACTGGCGACGACGCCCTCCGCGGAAGCGCACGCCGCTTCCCGGCCCGCCGTCGCGTCGTCACCGAAGACGGCGAGGATGAACTTCCCCGCGACGACGCTGCCCGAGTTCAGGTCCAGCGGCGGGCTGTTCCCGGCGGGTCCGTCCGGCCGCTCGTTCTGCGAGACCAGGAAACCCGGCGCGAAGAAGCCGGTGATCACGAAGACGACCACGAGCAGGAACGCGACACCGCCGGCGATCAGGCCGATGAGCAGGCCGTTGCCCTTCTTCGGCGGCCGGCCGCCGTACTGCGGGTAGCCGGACGGCGGGTAGCCCTGGGGCGGGTAGCCCGGGTACTGGCCCTGCTGCGGGTACTGGCCGTGCGGCGGGTACGGCGGTCCTGGCTGCTGCGGCGGGTACGTCATTTTCGGTGGTCCCCCTGTCCGATTCCTCCGATCAGGCGCAACGTACCCGGACGGCCCGCGCGCCGCGTGGCGTTTCGCCCACATTCGCTCGGCTGAGCGGGTGGCCGTGGGACAGAATGGCGGTATGCCGCAACTGCGCATCGCGCTCGCCCAGGTCAACCCCACCGTCGGTGACCTCGACGGCAACGCCGACCTGCACGTCGCCTGGACCCGCCGGGCCGCCGAAGCCGGCGCCCACGTCGTCGTCTTCCCCGAGATGTCCCTGACCGGCTACCCCGTCGAGGACCTCTCGCTGCGCAAGACCTTCGCCGCCGCCTCCCGGCAGGGCGTCGAGTCGCTGGCGCGCCGCCTCGACGAGGCCGGCTGCGGCGAAGTGCTGACCTACGTCGGCTACCTCGACCTCGACGAGGTCGGCCCGCGCGACGCGGCGGCGGCGCTCTACCGCGGCGAGGTCGTCGCGCGGCAGTTCAAGCACCACCTCCCGAACTACGGCGTGTTCGACGAGCACCGCTGGTTCAAGCCGGGCACCGAGCTCGACGTCGTCCGGTTCCACGGGCTGGACATCGGCATGGTCGTCTGCGAGGACATCTGGCAGGACGGCGGGCCGATCTCGGCGCTGGGCCGCGCGGGTGTCGACCTCGTCGTGGCGCCGAACGCGTCGCCGTACGAGCGGTCGAAGGACGAGCAGCGGCTGCCGCTCATCGCGCGCCGCGCCGCCGAAGCGGGCGCGCCGCTGGTCTACACCAACCAGGTCGGCGGCCAGGACGACCTCGTCTTCGACGGCGACTCGCTCGTCGTCGGCGCGGACGGCGCGGTGCTGGCGCGCGCACCGCAGTTCGTCGAGCACCTGCTCGTGCTGGACATGGACCTCACCGCGGGCGGGCACGCCGGCGACGGCGAGCTCGAAGGCCTGCACGTCCGGCGCCGGGTGCTGAGTTCGGAACCGCTGCCTTCCTACGAGCCGACCGCCGAGCCGGTGATCAGCGAGCCGCTGTCGGACGAGGCCGAGGTGTGGTCGGCGCTGGTCGTCGGGCTGCGCGACTACGTGCACAAGAACGGCTTCTCGTCGGTGACGTTCGGGTTCTCCGGCGGCATCGACTCGGCCGTCTGCGCGTCGCTGGCCGCGGACGCGCTGGGCGGCGACAACGTCTACGGCGTCTCGATGCCGTCGAAGTACTCGTCGGGCCACTCGAAGGACGACGCGGCCGACCTCGCGCGGCGGATCGGGGCGCACTACCGCGTCGAGCCGGTGGAGGACATGGTCCGGGTGTACGTCGAGCAGCTTTCGCTGACGGGTCTGGCCGAGGAGAACATCCAGGCGCGGACGCGGGGCATGCTCCTCATGGCACTGTCCAACTTGGATGGTCACCTGGTGCTGGCCACCGGCAACAAGACCGAGCTGGCCGTCGGGTACTCCACGATCTACGGCGACGCGGTCGGCGCGTTCGCCCCGATCAAGGACGTCTTCAAGACGCACGTGTGGCAGCTGGCCCGGTGGCGCAACGCCGAGGCCGTGAAGCGGGGCGAGACGCCGCCGATCCCGGAGAACTCCATTTCGAAGCCGCCGTCGGCCGAGCTGCGGCCGGGTCAGGTGGACGCGGACTCGCTGCCGGACTACGCGCTGCTCGACGACATCCTCGACGACTACGTCGAGGGCGACCGCGGGTACGCGGACCTGGTTTCCGCGGGGTTCGAGCCGGAGACGATCGACCGCGTGGTGCGGATGGTCGACAAGGCCGAGTACAAGCGGCGCCAGTACCCGCCGGGCACGAAGATCACGTTCAAGGCGTTCGGCCGCGACCGGCGGCTGCCGATGACCAACCTGTGGCGCGAGGGCAAGGCCTGAAGTCCGTGAAGGCCTCCTTACCGGCATCTTGGGCCGGTAAGGAGGCCTTCACGGCTTTTTAGCTGAGCGCGACCTGGCGGCCTTCGGGAGTTCGGAGAGCGGCGCTCAGGCCGGCCTTTGCCGCGCGGCGCACCAGGAGTTCGAGGCCGAGGGCGTCCGTCACGGCGAGGACCGAGTCCGGGTCCGGGTGGGTGCCCGTCACCATCAGCAGCGGCAGGGACGGCAGGCCGCGCGTGGTCGGGTGCGGCGTCGTACCCCAGTCGATGAGGAACGGGTGGAGCGTGCCCGGAGTGCTCGGCGGGGTCAGGCGCCAGCGCAGCAGTTCGCCGTCTTGCGTCTCGCGGGACATTTCCCGCGCGTCGCCCGGGTCGAAGCCGTGGGCGCGGGCGTTCTTGATCGTGGCGTCGAGGTCCGTGGTGCGGACCGCCCAGGCGACCAGCGCGGGCCCGGTCAGGTCGTCGATGCCGAAGGGGCGCGGGTTTTCGGGCTCCGGTTGCGCCGGGTCCGGGCCGATCACCTCCAGGTACATCCCGGCGCCGAGGTCGGCGAGGTGGTTGGCGGTGCCGAGGCCGACGTGACTGCCACCGGGCGCGGGCGTGACGCCGGTGAGTTCGGTGACGCGGGCGACGGCCTCGGCGAGGTCCGGCCCGGCGTAGACGAGGTGATCGAGCACCGCGTCATCATCCCGCGCCGACGGCGCTCGCCGCATCGACCATTCCGTGGCCGTAGGTCGTCCCTTGGTTTGTCGGCCGGCAGACGGTGTCGGGACACTCGAGCGGTGTCGCGGTCGCGTAGAGGGCGCGCTTGATCCGCTCGGCGCCCCAGCGCGGATGTTCGCTCGCGATCAGTGCGGCGACACCGCTCGCGTGCGGCGCGGCCATCGACGTCCCGCTCGCCGAGCGGTACTCGCCGTTCGGCCAGGTCGACCAGACGCGCGCGCCGGGTGCCGCGACGCTGATCCGGGAAGCGGAGTAGTTGGAGAAGCTCGCCTTCAGCGCGTTTTCGTCGAGCGCGCCGGTGCCGACGACGCCGGGGAGCTCGTGCGGCAGCCGGGTGCACGTCGGGTCGATCGCGCGTTCCACCGGGGTGCTGTCGGCCGGGCTCTCGCGGTCGACCGAGCGCGTGTCGAGGTCGATCCCGGCGTTGCCCGCCGAGGCGACCACGAGGACGTCGCGGCGCTGGGCGTAGGCGACCGCGCGGCCGACGGCGAGCTTGGCCGCGGCCTGGTCCGGCTGGTCGTCGCAGTTGTAGCGCCACGGGATCGAGCGGTAGCTGTTGTTGGTGACGGCGAAGCCGTGCTCGGCGGCCCAGACGAAGCCGCAGACCATGCTTTCGGCCGTCTCGGTGTCGTCGAGCTCGGCGAGCTTCACCGCGGCGATCCTGGTGCCGGGCGCGACCCCGACGACGCCGGATCCGTTGCGGGCCGCGGCGATCGTGCCCGCGACGTGCGTGCCGTGGCCGTCGAGGGTCGGCCGCCAGGCGCCAGGGCTGCGGTCCGCCCAGCCGGCGAGGCAGGACACCGAGTTCTTCGCGTCGAAGGCCGGTTTCAGGTCCGGGTGGGTGTCGTCGACCCCGACGTCGAGCACGCCGACGACGGTGCGCCTGCTCCCGTCGGTGACCTGGTGCGCTTCGGGCAGGTGCAGCGCCGGGACGTCCCACGCGGTGCCCTCGGGCGGGACCTGGCCGGAGTTCGGCGAGTTCGGCCCGGTGTAGCGGACGTCCTTGCGGGGCGCGAAGAACTCCTTCGGGATCTTCGCGGTGCGCGTCGCTCCGACGGCGTCGATGCCCGGTGTCCTTCGGACCTTCGCGGCGAAGTCGTCCTTCGCCGTGTACGCGACGACGACGCCGATCTGCGGGTAACTCGCGACGACCGTGCCGCCCGCTTGGCGGACGGTCCATTCGGCCCACCCCGTGTTGTGGGCGACGACGACGTGCGGCATGACGAGTGGGTCGGCTGTCGCCGTCGCCGGGGCCGCGCTCAGGCCGATCATCGCTGTCGCCACCAGGATCGCGCGTCGCACCGACAGCCTCCTCGAACTCGGCAAACCACCCAAACCGAACCTAGCGATCAAACGCGTCCGCGGTACCCCTCTTCGGTCGTAGGCTGATCGCATGACAACGGGGTTCACGGTGTTCGGCACGGCGATCGGGCCGTGCGGGCTGGCGTGGCGGGACGACGTCGTGATCGGGACGTCGCTGCCCGAAGGCGACGCCGCCGGCGTGCGCGCGCGGCTGGCTCAGCGGTTCCCGGACGCCGTCGAAGGTTCGCCGCCTGCGCCGGTTCAGGCCGCGATGGCCGGGATCGTCGCGTTGCTGGACGGCGCGCGTGACGACCTGACTTCGGTTCCGCTGGACTTTGCGGGCGTGCCGGAGTTCAACCGCCGCGCGTACGAGATCGCGCGGACGATCCCGCCGGGCAAGACCCTGACCTACGGCGACATCGCGCACCGGCTGGGGATGCCGGGCTCGGCGCAGGCGGTCGGGCAGGCGATGGGGAACAACCCGTTCCCGATCGTGGTGCCGTGCCACCGGGTCCTGGCGGCGGGCGGCAAGGACGGCGGGTTTTCGGCTCGTGGCGGGGTCGCGACGAAGCGCCGGATGCTCGTGATCGAAGGGGCGTTGGCGGACGAGCCGACGTTGTTCTGACTCGGCCCTTGCGCGGACGGCCGGCTCGCGTGATCGGCGGGTCGACTCGCGTGATCCAGGGGTCGACACGCGTGATTGAAGGGTCGACACGGCCCGGCTAGCCTCGCCGCCGGGCCGGAGCCGGGTCGCGAACGGACGACACGCGTGCCTGGACCGTCGGCTCACGTACCTGGAGAGTCGGCTCACGTACCTGGAGAGTCGGCTCACGTACCTGGAGAGTCGGCTCACGTACCTGGAGAGTCGGCTCACGTACCTGGAGAGTCGGCCCGCGTACCTGGAGGGTCGGCTCACGTACCCAGGCGGTCGGCCCGCGTACCTGGAGGGTCGGCTCACGTACCTGGAGGGTCGGCCCGCGCACCCAGGCGGTCGGCTCGCGCACCCAGGCCGTCGGCTCGCGTACCTGGAGGGGCGGGGCGGGTGCCGTGCGCAGGCGGGCGTGCAGGGTGGGGTTAGGCGGGTTGGGGTTCGGGGGTCCAGGGTTTCATCCACGGGGTCTCCGGCCAGCCCTCCGCCGCGGCCATCAACGGGATCGCCGTGCCGCCGTCGACGTGCTCGCGGATGATGTCCGCGTGGCCCGCGTGGCGGGCCGTCTCCTCGATCAGGTGCAGCAGCACCCAGCGGACCGACCACGCCGGCACGTCCTGCGGGTACCAGGGCACGCCCTTCGGCACCGGGACCGGCTGGCCGAGGTCGTCGATCCCCGCGATCAGCTCCGCGGTGCGCGCCGCCACCTCGTCGTAGCGGGCCAACACGCTCGCCAGCGTCTCGTCCGGGCCCAGGCGGTATCCCGCCTGGTAGTCCGCCATCGCCTCGTCGAACGGCTTCTGCGGCAGCTGCAGGATGATGTCGAGCCAGCCGTCCTCCGTCGAAGCCACGTGCTTGACCAGGCCGCCCACCGTCAGCGCGCTCTTCGTCGGCGCGAGCCGCGCCTGCTCGTCCGTCAGCCCGTGGGCGGCCACCTTGAGCACGTGCCGCTGCTGCTCCAGGTACCGCAGCAGCCCGTCACGTTCGTCGGCCACCGGGGGCACGTTTCCCGCCATCGAGATCAGCTCCTTCGCGCTCGTCCCCGGATCCTGCCACCGACCACCGACATTTCCGGCACAACTTCCCCCAGGCGCAAAGTAGTCAGTATCAATTTCGTCTATGTACTTTGCGGGTAGAGTCGCGGACGTGTCCACCGAAAACATCCCCACCGGCGCGGAGCTGGCCGACGCGCTGCGGCGCATCACGCACGTCCTGCGCCGGTACGCGGGCGCGCCCTACGCCAAGCGCGGCTGGCCGACGGCCCAGATCCAGCTGCTGCTGATGGTCGACCTGCTCGGCGACCGGCCGCGGATGGGCGAGGTCAAGCGCCGCCTGGGCGTCACCGGCCGGGCCATCACCTCGGCCGTCGACGCGCTCGAGCGGGACGGGCTGCTGCGGCGCGAACCGGACCCGACCGACCGGCGGGCGAGCCTGCTGGCCGTCACCGACGCCGGCCGCGCGCGGCTCGTGGAGATCGAGGAGATCCGGCACGGGCACGCCGACGAGACGTTCAGCGTGCTCGACCCGGTCGAGCGCAAGACGCTGCTGGAGCTGCTCAGCCGCCTCGAGGCGCATGTCGTGGCGCGGGCTTGATGAAGGCGTACGCCCCGCCCACGCCGAAGAGCACCGCGCGCACCACGAGCTGGATCCGCGTGAAGACGCCCTCGAAGGTGTCCAGCTGCCGGGCGAGCACGACGGCCAGCCAGGTCGCCATCACCAGGATGAGCCCGGCGACGGCGAGCGTGCGCCAGCCCGGCGGCCACCACAGCACGAGGCTGATCACCCCGACCATCAGTACGGTGCTGAGCAGCGGCGAAACCCAGTCGCTGCTGTCCGGGTAGGCGGCCTGGACCAGCACGACCAGCCCGAACGCGCTCACCGAGATCGAGCTGAGCCGCGCCGTCCACTGGACCGGCCCGAGCCGGTGCAGCGGCGGCCCGGCGAGCAGGAAAGCGACCCCCGAGACGGCGAGCAGGACCCGGAACACCGGTGGCCCGCCGAGCAGCGCCTCGACCGGGTCCCGGACCGGCGACACGCCCGTCGGCAGGAAGAACTCCAGCAGCCAGCCGGAATACGCGAGGACGGCGACTCCCATGAGGAGGGCCGAGGCGATCCGAGCCGTGCGCACGTGGCACACATTAAGCGACCCCGGGCGCCTCGGCCCCATCGCGTGATCAGATCGACCGAGTCGTTACGCCTGCGGACGCACGAAGGGGAACAGGACCGTCTGGCGGATCGAGGCCCCGGTGAGCATCATCAGCAGCCGGTCGACGCCCAGCCCGAGCCCGCCGGTCGGCGGCATCCCGTGCTCCAGGGCCAGCAAGAAGTCTTCGTCCAGCTCCATCGCTTCGACGTCTCCGCTGGCCGCGCGCAGCGACTGCGCCTCCAGCCGCCGCCGCTGCTCGATCGGGTCGGTCAGCTCGGTGTAGGCGGTGCCGACCTCGGAACCGAACGCGATGAGGTCCCAGCGCTCGGCCAGCCGCGGGTCCTCGCGGTGCTGGCGGGTGAGCGGCGAGACGTCGGTCGGGTAGTCCGTGTAGAAGGTCGGCAGCACCGTCGCGCCCTCGACGAGGTGCTCGAACGCCTTGAGCACGAGGTCGCCGTGGCTCGGGTCCTCCCCCACCGGCACGCCCGCGGCCAGGCACAGGCGGCGCAGCTCCGCCACCGAGGTCCCCGAGTCGACCTGCTCCCCGAAGGCCGCCGAAACGGCGTCGTGCACCGTGATCACCGGCCAGTCGCCGGAGATGTCGTACTCGACGACCGTGCCGTCCGCGTCGGGCCTGCGCACGACCTGAGCGCCGTACGCGGCTTCGGCCGCGTGCTGGACGAGCTCGCGCGTCAGCGTCCGCATCGTGTCGTAGTCGGCGTACGCCTGGTACGCCTCGAGCATCGTGAACTCGGGGTTGTGCGTCGCGTCGACGCCTTCGTTGCGGAAGTTCCGGTTCAGCTCGAAGACGCGCTCGACGCCGGCGACGCACAGCCGCTTGAGGTACAGCTCGGGCGCGATCCGCAGGTACATCCGCATGTCGTAGGCGTTGATGTGCGTGACGAACGGCCGGGCGTTCGCGCCGCCGTGGACCGTCTGCAGCATCGGCGTCTCGACCTCGAGGTAGTCGGCGTGGTGCAGCCGGTCGCGCACCGCGCGGACCACCGTGGACCGCAGCCGCAGCATGGCCGTCGAGTCCGGGTTGACCGCAAGGTCGAGGTAGCGCTGCCGCACCCGCGTCTCCGGGTCGGTGAGGCCCTTCCGCTTGTCCGGCAACGGGTGCAGGCACTTCGCGGTGACCGTCCACTCGTCGACGAGCACCGAAAGTTCGCCCCGCTTCGACGTCACGACCTGGCCGCTGACGCCGACGTGGTCGCCGAGGTCGACGCCGGTCCGCCAGCCCGTGAGGTCGAGCTCGCCGGCCTCCAGCATCAGCTGGATCTCGCCGCTGAAGTCCTTGACGCGCGCGAAGCACAGCCCGCCGAGCGTGCGCATCGCCAGCACGCGCCCGGCGATTCGGACCCGGTGGCCGGTGGCGCTGTCCGGCCGCAGGTCGCCGAACTTCTTGACGACGTCGCCGATGTGGTCGTCCCGGCGGAACCCGACCGGGTACGGGTCGATCCCGGCTTCGCGCAGCTTGGCGAGCTTGGCCATGCGGACGCGGACCTGCTCCGGCCGGCGCGCCGGCTTGGCCGCCGGGACCGCCGCGGACTCCTCGATCTCCCGGACGCGGGCGGCGAAGTCGTCGCCGACCGTCTCCAGCCGCAGCGCCCGCGACCGTCCGGTCGGGACGAACCCTTCGAGCGCGCCCGCGACGATGCCGACGCGCGGGAGCCGCCGCGCCGAGGAGTAGCAGAGGAACCGCGGCTCCCAGTCCGGCCCGTACTTGGCGTTGGACCGGTACAGCGACTCCAGCTGGAAGAACCGCGACGCGAGGCTGAGGACCCCGCGCCACGCCCGCAGCACCGGGCCGGCGCCGATCCGCTCGCCTTCGGAGAAGACCGCGCGGAACATCGCGAAGTTGAGCGAGATCCGCTGCGCGCCCAGGTGCTGCCCGGCCGCGACGACCTCGGCGATCATGAACTCGTTGAGGCCGTTCTCGGCGTCGCGGTCGCGGCGCATGAGGTCGAGCGAGAGCCCGCGCCGGCCCCACGGGACGAACGACAGCAGGCCGCGCAGGTCGCCGTCGGCGTCGTAGGCCTCGACCATGACGCTGCGGCCGTCGCTCGGGTCGCCGAGCCGGCCCAGCGCCATCGAGAACCCGCGTTCGGTCTCGGCGCCGCGCCAGGCCTGGGCGCGGGCGAGCAGCTCGGCCATCTCCCCGTCGGGGATCTCGCCGTGGCGGCGGACGCGCGAGGTGTAGCCGGCGCGCTCGATGCGTTTCACGGCCTGGCGCACCGAACGCCGCTCGGGCCCGGCGAGGCTGAACTCGCGGATGTCGAGCACGGCTTCGTCGCCGATTTCCAGGGCTCGCAGGCCGGCGTCGGTGTACGCCTTCGCGCCGCGCTCGCTCGCCCCGAGCACGCCCGGCGTCCAGCCGTACGTGCGCGTTTCGTCGAGCCACGCGCGGACGGCGTCCGGCCACGCCTCGGGGTCGCCGACCGGGTCGGCGCTGGCGACGCTGGTGCCGCCGAGCACGCGGTAGGTCACCGCCGCGCGGCCGTTCGGCGAGAAGACGACGCTCTTGTCGCGCCGGGTGGCGAAGTAGCCGAGGGAGTCGTCCTCGCCGTGCTCGGCGAGCAGCCGGCGCACGCGAAGCTCTTCTTCGTCCGTCCGCAGGCGACGGCTGCGTACGCCGCGGAAGAGCATGTACAGCGCGGCGGTGGCGACGGCGGTCGCGCTCAGGTCGATGAGCACGTCCAGCCAGGCCGGCCCCTCGCCGACGCCGATCCGGCGCAGCTGCAGGTTCTCGCCGGTGGCGTGGTTGACGACCCAGGCGAAGCGCTCCCACGAGTCGCCGAGCTGGCCGGGAAACGCTTCCGCCAGTCCCCAGCCGACCAGGATGACCGCGGCGAGGCCGCCGAAGAGCATGGTCAAGCCGTCGCGCCACGCGCTCGGCGCGAGCCGGGCGGGGAACGCCTTGCGCAGCGCGAGCAGGAACACGATCAGGGCGACCGACAGCACGTCGGCGACGGTGAGGGCCCACAGCTGGACCGGGATGTGCCGGACCTGCTTCGACCCGAGCGAGAGCAGCTCGGGCGACCACAGCAGCGTCGCCTGCAGGGCGAGGGTGAGCACCAGCCCGATGACCTGGAACAGCACGAGCGTGTACAGCGCGGCCTTCTTGCGGCGGCGCAGCGCGGCACCCAGCACCACCAGCAGCAGCACCATCACCAGGCTCGCGCTGGTCGGCACGCTCAGGCTCGAGAAGGCCATGTCGATGCCGTTGAGCAGGTGCCCGTGCGGGCCGTTCGTGAACAGGAGGAGCACCGAGAAGACCGCGGCCAGCTGGACCACGGTCGCGACGAT
The DNA here is from genome assembly GCF_040650695.1 of Amycolatopsis sp. NPDC048633. Classification (NCBI taxonomy): domain Bacteria; kingdom Bacillati; phylum Actinomycetota; class Actinomycetes; order Pseudonocardiales; family Pseudonocardiaceae; genus Amycolatopsis; species Amycolatopsis sp. NPDC048633. Next base: position 22,112 of record NZ_JBEZHS010000022.1, read on the forward strand.
GCCGCCCGCTTTCGCCTTCCAGGCGGGGAGGCGCGGGCGTGTGCTCGCGAGGGTTCCCATCGTTGCTTTCGTCGCCTTTCGCGGCCGATCGGTCGTCATGCCCTCTTCTTGACGTAAGTGAACCCGGGTTGGTTGTCCACCGGCGTCAACCTGAAGGCTGACGGCCGGGTGGTCCCCGAGGGTGTGAAGCTTGTCGCACGCGGTTGGGGCGCGTCCGGGAGCGTGTCACGCTTCGAGACGCCTCTGCTCCACGACCCGGGGACCTCACCGAGGCCTCGAGGGAAGGACGGTCGACGACGATGTCTGCTGCCAGCGCGAACGGACCTGAAGAAACGGCCCCCTACGGCACCGGATCCGCCGCTCCCGCGGCACCGGGCCCGGGCCGGAAGGTCCGCGTCCACCACCTGCGGGAGCTCAAGGAACGTGGCGAGCCGTGGCCCATGCTCACCGCGTACGACATGTACACCGCCGCCTTGTTCGACGAAGCCGGGATCCCCGTGCTGCTCGTCGGCGACTCCGCGGCCAACAACGTCTTCGGCTACGACACGTCGCTGCCGGTGACGGTCGACGAGCTGCTGCCGCTGGTCCGGGCGGTCACCCGGTCGGTCAAACGGGCGCTCGTGGTCGCCGACCTGCCGTTCGGCTCCTACCAGCTCTCGCCGCAGCAGGCGCTGGAGACGTCGGTGCGGTTCATGAAGGAGGGCCGCGCGCACGCCGTGAAGCTCGAAGGCGGGCGGCGGTTCGCCGCGCACGTCGAGGCGCTGACGTCGGCCGGCGTGCCGGTGATGGGCCACATCGGGTTCACCCCGCAGAGTGAACACAACCTCGGCGGCTACCGGGTGCAGGGGCGCGGCGAAGCGGCGGACGTGCTGCTCGCCGACGCGCTGGCGCTGCAGGAGGCCGGGGCGTTCGCGGTGGTGATGGAGATGGTGCCCGCCGAAGCCGCGAAGCGCGTCACGGCGGAGCTGAAGATCCCGACGGTCGGCATCGGCGCCGGGCCGGACTGCGACGCGCAGGTGCTCGTCTGGCAGGACATGGCCGGGCTGCGGCGCGGGAAGGCACCGCGGTTCGTCAAGCGCTACGCCGATGTCGCGACGGTGCTGCAGAACGCGGCGACGGCCTTCGCGGAAGACGTCCGGCGCGGCGAGTTCCCGGCGCCGGAACACGCTTTCCACGACTAGGCCCGGCCCCGAGCGCCCCAATGTGGCCTTCGGTGCGTTGAACGCACCGAAGGCCACATTGGGTGCGTCTGACGCAACCAAGGCCACATTGGGGCGCTGGGGAACCTCGGTCACCGGCGCTTGAACCGTTCCTCGAGCGCCGGGTCGTTTTCCCACCACAGGCCCGACATCGATGCGGCGCCCGAAGCGGCTTCCTCGTCCAGCTGGACGTCGATCTGCTTTGCGCGCCGCTCGTCGTCGCGGGCCCAGCGGATGAACAGCGCCACCACGAACGGCAGGCCGGCGACGTCGCCGCCGATCCACAGCACGCCCGCGCCGATGATCTGGTCGGTGCGGGGGTCCGGGCCCCGGCCCGGGTGCGCGGCCGCGTAGTGCGCCGGGGCGAGCAGCGGGCCGAGCCACAGCACCAGGCCGAGCGCGCCGTCGAAGATCACTTCGGTGAACGCGATCCACACCGAGACCAGGTGCGGGTCCGTGCGCGGCGTCGGGTCGAGCCCGAGCCGGGTCCAGAAGTACGTGAAGCCGGACAGGACGAGCGCGAGCCGGACCAGGCCGTCCGCCACCGGCGAGCGCAGCGTGAGGTCGTAGAGCGGGGTCAGGTAGAGCACCAGGACCGGCACGACCAGGGTGAGCGTGACGACCGGCGGGAACGTCAGCGCCCGCGCCACCTTGCCGCGGCCGTGGCGCCGCAACCAGGTCACGGGCCGCGTGTCCAGCAGGAGCTGGATCGGGGCGCCCAGGGCCAGCAGCAGCGGCGTGATCATCAGCAGCGTCGTGGTCTGGACCGCACGGACCCAGAAGAACGTCGTGTCGTAGACGGCCAGCGCCGAGCAGGTGACCACCAGGACCGTCGCGAGCCCGGCGAGGAACGCCACCGTGCGGCCCCGCGGCCAGTCGAGGCGGCGGGCAGCGCGCACGTAGAGCGTGCCGAGAACGAGCACGGCGAGCACCGCCGGGGCGTCGAACGTCAGCGGCACGTCAGACCGCGAAGAAGATCAGGCTGCCGATTCCGGCAACGACGCAGTAAATGGCGAACGGGGTCAGCGTGCGCGTTTCGAAGTAGCCGGTGAGGAACCGGACAGAAATGTACGAAGCGACCCCGGCGATGACGCTCCCGACGAGTGCCGGGCCGAGCGAGGCGTGGTTCTCCGGCGCGAACAGCGTCGGCATCTTCAGCACGCCGGCGGCGAGGATCACCGGGGTGGCGAGGAGGAACGCGAAGCGCGCGGCGTCTTCGTGGCCCAGCCCGCGGCGCAGCCCGGCGACCATCGTGATGCCCGAGCGGCTGATGCCCGGCAGCAGCGCGAAGATCTGCGCGGCACCGATCAGGACGGCTTCGCCGACACCCAGTTTCGCCAGCCGGACGTCGGTCCGCTCCTCGACCGTGACCGCCCGCATCACGAGGGTTTCCTCGGTCGAGAAGTCCACAGTGTCCGCTTCGGCGTCCGGCCGCCGCCGGGAGAACTTCTCGGCGGCGTAAAGAACCCCGCCGTTGAGCGCCAGGAAGATCGCCGACGGCACCGGCTTGCCGAGGACGTCGCGCAGCAGCCCTTCGAGCAGCAGGCCGGCCAGCCCGACCGGGATCGTGGCGAGCACGAGCAGCCACGCGAGCCGCTGGTCGGGGGTGCGGACTTCGCGGTGGCGGATCGACGTCCACAGGCCGCCGATGATCCGCACCCAGTCCTTCCGGAAGAACAGCACGAGCGCCAGCGCGGTGGCGACGTGCATCGCGACGAGCACCGCGAGGTACGGCGAATCCTTGCCGATGCTCAGGTCCTGCTGCCATTGCCCGCCGAGCCAGGCGGGCAGCAGGATGCTGTGGCCGAGACTGGACACCGGAAACAATTCCGACACCCCCTGCAAGGCGCCGACGACAATCGCCTCGAGATAGGTCACCGCGGACATTCCGAGCCTTTCCGTACCACTTCTGGAAACCCCGACACCGGAACGTACCGGCTTATTCGTTAACGCCCGGCAAGGGGCACAGCCGCACTCAGCGTCCCCTCAGCGCGTGTTCACGTACATGAACTTCAATCATGTCCTTGACTACCGTTCGGACCTTGGCTTAGCGTTTAGCCCGTCGCCGCCACGACGAAGATTCGAACCTCGACGAGGAGGACGGAAATGCGTGTGCGGACCACCGGCCGTCGTGACCACCCCGAAGGCGTAACTCCTCCTCGCTCGGATGTCAGCCCCGGCGGCTGACCCACGGACGGGAGCCCGCTCAGCCCGGCGGCGGGGGCGGGCTCCCACCTTTCTTGGTCGTCGTCCCGGCCTCTGGCGGCGGGGTGTCGGGACGACGGCCAGGCCCCTCCGGCACAGTGAGGGTCATGGACGAGCTGTACCCGCCGGTTCCCCCGCGGGCCGAAGGGTTCCTGGACGTCGGCGACGGGCACCGGATCCGGTGCCAGGAAGCGGGCGACCCGGCCGGGAAGCCGGTCGTGGTGCTGCACGGCGGGCCCGGCAGCGGGATCGCGCCGATGGCGCGGCGGCACTTCGACCCCGCGGCCTACCGGATCGTCCTGTTCGACCAGCGTGGCTCGGGACAGTCGACACCGGGCGCCGACGACCTCGGCGCGAACACCCTGTGGCACCTGGTCTCCGACATGGAGGCCCTGCGCGAGCGGCTCGGCATCGAGCGCTGGCAGCTCTTCGGCGGCTCCTGGGGCGCGACCCTCGCGCTCGCCTACGCCCAGACGCACCCTTCGCGCGTCAGCGAAATCATCCTGCGGGGCGTCTTCACCGTGCGGCGGAGCGAGCTGGACTGGATCTACCGGGGCGGCGCCGCGAACCTGTTCCCGCGCGAGTGGGAGGCCTTCCTCGCCCCGATCCCGGCTTCGCTGCGCGATGACCCGCTGGCGGCGTACAGCGACCTCTTGAACGACCCGGCCGAGGAGGTCCGGCACCGCGCGGCCGTCGCGTGGAGCACCTGGGAGGGGGCGACGGTTTCCGTGCAGCCCCAAGAAGCCTTCGTCCGCCAGTACGCGGAACCGGCGTTCGCGCTGACCTTCGCCCGGCTCGCCGTCCACTACTTCCGCCACGGCGCCTGGCTCGACGACGGGCAGCTGATCCGCGACGCGGGCAAGCTCGCCGGCATTCCCGGCGTGATCGTGCAGGGCCGCTACGACACGGTGTGCCCGCCGACCACCGCGTACGAGCTGCACCAGGCATGGCCGGGTTCGGAGCTGAAGCTCCTCGAGGGCGCTGGGCACGCCGTGACGGACCCGGGCGTGCTGGCCGCCCTGCGCGCGGCGACGGACTCATTCCGCCAGTAGCACCGCGAACACCTTCTCGAGCTTGTCCTTGACGACGGCTTCGTCGGCGCGGGCGAGCTCGGTGCTGCCGATGAGCGTCCGCATCACCCAGAAGCCGGCGATCATCGCGAGCGCCAGCGCCGGCCCCTCGGTGTTCTTCTTCGCCGGGAGAACGTCGGTCAGGTGCTTCTCGACGTGCCGCTCGATGCCCGCGCGCAGGATCTCCGCGGCGCGCGGGTTCGGCGCCGACCGCAGCATCAGCAGGAACGGGTCGAGCCGCTCGGCGTCCGGGGCGGTCCGGCGCACGAGCACGGCCGCGACGTCGGCGGCGAGCGTCGCGGGGTCGTCGGTGAGCACGGTCCGCTCGGCCATCGCCGCCTCGACGACCTCGGCGAAAAGGCCTTCCTTCGAGCCGAAGTAGCGGTTGACGAGCATCGCGGTGACGCCGGCGGACTCGGCGATCTCGCGCACGCCGACGGCGTCGTACCCGGCCCGGGTGAAGGCTTCGAGCGCCGAGTTCAGGATCGCTTCCCTGGTCGCGACGGCGTTGCGGGGTCTCATGTATACGAGTGTAGACTTGAACTAAGTCTACAGGTGTATACCTCTTGGGAAGGTGCTTCATGGATCTCGAACTCGCTGGTAAACGCGCTCTCGTCACCGGCTCCAGCGCCGGTCTCGGTGCCGTGATCGCCCGGTTGCTGGCCGCCGAAGGGGCTTCGGTGGTGGTGCATGGCCGGGACGCCTCCCGGGCTTCGCGGGTCGCCGAGTCGATCGGCGCGGCCGGGGTGGCGATCGGCGACTTGTCGACCGACGCGGGTGCGGACGCCGTGGCCTCCGCGGCCGGCGACGTCGACATCCTGGTGAACAACGCCGGCTCGTACGACCACCTGTCGTGGTCCGAGGCGACGCCGGAAGCCTGGGCCTCGATCTATGAGGCGAACGTCGTCTCGGCGGTCCGGATGATCCACCGGTTCGTGCCGGGCATGCGCTCGCGCGGCTGGGGCCGGGTGATCCAGATCGGCGGCGGGCTGGCGATCCAGCCGATGGCCATGCAACCGCACTACACGGCGACGCTCGCGGCGCGCCACAACCTGGCGGTGTCGCTGGCGCGCGACCTGGCGGGGACGGGCGTGACGTCGAACGTGGTGTCCCCGGGCGCGATCCTGGTGGACTCCGTGCGCGAGCTGCTGACGTCGATCGCCCCCGCGCAGGGGTGGGGCAGCTCTTGGGAAGAGATCGAACGCGGAGCGGCGCGGGACCTGGTCCCGAACGACGTCGGCCGGCTGGGCCGCCCGGAGGAGATCGCGGCGGCGGTGGGGTACTTGGTGAGCCCCGCGGCCGCTTACGTGAGCGGCGCGACGATCCGCGTGGACGGTGGCACGATCCGGTCAGTGCACTGACCGCCTACGGAACCGAAACGTCATGAACGAGTCGTTCACGGCGGCAGTGCACTAGAGCCGACCACCGGACGCCGTTTCGCCCGACAACTTCTGGGCCAGGTACACCGGGACCGTCGACACCACGATCAGCACCGCCGCCACCACGTTGACGATCGGCGCCTGGTTGGGCCGGAACAGGTTATTGTAGATCCAGATCGGCAGCGTCTCCATGCCCGTACCCAGGGTGAACGTCGTCACGATGATCTCGTCGAACGACAGCGCGAACGCCAAAAGCCCGCCCGCCAGCAATGCCGATCGCAGCATCGGGAACGTCACCAGCCGGAACGTCGTGAACCCGGTCGCGCCGAGGTCCATCGACGCCTCCTCCAGGTTCCAGCCCATCCGGCGCAACCGCGCGACGACGTTGTTGAACACCACCACGATGCAGAACGTCGCGTGCGCGATGATCGCCGTCAGCAGGCCCAGGTCGATGCCCAGGATCGTCCGGAACGCGTTGTTCAGCGCGATGCCCGTGACGATCCCCGGCAGCGCGATCGGCAGGATGATCAGCAGCGACACCGGATTCCGGCCGAAGAACCGGTAGCGCTGCAACGCGAACGCCGCCATCGTGCCCAGCACCAGCGCGATCGCCGTCGCCGCCAGCCCCGCTTCCACGCTCGTCCACAACGCGTTCAACGCGCCCTCGTTCGACGAAGCGCGGCTCCACCACTCCAGGGTCAACCGGGTCGGCGGGAAGCCGAACGTCGTGTCCGCGTTGAACGAGTTGAGCAGCACCACCAGCAGCGGGAAGTAGATCACGGCCAAGCCGAGCCCCAGCGCCGTCCACAGCACCACCCGGGAGGTACGCATGAAAGGCTCCTAGAGGTTGTCGAGCGCACCGGTGCGGCGCACCGCGGCCAAGTACACGAGCATGATCACGACCGGCACCGTCGCCACCGTCGCCGCGAACGGCAGGTTGTTCGCCGCGCCGATGTTGTCGTAGACGACGTTGCCGAGCATCTGCGACGTGCCGCCGACGATCTTCACCGCGATGTAGTCGCCCAGGGACAACGAAAAAGTGAAGATCGACCCCGCCACGATCGCCGGGAACGTCAGCGGCAGGATCACCGACCGGAACGTCCGGAAGGACTTCGCGCCGAGGTCGCCCGACGCGTCCACCAGGGAGTCCGGCAGCCGGTCGAGGCCCGCGTAGATCGGCAGGATCATGTACGGCAGCCACAAGTACGACAAGGTGATGATCGTGGCCGTGACGCCGTAACCCGGCGAAAGCCAGCTCAGAGCGCCGTTTCCGGACAGCATCGACCGCCACGCGTAGGCCTTCACCAGGTAGCTCGCCCACAGCGGCGTCATCACCGCGATCACCAGGATCCGCTGCGCCCGCGGCGAAGCCAGCTTGGCCATCGCGAACGCCATCGGGAACGCGATGACAGCGTCGATCACCGTCACGAGCGCCGCGATCCCGACCGTCCGGAAAGTGATCGTGCGGTACACCGCGTCGCTGAACAACGTCTTGAAGTTGTCCAGCGACCACTCGATGACGACCTGGCCGGTGAACGCGTCCGTGTGCCAGAACGCCGTCACGAACAACGCGGCGAGCGCGCCCAGGTAGGCCAAGCCGAGCCACAGCAGCGGGGCCGAGAGCAGGAAGCCCAAGCGCAGCTTGGGCTTCCGGTAGAAGAAGGCCGAGAGCGCGGTCATGTCAGCCCTTGATCTCGGTCCACGCCTTGGTCCACTCGCCGTAGTCCTTGCACTTGACGTCCGTGCGGCCGTCGAGGCACTGCGGGATCGGCGTGGTCCAGTACGCGATCTTCGACGCGTACGCAGAGTCGTTGGCGTGGTAGGTGTCGCAGAGCGTCTTGTCCGTCATCTCCGCGCACGCCTTCGTGTTCGCCGGCGCCTCACCGAAGTACTCGGCGACCTGGGCGTTCACCTTCGGGCTGATGATGTAGTCGAGCCACTTGTACGCGCACGTCTTGTGCGCCGACTTCGCCGCGACCATCCAGGTGTCCGACCACCCGGTCGCGCCTTCGCTCGGCACGGCCGACTCCAGCGGCGCGCCCTCGCCCTTGGTCAGGTTGACCGTGACCTGCCAGGCGGTGCCGACGACGGCGTCGGCGTTCTTCAGCGCTTGGGACTCCTTGAGGTAGTCCGACCAGTACTCGGACACGAGCGGACGCTGCTGCTTGAGCAGGTTCACCGCGGCGGTGAACTGCTTGTCGTCCAGCGAGTACGGGTTCTTGATGCCGAGGTCCGGCTGGTGCGTCATCAGGTACAGCGCGGCGTCGGCGATGTAGATCGGCGAGTCGTAGGCGATCACCTTGCCCTTGTAGGGCGAGTTCGCGTCGAACATCACCGACCACGACGTCGGCGCCGGCGTCACCTTGTCGGTGCGCCAGGTCAGCAGGTTCGCGCCCCAGCCGTGCGGGATGCCGTAGGACACGCCGCCGACGCTGTTCCACGACTTGTCCTTGAGGAACGGCTGGACGTCGGCGTAGTTCGGCACCAGCGCGGTGTTCACCGGCTCGGCGTCCCCGGAGGCGACGAGCCGCAACGACGCGTCACCGGACGCCGAGACGACGTCGTACTGCCCGGTCTTCATCAGCGTCACGGCCTCGTCGGACGTGCCGAACGGTTTGACGTTCACCTTGCAGCCGGTCTGCTGCTCGAACGGCGTGACCCAGTTGACCTTCGGGTCGTTCGAGCCGTTCTCCGCGTACCCGGGCCAGGCCAGCACGTTCAGCTGCCCTTCCGGCTGGCCGAGCGCCTTGAGCGCCTCCAGCTTCGGCGGGGTGAACCCCTGCGCGCCGGGCGGCGCGGCGGAGTTCGAACCCGACGTGCCACATGCAGCCAACAGCAGGCTGGCGCCGAGGAGCCCGGCCAGCCGCGTCTTCCTGTTCTTCATGGCATCCCTTCCTTCGGGCCTCATTGCCCGGGAACTTGGAAACTGTGCTCGTGGCGCCAGCTCAGCCGCACCCGCCCGTCGGCGAAGGTGGCGCCGCCGTCGAGGTTCTGCCGGACGACCGACAGCTGTCCCCCGGCGTCGAGCGCGACCGAGTAGCGCACGGTCGCCCCCGCGTAGACGACGTCGGTGACCGTGCCGGTCGCACTGGTGTCCCCCGCGGCGGCGGGTTCGGACAGCTCGCCGTCGATGCGGATCTTCTCCGGCCGGATGCTGAACAGCCCCGGCCGGCCGATCACCGACTCGGCGCCGCGGCCGCCCAGCAGGTTCGACGTCCCGACGAATCCGGCGACGAATGCGCTGGCGGGCCGTTCGTAGACCTCTTCCGGCGGGCCGACCTGCTCGATCTTGCCGTCGTTGAACACCGCGATGCGGTCGCTCATGGTGAGGGCTTCGTCCTGGTCGTGGGTGACGAAGACGAACGTGATGCCGACGTCGCGCTGGATCTGCTTGAGCTCGACCTGCATCGCCTGCCGCAGCTTGAGGTCCAGCGCGCCGAGCGGTTCGTCGAGCAGCAGCACCTTGGGCCGGTTCACCAGCGCGCGGGCGAGCGCGACGCGCTGGCGCTGGCCGCCGGACAGCTGCGTGGGCTTGCGCGAGCCGTAGTCCTCCAGCCGGACGGTCTTCAGCGCCTCGAGGGCCCGCTCCCGGCGTTGCTGCTTCGGGACGCGCTTGACGCGCAGGCCGTACTCGACGTTCTGCTGCACGGACATGTGCGGGAACAGCGCGTAGTCCTGGAACACCGTGTTGACGTCCCGCTCGAACGGCGCCAGCCGACTGACGTCCCGGCCGCCGAGCTCGATCGTGCCCTCGGTGGGCAGCTCGAAGCCGGCGATCATGCGCAGCACGGTCGTCTTGCCGGAGCCGGACGGGCCGAGCATCGAGAAGAACTCGCCGGGCGGGATGTCGAGGTCGACGCCGTCGACCGCGTGGACGTCGCCGAAGTGCTTGCGCAGCCCGGAAAGCCGGATCGCCGGCCCCTCGGTCTCGCTCGACGGCGCGGAGTCCTCCCGCGTCCCGGTGGGTGCTTGGTTGGGCATCGCCAGCCTCACAGTGCGCTCATGACGTGCTTGACGCGGGTGTAGTCCTCCAGCCCGTACAGCGAGAGGTCCTTGCCGTAGCCGGACTTCTTGAACCCGCCATGTGGCATCTCGGCGACCAGCGGGATGTGGGTGTTGATCCAGACGCAGCCGAAGTCGAGCTTCGCGGCGAGGCGCATCGCGCGCTGGTGGTCGCGGGTCCAGACCGAGGACGCGAGCGCGTACTGGACGTCGTTCGCGGACTTGAGGGCTTCGGCTTCGTCACCGAACCGCTGGACGGTGATGACCGGGCCGAAGATCTCGTTCTGGCTCATTTCGTCGTCCTGCTTCAGCCCGGAGACGACGGTGGCCTCGTAGAAGTAGCCTTCGTCGCCGGCACGGTGCCCTCCACAGTGGACGGTCGCGTGCGCCGGCAGCCGGTCGATGAACCCGGACACCTTCTCCAGCTGCGCGGCGTTGTTCAGCGGGCCGTACGCGACGTCTTCGTCGTCCGGCTTGCCGGTCTTGGTGTTCTCGGCCTGCCGGGTGAGCGCGGCGACGAACGTGTCGTGCACCTCGTCGGCGACCAGTACGCGGGTGGCGGCGGTGCAGTCCTGGCCGGCGTTGAAGTAGCCCGCGACGGCGATCGCTTCGGCGGCGGCTTCGAGATCGGCGTCGCCGAAGACGATGACCGGCGCCTTGCCGCCCAGCTCCAGGTGCACGCGCTTGACGTCGCTGGCGGCGGACTTGGCGACCTCGATGCCGGCCCGGACCGAGCCGGTGATCGACACCATCGCCGGGATGTCGTGCTCGACCAGCGCGCGGCCGGTGTCGCGGTCGCCGCAGACGACGTTGAACACGCCCGACGGAAGGATCTCGCCGGCGATCTCGGCGAGCAGCAGCGTCGACGCGGGGGTCGTGTCGGACGGCTTGAGCACGATCGTGTTGCCGGCGGCGAGCGCGGGCGCGATCTTCCAGATGGCCATCAGCAGCGGGTAGTTCCACGGCGTGACCTGCGCGCAGACGCCGACGGGCTCGCGGCGGACGAAGGAGGTGTGGCCTTCCATGTACTCGCCGGCCGAGCGGCCCTCCAGCACGCGCGCGGCACCGGCGAAGAACCGCACCTGGTCCAGGACCATCGGGATCTCTTCGGCCATGGTCAGCGCGATCGGCTTGCCGGTGTTCGCGGACTCGGCGCGCACGAGCTCCTCGGCGCGGGCTTCGAGCGCGTCGGCGATCTTCAGCAGCGCGAGCTGACGCTGGGCCGGCGTCGTCGCGCGCCAGGTCTCGAACGCGGTCGCGGCGACCTGCAGCGCGTTGTCGACGTCCTCGGGCCCGGCGATCGGCGCCGTGCAGAAGACGCGCCCGGTGACCGGGTCGACGAGCTCCGCCGTCCGGCCCGACTCGGACTCGACGTACGCGCCACCGACGTAGTGCTTCAGCTCCTGCACGAGTGACTCCTAGCTGCGATCGGAGGCTAAAACATATAAGTCCATATGTAATAGGACAAGAGGATCAGGCAAGATTGGTGCGAACGGGTACTCGACGGGCGAAGGGTCACGATGCGCAAGGGCATGTCGCACAGCGCGCGGTCCGCCATGTTCGCGCCGCTCGGCCAGGTCGGCCGGGCGGAAGCGGTGGCGGCGCGGCTGGCCGACGCCATCACGCTCGGCCTGCTCGCCGACGAGGAGCAACTGCCCAGCGAGGCCGACCTGTCGGCGCAGTTCGGCGTCTCGACCGTGACGGTCCGGGAAGCGCTCGTGGCCCTGCGGCAGCAGGGACTGGTCGAGACGCGCCGGGGCCGCAGCGGCGGCAGCTTCGTCCGCGCGCCGGCCAACCCGCCTCCGGACGAGTGGCGCTCGCGGCTGCGCGAAGTGTCCTTGTCCGATCTGCGCGACGTCGGCGACCACTACCTCGCGATCGCCGGGGCCGCCGCGAAGCTCGCCGCCGAACGCAGCTCACCCGAGGACGTCGCCCGGCTGCGGCTGGCGACCGACGACCTCCGCACGGCGCACGGCATCGACTTCACGCGGGCGGAGCGGCAGTTCCACCTGGAGGTCGCGGCGGCGGCGCAGTCACCGCGGCTGACGCACGAAGAGCTCAGCCTGCAGAGCGAGCGCGGCGGGCTGCTGTGGCTCCCGCTCGGGGCGCACCCGCACGAGGAGCACGCGGCGATCACCGCGGCGATCGCCTCCGCGGACGGCGAGCTGGCCCGCAAGCTCACCGAGGAACACATCCTCGGGGCGCTCGACCGGCTCGCGGACGTGCACCTCGACCTCCTGGCCCCCTAAACTTCGGAACACTCCGCGCATCGAGGTGAGCACCGTGAACGACACCCGCACGCTGACCGGCGACGAGGTCGTCGAGCAGGTCTCGGCGTTGGTGGAAGGGGTCTTCGAACGGCTGAAGCCCCTGCTGGCGGCGGCCGAGTCGGTGCTGGCCGACGCCCCGGCCGCGGCGGCGCTGCACCGGATCCGGCCGCAGGTCACCGAGGCCCTCGGCGGCCTGATCGTCGGCGCGGGCTTCGTCAGCGCACCGCACGTGCTGTCCGACTCGGAGTTCGGCTTCGAGTGGTGGACGGGCCCGGGTGACGAACCGCCGTCCCAGCTGTTCATCAGCCTCGACCCGGGCAGCGAGAACTTCCTGGACTACACGCGCCAGTCGTGGTTCACGGTCCCGCGCGACACCGGCCGGCGGCACATCAACGGGCCGTACGTGGATTACCTGTGCACCGACGAGTACACGCTGACGTTCACGATCCCGGTTTTGTTGAGCGGGGCGTTCGCGGGAGTCGTGGGCGCGGACGTGTACGTGCGCGAGTTCGAGCGGGCGGTACGTCCCCGGCTGCGGTCGCTGGGGCGCGGGGCGGCGTTGCTGAACGCGCAGGGGCGGGTGATCGTGTCCAACAGCGTCCGCCAGCCGACGGGGTCGCTGGTGCGCGAGGCCGACGTCCCGGCGTGGTGGTCGGCCGGCGGGGAGCCGAGCCCGGTCCTGCGCCGCTGCGGCGACTCGCCGATCGTGCTGGTGACCGGGGATTAGCGCGGGCGCTTGAGGTCAGGTCTGCAGCGCCACCCACAGCTCCGCGCGGACTCCGGGTGAGTCCAGGTCACGGCCCAGCAGTTCCTCCGCCCTCTTGATCCGGTTCCGCAGCGTGTGCCGGTGGACTCCCAGCCGCGCGGCCGCCACATCCCAATGGCCGTGGTGCTCCAGCCAGCAACGCAGTGACGTCTCCAGGTCGCCGCGGCCCGTCTCGTCGTGCTCTCGCAGCGGGGCCAGCACCCCGTGGGCAAACGCTTGCGCCACCACCGGGTCGATGAGGGAGAGCAAGCCGCGGCCGGTGTGCTCGGCCGCCGACAGCAGGAGCTTGTCCTCGGCCTCCGCGGCCCGGGCGGCCAGCTCCGCCTGCCCCAGCCCGGCCGCGAAGTCCGCCGGGGTCACCGGCCCCGCGACCCCGCCGTGCAGGCCGCCGATCCGCAGCGCCGCCCCGGCCACCACGTCGACCACCGTGCCCGGGCCGAAAGCGACCACCAACGCCTCCCAGCGGGCCGCGAACACGGGCTCGCCCTCCAGCGCTTCCAGGAGTTTCCGCCGCGACGCGGCCGCCCCGGCGAACACCAGCACCGACCACGGCGCTTCCGGCGGCTCGGCACCCGTCGTGGTCAGCACCCGCAGCGCCAGCTCGTCCTGCCCGCCGGCCAGCAGCTCCAGCAACCCGGACCGCAGCGCCTGCCGCGCCGAAGCCTGCGCACGATCCTGTTCCAAGGCAAGGGAAAGCACCGAGACGGCGGTGTTCACGATGTGCCGCCCCGCCGAGTCGAGCGACGCGCCGACAGCGAGCACCCGGCGCGCGCCGGTGTCCAGGGTCTGCAGCACGACTTCCTGGCCGTCGAGTGACACCACGCGCGTACCGGTCCGAAGGCGCTCCAGCTCTTCGCGCAGCGAAGCACCGTAAGTCCGCGCGCTCGCCGGAGTGGCTTCCGTGACCGTTGTCCGGTCGAAGAGCAGGACCCAGCCGTCGACCAGCTTGGCCAGCTTGCGCAGCACGCCCGCCGGCCCGCCCTTGCCGACCGCCGTGCGGGTCAGCTCCTGCTGGGCCTTGCCGATCCGGACCGTCGTCGCGTACTCGTCGGCCGCCACCGCCCGCGAGACCGCGCGGGTGATCGCGATGAACGGCGTCTCGCGCGGCACCTCCAGCACCGGCAGCCCCACGTCGGCCGCCGTCGACACGAGCGAACGCGGGACGAAGTCGTGGCTCAGCCCGACGCCGAAGCCGAGCCCCGCCACCCCGGCCTCGACCAGCCGGCGCACGTACGCCGGCGACGTCTCTTCGTCCAGCGCCAGCCCGGTCGTGAGCAGCAGCTCGCCGCCTTCGAGGAACGCCTGCGGGTCGGTCAGCTCCGTCGGGTGAACCCAGCCGATCGGGCGGTCGAGCGCCGAGTCGCCGGTCAGGACCCGAAGCCCGAGCGGGCGGTCGGCGGCCAGTCCGGCCAGCGTGAGTGCCATAACGGCCAATTGTACGCGGCGATTTGTACACAACGGCGAGCTGACGACGCCCAGGACGCGGCTCATCCTGAGGACGTCCCCCCACCCGCGTCCGCAGGAGCACGCCGTGACCGCAAGCACCACCGCCGAGCCGCAGGCCCCGGCGCCCCGGCAGCGCAGGCTGCGCACCGAGATCCCCGGCCCCGTCTCGCGCGAGCTGCAGGAGCGCCGTCTCGACGCCGTCGCCGCCGGAGTCAGCTCGGTGTTGCCCGTCTACGTCACCTCCGCCAGCGGCGGCCTGCTCACCGACGCCGACGGCAACGTCCTGATCGACTTCGGCTCCGGCATCGCGGTGACCAACGTCGGGCACTCGGCGCCCGCGGTCGTCGACCGCGTCCGCAAGCAGGCGTGCTGGTTCACCCACACCTGTTTCATGGTCACGCCGTACGAGGGGTACGTCGAGGTCTGCGAAGCGCTGGCCGAGCTGACGCCGGGCGACCACGCGAAGAAGTCGGTGCTGTTCAACTCCGGCGCCGAAGCCGTCGAGAACGCGGTGAAGATCGCGCGCACGGCGACCGGGCGCCAGGCCGTCGTCGTGTTCGACCACGCCTATCACGGCCGCACCAACCTCACGATGGGCATGACCGCGAAGTCGGTGCCCTACAAGCACGGCTTCGGGCCGTTCGCGCCCGAGGTCTACCGCGTGCCGGGCTCGTACCCGTACCGCGACGGCCTCTCCGGCCCCGAAGCGGCGGCGCTGGCCATCGACCGGATCGAGAAGCAGATCGGCGGCGACCAGGTGGCCGCGGTGGTGCTGGAGCCGATCCAGGGCGAGGGCGGGTTCATCGAGCCCGCGCGCGGCTTCCTGCCCGCGATTTCGGCGTGGTGCCGCGAAAACGGCGTCGTGTTCGTCGCCGACGAGGTCCAGACGGGCTTCTGCCGCACCGGATCCTGGTTCGCGTCCACCGACGAGGACGTCGTGCCGGACCTGATCGCGACGGCCAAGGGCATCGCGGGCGGCCTGCCGCTCTCGGCGGTCACCGGCCGCGCCGAACTCCTGGATTCCGTCGGCCCGGGCGGCCTCGGCGGCACGTACGGCGGCAACCCGATCGCCTGCGCCGCGGCGCTCGGCTCGATCGAAACCATGCGCGCCGAAGACCTCGCTTCGTCGGCGAAGCGCATCGAAGGGGTTGTCCTGCCGCGGCTGCGCGCGCTGGCTGACGAGACCGGCGTCATCGGCGACGTCCGCGGGCGCGGCGCGATGCTGGCCGCGGAGTTCGTCAAGCCCGGGACGACCGAACCCGACGCCGACCTGACCAAGCGCGTCGCCGCGGCCTGCCACCGGGCCGGCGTGGTGGTGCTGACCTGCGGCACGTACGGCAACGTCGTCCGGCTGCTGCCGCCGCTGTCCCTGTCCACCGACCTGCTCGACGAGGGCCTCTCGGTCCTCGAGCACGCTGTCCGCACGGAGGCTCGCGCATGACTTTCCCCTTCTGGGTCGCCGGAAAGCCGGTGGCCGGCGGTTCGACGGCGGACATCCGCCACTCCTTCGACGGCTCGCTCGCCGGGTCGCACTTCATACCGTCCACTTCGGACGTCGAGGCCGCGGTGCAGGCCGCGCACGAAGTCCGCGACGAGTTCGCGACGCTGCCCGCGCACGTCCGCGCCGGGGCGCTGGACCACGTGTCCCGGGCCTTGGGCGAGCGGTCCGAAGAGATCGCGGCCCTGATCACGGCGGAGTCCGGCAAGCCGCTGAAGTGGGCGCGCGGCGAGGTCGGGCGCGCGGTCTCGACGTTCCGCTGGGCCGCCGAAGAGGCGCGGCGCTTCTCGGGCGAGCTGCAGCGGCTCGACACCGACCCGGGCGGCACCGGCCGGCTGGCGCTGGTCCGGCGGGTCCCGCGCGGCCCGGTGCTGGGCATCACGCCGTTCAACTTCCCGCTGAACCTGGTGGCACACAAGGTGGCCCCGGCGATCGCGGTCGGCGCGCCGATCGTGCTCAAGCCCGCGCCGGCGACGCCGCTGACGGCGTTGCTGCTCGGCGAGGTCCTGGCTTCCACTGATCTACCGGCGGGCTCCTGGTCGATCTTGCCGGTGGACAACGAGACGTCGTCTCGCCTCGTCGAGGACCCGCGGCTGCCGGTGGTGTCGTTCACCGGCTCGGTGCCGGTCGGCTGGGCGATCCGCGACCGCGTGCCGCGCAAGCACGTGGCCCTGGAACTGGGCGGCAACGGCGCGGTGCTCGTCTGTCCGGATTGGACGGACCTCGACTTCGCGGCGCAGCGCATCGCGACGTTCGCGATGTACCAGGCGGGGCAGTCGTGCATTTCGGTGCAGCGGGTGTACGCGCACACCGATGTGTACGACGCTCTGGTCGAAAAGGTCCTTTCGCAGGTCAGCGCTTTGCGCACGGGCGACCCGCGTGCGGAGGGTGTCGACGTCGGCCCGATGATCAACGACGACGCGGCGGCTCGGGTTTCTTCCTGGGTCTCAGCCGCTGTTTCCGCCGGCGGAAAGCTGTTGACCGGCGGCTCGCGTTCGGGCGCCACCTTCGAGCCGACAGTGCTCGCGGACGTCCCGGAAGACGCGTCGGTGATGGCCGACGAGGTCTTCGGCCCGGTGGTCTCGCTGATCCGGGTGGCGTCGGTGGCCGAGGGGATCGAGCGGATCAACGCGTCCCGCTTCGGCCTGCAGGCGGGCGTGTTCACCCGTGACCTCCCGACGGCGTTCGAGGTGTCGGCGGCGTTGCAGGTCGGCGGGGTGCTCGTGGGTGACGTCCCGAGCTTCCGAGCCGATCAGATGCCGTACGGCGGGGTGAAGGACTCGGGCGTGGGCCGCGAAGGCCCGGCGTCGGCGATGGCGGACTTCACCGAGGAGCGGGTCACGGTCCTGACGGGATTGACGCTCTGAAATCGCTCGCCGCCTGCTCGGTCCCGGCGTAGGTTCGGGCCCGGCAGGGAGGGTTCATGACACTGGCACGCAAGGGTTCACGGCTCATCACCGTCGACGGCACGGACTACCGCTGGACGGTCCGCCCCAAACCGACCTACACGCAGGGGCTCGGCTCGACGATGACCTTCGCGGTCGAGCTCGCCGAGCGGCCCGGCGCGACGCTGGTCGTCGACACCGGACGGCCGCGGCCGGACAATTGGCTGCACCTGGCGACCGAGCCGGTCCGGCCGGCCGAGGTCGCCGACGGCGTGCGCGCCGCGCTGGCCCGCGGCTTCGACTTCACAGCCCGGCCAGTGCCTCGGTAAGAGCGGCGTGGGCCTCGACGAGTGAAGGTCCGTACCAGGTGAGGTGACGGCCCGAGACCAGGACGTACGGCACGTCCGGGAAGTGGTCCGGGCCGTCCTCCTCGGTGAAGAGGTACGGCTCGTCCGGCAGCACCAGCAGGTCCGCGTCCGCCGTGAAGTGCGCCCGCAGCTCGTCCACGTCCGGCCGCGGGTAGCGCTCTTCCGACGCCGCGTAGACGTTCGTCACGCCGACCCGGCGCAGGACGTCGCCGCCGAACGTCTCGCGGCCCAGGACGATCCACGGCTTGCGCCACACCGGGACCACCGCGTGGAACCGCGCCGGCCGGACCTCGCGCCAGACCTCCTCGGCCTCGACCAGCCAGCCCGGCTCCTCGAGCTCGTACGCCTGGGTCAGGATCCGCCGCAGCGACCCCAGCGCGGCCGGGACCGTGGCCGACGCGGCCATCACCCACACCGGGATCCCGTTGGCGCGCAGGCGCTCCACGTCCTCCGGGCGGTTCTCCTCCGAGTTCGCCAGCACCAGGTCCGGTGCCAGCTCCAGCACGTCGTCGAGCTTCGGGTACTTCGAGCCACCGACCCTCGGAACGTCCAAAGTGGATGGATGCGTGCAGTAGTCGGTGGCGCCCGCGAGCCGTCCCGGCGCGCTGACCTCGACCGCTTCGGTCAGCGACGGCACCAACGAAACAACGCGGGAAGCCGGGCCGCCCAACGGCACCGGCTCCCCGAGGTCATCGACGAGATGCGTCATGCGCGTTCGAACGACACCTTCCGCTTTTCGACGTCGACCGCGGTCAGCCGGACCCCGATCCGCTCCCCCGCGGTCAGCTTCTCCCCCGCGCACTTCGCCATCACCGTCGGGTCCTCGACCAGGATCTCCGCCTTGTTCTCGTCCGCGCGCAGCACCACCGCGCTGAACTCGCCGCCGATGTGCTCGGCCAGCACCCACGCTTCGACCTGGTCGATGCACGCCCGCTCGACCTTCGCGGCGAGCGTGTCCGACGCCGTCATGCGGTCCGGGACGTCCGCGAGCGCCGCCCGCACCCACTCCGGCACCTCGCGCCCGGCCGAGACGGCGAGGCAGATCTCCGTCGCGAACCGGTCGACCAGCCGCCGGATCGGCGCCGTGACGTGCGCGTACGCGCCGCCGATGCCCGCGTGCGTCGTCAACGCGGGCAGCTCACCGTCGAACGCCGTGTAGCCCGCACCGCGCAGCAGGCGTGTCGTGTCGGCGTAGAGCGCCATCGACGCCGGCTGCCCGGGGTCCAGCTGCGACAGGAACTCCGAGACGGTCTCCTCCCGCGCCCAGGCGATGCCCAGCGCTTCGGCCGACCGGCGCAGCCAGTCGACGGCTTCGGGCTCCGGATCGGGCAGCGTGCGCAGGACGCCGACCTTCGCGTCGATCATGATCCGCGCCGCGGCCATCCCGGTGAGCAGCGAGATCTCGGCGTTCCAGGCGTCGACGGCGGTGCGCGGCCGGCGGGCGAGCACCCAGCCGCCGTCCGGGTCGCCGCTGATCTCCTGCTCCGGCAGCTGCAGCTCGACGGCGCCGCGCCGGACGGCCAGCTCGCGCCGCCGCCGTCCGAGCTCCGGCAGCGCGGCCACCGACGGGTGCGGGTTCCCGGCGTCGAGCGCGGCTTGCACCGTCTCGTAGTCGAACTGCTCGGTGGACCGGACCAGCGCGCGGCGCACCCGCGTCGACGTCGGTTCGCCCGCTTCATCGGTCTCGATGGTCCAGAGCACCGCGGGCCTGATCTCGCCGGGCAGCAGGCTCGCCGCGCCTTCGGACAGCACCGGCGGGTGCAGCGGGACGTTCCCGTCGGGCAGGTAGAGCGTCTGCCCGCGCGAGCGAGACTCCCGGTCGAGCGCGCCGCCGGGCGGGACGAACGCGGCGAGGTCGGCGATCGCGTAGTGCACGCGGAAGCCGTGCGCGGTCCGCTCGACGACCATCGCCTGGTCGAGGTCCTTGGAGCCGGGCGGGTCGATGGTGACGAACGGCAGGTCCGTCGCGTCTTCACGCGGCCCGGCGCTCGCGAGCGGGTCGAGCACCGCGGCTTCCGCCTCGGCCAGCACCTCGGGCCCGAACGACTCCGGCAGCGAAAACTCGGCACGCAGGGGGCCGAAGTCCCCGCCCGCCGAGTGTGTCCTGATCACGAGGGGAGGCACCCCCCAACCCTAACCCTCGAAGGGCCCGATGATCGCCCGATCGGGCGCGGGCCGGTCGGGTGTACGTTGACTTCCGCAATAATGAAAACCGTCTTCATTTCCAGAAGGAGCTCCGACCGTGAAGATCGCGTTCGTCGGCAAGGGCGGGAGCGGGAAGACCACGCTGTCGTCGCTGTTCGTCGCGTACCTCGCCGACGCCGGCCTGCCGGTGCTGGCCATCGACGCCGACATCAACCAGCACCTCGCGGTGGCGCTCGGCGCGCCCGAGGAGGAAGCGCTCGCCTGGCCGACGCTCGGCGACAACATGGCCCTGATCAAGGACTACCTGCGCGGCGACAACCCGCGGATCGCGGACGCGGCGTCGATGATCAAGACGACACCCCCGGGCCGCGGCTCGCGGCTCGTCCGGCCGTTCGAGGACAACCCCGTGTTCGAGGCGTGCTTCCGGCAGCTGGGCGGCGTGCGGCTGGGCGTCACCGGGCAGTTCGACGAGGACGACCTGGGCGTCAAGTGCTATCACTCGAAGGTGGGGGCGGCGGAGCTGCTGCTGAACCACCTGGTGGACGTCGAGGGCGAGTACGTCGTCATGGACATGACCGCGGGCGCGGACGCGTTCGCGTCGGGGCTGTTCACGCGGTTCGACGTGACGTTCCTGGTGTGCGAGCCGACGGTGCGCAGCGTGGGCGTCTACCGCCAGTACGCGGACTACGCGCGCGACTTCGGCGTGCGGCTCGTGGTGGTGGGCAACAAGGTGACGGACGCCGAAGACGTCGAGTTCCTGCAGGAGCAGGTCGGCGGGGCGCTGCTGGGGTGGATGTCGGCTTCGCGCCACGTACGCGCGGCGGAGCGCGGCACGGCCCGGCCGATCACCGAGCTCGAGCCGCGCAACCTCTCGACGCTGCGTTCGATGCAGGCGGCGGTCGACGCGGAGCAGCGCGACTGGGCGCGCTACCAGCGTCAAGCGGTCGAGTTCCACTTGCGCAACGCGCGGGCGTGGGCCGGAGCCGACCTGGCGTCCCAGGTCGACCCGGAGTTCGTGCTGGGCCCGGGGCTGTCGGTTTAGTCGTCGGCGTCCTCGGCATCGGCCCGCCGGGTCCGTTCCCGCGCGATGTCGAGGGCCCGCCGGGCGGTGGCCTCGTCGGGGTACGGGCCGAGCAGGTCGATGCCGCGGCTGCGTTCGAGGTGCTCGACCTGGTTGGTGCGGGTGTTGTAGTACCACCCCTGGTCCGGGTTCGGGTCGTTCGCCATGGTCCTAGATTCGCATCCGCGGGCCCGGCTGTCAGCGCTTGTACCGGTACGGGATCTCGGTCGGCGTCCCGGTGGGCCCGAAGTCCGGAGTTCCTTCGTCGTCATCCGGCGCGGCGGGCTGGTCGCTGAACTCGTCGAACCAGCCGCGCGGAGTACCCCGGGGCGGGGTGGGGGGTTCTTGACGGGAGGGCTGAGGGAGGGCGGTATCCCGGCCGGGAAAGACGGGAGGCGCCGAGTTCGGGGGGACGGGGGGTGTGGTGCCGGGGCCGGGGAAGACCGGGCGCGCGGGGGCGGCGTGGCGGGCCGGGAAGGGTTGGGGGGTCGACTCGGGGCCGGGGAAGACCGGCTTGGAGCGCGCCGGAGGGGCGGTCTGGCTGGGCTGAGCGGGCTGGCCGGCCTGGGCGGGCTGGCCGGTCTGGCTGGGCTGGCTGGGCTGAGCGGGCTGGCCGGTCTGAGCGGTCTGGCTGGACTGAGCGGGCTGGCCGGTCTGGCCGGTCCGGATGGGCTGGCTGGGCTGGCTGGGCTGGCTGGGCTGGCTGGGCTGGCTCCAGGGAGGGTTGGTCGCGGCTGGGGGCTGCGGTTGGCCGGGGTGTTGCTGAGGGCCGGGCGCCTGCTGTTGGGCAGGTGATTGCTGCGCGGCGGGCAGTTGCTGACTCGGCTGCTGCTGCGCGGCAGGCGGTTGCTGACCCGGCGGCTGCTGCTGTACGGCGGGCGGCCGCGGTTGCCCCGGCGACTGCGGCGGCGGGCCAGCCGGCGGTTGCTGGGTCGGCGGCTGCGAGCCGGCAGGCGGTTGCTGGGCCGGCTGCGGACCGGAGGGCGGTTGCTGCAGGAGAGGCGCCTGCTGACCGGCAGGTGGCTGCTGCCCTGGTGACTGCGGCTGCACCGAGGGCTGCCCGGACACTTGCGGACCGCCAGGCGAGTAGTGCTGCGCCGAGGCCGATCCGGCAGGCTGCTGCTGGCTCGGAGGCCGCGAACCGGCAGCGGGCTGCTGTTGGGTCGGCGGTTGAGGGCCGGAAGGCGGTTGCTGTAGGCCGGGTGACTGCGGCTGCACAGCAGGCGGCTGCTCACCGGGCGCTTGCGCATCGCCGGACGAGTGGTGCTGCGCTGTGGCCGAGGGCGGCGAGGATCCGGCAGGCTCCTGCGGCGGCGGAGCCGCAGGAGCCGATTGCGGCATGGCCGACGGTTGTTGCTGGACCGTCGGCTGCGGACCGCCAGGCGACTCCGGCACGTCAGGCTGCTGGACCGCGGCTGGCGATTGCGGCTGCGGCTGCGGCACCAAAGGCGCTTGCGGCTGCGATACGGACGGCACGTCAGGCTGCTGCGGCTCCACCGCAGCAGGCTGCGATTGCGGCACGGCCGGCGGATACTGCGACTGCGGAACGCCAGCCGACTGCTGCGCGGCCGTAGACGACTCCGGCACGACAGGCTGCTGGACCGCGCCCAGCGATTGCGGCTCCTGCCCAGCGGCAGGCGACTGCTGCGCCGACGATGCGGCCGGCGACTGGGACACGGCAGTCGGTTGTTGCTGCGCCGCCGACGGCGACTCGTCGGGCTGCTGCTGTCCGGCCACGGGCGGCTGCTGCGCCGAAGGCACCTGCGATGCGGTTGGCACGTCCGACTCCGGCGGCGACGCTTCCTGCACGGCTGCCGAGTGCGGTGCCTCGGGCGGCTCCACCAGCTGCGCACTCTCCGACGGCGCATCAAGTGACCGCTGCTCCGCAGCAATCACTTGTTGCTGCGCCTCGGCATCAGGAGAGTCGGGAGCGCCGCGCTCGGCCGAACGCTCCTCATCGGCGTCCTGCGGTGTTGTCGGCGGCTCCGCCGGGAAGTCAGGCGCAACCGACTCACGCTTGGACGATTCCGGCACAGTCCCCTCGGCCTGAACTGCCTCCCATGGCTTCGGTTCGCTCGGCGCCGCATCAGGCTCGTGTTCGGCCGGCGCGGGTTCAGGCGCCTCTGCCTCGTCCCACGGCTTCGGCTCGGCTGATTCCGGCGAAGACCCCGCCGGCTCGACCACATTCCAGGGCATCGGCTCGGCCGGCGAAGCCGAAGCCGATTCCGGCTCCGCACCCACCTCCGGCTCGGGCCGGAGCGCGGACTCGGCAATCGACGGATCCGCCACCTCTGGCCTGTCCGGCCGCGTCTCCGCAACCGGCTCCTCCGACCGAGCCGCGATCTCAGGCTGTCGCGGACTGGACTCCGTCGTCGGCTCGTCGACCTCCACCGAAAACGCGGAAGCCCCACCCGGCGACCCACCAACCGGACGCTCCTCGACCTCCGGAGCCGCGTGACGAGCCGCCCGCACCGGCAGGTCCGATTCCGCCGCCACCGACCACTCGCGATCGTCCGGCTGCGGCCGTCCGCGGGACTGCTCCTGGCTCCACGTCGAACTCACCCCCGAAGCGGACCGCCCCGGTGGCACGTGCTGCTGCGGTGTCCCCGGTACCGATTGCGCCGGCGGGGGCGGGTGGGGCACCGTCCGCCACACCGGGGCCGGCCCGATGTTCATCGGGGCCGGCGCCTGACCCGGCCGGGCGGTGCCCGGGGGCGGCGGTGTGGGACGCGCCGCCGGGCGGGGGATCGGGTCCAGGGATGACACCAGCACCGACGTGTTGTCCGGGTCCTCGACCTTCCGGCCGCTCCGCTCGCGGTAGACCATCTCGCCGTCGGCGTCCATCTCCACCAGGTAGCCCGCCTCCGCGAGCTGCTCCTCGTCGAGGTCCGCCAGCCTCTCGTAGCGCGAAGGCACCACCCGGTAGATCGGCCAGGCCAGCGACGCGTGCTCGGCGTGGAACTGGGCCAGCAGCGCCGCCATCTGGTGCTGCCACGGCAGCGACATCCCCTCCGCCAACGACCGGGGCAACACCACGTACCCCGGATCGACGCCGGGATAGCCCTGGCCCAGCTGGTCGGCCAAGGGCGTGCTGGACGCGGGGCGAGCCGACTGCCGGGCCGGCTGGGGCGCGCCGAACAGCGCCGCCGGGTCCTGGGGCTCGCCCGAACCAGACTTGCCTCGCTTGCCGAATTTCCGTCCCACGTGCTCATCCTCTGCCAGTACGCGGCCACCTGCTCGTGGAAGCGCCGCGACGTCGGGTGAATCGATTCCGCTGTCGGCCGGATCTGCCGGCCCCGGTCGTGCCCTGGGCCTTCAACCCATGCTAAACGCCGGGACGGACGGCCTGCGGCACCACTTCGGCCTCGTCGAACGAGAACGCCCGTGTGTGCACCGGGACACCGGTCTGCTGCGCCTCGACGATCTTGCCGTCGCCCAGGTACATCATCACGTGGTGGATCGTGTCCGGGTTCGACGGGTCGTTGGCCAGGAACAGCAGGTCACCGGGCTGCGCCTCGCGCACCGGCAGCAACGCGCCCGCGTGGTACTGGTCGCGCGAAACGCGCGGCAGGATGATCCCGGCCGACTCGTACGCGCGCAGCATCAGACCCGAACAGTCGTACGAATTCGGGCCCGTGGCGCCCCACACATAGGGCTTACCCTGCTCGCCCAGCGCGAAACTGATCGCCTTCCCGGCGGCCTGGCTCGGCGGCAGCAGCTGGCCGAGGCCGGTGCCGCAGGCGACGACGTCGACGACCTGGCCGACGTTCTCCACCAGCGTCGCCGCCATCGGTTCCCACTTGTGGTAGCGGTCCGGGAAGCCCGAGCGCTCGACGGCCTGCGCCGCGTCACCCGGGCGCTTGTTCTCCCAGTCCGGGACCGCGAGCAGCACGTCGTAGAACTTGTTGACCGCGTAGGTCGGGTTGGTGACCTCGGCGATCGAACCCCAGCCCATCGACGGGCGCATCTGGAAGATGCCCTGGGAGTCGCGGTCACCGTAAGTGAGGTTGTGCAGCCCGGACTCGGTCATCCCGGCCTGGATCGCGACCTGCCACGCGCGCGGCGCCAGCGATCGCTGCTTGCCGATCGTGATGATCAGCGCGACGGTCCCCTTCTGCTCGTCGTCCAGCTTCGACGCGTCGACCGTGCCGCGCTCGCCCTCGCCGGGCTGGGTCGGCCCGACCGAGGCGTCGCAGCTCATCAGCGACACGCCGTGGGCCTGCGCCTGCTGGTTGTCCATGACGACTTTGGCGGCGACGGCGGTGACGATCAGGGCGCCGATCGCGACGAACACGACCAGTCCCAGCCACAGCCCCAGCCGCCGCACGGTCAGCTCGCCTGGTCGTAGTCGGCGACGCGCCAGCCGGCGTTGGTGTTCACGACCGTGATGGCCAGCTTCGGCCCGTCGGTCGGGATCGTCAGCTGCACCGAGCTGCTGTACGACGTCCCGACGACGGGCTCACCGGTGACCTTCGTCGCCGGGATGTTCGCCGGGTCGACCGACGCCATCACCGGCAGGTACTCCTCGGTGGTGAACGGTTTCAGCTTGGCCAGCCACTGCTCGGAGGTGATCCCGGCCGGGTGGTCGACCCAGGCCGCGGCCCACTCCTCGGCGACGCGGACGGCGTCCCCGTTCGGCGCCGCCGTCGTCGGGGTGGCCAGCGGCGCGGACAGCCGCGTCGGCAGGTTGGACGTCGGCACCGGCGCCGCGACGCCGGGCGGGGTCGCCGTGACGGACGTGGTCGTCGTCCCTGTCGGAGGCGACGCCTTGGCCTGCGGCTTGCCGACCACCTTCGGCAGCACGATGCCGAGCGCGGTGACCAGGATCGCCAGGAAGACCAGGGTCCCCATCAGGTGGCGGGGCGAGCGCAGCGGCCAGCCCCACAGGCGCCGGTAGACCGCGGCGCGGCCGCGGTTGGTGCGGATCGGCATCGGTCACCGCCCCATGACTTGGTCGGTGTCCCGGGGTTCTTCGCGAACCTCGATGCCCCGGGACGGCCGGTACAGCACGAAGACCGGCTTTCCGGCGACGACTTCGGGGTCGACGCGCCGGGGTTGCGCCCGCACGCCCGGGGTCCGCGGCACGTCCTGCGGCGTGTAGTCGCTGAAGCCGGACTCGGGGGTGCGCAGGTCGGACGGCACGACGACGGGCTCGGGCTCGTCGGTCCAGCGGCGATCGGCCACCGGCGAGGTGTCGACGCGCCGGCTCTCCTCTCGCCGGGTCGTCGGACGGCCGCCCGCGCCGACGACGACGTAGTCGCCGGAGTCGCCGCCGGCCGGGTTGTACTGGCCGAACACCGGTGCGCCGGGGCGGCCCCCCGCGGGCAGCGCGCCCGCGGAACCCCCGCCGACGGCCCCCGGCCAGGCGCCGGACCAGGCCGCGGCCGGGCGGGACGCGCCCGAGGTGTTGTCGAGCCGCTGGGAGTTGGCGAAGATCGTGGCCTCCGGCCGGAACCGGCCGCCACCGTGGGTCGCGCCGAGCGGGCCGCGCTGCTCGCCGTCGACGACGTCGTCGGTGTCCCGCACGTTCTGCCAGAACTCGTCCTGCGGCGTCGGGCCGGTGCGGTTGCGCTTGAAGCGGGAGAAGATCCCGCCCCCGGGCGACGGCACGGCGGCGCCGACCATGCTGACCGACATTTCGACCATCTGCCACAACCGCCGCACCGGGCGGCCGACCATGAACAGCAGCACGGTGATCAGCCCGGCGAGGACCATCTGCGTGAGCATGTTCAGCGAGTTGCCGGCGTCGAAGATGGCCTGCAGCAGCAGCGCGTGCACCCCGGCGAGCACCGAGAGCACGACGAGGTTGAAAGCGACCCCGCCGGCGACCTTGAGCACGCGGCGCAGGATCTCCGGGTGCAGCAGGGCGACGAGCCCGATCAGCGGCGCGGTGAGCGCGAAGAGGCGGATCAGGACCTGGGCCAGCAGCACTGACGCTTTCGCCAGGAGCTGGAAGAGTGAGTAGACGAGGGCCTGGCCGAGGGAGAGGAAGCCGGCACCGGTGCGGCCGCCTGCTTCGCCGGTGAAGTAGCCGGTGGCGGGGCCGAGCTTGGTGGAGATGTCCTTGTAGGCGTTCTTCTTGCCGTCGATGACACTTTGGTTGGCGTCGTCGCCGTTCACCAGCTGGTTGCGGGTGAACGCCTGGGCGTCGAGCAGCGGCTTGCCGTACTGCTCGGCCTGCGGCGCCGTCGGTGTGCCGAACTCCCCGCGCAGCCAGTTGTTGTAGACGATCTGCGTGTGGAGCTGGGTGGGCAGGATGTCGCGGACGATCCGGTCGCCGCTCTCGTCGACGAAGCCCGCCTGGATGTTCGTGGTGGTCTGGACGATCGCTTTGTCGATCGGGTCGAAGTACCGCAGCATCGCGAGTGACGACGCGGCCAGCCAGATCCCGGCCAGCGCGTAGAGCGCCCGTTTGCTGACCGCGGCCAGGTCACCCCGCCAGATGTTGCGGAACATCATGATCGACAGGATGAGCGCGACCAGGCCGAACAACTGGGCGTAAATGTTGTTGTAGACCTTCTCGGCGCCCGACTTCACCGCCGCGTAGATCGGGTTCAGCAGACCGCCCTCGAGCACCGTGTAGTGCAGCGAGTTGGTGGCACCGACGATGTTCTTGCCCAGGCTGAACAGCTGAGTGCCGCCCCAGGTGTCCAAAGTGGACCCAGCCGGGGTGAGGCTGATCCCTGAGCAGTCGGTCTCGAAGGTGTTCCAGACCATGCCCGCGTAGCCGTAGTCGATGTAGGCGCTGTTCGGTTCGCCGTGGCCCTCCGGCGGGTCGATCGCGCCGACCATGCCGGCCCCCGGACGCTCCGGGTTCGGCGCCTCGCCGCAGGCCGCCGCGCTCGCCGCGGGCGCCGTGGCGATGGCCTGCAGGCCGAGGACCAGCATGACGGCGAACATCGTCGCCTTGCGGCTGGGGACGCGGCGCGCCTTCGGGCCTTCCTTGAGCCGGCGTTTCAGCGCGTGCCAGGCAGCGGCCAGCGTCAGCAGCACCGCCAACGTCAGCAGGGTGTTCATGCGGTCGCCCGCGTGGGTACGGCCGCCCGCGGGGAACGGCAGGCCCGTCCCTCGCAGCCGGGGGCGGTGCGGCTACTTCGGGTCCGGGCGGCGTTCATGCGGCGTCCCGGCCGGTGCCGCCCTTTCCACCCGTGCGGGCGTGCTGCTGCCCGCCGTGACCGTTGGACCCGTTGGCACCGTTGGCGCCGGGCTGCTCGACGCCGCCCTCCACTTCGCCTGTCTCGGACGCCAAGGGGTCCGGGGCCCCGAGGAGGTTCTCGTCGGCCAAGCCGACCTCCAGCTCTGCCGCCAGCTCGAAGTCCTGCTCCAGCTCGATGTCGTCCTCCGGCGGGGCCGCCACGAACGGTTTCCCGTCCGGCGACGTGTGCGGCAGGGCCAGCTCGTTGCCCGGGCGGCGGGGCTTCTCCGCGTCCTTCGAACCCGGTGTCGTGTCCATGACCGCCCGGAGGTGGTCCAGGTGCGGGCCGGAGAAGTCGACGCGGATGCGCTCGACCCCGCCCGCGCCGTCGCCGAAGATGAACTGGCGGGGCTCGATGTCGCGCTCCAGGCCGCGTTGCTGCGCGCCCGGGCGGCGGCCCAGGGCCGCGACGACCTGCTCGTACCCCACGCCGACCGGCACCTTCAACAGGCGCAACGCGTCGGCCTGGGCGTCGTCGTCGTCCAAGCGGCCGACGAACACCGAGTCCAGCAGGGTCACGAAACCCTGGATCTTCAGGAAGTCCGCCGGGATCTGGGACGACAGCAGGACACGGACGTTCCACTTGCGCGAGTCACGCGCGAAGCGGTTCATCAGCACGCGGCCGGTCGGGACCTCGGACAGGAAGAACGCCTCGTCGATCCAGACGCCCTTGCGCATCTCCTTCGGCTTCTCGTACACCGACCGCTGGGTCAGCCACGCCGCCAGGTTCAGCATCTCGACGCCGAGCGACTCCGCGTCCGTCCAGTACTCGCGGGGGACGCCGTCCTTCGGCAGGGTCAGCCCGGCCATCGTCAGCACGGTCAGGCGGTCGTCGCGGGTCTCCGAGTACGGGTCCGCGTCCGTCTCCGGGATGAGCAGCGCCATCCGCTCGCGCATCTCGTCGAGGAAATCCGCGACGACGCCCGCGTGCTCGTGGTGCTCGCTCGAATCGCGCCGGAGCGCGTCGATCACCTGGCCGGGGTCGGCGTCGAACCGGCCGCCGACCGTGCGGACCGCGCGCAGCAGCACGATCCGGGTCTGCGCCATGCGCGAGACTTCGTACGGCAGGACACCGCTGAGGACGTCCAGCACGAGACGCCGTCGCGTCGCACCCGCCAGGGCCTTCTCCCGGCGCCACGAGCGCTCGGGGTCGTCCTCGTCCATGAAGTGCTCGATCAGCGGCTCGGCGACCACCCGGTACGGGTTCAGGATCCCGGGCTGGGCGTTGAGCAGGTTGATCGGCCGCGCGTAGGGCCGCAGCTCCGGCAGGTCGCACAGCCGCGACAGCGGGCCGGACGGGTCGAGGACCGTCCAGCTCGCCCCGGCCCGCAGCGTCTTGTAGACGATGCCGCCGCCGAGGAACGACTTACCACCACCCAGACCGGCGACCATCGCCGTCAGGCCGGAGCCGTCGCGGATCTCCTGGGCCATCCACGGGTCCCAGGCCACCGGGCGCCGGGTCGCCGTGCACGTCTCGCCGAGCAGGATGCCGCGGCGGTCGCCGACCTCCGCGGTCGCCGTCGGGACCGCCGAGGACGCCCAGACCACCGAGCCGCGGCGCATGTACGCCGCCGAGGCCAGCGGCTCGCCCGGGATGAACTCCCGGGCCAGCGCGTACTGGGCCTCGGGATGCTCGATGGCGATCTTCGGCTTGTAGAGGTCCAGCAGCTGCTGGGCCAGGCGCAGCGCGTCGCGCTCGGTCGGACCGGACACCGCCAGCCGCCACCAGGACCGCACGCGGGTGGCGAGCGCGGTGAAGCCCGACGTCATCTCGTCGTCGATCTCCAGCACCCGCCCGGCCTGCCGGTTGAGCGACTGCGGTGGTTCCAGCTCGTGCTCGTCGGTGTAGTGCTTGACCTGCGAACGGACCTTGTTCATCTGGCGCTGCAGCTCGCCGGCGACCTCTTCGGGACGCCGGACGTAGATGCGCGCGGACACCTCGACGGCGGCCGGCAGCCGGTCGGCGTGCTGGATCCACGGGTCGTCGACCTCGGGGATCTGCAGGCCGTGCATCTGCCCGACCGTCAAAATGGCCAGGTGCCGCGAGACGCCGGCGTTGGAGCCGGTGCGGCCGCGGACGGTGACCGTCGGCGCGTACGGGTCGGCGTAGTAGTCGGCGGCGTCGGTGAAGCTGGCCAGGTCCTCGGGCTCCCAGGCCGCGCCCGGCACGGCGGGCATGTTCCGCGGCGCGGGCAGGCCCAGCGAGCACGAGCGGTGCATCAGCCAGGACATCTCCTCGGCGTGCACCGGACGGCCTTCCAGCCCGGCGCTGCCGATGACCTGGTCGAGGTGCTCGACCTCGGAGTCCAGCGCGGTCAGCTCGGCGTCGACGGCCTCGGGCAGGATCTTGCGCAGCACCGGCGCGGCCCGCTCGACCGCGCGGTCGACCATCCGCCGGGTCTGCACCTGGACCCCGATGTAGACCTCTTTTTCGGCCATCGAGCGGCCCATCAGCTGCTGCTGCTCGCCGATCAGGTAGTCGTCGAACGACAGGGCGCCCGAGACGTCG
The DNA here is from genome assembly GCF_040650695.1 of Amycolatopsis sp. NPDC048633. Lineage (NCBI taxonomy): Bacteria > Bacillati > Actinomycetota > Actinomycetes > Pseudonocardiales > Pseudonocardiaceae > Amycolatopsis > Amycolatopsis sp. NPDC048633. The sequence continues at coordinate 52,609 of NZ_JBEZHS010000022.1, forward strand.
CCGGGGCGGCCGTGGGCGTTGTAGACGTGCGCCTCGGCCCACATCCGGATCGGGTACGGCCGGTTCGTCACGCGCAGGTGCAGCCAGCGGCCCTGCAGCTCGGAGTACTGGCCGGCGATGGCCGCGACGAGGTCGCGCCGCTGCGAGTCCGAGCGGAACGACCAGCGCTGCGGCGCCAGCCGGTACCAGGCGTAGACCTCGACGCCGGTGCGGACCAGGTGCCCGTCGATGCTGCGCACCGCGATCGACGGGGTGTACGCGGGGATCGCCTGCTCGCCGGTCAGGCGACGGCCGTTACCGCCGCCCGAGCCGTTCCGCGCCGCGCGGACCTGCTCGGGCGGCTGCCACGCGCCCGAGTGTGCGTCCCGACCCCGTTTTCCTCGGCTACCGCCGCGACCGAACAACGACTACCTCCCGGCCCGAGCCGCGTTGCCGCGGCTCCGGCGCGCTCGTGGTGTTCCCTGGACCGCAGCACCCGGCGGCCCGCCGTGGTGCTGGTACTGCCGCTTCCGGCGATGTTTCGGCAGCGGGCGCTCGGCCCGCACCCGGACGCGGCTGGCGCTCACGGCGCCGCCGGTGCCCGTGGTCCGCTCGCGGGGGGTGTTGAGCTCGCGCCCGGCCATCGAGACCACGGTGCCCAGCGGGCGTTCGTGGCTGATCTTGGCCGTGAGCAGCCGGGTGATCACGATGGTGGCGATGAACGCCCACGCCGTCGAGAAGAACCCGAAGCTCCACCCCGCCCAGCGTTCGACGCCGAGGACGACGAAGAACGCCGGGATGCCGATGAGCCACGCGACGTAGCGGGCTCTCCAGGGAAAAGTCGCTTTCGGCGGGCCGAGCCACACGGCGTCGACCCGGTAGACCTCGTCATCAGTCCTGATGCGCACGCGGGCCCGCCTCTCAGCCGGTGAACAGGCCGGCGATCCACTGGCCCACGTTCACGCCCGCGCCGCTGACCGCGAGACCGATGATGGCGAGCGCGATGACCACGCCGGCGAGCCGCCGCATGACACCGGCGTTGTCGCCCTTGCCGCCACCCAGCCAGAGAAGAAGGAGGGCAACGGCCAGCAGCACCAGGGGGATGACGTTGTCGAGCAGCCACTGGCGCACGTTTCCCGTGCCCAGCTCGCCGGCGGCCAACGTGTCGAGGGTGGTCAAGGTCATCATCGCGTTACTCCCGGTGCGCGGTGGGGGCCGCGCGGTTCTGGCTCAGGCGGTGCTTCGAGCAACATCATGGGGGCTACGAGGGGTAGTGGTCAAAGCGCGCTGCGTAAATAACGGCTGCCTTGTCAACCGGTGTGGCGCGCACGGCACACGAAAACTCCACGCCCCCATCATCGCGGCAAGGGCCCTCGGGTTAAAGCCCGGGCACCCATACTTCTCAGTGTGCTGACGAACTCACCCCATTGCCCGGGATTTGTTCACTGTGGGTACTTGCACCGTGGCCGTTGTGCGGCCTGGAACAGTGTGACATGACCCGAACGGTCCCGTCGCGCGAGTCCGCTCCGTGACCGCCCTCCGGCCGGTCGGCACCCATGTCGATCTTGACCGCTCGTACTGTCCGTCACACGGCGCTCAGAACCTCACACGATTTTCACTACATAGCGTGATCTTGGTCCTCAGGAGCGGCGCTTGGCGAAGACGCCCTCCGGGAACGCCCCGGCCGCGACCACGCGGCGGGTGAGGTCCCGGCCGAGCTCCTCCAGCCGGGCCGTCTTCTCCGGCCCGAGGTGCTCCCACGGCCCGCGCGCGGCGGCTTCGGTGGCCGTCTCGACGCTGTCCCGCACCGCGGCGCCCTCCGCGGTGAGCGCCCCTTCGCCGTCGAGGATCCCCCGCTCCCCGAGTCGCTGTCCGGCGGCGGTCCACTGCTCGTCGCTCCAGCCGCGCGTCAGCTTGGCGGCGTCGACGGTGAACCCGTGGCCGGTGGCGACGTGCGTGACGAGGGCTTCGACGCCGCTCAGGCCGTTGAGGAGGAGGGCGGCGATGTGGCCGTCGCCGCGGTGCTCACGCAGCAGCGTGATGGCGTGCCAGAGCGCGAGGTGCGGCGGCTCGGGCCAGTCCAGCCCGGCGTGGGCGGCGTAGAGGGGACGTCCTTCGACCGTGCACCCGGCGGTCGCCTCGCGGGCCAGCTCGGCAGCCTCGACGACCTGGTCGCTCTTGAGCTCGCCTTCGCCGAGAAGCCGGGTCAGGGCTTTGTCGACGCCTTCGAGCCGGGCCTCGAGGACCTGCTCAGGCGTCGCGAGGGTCCAGGCGCGCGGGATCACGCGGGCGACGACCTCGGGGTTGAAGTTGTAGAAGGTGGCGGCGACGACCTCGGGCCCGACCGCGCCCATCGCGGCCGAGCGGCCGGCGAAGTAGGGCATCCGCCCCGGCCGCAGCCCGATGCCGGTGAGGGCCTGATCCACCTCGGGCGCGAAGTACGCCAGAGCGTGCAAGGAATCGAAGGCCGACTTGAACCGCTTCTCGTCACCCGCCATAGCGGCACCCTACTACCGAGTAACCACCGGCGGAACCGCCCACGGCGCGTGATCAGGCCCGTGACTCGCGTGATCGGAGCCGGAACTCGCGTGATTGAAGCCGTAACTCGCGAGTTCCGGCTTCAATCACGCGGATCACGGCTCCGATCACGCGGGTCCCGTGGCCGATCACGCGGCCGTTTCGGGTACGTGAGGCGGACGAGCCGGCATGTAAGCCGGATCCTGTTCCCGGGTCGCCTTGCGGCTCGCCGGGCGGCGGCCATCCATCTCGGCCTGCCGTCGCCGGCAGGCTCCAGCGGCCTACCCGCAGGCTCGGACGGGCCGTCCTCGAACGCCTGCGCAGGAGCTCGCGCTCCCTCTTGGCCTTGCTCCGGGTGGGGTTTACCCAGCCGTCCCGGTCACCCGGGACGCTGGTGGTCTCTTACACCACCGTTTCACCCTTACCGCGGCCCTCGCGGGCCGAGGCGGTCTGTTTTCTGTGGCACTTTCCCGCGGGTCACCCCGGGTTGCCGTTAGCAACCACCCTGCCCTGTGGAGTCCGGACTTTCCTCGGACCGGGTCGCCCCGGCCCGCGACCGCCCTGCCAGCTCGTCCGCGGAGCAGATCGTAGCTCAGTACCCGGCCGCCGCCCGGCTGTGGTGGCGGAGGCGCTCGGGTTCCGGTGGCCGCTGCGGCGGGACGATCGACGGCGCCGGGCGCCGACGGGCCAGCTCGGCCGTCCAGTGCAGCACCGCCGCGGGGCTGTCGAGGCCGATGAGCCCGACGAGCCCGCCGTCGCGCACGAAGCCCGTGATCGGCCGGGTCCCGGACACCGGCGACTCCAGCAGGACCGTGTCGCTCCCCAGCATCGGCCGGCCGGCGACCTGGATCCGGACGCCGTGCTGTTCGGACCAGTACCTCGGCACCGGCGTGTACGCCGGCGAACACGAAGGCCCGGAGAGGAGGTTTTCGGCCGCCGTGCGGCTCATCTCCACGGCGTTGAGCCAGTGTTCGTCGCGCCGCGGCGTGGCGTCGTAGCGGAGGTTGGGCCAGCGGGCGACGTCGCCGGCCGCGACGATCGTGTCCGAGCCGAGGACGTGGCAGGTCGGCCCGCAGACGACGCCGTCGTCGAGGGGCAGCTTCGCCCCGCGCAGCCACGACACCGCCGGGACGCTGCCGACGGCGACCACGACGCACGCGACGTCGATCGCGCGGCCGTCCGCGAACTCCAGGCCGACGGACGTCGTCCCCGGCCGCCACCGGCGGATCGTGGTCCCGAGCTCCAGCCGGACGCCGCGGGCGGCGTGCAGCGCGGTGAGCCAGTCGCCGATGTCGGGGCCGAGGACGTCGGCCAGCAGCGCCCGCGACCGGCCGATGAGGACGACGTCGCGGTCCATCTCCCGCAGGCTCGAAGCGACTTCGCAGCCGATGAAGCCGTCGCCGATGACGGCGACCGTGCCGGAGTTGGTGGCGAGGGCGCGCTGCAGCGCCGTCGCGTCGGACAGGGTCCGGACGACGACGACCCGCGGGTGGCCGTGCGGCGCGCCGGGCATCCGGCGGGGTTCGACGCCGGTGGCGATGATCAGGCCGTCGTAGCGGAGCTCCTCGCCGTCGAGGTGGACGACCTGCCGATTCGGCGACAGCGCGGTGACCGGGGTGTCGAAGTACCACTCGGCGTCGACCTCGAGGGGGTCGGCGAGCAGGGTCTGGGCCCGGCTGACCGCGCCGGTGAGCAGGCTCTTGGACAGCGCCGGGCGGTGGTAGGCGATGTCGGGCTCGGCACCGAGGACGACGACTTCCCCCTCGAACCCGAGCTCACGCAGCCGTTCGGCGGCGCGCAGGCCGGCGAGGCCGGCTCCGGCGATGACGATGCGTTCGCTCACGAAGTGGCTCCCAACAGGTGGATGGCTCGCATGGGACAGGCGCGCGCGGCCGCGCGGACGTTCGGTGTTTCCCCGGTTCCGGGGCGTTTCTCGTACTCCAGCTGCCCGTCGTGGCCGAGCTGGAAGACCCCGGGCGCCTCGGACTGGCAGACGCCGTACGCGTGGCAGAGGTCGCTGTCTACGTCGATCCGCAACGAGTCGGGCTCGGGTTCTTCGGGGGCGGGTTCGATCAGCCCGGCCCGGACGAGGGCCGACGCGGGCAGCACCCGCAGGGCCGACAGCACCACCGGCGGCACGAGCAGCGTGATCCCGGCGAGCCAGACGACCGACAGGTGCCCGCTCGAGACGGCGCCGAGCCACGCGTGCACGGCGAGCAGCCCGATGGCGAGGTAGCCGGCCTGGTGGAAGCGGAGCCAGCGGCCTTCGCGCGCGCCGCGGCGCAGGCCCGCGGTGACCGACACGGCGATGACGAGCTCGAGGCCCGCGATGCCGAGCGCGTGCCTCGGCGTGCCGTCGTAGAACGGGAGCAGCAGGTCGGCGACGCCGAACGGGTCGTCCTCGAGGAAGAGGAACGTCAGCCCGTGCAGGGTGCCGGTGGCGAGGGTGAACGCGGCGAGCAGGACGTGCCCGGCGCGCAGCGCGTCCTGGCCGCTGAACCGGCGGACCCAGCCGGTGGCGGCCAGCACGCCCCAGCACAGGGTCAGGCACATGCAGAGATAGGTGAGACGGCCGGAGAGCGCGGCGGCCTCGGCGATCCCGGTGTCGTGCGGCGACACCGGGAGCAGCGCGGCGGACGGGGACATGGGCGGGGTTACCTCCGGGTGCGCGGCTGGGTCCTGCCGGGGGTTCCGAGCAGGCGGAGCAGGCCGAACGTGGCGACGGCGGCGAACGCCACGAAACCGGCCCCGAGGGCGAGGTCGCCGGTACCGAGGGTGTCGTCGGTGCCGTCTTCGGTGGCGGAGACGAGCAGGGAAGTGGTCTCGGCCAGCCCGGTGCTCTCGAGGAGCGTCAGGTGGCCGAGCGAGGTGTCGACGGCGGTCTGGGCGAACGCGCGGACGTCGTCGTCGCGGGTGCCGGCGCGGACGTCGGAGGCGAGCGCGAAGAGGGAGCCGTACTCGGCGCGCACGCGGTTGACGTAGACCCGGTCGAACGCGTCGCCGGAGTCCGCCGAGATCTCGCCGGCCCACGCCCGCTCCTGCGCGGTGGGCCCGGTGGGGAGGGTGACCGCGAGCCGGTCGGCGACCGCGCGCAGGGCGACGTCGAGGCGGGCCTGGTCGTCGGCGATGCGGACGGCGACCGCGCGCACGCGCCGGTTGGTGGCGCGGTCGGCGGCGAGCCTGCTCGCCGGCGTGGCCCACAGCGTGTGCTGCTTCAGGCGCGTCAGCAAGGTGCGGTCGGTCTGTTGCAGCTCCCCGGCGGACGCGGGCAGGGCGCAGCCGAGCACGAGCGCGGTCGTGGCGGCGAACAAAGCCACGAATCGGAACGGCATCCCCGTTGTCCCTTCGCGAAGTACGTCTCAACGGGGGTTACGGAAGAACGGCGTTCACCGGTTCTCTCCGTCACCTTTTAGTGACTGTGATGTACATCACAAGACACAATTTGAACCGACCAGTTCGTACGCCGCAGCTAATGGGGCAGGGAAACTAATGCATATGGCCTATTAAGTGGTTTTGCGCTACGCTCCGAAGGCCCCACGGTCCGCCAGTCAGGTGAGGTTGCAAGCTTTATGGAAGCACTGGGCAGAGAAATTCGCGGCCACGTCGGCCACCCCTCGTCCGCGATCGCGGTCGAAGCGCGCCCCGACGCGGCGGACGACCTCGTCCCACTGCTGTACAAGAACTTCCGCGCCACCCTGTTTTCGCAGGTCCTGGCCCTGACCAACCACGACCGGCAGTGGACCGAAGACGTCGTGCAGGAGACCATGATCCGCGCCTGGCAGCACTCCGGCACGCTCGAACGCGAGCCCGGAATGCTGCGCGGCTGGCTGCTCACGGTGGCGCGCCGGATCGTCATCGACGGCTGGCGAAATCGCCGGGTCCGCCCGCAGGAGGTCGCTCTGGAGATCCCGGAAAACGCCGAGTCCACCGACCGTGCGGACAGTTCGTTAGCCGCACTAACGATTAGCCGGGCGTTATCGGAACTGGATGAAAAATATCAGTCCGTAATCGCCGAGACATACCTCGCCGGAAACACCGTCCGGCAGGCGGCGACAAATCTGGGAATTCCCGAGGGAACCGTGAAATCGCGGTTGTACACGGCGATGCGGCAATTGCGGAAGGCGCTCGGGGAAGTAGCGGTGCGATGAAGGGGAAGCACCGCGACGCCGCGGCTTACGAACTCGGCGTCCTCGACGATCCGGAAGAGTTCGAAACGCACCTCGGCGACTGTGCCCGGTGCCGGGACCTGCTCACCGGGTTCCACCCGGTGACCGCGGCCCTCGAGGAGGCGGCCCGGCTCGGCTACCTGCCGGGCGGCGGTTCCCCTCGCGGTGGTCCGCCGGTCTCCGGCGGCTCAGCCGGTACCGGTTCCCGGGGCTCGGGTGCCTCCGTCGATCACGGCCCCTCTTCCTTCGGCAGCGCTCCCGCGTTCGAGGCCGGCTCGTCCCGCCCCAGCTACCCGCCGCCGAGCGGGGGTGCGGGCCGGAAGCCGTGCGTGTTCACCGGACGGCGGGGACCGGCCGCCGGCGCGCTCCTGCTGCTCGTACTGGGCGTGGCCGTGACGATCGGCTGCGCGGCCCGGCCGGCCGTCGCGAGGACCTGGTTCGCATCCACTGCGTCCATCGTCTCCCCTGCTCAGGTGGTGGCCGGTACCGGCCATGACCTGCGGGATCTCCCGTGGTCAGCCGGTTTCCAGTAGTCTGCCCCAACCCAACATGAAAGTCCTTACGGTGGATACCGAAGTAAATTCCGAGCATCCCGTCAGCGGGGCTTCGGTACCGAAGCGCCCCACCCCGCGGCTCCCCGGCCGCGAACCCGAGCTCAGCCGCCTGACCAGCCTGTTTCCCCTCGCGCTGGGCGGCACGGCCGCGAGCGCGGTGCTGGTCGGCGAGTTCGGCATGGGCAAGAGCGCCACGCTGCACGCCGCCGCGGCACTGGCCGCGGACGCCGGCTTCACCGTCACCATCGCCACCGGGTCGCGGCTGGAGAGCCACCTGCCCGGCGGGCTCGCCCGCCAGCTGGCCGACGCGCTCTACGACCCGGGCGATCCCCGCCCGAGCTTCGCCGAGCAGTGTGGCCCGGCCGGCGAGAGCGCGGCCCTCGAGCACTTCTTCCGCCTCGTCCGCGACGCAACCGAGCGGGGCCCGCTGTTCCTCGGCATCGACAACGTGCACCTCGCCGACGCCTGGTCGATGCGGTGCCTCGCCTACATCCGGCACCGCGTGCTCGACCTGCCGGTGTTGATCATACTCACCTCCCTGACCGGGCACCCGCCGCACCGCGAGGTGGCGCTGCTGGAGATGGCGGGCTGCACGCCCGCGACGATCACCCTCAACGGCCTCGGCGACGCGGCGGCGGCGGAGGTCCTGGGCCTCGCCCCGGGCGAGCTCGCCACCGCCTGCCGCCAGGCGACCGGCGGCAACCCGTACCTGCTGAACGCGCTGCGGCCGCGGCTGCTGCCCGGCGCGGACCCGCACGAGCTCGGCTCGTCCCTGATCGGCCAGGTGCTCCACACCCGGATGCAGGAGTTCCCGCACGCGCCGGCGATCCTGCACGCGGCCGCGATCCTCGGCGAGGACGCGGGCTTCGACCTGCTGGCCCTGCTCGCCGGGGTGGACGAGCTCGACGCGCTGCAGGCCATCGACACGATGGTCCGGCTGCACCTGCTGCACAACAGCAGCCGCCCGACGCTGACCTTGCCCTTCGTCCGCAACTCCGTGCTGAAGGACATGCCGCAGACCACGCGGGCGGTCAACCACGCGCGCGCGGCGAAACTGCTGTCCGAGACCGGCGCGACGGCCGAGCGCGTCGCCGCGCACCTGCTCGATGCGACGTCGATCCGGATCCCGTGGGGCGTCGACGTCCTGCGGCTGAGCGCGCGCAACGCCGTGTTCTCCGGCCGTCCCGAGCTGGGCGCGCGGTACCTGCGGCGGGCGCTGGAAGAGCGGCTGACGTCGGGGCGCCGGGTGGCCGTGCTGCTGCAGCTGGCCCACGCGGAGTTCCAGCTCGACCCGCCCGCCGCGGCGCAGCGGGTGCGGGAGGCCGTCGACACCATCGGCAACCGCGACACGGCCGCGTTCATCGCGTCGGCGATGCTGCTGTCGCTCTGCGGCGGCCAGGACGCGCGGCTCGCGATCAGCGCGGCCGGCCAGATCGCCGCGCGGCTCGACGCCGGCGGCCCGGACGCCGTGTGGCCGCTGCTGTGCATCACCTACCTCGCCGAGGCCGGCAGCCGGCTCGGCCCGCCGCCGGAGTTCCGCGACTTCGAGGTGCAGTGGGCGCCGCTGACCGACCCGGCGGCGCGGCGCAGCCGGTCGGCGCTGCTGGCGCTCGACGCCGTCCGCAGCGGTGAGTCCTCGCTGGACGCGGTCGGGCACTTCGCCGACGCGTTGACCGGCGACGACGGTGACCTCTTCGAGCAGCACTACTTCTTCACGCTGGCCACCGCGGTGCTCGCGGACGAGCCGGCGCACGTCGACCGGCTGTGCCGCGTCCTCGACGTCGAGCGCGAGCCGTGGGACGTGCACGTGCCGCACGGCGCGCTGCCGACGCTGGCCCGCGGGATCGCGCTGCAGGCCAGCGGCGACCTGCAGCGGGCGAGCGTCCACTTCGAGTCGCTGCTGCGCCGCTTCGACGAGCGCGGCGGGACGACGACGTGCCCGGTCGGCGTGCTGTGCGCGGCGAAGCTCGTCGAATGCTGGGTGGACCTGGGCCGGTTCGAGGCGGCGACGTCGCTGCTGGACCGGATGGACTTCGTCGCGAGCCAGGGCCTGTTCACCCACACCTACCTCCTGTACGCGCGCGGCCGCCTGCGCGTCGCGACCGGGTACACGCGCTTCGGGTTCGAGGACCTGCTCAGCTGCGGACGCCGGCTCGCGCACCACGGCATGCGGTTCCCGGGCTTCGTGCCGTGGCGTGCGCACGCGGCGCGGGCGGCGCTGGCGCTGGGCCAGGCCGACGACGCGGCCCGGCTGGCCGAGGAGGACATGACCGCGTCGACGCGCTGGGGCGCGGACCGGCCACTCGGCACGGCGCTGACGACGCTCGGGCTCGTCCGCGAGGACGACGAAGCCGAGCGGGCGCTGAACAAGGCGATCACGACGCTCAAGTCGTCGCCGGCGCGGCTGCAGCTGGCGACGGCGCTGACCGAGCTCGGCACGCTGCAGGCGCGGCACGGACAGTCCGAAAAGGCCATCGAGACGCTGCGGCAGGCGGTCGAGCTGAGCGAGCACTGCGGCGCACGGCCGCTCGCCCGGCGCGCGGCGGAGGAACTGCGGTCGGCGCGGCGGGCGCTGACGCCGGCCAAGGACAACGAGCACGGCTTGACGCGGCAGGAGAACCGGATCGCCGTCATGGCCGCGCAGGGGCTGACGAACCGCGAGATCGCGACCGCGCTGCACCTCACGCGGCGGACCGTGGAGCTGCACCTGTCCGGCGCGTACCGCAAGCTCGGCATCCCCGGCCGCGCGGAACTCGGTGGCGCACTGGCCAAATCCCAGCGCGGCGGGTGAGTTCCCACCGCGTGGACGCGCGTTGACCGTCTTCGGCGTCGTTGCTCTACTCGGGCCATGTCGCTCGAAGAGCCGTTGAAATTCGCCTACTGGGTCCCGAACGTGAGCGGTGGCCTCGTCACGTCCGACATCGAACAGCGGACGGACTGGGGCTACGAGTACAACCGGGATCTCGCGGTCCTCGCCGAGAACAGCGGGTTCGAGTACGCACTCTCGCAGGTGCGCTACACGGCCAGCTACGGCGCCTCGTACCAGCACGAATCCACCGGGTTCAGCCTGGCGCTGCTGCTCGCGACGCAGCGGCTCAAGGTGATCGCGGCCGTCCACCCCGGACTGTGGCACCCCGGTGTGCTGGCGAAGTTCATCGCCAGCGCCGACGTCATCTCCGGCGGCCGCGCGGCGGTCAACGTCGTGAGCGGGTGGTTCAAGGGCGAGTTCACCGGCCTCGGCGAACCGTGGCTGGAGCACGACGAGCGCTACCGGCGGACCGAGGAGTTCATCCGCGTGCTGCGCGAGCTCTGGACGAACGACCACGCCGAATTCCGCGGCGACTTCTACCGGATCCACGACTTCGACATCAAGCCGAAGCCGGTCGCGGCGCCGCACCCGGAGATCTTCCAGGGCGGCAACTCCACCGCCGCGCGCAAGCTCGCGGGCAGCGTCTCGGACTGGTACTTCAGCAACGGCAAGGACTTCGACGGCTTCAGCGAGCAGGTTTCGGAGGTCAGCGGGTACGCGGCCGGCAACGGGCGGACCGTCCGGTTCGGACTCAACGGGTTCCTGATCGCCCGGGAAACCGAGAGCGAAGCTCGCGCGGTCTTGCGGGAGATCGTCGACAAGGCGAACGTCGAGGCGGTGGAAGGGTTCCGGTCGGCCGTGGCACAGGCCGGGAAGTCCACTTCGGACTCGAAGGGCATGTGGGCCGACTCGGAGTTCGAAGACCTGGTGCAGTACAACGACGGCTTCCGCACGAAGCTGATCGGCACCCCGGAGCAGATCGCCGACCGGGCGATCGAGTACAAGCGGCGCGGGGCTTCGCTGCTGCTCCTCGGGTTCCTGCACTACCTCGAGGACGTCGAGCACTTCGGCAAGCACGTGCTGCCGATCATCCGCGCGAAGGAGCAGGACCTGGCTCGCGGCGCGGCCACCCCGGAACCGCTCGGAGTCTGACCCGCCCGGAGTCTGACTCGCCCGCAGGGGCGCCCCCCGTTTTCTACGCTACCCGAGGGCACCGACAAAACCGGCGGCCGGTTAGCGTGAGCGGGTGAACTTGTGGGCGGGAGCCGCGAGCCTGGCGCTCCTGGCCGCGGTGCTGGTCTTCGCGATCGTGCGACCGCGGGGCTGGCCGGAAGCGGTGGCCGCGGTGCCGGCGGCGGGTCTCGCGCTCCTGCTGGGGCTCGTCCCGCCCGCCGCGGCCGGGGAGCGCGCCGTCGAGATCCTCCCGACGCTGGGCTTCCTGGCGGCGATCCTGCTTTTGTCCTTTTTGGCCAGTGTGGACGGTGTGTTCAGCTGGCTCGGCAACCGGCTGGCGGAGGCCTGCCACGGCCGTCCGAAGCGGCTGCTGGTGCTCACCTTCGCCGCGGCGTCCGGGGTGACGGCGGTCCTCAGCCTGGACGCCACGGTCGTGCTGCTCACCCCGGTGGTGCTGGCGACCGCGACGAGCCTTCGCCTGCCGGCCCGGCCGCACGTGTACGCGTGCGCGCACCTGGCGAACTCGGCGTCGACGCTGCTGCCGGTGTCCAACCTGACGAACCTGCTGGCGTTCGGCGCCTCGGGGCTGACGTTCGCCGGCTTCACGGCGGCGATGGCGTTGCCGTGGCTGGTCACGATCGGCATCGAGCTGCTGGTGTTCCTGCGGTTCTTCGCGCTCGACCTTCGTCCCCGGGAGACGGCTACGCCTCCGCAGCACCTGGAGACACCGACGTTCGCATTGGTCGTCCTGGCACTGACGCTGCTCGGCTTCGCGCTGGGCCCGCTCGGCCACGTCGAGCCGGTGTGGATCGCGGCGCTGGCCGCGCTGATCCTCGGCGTCCGCGCGCTGGCTTCCGGCAAGATCCGGCCGTGGCAGCTGCTGACGGAGGCGGCGCCGCAGCTGTGCCTGTTCGTGCTGGGCCTGGCGGTCGTGGTGGAGGCGGTCTCGGAGCACCTGCTGGGCGGCGTGCTCCGCTCGGTGCTGCCGTCCTCGACGGGCCTGGTCGAGCTCCTCGTGGCGGCCGGGGTGGCGGCCCTGCTGGCCAACCTGGTCAACAACCTCCCGGCGACGCTGATCCTCCTGTCGGTGCTGGGCCCCCACCCGGCGCCGGGGGTGCTGCTGGCGGTCCTGCTGGGGGTCAACATCGGCCCGAACGCGACTTACCTGGGCTCCCTGGCGACCCTGCTGTGGCGCCGGACTTTGCCGGAGCACCCGTCGGCGAAGACGTTCCACGCGCTGGGGGCGCTGACGACCCCGCTGTGCCTGGCCGCGGCCACGGTGGCCCTGTGGTTCAGCCTGGGCCTGGTGACGTAACCCGTAACCGACGTGATCGGAGCCGGATCTCACGTGATTGAAGCCGGAACTGGCGAGTTCCGGCCTCAATCACGCGAGTTACGGGTCAACTCACGCGAGTTCCGGACTCAGCCGGACATCGTGATCGTCTGGCCCGGCTTCATCGTCGCGCCGCAGTCGTCCAGCGGGCCGCCGAAGCGGTCTGCCGCCACCGCCGGGATCGTCACCTTCGCGTAGTCCTGGGCCGCCTTCAGCTTGGCCGGGTCGGTCACCGCGTCCTTGCGGACCCAGTCGCCGTTCCGCAGGCCCTCGATCGGGGAGCTGTAGATCAGGAAGTAGTCGCGGTCAAGGCGCGGGTCCAGCGCGATGCCGTTGCCCGCCGCCCAGGGGCCCCACGAGTGGATGAACGTCGGCTTCACCGTGTCGAACACGTAGTTGCGCAGGCCCGCCAGGTCGTTGTCGTGGACCAGGTCGGCGATCGGCTTGTTGACCAGGCCCGCCATGTCGACCAGCTCGAGCCGGCTGGTCATCGACGAGCCACCGAGGTCCGGCAGCAGCAGGGACGCCTTCTGGACGCCCAGGATGTCCGCGTACGTGTTGAACCCGCGGCCGAAGCGGTCCGCCACCAGGCACGCCGTGATGTTCGGGTTCTTCGCGAACCCGTCCGCGGCCTGCGCGAACCCGATCGCCGACGGCACGAACGCGCCCACCAGCACCACGACGATCCCGATGCGCAGCAGCGCTCGCCGGTGCTTGAGCAGCTCGCCCGCCGCCAACGTGCCCGCGATGACCGCCAGCGGCCAGATCGGGCTGGCGAACCGGTGCTGGTACATCCAGTCGGCGACCATCACGCCGTACGCGACGATCCCCAGCCCCAGCGGCACCAGCAGCGCGATCAGCGAACGCCGCCACGGCGCCTTGACCAGCGCGAACACGATCACCAGCAGCAGCAGGACCACGCCGGCCCAGCCCGCGTAGCCGGCCAGCTCGAACGGCCGCTTCACGGCGTCGAAGCCGGGCAGGCCCTGCTGCTTGGCCACCGACGGGTTGGCCAGCAGCCGCCCGAACTCCGCATGCCGCCAGACGACGTACGCGCCGAACGGCACGGCGAACGCCGCCACCGACAGCAGCGCCAGGCGGAAGCTCTTCCAGAACAGGCCGCCGCGTAGCAGGCACAGCGCGGCCAGCGGGTACGCGCCCGCGTAGATCAGGCCTTCCGGCCGGGTCAGCGCGGCGAACGCGACCATGACGCCCGCCCACAGCGCGACCTTCGGCGTCAGCAGCTTGTCGCGCTTGACCGAGACGAACAACGTCACGGCCAGCGTGACGACCGCGAACGCGAACAGCGAGTTCTCCAGGCCGGACACGACCCAGATGACGAACGACGGGATCGTCGCCAGCGTCAGGCCGGCGACCAGCGTGACCAGCCAGGCGAAGCGCGTGAAGATCTGCTTCGCGGCGATGTAGCACGCCGTCAGGATGCCGCCGGTGAACAGCAGGCCCAGCGCCTTCGGGAACAGCACGTAGTCGGGGAGGCCGAACAGCAGGCCGTGGTCGAAGAGGCCGACGAGCTTGCCGACGCCGAGCAGCACCATCCACGTCGGGTCGGAGAAGCCCTCGACCGGCGGGGCGCCCGGCTGCAGCACCGGGCCGAGGCCGTCGGCGAAGCTGCGGGCGTAGGAGAAGGTGATGGCGGCGTCGTCGACGATCCAGTGGCCGTAGCGGGCGGCATGAACCGCTACGGCGGCCACCCCCGCCAGTACGGCCAGCACCGGCGCCAGCCGCGCACCCCAGCTCCGCGTGGTCGTCGCGGGTGCCGGGTCCTCGGGGACGTCGCTCGGGGAGGTCTCGGTGAGTGCGCTAGCCGTCATGTCCTCGTCACTGTTCCGCCCGCAGGCTTCTGCCGGTGGGATACGCGCGAGCCGGCGCCCCCTGAAGTGGACCCATCAGTGGATCCGCCACCGCGGCGACGCGGTCGAGACACTGTAGCCAATACCCCATCCGGGGTCCGCCACGCGTCGGCATTGAGCGTGATCCGCCCCACATTCTCGCCGGTCAGGCCAGGTGCGAGGTGTCGTTGACCAGCCGGACCGAAGCGTTCCCGTCCGGGTAGAACTCGACGATCGACAGCGACGCCAGATCCAGGTGCAGCCGGAACAGCAGCTGCGGCCCGGCGTCGAGGCCCATCCGGAGCAGCGTCTTGATCGGCGTCACGTGGCTGACCAGCAGCAACGTCTTCCCGCCGTGTTCGGCGATGAGCTCGTCGCGGGCCTTGCGGACGCGCCGGTGCACGACGTCGAAGCTCTCCCCGCCGGGCGGCGGCACCGCGCTGTCGCCCAGCCACGAACCGTGGAGTTCGGGGTCGCGCTCGGCCGCTTCGGCGAAGGTCAGGCCCTCCCAGTCACCGAAGTCGGTCTCGATGAGGCCGGGGTGGGTCTCGACGCGGCCGCCGAGCGCGTCGGCGACGGCCTGCGCGGTCTGCTTCGTGCGGGTGAGCGGTGAGGAGATGATCGGGACGGCCTCGCCATCGACGACCAAGCCCTCGGTCGCGGCCAGCCGCTTCGCCGCCGCGGCGGCCTGCGCCCGGCCCAGCTCGGTCAGCGGGACGTCGCCGCGGCCGGAGTAGCGGCGCAGCGCCGACATCTCCGTCTGGCCGTGACGCAGCAGGAGCAGCCGGGTCGGTGTGCCGCGCGCGCCGGTCCAGGCCACGGCCGCGCGGTCGGGCCGGCGGGTCGGCAGCTTCGGCACGGCTGGGGAGGTCCCGGGCCGCCCGGCGGCCGGCTTCCCGGTGGCCGCGTCCATCGCTTCGTTGGCCAGCCGGTCGGCGTGCGAGTTCTCCGCCCGCGGGATCCAGTCGTACTTGACGCGGGCGAACCCGGCGGCCAGCTCCTTGGCCCGCTCGGCCAGCGGCTGCATGTCCGGGTGCTTGATCTTCCAGCGCCCGGACATCTGCTCCACCACGAGCTTCGAGTCCATCCGGACGTCCACAGTGGACGCTCCGAGCTCGGCCGCCGCCGCCAGCCCGGCGATCAGACCGTTGTACTCGGCGACGTTGTTGGTGACGACGCCCAGGCTTTCCTTGCGCTCGGCCAGGACCTCGTCGGTCGCGGCGTCCTTGACGACCGCGCCGTAGCCGGCGGGCCCGGGGTTGCCTCGTGAGCCCCCGTCCGCCTCGATGATCACGTGCGACGTCACAGACCCGACTCCATGGTCCGGACCAGGACGGCACCGCAGTTCTCGCACTGGATGACGTCGTCCTCCGGCGCGGCCTTGATCTCGGCGATCGTGTTGCGGTCCATCTCCAGCTGGCACGCGCCGCAACGGCGGGCACGCAGCAGCGCGGCGCCGATGCCCTTGTGCTCACGGACGCGCTCGTACAGCTTGAGCAGCGGCTCCGGGAAACGCGGCAGCAGCTTCGCGCGGTCTTCGTCGCGGCGCGCGCGGGTGGTGTCGAGGTCCTTGAAGGCCTCGTCGCGGCGGGTGATCGCGGCGGCGACCTCGGCCTCGGCCTTGTCGACCTCGGCGCCGGTGCGCTGCGCGTCCAGGCCGAGGGCCTCGCGCTGCTCCATCAGCTCCAGCAGGTCGTCTTCCAGCGCGCTCTGCCGGCGCTGCAGGGTCTGCAGCTCGTGCTCGATGTCGGTCATCTGCTTCGAGTTGACGGACCCGGACGCCAGGAGCTTGCGGTCGCGGTCCTCGCGGGCGCGCACCGACTCGATCTCCTTCTCCTGCCGGGCGATCTCGCGGTCGAGGTCGGAGGAAGCGGTCTCGACGGACACGAGCGCGTCGCGGCGATCGCGGGCGGTCTTCTCCCCCGCGTCGATCTCGGCCAGTTCGGGCAGGGTGCGACGGCGGTGCGCGGTGCGCGAAAGCTCGGCGTCCACCTTGGCGAGCTCGAGCAACTGGCGCTGCACGGCGGGTTCGGCCTTCACGGTGCTCCTCTAAATCGATGTGCGCTCGGCGCGGACGCTCCACGGGTCGGTGCACCGCGTGGAGACGTGAACGTCGACGTTACCCGCAAACGCGTCGGCCACGACCGCCGAGGCTTGCCCGCACCAGGGCCATTCGCTGGCCCAGTGGGTCAGCCCGACCAGCGCGGGCACGGGACCCGGGTTCGCGAGGTGCTCGCCGGCGGGGTGATGCCGCAGGTCGGCGGTGACGAAGGCGTCGACCCCGGCCGCGGTGGCCTGCTTCAGGTAGGAGTCCCCGGCCCCGCCGGACACGGCGACGGTGCGGATCGGGCGGTCCTCGTCGCCCGCGCCGAGCACGCCGGGCACGGTCGCCGGCAGCGCGTCGGCCACGCGCTGGACGAACGTCGCGAACGGCTCGGCTTCGGGCAGTTCGCCGAGGCGGCCGATGCCGGTGACGCCGTCTTCGTTGGGCGCCAGCGGACCGGTCACGCGCAGCCCGATCGCCCGCGCGAGGGCGTCCGAGACGCCGGGGTCGGCGGAGTCGGCGTTGGTGTGCGCGCAGTAGAGGGCGATGCCGGTGCGGATCATCCGGTGCACGAGCGAGCCCTTGGCGGTGTCGGCGGGGACGCCGTGCACGCCGCGCAGCAGCAGCGGGTGGTGCGCGACGATCAGCTGCGCGCCGAGGTCGGCAGCTTCGTCGATGGTCTCGGTGACCGGGTCCACGCAGAACAGCACGCGCGTGACGGGCTCGGCGGGGTCGCCGCAGACGAGGCCGACGGCGTCCCACGACTCGGCGAGCGCGGGCGGGTAGGCCTGTTCCAGGACGGTGATGACTTCGGAAAGCGCGGGCACCCGGGGATCTTCGCATGCACGGTGCCGGGCCACTCGAGTACTGGCGGTGGCGCACGCGCGGGCCGCGTGCCCCACCCGTTAGGGGGCGCTCCGGCGGCGGTCTGACCCGCCGCCGCGAGCGCCGGGTTGAGCGTCAGTTGCAGTTGCCGCAGCAGCCGCAGCCCTGTCCGGTGCACTTCGAGCAGCACCCGTGCATGATCGCTCTCCTTCCGGTTCGCGTCCTCGCGCAACCGACGCTAAGTGGCCGCGCGGGGCAGCGGGTACCGCCGAGCGAGCGGGTGACCGGGTGAACCGGCCGGTTACGCTCGCGACGTGACGCACCTCGTCTTCGTCTGAACGAAGACTCACGATAGCATCTTTTCATGACGCTTCCCCAGGCCGCAGCCATCTATTTGCGCATAAGCGACGACCGCGAGGGCCGCGAGCTGGGCGTTGAACGCCAGGAGGAGGACGCGCGAGCCCTGGCCAACCGACTGGGGATGACCGTGCGGCGCGTCTACAAGGACAACGACATCGGCGCCTCGACGCGCTCGAAGAAGACCCGGCCGGACTACGGCCGGATGCTGCGCGATGCTCGTGCCGGGCACTTCGGCATGATCATCGCCTACACCAGCGGGCGGCTCACCCGTCGGCCGCGCGAGCACGAGGGCCAGATCGAACTCGCCGAGCAGCACGGCATCGAGTTCCGGTACGTGGCATCGCCGAGCTTCGACCTGAACACCTCGGCGGGCCGCCGGATCGCCCGTATCCTCGCCGCAAACGACGCCGGAGAGGCCGAGGACATCGGGGAGCGCGTGAGCAGGCAGAAGAAGCAACTCGCCGAGGCGGGCGGCTGGACCGGCGGCAGGCGCCCGTTCGGCTACGAGACCGACGGCATGACGCTTGTGCCTGACGAGATCGAAAAGGGCCGCGAGGCGGCCGAGCGCGTGCTGGCCGGGGACAGCGTGCGCTCGCTCTGCCTTGAATGGAACGCCGCCGGGATGACCACGACGTCGGGCAAGCCGTGGGACGGCTCGAATATGCGTCAAATGCTGCTCCGGCCCCGCAACGCGGGGCGTGTCGGCAAGATCCCGCCGGGCACGACGGACTTCAGGAGGGCCCTGGAGAAGCTCCCGAAGGCCCAGTGGAAGCCGATGTTCGCCCCAGACGACCGCCAAGCCGCCGAGGACCTGTGGGTAGCCCTGGCGCTCAAGCTGGCCGCTCCGGGCCGCCTGGGGAACCACGGGGCCACGTCGCTGACTCTGGTCGGCTCCCACCTGTTTTTTTGCTGGTGCGGCGAGATCGAGCGCTCGGGCGGCAACACGGCGTCGGGCATGCCGCGGTATATGTGCAAAGGCAACGGACACACGAGGCTCGCGAAGCCCGTCGATGAACTGGTCCGCGCGGTGGTGTGCGCCCGCCTGGACCGCGAGAATGTGAAGCTGCTCAAGCCGACTCCCGACCGAGAGCCGATCATGAAGCGGCTCGCACGACTTGAGGCCCGCGCGGAGGAAGCCGCTGCACTCTTCGGCGACCCGGACAGCGGCTACACGGCGGAGCAGTTCAAGACCACGAACGCCCGGCTGCGGCCGGAGATCGAGAAGGCGAAGCGGGAGCTAGCCGATCTAGCCGACGGCTCGGCGCTGGACGGCATCGCTGACGCGGCGAGCCCGAGCCGCGCATTCCTGGCGAAGAACATCGAGCGCCAGCGGGCCATCATCGGCGCCCTGGTGACGGTCACGATCCTGAAGGCTCCGCGTGGCCGGCATGCGTTCGACCCGGAGACGGTCGAGATCCTGCCCCGCTGAGCGCTCAGCCTCGCCCGGGGCGAGTAGCGCGGTCACGTGCTGGCGCTGCTCTTCGGTGATCGGGGGCCAACCGGCGACGAGTGCGCGTGCGTACTCCTGCATCGCGTCGTTCGCCTCACTCGTCACGCTGCCCAGCCTAATACAGAAGGCGCAATTCTTGCGCACATACCCCTGCATTTCTTGACTTCACAACAAATGTGCAGGTCAGAATTTTGCAGCCATTCTGAGGGCGGCCAGTAAATTGCCGAGTTGATTAGCCGCCCTGGGCGCGGCTCGAATATTACCGCAGTTCACGTCACGGTTGCGGGGGTTGCACGGCTACAAAATTTCCGCATAAGCTGCATGCACTCCGGCCGGACAGGTCCTCAAAACCGTTCCCGCGCCCGGGCCTCCGCGGATGGCGCCCCGAGACAGCCAACCTCCATTCCCTTCCTTATACATCACGGGAGAACGCTGTGTCTGAAACAACTGCTGCGGCACGCGCCCTTGCCGCCGCGCGCTGGCAGCCCAAGAGCCCTGCGGAACGCCGCGAGTCCGCCCGGGCGACCCAGGACGGCTTGCGCCGTCGCTTCGCGCGCGAGGTCGACCCGGACAACCGGTTGCCCGCCGCTGAGCGCGCCGAGCTGGTCGAGCAGCGCAGGCATGAGCACTTCGTGCAGTGCGGACGCGCCTCGGCCGCAGCTCGCCGCGTGCGCCGTGAGGCGCAGGGCGGCGGTGCCTGATGCCCAACACGAAGAACGCCGCCCCGGCGGGACCCCGGGGCGGCGCACGAACTGCATCCGACGACAACAGTCAGCACGATTTTACCGCGCTAAGGGTCGTGGGTGGAGTCCTGGACAAGTCCATTGAGGACTCGATCGCCCGGCATCCGGCCGGCAAGCGGCGCCCGGAGGGAGAACGCCGATGAACGCGAACTCCGCCTGCTCCGCATGCATCCCGCGCCGCGACGGCCGCACCGTGCCCGCCGTCCTCCACACATGCGCGATCAACCCGGAGCCCGACACCTGGCGCCGCGACTTCGCCACGCTCGTCCTCACCGAAGGCCAGCCCTTCGAGCGCCCCGCCCTGCCCCACGAACGCGAGATCGCCCACGGCGTCACCACCGCGATCCTCGAACCCACCCCCGACGGCGGCATCACCCGCACCCTCGTCGACGATGACGACGACGGCCGTGTAATCGGACTCTCCTCGACCATCGACGGCCACGCTGCCCGGGGGCTGGCGTGACCGACTGGAACGCGGCCGTCGCCGCTATCACGCCCGAGCCCTTCACGCCCCTGGCGCGCGCCGGGGCGCTCGCCGACCTCGCCGACCGGCTGCGCATCCAAGCCCAGAACGACAGCCGCAGCAGCCTGCGCCGCATGCTGACCCACCTGCGGCACTGCGGCGTCGACGAAGACCGCTGGCCCCGGCTGGCCGCGCTCCACCCCTACAGCGCCGGAACCAACCCGGCCGTTGTCGTCGACGTGGTCAAGGACGAGATCGTCGACCACGACCTCACCGAACTGGGCCTCGCCCGCCGCATCGCCGACCAGCACATCCCCAACCTCGCCTGGGCCGAGCTGAACGGCGGCTGGGCCCTGTGGGACGGGCGCCGCTGGCGCACCAGCGATACTAAGCACCAGGCCCAGGCCCTCGCCGTGCGGACCGTCGACCTGCTCAAAGGGGAGGTTGCCCGCGCCGAGGCCGCCGCCAAGATCGCCGCCGAAGACGCGGCCGCCGATGAGACGCTGAAGGAAGCCGCCGATGGCGCCAAGGCCCACGCCAAGGCGGTGCGCGCGTTCGCCCAGCGCGCCCAGAGCGCTCGCACGATCGCCAACGCTCTGACGCTGTCCCACTCCGAAGGCCTCGCCGTCGATGCCGAGAAGTTCGACGCCGATCCCGCGCTGCTCACCGTCACCAACGGCACGCTCGTGCTCGGGCAGACCGCGCACCTGCGCGAGCACCGCCGCGCTGACCGGCTCACCCGCGTCACCGCCGCGCCCTACGACCCCGACGCCCGCTCGGACGAGTGGGACGCCTTTGTCGCGCACGTCATCCCCGACGCCGAGGCGCGCGCCTACGCCCAGCGGCTCATGGGCTACACGCTCTTCGGCGAGAACACCAAGCGAAAGCTGATCTTCCTCAAGGGCCCGACCAGCAGCGGCAAGTCCACGTTCCTGAAGATCATCGGTAAGGTGCTCGGCGACCATGCCGGACCCTTCTCCGTCAGCCTCTTCGCCGGAAAGCAGACCGACGCTGCACGCCCCGACATCCTCAAAGCACTGCCCCGGCGCCTCATCTACGCCGACGACCCGCCCGAGCGCTGGGCCATGCAGGCCGACGAGATCAAGTCACTCGCCGGGAACGCCGTCCAGGAGGCCCGCCGGATGCGCGCCGACGAGTTCGTCGAGCGCGTCCCCGCCTTCACCGGATGGATCGCCTGCAACAAACCGCCCACGATCGTCGGCGTCGACCAGGCCCTCTGGCGCCGCCTCGTCGTTGTGCCCTGCGGCGACCCCGTCGACACCGAGGACACCACGCTGGAGACACGGCTGTCCGGCGAGCATGCCGCCGCCGTGCTGGCGTGGTGCGTGCGCGGCTGGAACGCCTACCGAGCCGAGGGAATCGACAACCCGCCCCACGCCGTCGACGTCGCCACCCTCGAACTGCGCGACAGCCTGTCCGTCCTCGACACGTGGCGCGCCGAGTACACCGAGCCCGGCGCCGAGTACACCGCCGTCATGGCCGACCTGTGGGAGTCGTTCAAGGCATGGTGCGACTACGCGCAAATCAAGGACGCCGACCGCCTCACCCTGACCGCCTTCGGGCGTGGCCTCGCCGACCGGGGCTACAGCACCCGCAAGGTCGGACCAAAAGACAAGCGGGTCACCGCACGCATGGGGCTGCGCCTGCGCGCCGTGGAAGACGCCGACCGCCTCACGCCCTGACCTCAGCACAGACAGCGCCCCGGGAGCACACCGCGCCCGGGGTGCTGTGGTGTCCAGGTGTGTCCGGGTTGCGGCTAGGTTTGACGAAAACCTGGACACCGGGTTTCCGCAGATCAGGATGGATAGTCAAGATCAAGTGTCTAGGTGTCTAGGTGTCTAGGTTTTGCGACAGTCGCCCTAAAGAGGATTTCTTAGTTGGCCACCTATTCATATAGGGCTACAGGGCACGAAACCGGGACACCTGGACACGGCCGCGCGATCGCGCGCTGAGCTGTGGAAACACGGTGTCTCGGTGTGCTCGGAACCTGGCCGCAACCCGGACACCATCTGGACACCCGGGTGAGCAGCGGCTCAGCCGGGCAGCACCGGCTCACTGTTAGCGCATCAACGTGGGATTCGGCGCAGTTCCCCTGCGTGCGTTCGTTCCCATCGAGCGCGGTTGCCGTCTTCGAAGGTAATGGCGAAGCGGATCTCCTTGGTGATACGGCGCAGGGCAGCGACGTCAGCTTGCCTAGGCTTCGCTTCGTCGGTGCCGATGACTCGATCTGGGCCGACGAAAGGATGGCCGGCCTGTCTTTCGACTTCTTTCTCGACCCAGAACGCGACGTGAGCGGTTGCTGGCTCCCGCGCTGTCGGCGTGGTGACAGGGCGGAGGTCCGTCATCGGGAAGTCGCCGATCGGGTTGTCGTTGTAGTAGATCACCACTTGGACGTTAAAAACGGGCAACGGCCCCGAGTTCATATACACGACGCGATACTCAGACTGGCTAACGTGCTCGATCCACACCAGGAACTTGGTTGCATATTCACGCTCCTCTGCCCTCTGGAGCTGTTTCTCGGTGCGGCGCCAGCCTTCGATGGCGATCCAGACCGCGGCCCCGGCGGCTGTGATGGACCCGAAGCCTCCGATCCAGCTGCCCCACGCTGCCCACCAGTTGTCGCCTCGATGCTGCCCTTGGCTGACGGCGATCAGTACAACCATGCCGAGGGCGGCGACCGCACCGAGGTAGCGAACATCGAACTTGCCAAAACGCATGCAAGGAGTGTCGTACGACGGGTTTCGAGCGTTTCGGCTGGGGGCCTGAGACTCAGGCCTGGGATCAGGATCCGGGGTTAAGTGCTCAGGTTGACGTTCTGTGCGTGCGCCAACCCGTGCACCTGCGATGACCCTGACCTACTTGATGCCCTTGTCCAGGTCTTCCACCACAGCGGCGAGCCGGCGGAGGGCATCCGCTGCGTCCACCTGCGGAACACCGTCGGCCGTGATCTCCTCCACCGGGATGGCCGTGTGGAGGTGGAGCTCCGTCTCCTGCGGTCCGTGTGATGTTCGATTGACGTTGAACGACTTGAAGCCATGGCGCTTCAGTGCAACCTCGGCTTCCGCGTAGTCGACCTCGCGGTCCACGCGGAGGCCGACGCCAATTCCGCCGCTGAACAAGCTGATCATGGTATTGCCTTCCCTCTTGGTGATGTTGACGTAGTCGCTGCGCGTTAGCTGCCTGTTTCATCGGGCGAGGGTCACGACAGCATTCAGATTCTGTTGGTATCCAGATACCGCGGGTACTCTGATCGCATGTCGATCTCGTGGCGCGGCGGCAGCACCCGCCGGTGGCGCAAGCTGCGCGCCTACGTGCTCGACCGCGACCGCTGGGTCTGCCAGCTGTGCAACCAGCCGATCGACCCGAAGGTCAAGCACCCCGATCCGGAGTCCGCCCACGTCCACCATCTCGACGGCAAGGTCTACGGCGACGACCTCGACCGGATGGTGGCCGTGCACCGGCGCTGCAACCTCGCGGCTGGCGACCCCACCCGGACCGCGGACCCGGAACCGAAGCGGGTGACCGCATGGTGACGCTGGTCTGCGGGCCGCCCTGCGCGGGCAAGAACTACTACGTCGAGCAGCGCCGCAAGCCCGGCGATCTCGTGCTGGACCAGGACGCCATCGGCGCCACCGCGTACCGGGCTGGCGTCGACGAGCTGCGCAGTGGCCGGCCACCGGGCGACGTGTGGGTGATCCGCTGTCTCGGCGGGGCCAGCCGACGCGCCGACTTCGCCCGTCAGATCCAGGCCGACCGCGTGGTGCTGCTCGACCTGCCGGACTCGGTGCTCGTCGAGCGGGCGCAGCAGCGGACCGAGCCGCACCGGCACATCGCCGCCATCAAGTACTGGCGCACGCAGGAGGACCGCGACCCCGGCGGCGACCCCGTGCCCCGATCCATGACCAGGTGGTGAGGGGCATGACAAGGCATGCAGTCGATCAAGGCTCTGACCTGCGCGAACGAGTGTGCGCAGTGGGCTATGCGCTGACCTGCGGTTTTTTGGATCACCCGGCCGCCCTGGACATCCGCGCCCCTATGTCCTCTCTCTCCCCGGCCGCCGGGAGCCCGCGATGACCGAGCACACGTGCCGCCACGAGGACGTCCACGGGGCCGTGAAGGACGCGCTCGACGCGCTCGATCTGGACGACGAGGACCAGGCTGCGGTCGCCCTGGCACTTCGGCTGGGTTCTGCGATCGACGCGGAGGAGAACGGCCGGACCGTGGCCGAACTGGCCGGAAAGCTGCTGTCCACGCTGGAGTCCTTAGGCGCCACCCCGGCCGCGCGGAAGGCTGTGCTGCCGCGCTCGGCTCCGGCAGAGCGTTCGGCGGCCCAGCGCGCCAAGGACGAGCTGAAGGAGCGTCGCACGGCTCGGGGTGGCGCGTGACGGCCGCGGCGATGGAGCCGGTCGTCTACGGCTCGACGACGCCTCGCCTCTGGACGCCCCCGCTGGTGCAGGGCCCACCGGGCCCGTGCGGCTGCGGGTGCGCGCTGACCCCGGCGACGTCGTACGGCTTCAAGGTCGAGACGTTCGCCATCAACGTGGTGGAGCGACCGCTGGACCCGTGGCAGCGCTGGGCGGCGATCCACGGGGGCGAGCTGTTGCCCGATGGCCGGCCACGCTTCAAGAAACTGCTGGTCCTGGTCGCCCGGCAGAACGGCAAGACCGAGCTGCTGGTGATCCTGATCCTGTTCTGGCTCTTCATCGAAGAGCGGAAGCTGGTGCTTGGCACCTCCACGAACCTGGACTACGCGAAAGAGAGCTGGGAAAAGGCCGTCGAGCTGGCTGAAGCGATCGACGCTTTGGCGGAGGACATCGCGCCCAACGGCGTTCGCCGGGCCAACGGCGAGCAGGTTCTGAAAACGATCTATAAGGCGCGATACAAGATCGCCGCGTCGAACCGGAAGGGCGGCCGGTCGCTGACAATCGACCGCCTGGTGCTCGACGAGCTGCGTGAGCACGCCGACTGGTCGGCCTACGACGCCTCGGTGCCCGCGATGAACGCCGTGTTCGACGCGCAGGGGTGGCTGATCAGCAACCAGGGTGACGCGAGGGCGGTCGTGCTCAACTCGCTGCGGAAGGCCGCGCTGGAGTACATCGAGACCGGCGAGGGCGACGAGCGCCTGGGGATCATGGAGTGGAGCGCCCCGGATGGCTCGAAAGCCACCGACGTGGCCGGGATCCGGGCTGCGAACCCGAACGTGGGATACCGGCTGCTGCTGTCGGACATCCTCGGTGAAGCGCGCCGCGTTCAGCGCGCGGGCGGCGCGGAGCTGACGGGCTTCCTCACCGAGATTCTGTGCATGAAGGTCCTGATGCTGGACCCGGCGATCAACAACGACAAGTGGACGGCTCCGGCGCCCGACGGCTGCCTGGACCCGGGCGACATGTCCGAGCTGCGGAACCGCGTGGCGCTGTGTTTCGACGTGTCGATCGACGGCAAGCACGCGACGTTGGCGGCCGCCGCCGTCATGGACGACGGCCGTGTTCGCGTCGAGGTCGTCGAGGCGTGGACGGACATGAAGAAGATGCGCCAGGAGCTGCGCGCCGTAGTGCGCCGCGTCGGCCCGCGCCGGGTCGGCTGGTTCCCGTCCGGCCCGGCCGCCGCGTACGCCGCCGAGCTCGACGACAACGACCAGGACAGCTGGCCGCCCGAGGGCGTCGAGGTCGAGGGGATCCGCGCCGACGGACCGGCGGTCTGCATGGGTTTCGCGCAGCTGGTCGACGCGGCCGAGGTCGCGCACCCGGACGACGAGCTGCTGAACGCGCAGATCCCGAGCACGGAGAAGCTGCGCCGCGGCGACGGCTGGGTGTTCGGCCGCCGGGGCGCCGGCCACTGCGACGCCACCTACGCCATCGCGGGCGCCGTGCACCTGGCCCGAACCCTGCCCGAGGAGAAGCCCGCCGGCTGGTTCGGCGTGGTGTGAGGAGAGCACTGTGGACGCGATCTTGAAGAGGTTCCGGGCAGCGTGGCCACCCGCCGCGCAGGTGCTCGGCGTGCTCGCGGTGCTGGCCGGCCTGGTGCTGCTAGTGGCCGAGACGGCCGGGCCGGTGTTCGGCGTGGTGGCTGGCTTGGTGCTCGGCGGCCTGGTGCTCGGCGCGCTCGGCGTGCTGCGTGAGGCGGGGAGGCTCTGATGGGGCTCGGGAAGACGTTCATGCGCTCGGCCGTCGCCGAGGAGCAGGTGCGGATGATCGTGTCGAACGGCTGGCGGATCGCCCCGGCCTCGGACCTGATCGGCGACACCGGCTGGGGCCACGCGGGGTTCGTGCGCGCGCTCGGCATCCCCGGCGTCGGCCGGGCGGTCAGCCTGATCTCCGACCTGATCGGCGGGCTGCCGTTCGACGCCTACACCACGCACGGCCGCGAGGTGGCGGAGAAGGTCACGCCGCGCCCGGTCCTGCTGGAGCAGCCGAACCCCGAAGAGGTCCGGATCGTCAGCATGGCCGCGTGGGTGGCGGACTACCTGCTGCACGGCAACGCGGTGGGCGTCTACACAGAACGAAACGCGCTCGGCGTCCCGACGGCCGTGGTGCCGGTCCCGGCATGCCGCGTGGGCGTCCGGCGGGTCAACGGCCAGACGTACTCCGTGCTGCCCGAGGGCGCGATCGAGTACAGCATCGGCACGCGGACGTTCTCCGCGCACGACGTCTTCCACGTGAAGGGCCTCGCCGAGCCGGGCGAGCTGCGTGGCCTCGGCGTGCTGGAAGCACACCTGAACGGCCATGGCGCGCTCGACCTCGCCGAGGAGCTGGCGCGCCAGGCGAACGCCATCGCGAACGACGGTGTGCCCACCGGTCTCCTGAAGGCGACCAGCTCGGACGTGACCCCGGACCAGCTACGCGTGGCGAAGGCGCTGTTCCTGGAAACGCAGCGGGACCGCACCTTGGCCGCGCTCGCGCCGAACACCGAGTTCGAGACGCTCGCGTGGGAGCCGGAGAAGCTACAGCTTGTCGAGGCCCGGAAGCTCTCACTGCTGGAGGTGGCGAACGCCTTCGGGCTGCCGCCCCGGTACCTCGGTGCCTCGTCAGGCGACTCGATGACCTACAGCACGTCGGAGACCGAGGCGATCGAGCTGCTGAAGCTGAGCATCGGCGGCCACCTCACGCGGTTCGAGCAGACGCTGTCCCTTGCCTTCCCGCGCGGCACGCAGGTCCGGGCCGACCTCGGCGCGTTGCTGCGCTCCGACACCGCGGCCCGCTACGGCGCCTACAAGACCGGCATCGACGCCGGGTTCCTGCTGCCGTCGGAGGCCCGCGCGAAGGAGGACGACCTCCCGCCGAAGGAGGGCATCGACGACCGGCCGCGCCAGCGGGCGCCGCTCGTGCCCGCTCAGCAGCCCGCGGCCGTCGTGCCGCTCCCGACCCGGAAGGGGAACGCATCATGACCGCCAGGACCCGCAAGCCCGCCGTCAAGCACCCGGCCGCGAAGCCCGTCGCTCCCGCCGAGCCGGAGCAGCAGCCGCCCGCCCCGAAAAACCTCGAGGAAATTCGCCGGCCGGACTCACGCGTCGAGGCGGTCGCTGTCGACGAGTGCATTGTGGATGGCTGTCCGGTGCTGGAGTTCGAGCCAGGCCGCGGCCTGTGTATGGGCCACTTCACCACCCGCCTGGACCTGAGGGAGGTCGCTCGCCATGACTGAAGTGCTGACCCGGCAGTGGATGCCGGAGCTGGAAGTCCGTTCGTCGGGCGACGGCCGGACCATCTGCGGCATCGCCGTGCCGTACGCCCGACCGCAGTACATCGACAGCAGGCTGACCGAGCAGTTCGCCAGGGGCGCGTTCAACGCCCAGCTGCGCGCGGCGCACCGCATCCCGTTCATGCGCGACCACGGCCCGCACGGCGGGAAGCTGATCGGCGTCGCCACGATCCTGCGGGACGACACCGCCGGGCTGTACGGCGAATGGCGTGTGTCGAAGACGCCGGTCGGTGACGAGACGCTGGAGCTGGTGAAGGACGGCGCGCTCTCTGAGCTGTCCATCGGGTTCCGCGAGGGCCAGAACCGCACGCTGTCCGGCGGGGTGATCGAGCGCGCGACGGCGACGCTGACCGAGGTCGCCATCGTGATGGCCGGCGCCTACGGCGAGGCGGCGATGGTCGCCTCGGTGCGTGCCCAGTCCACGGTGGACCGGTTGGGGGAGGCGGCGCAGATCCTCGCGCAGCTCCCCGTGTTGTCCGCCGACGCCAAGCTGCTGACCCGCTCGGCGCATGGCGGCTCGAACCTGAAGTACGGGCCGGGCTCGCCGCTGTGGAAGTACTGGACCGGACCGGAAGGACTCGCCCGCTACGGCGCGGCTGCTGAGCCGTGGACGACGCTGCGGGACGCGCTGCTGAAGGAAGGGGTCCCCGTCACGATGGCCGACGGCCTGGCGACGAACGTCATGCAGGCGACGCCGGCCGGGCGCGCGCTGTTCGCCGCGCATCACGGGAAGATCGCGAAGTAACCGTCTATACGAGTTCGTCGGTTACACTCGGCTCAAACGCGGACGCCGACACCTCGGTCCCTCAAGGAAACCGACACCCCGGCCGCTCGGGCGGAACCCCATCCGTTCCGAGTCCGGGAGGACGGCGCCATGCCGAACCCGTACCTGGTCCGGCTGCGCGAGCAGCACGACGCGCTGCGCTCCTCGATCGAGGGCATGCAGACGCGCGCTGCCGAGGGCAACCGCGACCTCACCGAAGACGAACTCCGCTCGGTCACCGAGCAGGCGGCGCAGCTGAAGACGCTGACCGACCAGATCGAGTCCCTGACGGAGGTCGAGACCCGCAGCCGCCGCGTCGGCGAACTGACCGCCAGTCTCGACAAGGACGAGCAGGGCCAGGAGCAGAACCTCGGCGGCGAGCAGACCCGCTCCCGCACGACCACCCGCGACCGTGACCCGGGGCACTACCGCTCGGCCACCGAGGGCGGTCAGCGCTCGTTCTTCGCCGACCACTACCGGTCCCGCGTGCTCGGCAACCAGGACGCCACGCGGCGACTGGAAGAGCACATGCGCGCGGTCACGCAGGCAGGTGCCGGTGACGGCATCATCCCGCCGAAGTGGCTGGTCGACGAGTACGACCCCCTGGCCCGGCAGGCGCGTGTGGTCGCGGACATGGTCCGTCGGCTTCCGCTCGGCCGCGATCCGCGTCCGCTCACGCTGCCGAAGCAGACCGCCGGCACCGACGCGAACATCATCGACCAGGCAGCCGAAGGCACGAACACGGCGAGCTGGGGAACGGACCGGTTCGACACCGACAAGGACACCCTGACCCCCACCACGAAGGCCGCGTACCAGGACGTGTCGCGGCAGCTGCTCGACTCGTCCAGCCCGGCCGTCGACTCGCTGATCTTCGGCGATCTGCGCGCGGCGTGGGACGCGAAGGTGGAGGGTCTGGTCTGCGCGGCGATCCTCGCGGGCGGCACCGCGACCGGTGCGACGTTCGCCACCGAAGCCGCGTTCAAGGCCGCCGACGGTGGCGCCATCGACGGCGCGATCGACGCCCAGACCAACGTCGCTTCCGACCAGCGCGGCATGGCGGACCTCGTCATCATGAACTTCCGTCGCTGGGGCGCGCACCGGAAGCTCAAGGACAGCACCGGTCGCCCGCTCATGCCGGTGTCGCGCTACGGCCCGACCAACGCCCGTGGTGCCTTGGGCAACCTGCTCGTCGGCGACATCGAGGGCATGGACGCGGTCGGCACCGCCGGTGTTCCGACGGCCTACGCGGAGAAGTACGCCGTGCTCCGTCGCCACGCCGTCATCCTCGGCGAGTCCGACGTCATGGACTTCACCTACGAGCAGGTTGTGGGACCGAGCGCCGTCCGGATGGGCATCTGGGGCTACGTCGGCACCCTGGTGCGCCACCCGAACAGCGTCGCGATCATGACCGTGACGGCTGCCTGATCATGGCGACGACGTGGCCGCCGCTGCTGGCGGACTTGAAGACGGATATGAACTCGCCCGCTGGGGCGAGCGACGATCCGGCGCTTCAGGCATGCCTTGACGCGGCGGTCACGGTGGTACAGCGGGTCCGGTCCGATGTGGACTACCGGCCGAACCCGCTGCCCGGTGTCACGGTGCCGGATGCGGATCTCGTGCTCGGCACGCTTCGACTGGCTGGCCGCTGGTTCACCCGCCGCCGGTCGCCCGAGGCGTTGGTGACCATGGGCGAGATGGGCTCGGCCCGCGTCCCGTCGTTCGATCCCGACATCGAGCGGCTGCTCCAGATCGGACGGTTCCGAGGGCCGGTGTTCGCATGACGACCCGGATGCAGGACGCCGTCACCGCGCTGAAGGCCGCGCTCAAGACCGTCGAGCAGCTCGACGGGCGCGTCTACGAGGACCCCGGCGCCACCGTGTCCAGCGTCGGGGCGGTCATCACCCCGCCGACCGTGGCGTGGGACAGCTTCGCCCGGTCCGCGCCGACCGAAGCCACGTTCGTCGTGCACCTGGTCGTCCCGCTCGACGAGTACGCCACCGCCCGGCTCTACGACCTCGTCGAGCCGGTGGTGGACGCAATCGAGGCTGACCCGCTGTTCGCGGTCGCCTCGGCATCCCCGGGCCTGCTTCAGCAGGGCGGGACTCAGCTCCCCACGTACGCCCTCACGGTCGACGTGGGTTTGTAGGAGGAGGAACCGATGGGCTCGCTGACCGCTCGGCGGCTGAAGCTGCTGAACCTCACGATCGGCACGGTGTCGGTCGAGTGCCAGCTGTCGAGCTGGAACCTCGACCCCGGCGTGCAGGACGGCGACCGGCTGTACAGCTACTGCCCGGACGGCGTGGCGATCGCGGAGACCGACGCCGAGCCGACGCTTCAGGTGAAGACGTACAGCAAGTGGGTGGCCGGCGGGTTCGAGGACTTCCTCTGGAACAACCGCGGCGTGGTCGTGGACTTCCAGCTCGACCACCACCCGGACATCGCGCTCGAACACGTCCGCTGGAACGGGCAGGTGCTGATCCAGCCCGCGCCGGTCGGCGGCGACCGGGGCGACCAGGAGATGACCGAGATCACGTTCATGTGTGTCGGCGACCCCGAGTTCTCGCGGCCGTAAGGGAGATCGAAGAGATGGCACGTCAGTCCGTCACCACGCAGAAGATCACCCGTGCGGGAACCGTTCCGAGCGCGGCGTCCCCGAACGTCGACGGCGACATCATCGACACCGGCGCATCGGTGTTCCTGCTGCTGTCCAACACCGGCGGCTCGCCCGCCACCGCCGTTGTGGTCTCCCAGGCCACGTTCGACGGCCTCGCGGTCGACGACCTAACGGTGTCGCTCGCGGCCGGTGCAACGAAGGTGGTCGGCCCGATCTCGTCGGGCACGTTCGCTTTCCCCGAGGGCGACGCCAACGCGGGCAGGGCGTTCGTGAACTACACCGGCACCCCGGGCGATATCAAGCGTTCCGTCCTGTCCTATTAGGAGCCCGCATCATGATGACCTTGAAGATCACCGGCGACAACGGGTTCGACGCCGAGGTGATCGCGAAGCCGCGGCACATCCTCGCGTTCGAGCGGGCGACCGGCACGAAGCTCTCGGACTTCGAGGACGGCGTGTCGATGGCCACGCTGTACCAGCTGGCCCACCTGGTGATGAAGATCCAGCACCCGCAGGACACTCCGGCGAAGCTCGCCGAGTTCGAGGTGACCTTCGACGTGCTGCCGGTCGAGGAGGCTGAGGAACCGCCGGGCCCTACGCCCGCGGCTCCCTGAGCTACACGGTCCTGGGGATCGCCGTAGCCACAGGCATTGCGCCGCAGTACATCGGCCGACTCGACGAACGATCGATCACCACGATGGCCTGGATTCTCGAACAGGCCGAGAAGCAAGCCAAGGGAAAGACCTCGGGGACAGGTGAAGTCCCGAGCCGCTACGGCTCCGCCCAGATGTCCGGATAGGCGCGAGGAGGTGCACCCCGATGGCGAAGTCCACGCTCGTCGTGAAGGTGCGCATCGACGGTGTGCGGGAGATCCTGCGTGCCTTCAGCGTGCTGCCGAAGGACGCGCAGAAGGCGATCCGCGACCACTCGCAGGCGCTGGCCCGCAAGCTCGCCGTCAAGGCCGTCGTCGACGTCTCTGTCCACGGTGGACCGCAGGGGCCAAACCTCGCGACCACGGTTAAGGCCGTGCGCGACCGAGTGCCGGCCATCCAGGTCGGCGGCACACGCAAGCTCGGCCGCCATCGTGCGCCCGCGTACGGGACGCTGTTCGGCTCCATCTTCGGCATGAACGGCCGCTCCGGCTGGTACTCCGCTACCCGCTACGGCAGTTCGGCCGGCCGCCAGTATCGGCCGCACGAGGGCGGCGCCTACGCGTTCTTCCCGCTCGTCGAGCGCGAGGCTCCGACGATCTCGCGTGAGTGGCACGCGGCGGTCGACGAGGTCGTGCGCAAGTTCACCGAAGGCGGTGCGTGATGGCCATCGGTGAGCGCACAGTCAAGATCAAGTTTGACGGGTCCAGCACGGGCCTGGTGGCCGCGGCGGCAATCGCCAAGGCCGAGATGAAGTCGTTGAGCGATGACGCCAAGAAGCGCACCAAGGCGCTCAACGACTTCGCTGGTGGCGTCGGCAAGGCCGCGCGCGGCGTGCTCGACCTGATGTTGAAGGCGTCCACCGCCGCGTCGGTCGCCAATCTGCTGCCCGTCGCCATCAACGGGATCGTCGCCGCCGCCGGCCTGCTGCCGCTGGCGGTTGCGGGCGCGTTCGCTTTCGCCGGTGCCATGATCGCCGTCAAGCTCGGCGCCGACGGGGCGAAGCGTGCGTTCTCCCAGTTGAATCCGCAGGTGACCGCGCTCAAGTCCGCGGTGTCGTCGAGCTTCGAGTCCGCGCTGCTGCCCGCCGTGCGGAACCTTCAGGGCCTGCTACCCAAGACCACCAGCGGGTTCCAGCAGATCGCGACCGCGATGGGTGGCGTGGCCACAAAGGTCACGGGCGTGGTCGCCTCGGCGAAGGGCACCGAGCAGGTCAACACCCTGCTGTCCGGCACAGCTCGGATCATCCAGAACGTCGGCAAGTTCCTGGCGCCGGTGATCGCCGCGTTCCTGCGGATCGGCGCCGTCGCGATGCCGATCCTGGTCCAGCTGTCCGGTGGGCTCGGCTCGGCCGGCGAGAAGTTCAACGCCGCGGTGCAGAGCTTCGCCGACTCCGGCGAGCTGGAGCAGTGGATCCGCTCGGCCATCGCCGGGTTCAAGTCGTTCTTCGGTGTCGTCGGCGACGTGGTCGGGATCATCTCCTCGGTGCTCGGCGCGATCCAGGACGCCGGGGGCGGGATTGGCGGGTTCATCGGCCCGCTGCTGAAGACCGTGCGCGAGTTCCTCGACTCGGCGCAGGGCCACGACACCCTGGTCAAGTTCTTCCAGTCGCTCAACACCGTGGCCGGTGTGGTGTCCAAGGTGCTTGGTGCACTGCTGGCCGCCGTCGCCCCGGCGATCCCGCCGCTGGCCTCGGCCTTCGCGAACCTCGCGACGACCATCGGCAACATCCTCGTGCCGGTCATCAACTTCCTGGCCCCGGTGCTGGCGAACATCGCGAACTTCATCGCGCAGAACACCAGCTGGATCACCCCGCTGATCATCGCTATCGGCGCATGGGCAGCGGCGCAGTGGCTGCTCAACATCGCGATGGATGCCAACCCGATCGGGCTGGTCATCCTCGCGATCGGCGCGCTGATCGCGATCGTCGCCGTGATCATCACGTACTGGGACCCGATCGCCGACTTCTTCGTGGGCCTGTGGGACACGGTGAAGAACGCCGTCACCGTTGCTGCGCAATGGATCTGGCAACGACTGGTGGACGCCTGGAACTTCATCAAGGGCGCGTGGTCCGGGGTGACCGGCTTCTTCTCCAGCGTGTGGGGCGGGATCACCGGCGGCGTGACCACTGCGATGAACTGGGTCCGCGACCGCTTCAACGACGCCCTGAACTGGATCAAGGGCGCGTGGAACGGCGTCGGGAGCTTCTTCTCCGGGGTGTGGTCGAGCATCGGCAACGGCCTGAAGGGCGCCCTCAACGGCGCGATCCGGCTCCTGAACGGCGCCATCGACGGCATCAACAACATCACCGGCGTCGTCGGCATCCCGGGCATCCCGCACATCCCGTACCTGGCCAAGGGCGGTACCGCGAAGGGCGGCCGTCCGTACATCGTCGGCGAGCGCGGCCCCGAGCTGTTTGTGCCCGGCCAGACCGGACGCGTGGTGTCGAACGCCCAGACCTTCGGCAGCCCGCAGACGATCGAGCTGACCTTGGATCTCGGCGAGGGCATCAGCCAGCGAGTGAGCATCGCGCTCGACAGCGCCGGCCGTCAGACCCGGCGCGCGGTTGCGGCCGGCACCGGGGGGATGCGATGAGCACCACTACGACCTATCTCGACGACCTCGGCCGCGTGCGCGTGGCCTTCACCGGCTTGAACACAGACGCGGATTACGCCCTCGTGGAGCGCTCCACCGACGGCATCACCTGGACCACCGTGCGGGGCGGCGACAAGGTCGGGCTGACTGCCGGGGCTGGCAAGCTCGACGACTACGAGTTCGCTGCCGGGGTCGCGAACACTTACCGCGTGACCGCGGTCGACTCGGCCGCCGTCCAGCCGCACTCGACGGTCGGCACCTTCACCACCGGCAACAACGCGACGCTCAACCCGCCGTTGCCCACCAGCGTGCCGAACGGCGCCATGATGCTGCTGTTCGTCACCCACACCAACACCGCGGCCACGATCACCAACCCGACCGGGTGGACGCTGCTCGCGGGCGGCGCCGGGCACATGGCGGTGTTCTACCGCGTCATGGCCGGCGGGGTGACCGCGCCGTCCGTGGCGTTCGCCGGCGGCGCGGCGGGCGACTCGTGCTCGGCGCAGATCCGGGCGTGGACCAACGCCGACGTGCCCGTGCACGCCGGGCTGCTCACGAACGCGTCGGCACAGAACGTTGCCTACCCGGGCGCGACGCTGGCTCAGGACGGCATCGCGTGGGTGATGCAGGAGTGGAAGAAGTCGGCCAGTACGACGGCAGGAACCCCGGCATCCTTCGGCGACCAGCAGGGCGGATCAAACACTGCCGGGGCCAACAACGAGTCGCACTACACTTGGCGCACCGACGCCACCGTGAACGTCCGCACCGTGACCGCGGGGAGCTCGGTGTGGACCGGCGGCTCGGCCGCGGTGTCTAAGGCGCGGCTGCTGCGGATGACCCGCCGCCCGAACGTCGGAGTCGAGACCTCGTCGATCACGCCGGTACTGGATTCGGTGTGGCTGAAGAACGTCCGCCGGCCGAGCCTGAACCGCAAGGTCACCGTGTCCGGCCTGTCCGAGATCACCCGCCCGGCACGAGTGGCGATCATCGACGTGATCGGCCGTACGATGCCGATCGCCATCAACGACGTGCGCGGGTCCCGGCGGCTGTCCATCACCGTGACCACGCCGAGCCTGGCCGCCGCCGCCGACTTCGACAACGCCACGCTGACCGGGCACGCGGTGTTCCTGCAAGCGCCCGAAGCGCTGTGTGCGGTGCCGACGATGTACGCCACGGTCGGCGACACCACGGCGCGCAAGACTTCCGCGCGCGGCGTGCGCCGATACTTCGACTTGCCGCTGACCGAGGTCGCCGCACCGGCGTCCACGGTGTACTCCGACACCTTCACCTACGCCGACGTGCTCGCTACCTACGCCACGATCGCCGATGTGGTCGCCGGTGCCGCGTCGTACTCGGCGCTGGTGGACAAGGTGTCGACCGCGGTGGTGATCGTGCCATGAGGCCCACCACGGACAGCTTCCTTGCTGCACTGCGCGGCTCTCACACCCTGGTGTCCCGGTGCACTCTGGTTGCGCCAGGTCAGACCGGCACATCCCCGACCGGTATCCCGATTCCTGGCGTCTCCAACCTCGGCCGCTTACCGATCAACTCCGGCGACGTGACCACCGACATGACCGCCGACGTGCAGTCCACCTTGGACCTGTCGACGGTCTATCCGTGGCCGTCCAAGCCGAGCGACTCGGGCACGCCGTACGGCCAGGAGATCTACGTCGAGCGCGGCATCGAGTACGGCACCGGCACGCAGGAGCTGGTGGGGCTCGGGTACTTCCGCATCGACAAGGTCGAGCAGCAGAGCATCCCCGACGGCGGTATCAGGATCACCGCGTCCGACCGGATGGCGATGGTCCGCGACGCCCGCAACACCGCGCCGGTCCAGTTCGGCTCTGGTGCCTCGGTTGGCTCGGTCATC
The DNA here is from genome assembly GCF_040650695.1 of Amycolatopsis sp. NPDC048633. Taxonomy (NCBI): domain Bacteria; kingdom Bacillati; phylum Actinomycetota; class Actinomycetes; order Pseudonocardiales; family Pseudonocardiaceae; genus Amycolatopsis; species Amycolatopsis sp. NPDC048633. The sequence goes on from NZ_JBEZHS010000022.1 coordinate 89,082, forward strand.
GACTACGTCGTGGGCCAGGCCGTGCCGGGGCTGGTCACCGTCTACGACTTCAGCGCGTACACGACGCCGCTCGGTTCCGATCACGTGCTCGACGAGGACCGGCTGGGGTTCGTGCAGGACTTGCTTGCCGCGTACGGCAAGTACGGCTACTTCGACTACGCCGGCCGTCTTCAGGTGAAGTCCGTTCCGGACCTGACGAAGGCCAAACCAGTGTGGGAAATCAACTCCGGCCGCGACGGCGTGCTGGTGTCGATGCAACGCACCATCTCCCGGGACGCGGTCTACAACATCGTGGTGGCGCGCGGTGAGCCGGTCGGTGAGCTGCCGCCCGTGCAGGCCGTCGCGAGCGACGACGACCCGACGTCGCCGACGTGGGTGGGAGGCCCGTTCGGGCTGGTGCCCACCTTCTACAGCTCGGCGTTCATGACGACGGTCGCCCAGTGCGCCGGAGCAGCGAAGGCGAAGCTGTCGAAGGTGACCGGGCTGCCGTACGCGGTGTCGCTCGGCGCGGTGCCGAACCCGGCGCTGGAGGGCTGGGACGTGGTCACCGTGTCCTACCCGGGCAACTCCGAGGTGCATGTGATCGACCGCGTTACCTACGGCCTGGCGCCCGGCGACTCGATGGGCATCGACACCCGCAAGCAGTACCTCACGCGGAAGGCGGGTGCGTGATGGACCCTTTGCAGCTCGCTGCCGTCCTCGCCGCCGCCAACGCCGCCCCGAGTGGCGGGGCCGACCTTGCGCACTACCAGGGCCAGGTCATCACGTGGGACGAGTCCACCGGCCTCAACTCGGTGATGATCAACGGTGCGCCGGTGTCGAACCTTCGCGTGCTTCAGTCCGGTATCGGGATCGTCTACCAGCCGGGCGACACCGTGATGGTCGAGAAGCGCATGAGCCAGTGGTACATCCTCGGCAAGGTCGCGGCCCCCGGCGCCAGCGCGGCGAACCAGATCGGTGCCGCGGTGGTCAACACCCCGCAGGCGACCTCCAACGTCAACTTCGGTGATCTCGCAACGGTTGGCCCGAGTAAGACCGTCTACATCGGATCGACGCGGCGAGCGCTTGTTCTGGCGAACACGGGCGTTGACTCCACCTTCGTCACGGCGAACCAGTACGCGGGCGGCTGGCTCACGCTCGCTGTCAGCGGCGCGAGCACCATCGGGCCCAGCGGTGCCACGACGCCGTTCTACGCCACGGGGTTCATCGGGTTCGAAGCGGACTTCATCGGCACGTTCTCTCAGACTTGGCTCGTCACGGCTGCCGACGGGCTAAACGTCGGGCTGAACACCTTCACCTTGAAATACGCCGCCGCGACGGCAGGCGTCAACGCAACCTTCAGCGGCCGAGCAATCGCCGTGATCCCGTTCTGACACAAGGAGAGGAGCCCAGTCATGGGCAACACGAGCCGATACGGCTGGGCGTACCCGGAGATCGGTGACCCGCCGAACACGGCGCTGCATCTGAAGACCGCAGAGCAGGCCATCGAGGCGACCGTGGGTGGGCTCGACGACACGCTGGCCGCGTTCATGGTGCCCTCGGCGCCGATCGGTGGCGAAGTCGTAGCGACCGGCACGGCGCAGACCCTGACGGCCGGATCGAACAAACTGGTGTTCGCTTCGGTGGCGGTCGCCTTGAACGGCGTCACGTGGACGGGCAACGACACGTTCACCGTGGGATCCGCCGGCGTGTACTCGGTGTACGCGCAGTGCCGCAAGAACGCCGCCGCTGTCCAGGACGCGATGGCAATCACCACCGCCCCGTACAACGACGCAACGCTGGTGATCCCCGGCCTGTCCAGCAGTGGCGGGTACGGCGACGTGTTCGTGTCGGGCACGGTCTACCTCCCCGCGGGCACGCAGCTGTCGGCCTACTACTACAACGGCGGGAGCTCGGCGTCGACGTACACGACCCGCTACCCGAGGTTCAAGATCTGGAAGGTGGCGTAATGCTGACCAGCAACCGGAATCCGTTTGAGACGCTGATCGTCGCGGCGTTCGGGCTGTACTGCGTGGCGGGCCTGGTCGCCTTCGACTCGGTGGCCACGACGACGCTGCGCGGCTACCCCATCCCGTTCGGCCACGTGTTCCTCGCCGTCGGGCTGATCACGTGCTCGGTCGCGCTTACCGGCATCATCCGCGCGGCCACGGTGAAGGGCGTGCTGTGGGAGCGCGCCGGACTGACCGGGCTCGCCGGCGTCGGCTTCGCCTATGCCTGCTGGGGCATCGGCACGACCGGCGTCCGGGCGCTGGCCTTCTGCCTCTTCCTGCTCGCGATGTCGGCAGCCGCGACGTGGCGGGCGGTGCAGATCTCCCGCGCACGGAAGGTGGCCCTGCGATGAGCGACGTCCTCACGTGGCTCGGCGGCGCCGGGGGTGTCGGCGCGGTGGCCAAGGCGATCTTCGACATCGTCAAGGCCCGCTCGGACGCCCGGAAGGTCAACGCCGACTCCGCCGCAGTGCTGGTGCAAACCGCGGCCGAGTCCAACAAGGACCTCGGCGAGGACCTGCGCGAGGTCCGCACCGAGCTGCGCGAGGTCCGGGCGACGCAGCGGCGGCACGACGACGTGCTGCGGGTGCACCACCGCTGGGACGAGCAGGTCGTGGACCAGCTGCGCCAGCTCGGCGGCTCGATCGCCGACCCGCCACCGCTCTATCTTCCGGAGGTGCCCTGATGTCCTGGTACGTCGCCCGCAGCCTGGACGTGCTGCTCGGCCAGCTCAACGCGAAGGCACCGAACCGGTCGAAGGTGTCGGACGGCTCGATCGGCGACGCCTCGCACTCCGCCCGGGAGAGTGACCACAACCCGACGAGCACGGGGCAGGTGTGCGCCCGCGACTTCACGAACGACCCGATGGGCGGGTTGGCCGGCCAGTGGCTCGCCGACGTGCTCGTGGCGAGCCGGGACCCGCGGATCAAGTACGTGATCTTCAACCACCGGATCATCGACAGCCGCGCGGGCCAGCACTCGTGGCAGTGGATGCCCTACTCGGGCGCTAACGCGCACGAACACCACGTCCACGTCTCGGTGTTCGCCGGGGCGCTGGGCGACCGCACCGACCCCTGGAACCTCGGCGGCGGCACCAAGCCATCCGGCCGCCAGCTGTTGAACGGAGACACGCACATGAAGCTGCCCGCCGAACCGAACACCCGCTCCGAGGTCATCGCGCTGCCGCCGGACGCCGATGTGAAGCTGATCTTCGCGGCCAAGACCGTCATCTTCGGCGGCCACATCTACTGCTGGTCCGCCGTGCCGGGGCAGGGCACCGGCGGTGACCCCGTGCAGTGGCGCACCGAGATCAAGGAAGGCGAAGTCATCTCGATCCCGCGTGGGACCACGAAGGCCGAGATCTCCTACTCGTGCGCGTCCGAAATCGACCTGTACGTGCAGGCGATCGTCTGAGCGGCTGCTGCATAAGGACCGCGCTGACTACTGCTTGCCGCGACGTTTGCGTCGGCCGCCCGCACGGAGCCACCGAACATGGCCAATCACCATAATGGGGACGATGATCGTCATTACGATTGTCGCGGGTAGGGCAGAGGCGGAGAGCCAAGGCGTCTTGGTGAGATCGGAAAGCGCGTCGGCCCCGGCAACGGCCAAGAGCCCTGGTGCCACTATGTTTTGGACACGCCAGATCATCCGGTCCGGGTCGGATGTGTTGTACAACCACGAGAAGAAGGCCTTGACGCGGTGAGGCACACCTTCGAAGAGAACTGTCTCTAGTTGCTGCGCAACGAAGAACGGTTGCTCCAGTCGCTTGACTGCGTACAGCTCGGCCAGTAGTTCGCGCCTGCGCGGGTCGTCCTTCGGGTAGATCAGAACCACTACTCGAAGGACGAGGCCTGGCGCGAAACCAAAGACGAGCAAGCCTAAAGCGAGGTCCCACCAGGAGAAGATGAAGTCCTTCACTGCGCCCACCCGATCGTGAAGCCCTGGAAGCGAGGGTCCACTTTGGCCTTCTGGAGGACCGCGCCCAGTTCGCGACGCCCGGAATCGGTCAATTCGTAGTAGCGACGCGGTGGCCGCCTCTCCGTCAGCTGAGAGGGGTCTTCCCAGCCGTCCGTGAGCCACCCGGCATCAAGCAGCCGTGTCAGCAACGGGTACAGCACGCCGGAGCGCACTCCTGCCCGCTTGCTCAAGTCGTACCCCCAGTGCCGGTCGGCCTGGTCCGCCATCAGGACCTCCGCGACCTGAACCAGGGCGTGAGTCGTTCGCATGGATCGAAGTCTACACGGGTCGTAATCTACATAGGTAGGGGTCGATCGACATGGAACCCGGCCACCGCGCCGATGGAGGGCAGCGCGGCGGCCGGGAGTCTTGGCCTGCGTTATGCGGAGAGCATGGGCGGAGGCTGATCCTCGGCCGAGTCGCCGGGTGGCGGGCATCTACGATCCGATCGGGAGTCGTCGGCTTCTCGCGGCCGCTCAAGCCGCTCCCGCTCGGCAGGACTCACGATTGGCCCGCCGCCCGAGTTCGGCATGAACGTCGTCCAGCTCATCGGCGCCGCGCCTTCGCCCCGCACCACGGGCATCGACATTCCTGTCCAACTTCGTCTGCATCGTGCAGTTCATCGGCGAAGAACCGCGCAGCGGGGTAGTTCCGGTCCTCTTGGCACCGCGGCACGTAGGTGACATTGGCTCCCGCCCGTTCGAGGACCGAGAGGGCGAAGTCGTGTATCCGGCCGTCCGCGCTGACGTAGCGCTGCACGTACCGGGCTCCGCTTGATCGCGTCTCCGTGACTCTCGTCGTCATCGCCCGCCTCAAACCACTGGTAAGCACGTCTTGACCACTCACCGTGCCATGAGACAGGTCACTGGTCAAGACAAGCTGACCAGTGAGATACTGGAAGCATGGTTGATCGGACGAGCGGAATGCCCGCATTCAGGCAGGTAGCTGCGGACCTGCGCGAGAAGATCACCGCAGGCGCGTATGCGCCCGGCGAGCAGTTGCCGAGCGAACGCGACCTTGTCGACTCCTACGGCGTCTCACGGCCGACGATCCGCGAGGCAGTGAACTTGCTGCGCTCTGAAGGACTCGTGACGGCGGAGCACGGACGCGGTGTCTTCGTCCGGCCGCCGGCCAGCATTCAGCGCGTCGCCCGGACGCGGCTCTCCCGCGAAGCCCGCGAGCGCAATCGCGGTGCATTCCTTGCCGACGCCGCCGCCCGCGGCTTCACGCCGTCCACGTCGGTGAAGATCCGCTTCGAGCAGGCCGACGCACGCGCAGCGGCTCACCTCGCAGTCGACGAAGGGACCGAGGTGACCGTCCGGGACCGCGTGATGCGCGCCGATGGGCTTGTGGTCCAGCTCGCGGTGTCGCGCCTCCCTCGCCAGCTCACGCGCGACACCGCGATCGAGCAGGTCGACACCGGGCCCGGCGGCGCGTACGCACGGCTGGAAGAGGCCGGACACCGCATCGGGTCCTTCGCCGAGCACGTCGGCGCCCGCATGCCGACGCCGGACGAAGCGTCGCTCATGCAGCTGGCTGTCGGCGTGCCCGTCATCACCGTGACGCGCGTGGCGTTCGGCGAGGACGGGACTCCGCTGGAGATGAACGACATGGTGATGGCCGCCGACCGCTACGAGCTGTCGTACGAGTGGCCCGCCGACTGACGAGCCTGGCTGCCGCTACGGCGTCGCCTCGGTGTAGCGGTGGATGTAGACGGGGCGCCCCCTGTCGTCGGACTCGCGCGAGTAGTCGTACACCGCAGTGCCAGGGCGCGGTTTCGTAAATGTGCCTTGGTCGGTGTTGAAGGTGTTCGTCCCCTCGGTCGTCGGGATGCGAAGTACGGCCGGCGGCTCGTCGTCAGGAAGTTCGAGCGTCGCAGGCTGGTAGTGGTCCCTCAAAAGGACGACGGTGATCATTGAGGCTCCTACTTTGCTCGTCGACAACGATCAGTACGACCATTCCCAGCCGTGCGCGCCGGGCCCGAACATCCCGGAGTTGTCGGTCATCTGGAGAGTGCCGCTCTTGGACGTCGTCGCGATAGCGATCTGTCCGGTGTACGTGCGGTTCGGCGCGTAGGACGAGGGCAGCTGCTTCGGCATTACGCACATGTCCGTCTCAGCCTGGTTCGTGACTCCGTCGCTGCCCGTCGTGGAGAAGGCGTACGGGTTGATCAAGCCAGGCAGGATGCTGAACGCGCTGATGCCGGTGGACGAGTCCTTGTCGATGTAGGTCTTCACGGTCACATCCAGCAAGATCGTGTGCTTGCCCGTGTCACGCGACATGTACTGCTCGCACTTCGGGTCGACGGCAATCTTCGTGACCCAGAAGTCAACGGCCTGACTGCCGTCAGAGTTGGTGACACCTGCCTTCTCGCCGACCTTCTTCGCGATGTATGCCGGCGCCGTCGACGAGGGGGCGGCCGACGTCGACGGAGGCACGCTCGCGGGAGCGGCAGCGCCTGCGCTGGCCGCCGCCGGAGCGGGCGCCTGGTTGCCGCAGGCCGTCAGCGCGAGAGTGGCAATTCCGGCCGCAGCGAAAAAGATGGTGCGCTTGATCATTACTTCGTCCCCTTGGATGTTGTGATCAAGTGTCGCGGGGCGAACGTCGGGTGTTACGCGAGTTTTGCCGACCTCAGCGTCGGCAATCCGATCGTTACTTTCCGTCGTCATGCAACGCTCGCCGAGCGCTCAACGCTCGCTCTCGCCTGCGCGTATGGCGCGCCGGTGAGCGTTGAGCGCTCGCCAAGAGCATCACCCTGAGTGCACCCACCTGCCGCGGCCCTCTCGCCGTGCCCGGCCCTCGGCCTCCAGCTCGGCGAGCAGCCGCCGCAGCGTCGAGTCCGGGAAGCCTGTCGCCTCACGCAGCTGTGCCGGACTTACCGGTGCTGCCGACAGCAGCTCGGCGACGCAGTCGTGCTTGCTCGCCGGGCGCTGCACCGGCACGCGGACGGGCGTGGGCACCGCCTCCGGCGACACCGCGTCTTCGTGCGCGAGCCGCTCCGCCTCGGCGTGCACCGGCTGCCCATCGGGCCCGAGCAGCCGCGTGGCCGACCCGGCGTCGAGCAGGCGTGCGCCCGGCAGGCCGGCGAGGAAGCGGGCCCGCTCCGCTGGGGTCACGAAGAACCCCTTCGACTGGCGCGGCGCGTCGTGCTCCTGGTCGTGCAGCAGGAACACGCCGGTCGGCAGGCCCACCGAGGTGTAGCCCCGGCTGCGTAGCTCGCCCCACGACGTCTTCGACTGCTGCGAGTCCAGCCGGAACCCCGCCATGCCCAGCTGTGCACGCAGCTCCGTCGACCCCATGTCCGTCTTGGTCGAGTTCTGCGCGGCCAGCACCAGCGTCGTCTTCGTCTTGCGGGCGCGCTTCGCGATCCGGCCCACCAGCTTCACCACCTGGTCGCCGCCCTCGGCCACCAGGTCGGGGAACTCCTCCAGGATTGCCACCAGCCATGGCATCTCCGGCGAGACCTCCAAGACGTCCGCCCCGGCGCCACCTGCGGCGCGCTTCCCGGCGGCCAGCAAGCCCTCCCGGTACTGCACGACCTGCTCCAGGCCGACCAGCAGCCGGACGGCGTCCTCGGTGGTCGTGGCCAGCGGGGCCGCTAGGGCGGACTCTCAGGCGCCGAGGGTTGCCCCGGCCGCCATGTCGGCCCCGATGACGGCGGCGTCCACGCTGGACAGCAGCCACACCAGCAGCGACTCCAGGAACGCCGACTTCCCGGACCCGTTCTGTCCGACCACGGCCAGGTGCCGCAGCTGGAACAGCTGGTCGCGGCCGTCGTCGAGCACGCCCATCGGCAGTAACGCCGACTCGGCCAGCGAGTGCCGGCGCGGGTTGGCGATCAGTGGGTGCTCGATGCGGGCCTGCCACGGGTCGCGCGGCAGGATGCGCACCGCTACCTGCCGCTCCGTGCGGCCGGGAGAGATGGTGACCGCGCCCTTGCGCAGGTTGTAGACCGAGCCGACCGCCGGGGCGCGGTAGGCGACGTCCTCGATCGTCTTGCCGGAGGCCAGCTTCACGGCGAGCACTGTGCCGCCCTTGGTGCCGGGGATCGTCTCGACGCCGGTGGGGAGCACCTTCGACCCGTTGAACGCCAATACGTCCTGCGTCACGACCGGCCAACGGCGGGCGAACCGGTTCCCGCGGCCGGTGCGGCGGATGCGCCGGTGCCACCACCACGGCGTGCCGAGCGCGAGCATCAGCCCGAGTCCGACCCACCCGATGCCGGGCGCGCGCAGGCCGGTCGCGCCGAGCAGGCCCGCCCAGCCGCCCCCGACCGCGAGGAGCACGCCGAGGTAGGCGCGCTCGCTGTCGCGGTCGAGCATGCCCTTGCGGCCCTCGTCGAACCGGTCGGGCACGACGAAGGCGAGCGCGTGCTGGAGCGGCTGGGACAGCCGGTCGCCCCAGGTGTGCAACGCGAGGCCGGTGACCGGGCCGCCGATGGCGGGCACCAGCCACCAGGCGCCCGGAGCCAGGTACAGCGCCAGGCCGGTGACCGTGACGCTGGCGAACACCCACACCGGTGCCAGGGCCGCCCGATGGCGCCAGGCGAACCGGGTGAGCCGCGCCAGCAGCCACCAGACGAACCGGGCGAGCCGGGAGCGGCGCCTGGAGCGCCACCGGCGCCTCACCGGGCGTCCTGGTGGACGATCGCCAGCCGGGCGGGCTGCTCTTGACGCAGCTCGGCGAGCACCTGGCGAACCTCGTGCTCACCGACGCCGAGCTGGCGGGCGAGCGCCTGACGGCCGGGCGCGCGTCGCCCGGCGGCCTCGGCGGCGGCTAGCGCCTCGGCCACGCGGTCCCGCAGTGGCGGGGCGTCCTGGTGCACGTCTTCGCTGGCCACCGGGCCGTCGCCAGCTTCCTGGTGAAGTTCACCAGCGCCCTGGTGCGTCTCCTGGCGGACGGGCTCCGGCTCGCCAGCCGCCGCCGAGTCGCTGGCAGCGGTCGGGCGGATGAGGGACACGACCAGCTCGTAGGCGATGGCGAACGCCAGCGGCGGCCAGGCGGCCACCACCTTGTTCACCAGGTCGGGCCCGGCGCTCGCCACGTTCGCCACCAGGCTCACCAGGACGCCGACGACGACCGCCAGCCACGCCAGGCCCGGCGCCGGGGTGCCGTCACGACGGGCGCGGAGGATCACCAGGCTGGCGACGACCAGGAGCCCGTCGACCGACAGCGGGACGAGCCACGCCAGCCACGTTTCGCCGTGCTTCGCGGCGAGGTCTCGCATGTGGGTGTAGCTGGCGACGGCGGCGACGAGCGCCACCAGGGCGCCGAAGATGATGCCGCTGGTGCGGAAGCCGTCGGTGGTGCCGCGCGTGCTCATGTCGTTCACCGCTGACCCCAATCGGATGCCAGCAGCCACGCCGTCAGCTGCTCGAAGTCGGTGCAGCCAGCCGGGCCGCCGTGGGCGTGTCGCTCGGCGAGGTAGGGCGACTGCTGCTCGGTGAGCCAGCCGGTCCGCAGGGCCGCGCAGTCCGCGCCGATCTCGGCCTCGTAGTCGCTGAGCGGGCGGGCGTCGCGGAACTGGCGGACGTGTGCGACCTCGTGCGCGACGACGGCCCAGACGAGCGAGCACCAGCCGGACCAGGCGTCGGAGATGACGATGTGCTCCGGTTCGGCATAGCCGCCTGCGTCCATCCCGGACTCGACGGTGTACCGCAGGCCGGGTTCGTGCAGGCGCTCCAGCGCCGTCCGGATGGAGGTGTCCAGTTCGCATCGCGCGCCGGTGGCACCATCGATGTCGCGGACCGGAGTCCAGGTGGCCGGCGTGGCGCTGACCTTCGGCGCGACCGTGGCCAAGAGCGTCACCAGGGCCAGCAGGACGCCCACGAGAGCGAGCGGCCGCGTCATCGGGCGTCCCACCCCGCGGCGATCTCCTCCGGCGTGACCCCGGCGTGCAGGGTCTTGTTCACGCGTCCCGCGAGGCGTTCGGCCGCCTCGCGGACGTCCGCGTCGGGGCCGCGCCCGCCGCCGGTGCGCAGCTGGAGCAGGTACCGCAGGACGCGGCTGGTGTCGTTGGCCTCGGTGACGTTCATCGCCGCGCCTCCGACCAGTCGGCGAGCGCGACGCCGAGGCGGCAGGCGGCCAAGCCGAGGAGGGCCCCGGCCAGTGCGCCGCCAAGGCTGGCGAGGACGGGAAGAAGGAAGGTCACAGCTACGCTCCCGGAGTGAAGGACGAAAAAGTGTTGAACCTGGTCTTCGTCTGCTCCGGCAACATCTGCCGCTCGCCGATGGCCGAACTCGTGTTCCGCTCGCACCTCGACGACGCCGGTCTCGGCGACGCCGTCCGCGTGTCCAGTGCCGGCACCGGGCCCTGGCACGCCGGGGAACCCGCCGACAAGCGGGCCCGCGCGACGCTCAAAGCCCACGGCTATCCCACCGGGCACGTCGCCTCCGAGGTTTCGGACGAAGACCTCGGTGCCGACCTTCTGCTCGCCGCCGACGAAGGGCACGCCGAGTTCCTGCGCTCCCGGGCCGGCGATCCCGCGAAAGTGCGGCTGCTGCGGTCGTTCGACCCGACGGCCCCCGAAGGCGCCGAAGTCCCGGACCCCTACTACGGCGGTGACGACGGCTTCGAAGACGTCCTCGGCATGATCGAACGCGCGATGCCCGGTTTGCTGGATTGGGTGCGTTCGCGCGGGTAGAAGTCACAGCCGGTGGAGGTCGGCGGGCGGCCGGGGCGGGGTACGGCCTACCGTGGTGGGGTGCGGTTGAGGTTCCTGCTCAAGCCCGGGTGGCTGGCTCTGACGGTGGTGGTGTTCACCTTCGCCATCTGCTGCTTCACGCTGCTTTCGCCGTGGCAGTTCGGCCGCAACACCGAACGCGAGCAGCAGAACTCCGCGCTGGCGGCGTCGTTCACCGCCGCGCCCCTGCCGCTGACGCAGCTGCTGCCGCCGGGGAGCGTGCCCGACCAGCACACGGAATGGCACCTCGTCTCGATCACCGGCCAGTACCTCCCGGACAAGGAGGTCGTCGCGCGGCTGCGGACGGTCCAGGGCGAGGGCGCCTTCGAGGTGCTGACGCCGATGCGGACCACGGACGGCACGGTCGTGCTGGTCGACCGCGGGTACGTCCGGCTCGACAGCAAGTCCGGCGTGCTGCCGTACGCGCCGCCGCCGCCCGGGATCGTGCAGGTCACCGCGCGGGCGCGCGCCGACGAGACCGACCCGAAGAACCGGGACGCGTTCGCCGACGCGTCGACCGGCGGGCAGCTCCAGAGCTACGTCGTCGACTCGCGGGTGGTCGCGCGGGCGGGGAAGCTCGACATCCGGCCGGGGTACTTCCAGCTCGACGCCGGCCAGCCCGGCGTGCTGGGCGCGCTGCCGCTGCCGCAGACCGACTCGGGGCCGTTCCTGTCCTACGCGCTGCAGTGGATCGCGTTCGGCGCGATGGCGCTGCTGGGCTGGCTGTACTTCACCGTGCGTGAGCTGAAGCCGGGTGGCGCGCTGGTCACCGGGGAGCCCGCGGCGGCCAGTACGCGCCGGAAGTCCGTCTCGGAGATCCTGGCCGAAGACGAGCTCGCCGAAAGTGGCCATCAGAAATAGCTTCTTACTGGCCCTTCAGCAGTGCCACTTGCCGGGCGATACTCGGGTCATGCTGATCCACCCGTGGGACGCCGCCGAGGACGCCGAGTGGCGCGAGTGGCTGTCCGGACACGACTTCGGCCAGCTGATCGCCGGCGGCGCGGGCCGCGACCTGCCGGTGGTGACCCCGGCGCACTTCGCGTTCGACGGCGACCGCACGGTGGTGACGCACCTGGCGCGCCCGAACCCGATCTGGCCGCTGCTGGAGGAGCACCCGCGAGCACTGCTGACGGTCGTCGACGACTACACGTACATCCGCGCGGACTGGAACACGGCCGCGGACCCGGCGTTCGGCGTCCCGACGTCGTACTACGCGACGGTGCAGCTCGAGGGCGACGTGCGGCTGGTCGACGACCCGGCGTTGAAGGCCGCTTTGCTGGAGAAGCAGTTGCGGCACTTCGAGACGGACGGTGCGCGGGCGGCCGTGAGCGCGGCTTCGGAGTCGCCGGACCGGCGGCTGCTGCCGGGGATCCGCGGGATCGAGTTCACGATCACGGGTGTGCGGGCGAAGTTCAAGTTCGGCGGCAACAAGACGGCCGAGGACCGGGAGCGGATCAGCGCCCACCTGGCAGACCGCGGTGGACGGCTCGACGAGGAAGCGTTGACACAGCTGAGGCGCCGCGGCTGAGGGGACCCCTCCCCGGCGAGGTCGGGCAGCATGCGGGTCGTGACCGATCGCTTCGGAATCCGCCCTCGGCGGGGTGCGGAAGCGGCCGCGCTCATCAGCGAGGTCGAACAGCTCCGCGAGACCGCCCGGGCGCTCGACCGGCTGCTGGGCCAGGTCGTGATCAACCGCGCCCGGCCGGAGATCCGTCAGCGAGCACGCTCCTTCTCAGCGGACCTGCGGGCGGCCGCCCGCCGCCACGACGCGGGGCACCACCTCGACGAGGCCATCGCCTGCGCGCTCGACATCGCCCGCTACCTGCCCCTGCTGGGTAACCGCTACGCGACCCTGGTCCGGGCCCGGGACTCCGCGCAGACCCGCGAACGGGCTCTGGTGGACGCACTCCGGTCGCGGCTCGCCGCGGCGGTCGCGGGGATCACGGCCGACCTGTCGGACCTCGATCTGTCCGCCTTCGGCCGGTCGAGTGGTGAGCTTTCCCGGCCGGGGACCGGCGACCTGCACCGCCTGCGGGGCGTCGTGTGGAGCACGAAGACGACCTGGCCGCGGGGGCTGGCGCCGCGGGTTCGCGTGCGCTCGCGCGAAATCGCCGCGGGAGTGTTCCTCATCGAGCCGGGCGCTCCGGCCGAGCCGGCGCCGATCCGGCTGCCCCGGCTCGAGTCGGTGGACGTCGAGCTCGGGTGGCGGCTCGCCGAGGGCACGTGCGTGGAGATCGACCTCGACGCCGCCGCGATCGGGTGCGGTGCCGGCGGCAACGCTCTCGGCGACGACTACCACGTCTTCTTCAACAACGAGCGCAGTCCCTGCGGCGGTATCCGGCAGGCCCGGGCGGAGCAGAACGCGAACGAGGACCGGATCCGGATCTCCTTCCGCGAGCTCGACGCCGACGTGCGGAAGATCGTGTTCGTCCTGACCATCTACGACGCCGACACCCGCTACTTGAGCTTCGAGCAGGTCGAGGACCCGTACGTCCGGCTCACCGGCCCCGATGGCGCCGAACTGGCCGGGCACGGCCCCGACAGCCTGTCCGAGGGGACTTCGGCGGTCATCTGCTCGCTACGCCGGCACAAGAAGAGCTGGCTCTTCGAGCCCGCGGCCCAGGAATTCCCGTCCGGTCTGGTCGGGGTGTCCCGCGAATACGGGCTCAGCTACTGAAGCTCAGCGATTCCGGCGCCACAGGCCCGCGACCACCGCGAGCACCACCGACGTCACCCCGGCCAGCCACCCGACCACCCGGGACAGCTCCACCGCCCGCGTCACGTGTCCCGCGTCCGGGTTGCGGCCGACGCCCAGCACCGGCAGCTCCGCCACCCCGTGCGGATAGACCGTCCGCCCGCCGACGCGGACCTCCAGGGCTCCGGCGAACGCCGCCTCGACGCGGCCGGCGTTCGGGCTCGGGTGGGCGATCGTGTCGCGGCGCCACGCACGCCAGGCGCCGCCCGCCGAGCCGCCGACCACCGGGGCCGCCAGCACCGTCAGGCCCGCCGCCACGCGGGTCGGGACCAGGTGGACCAGCTCGTCGAGCCGGTCGATCGCCCAATGGCCCTGACGTCCCATGCGCGCCCGGCGGAGCAGGCTCACCGCCCGGGCGCCCAGCAGGCCGGGCACCCCCGCCACCGCGCCCCAGACCAGGGGCGCGACGACCGCGTCCGAAGTGTTCTCGGCCAGCATCTCCACCGACGCGCGCGAAAGCCCCACCAGGTCCAGGCCGTCGGCCACCCGGGGGTCCAGTTCGGACAGCGTCTCGCGGGCCGGGTCGAAGCGGGACTCTTCGAGGTCGCGCGCCAGTTCCGTGCCCTGCACGGCCAGGCCGGCCGCGCCGAGCACGGCCCACGTCGTCACCGCCGTCGCCGACGCCTGCACCAACGGGCGGCCACGGCCGACCCGCTCGAGCAGCAGCCCGCCCGCCACCGCGGCACCCGCGACGACGAGGCCAGGGCCTGGCGACAGCCGGCGGAAAGCCGTCACCGGAGGGCGGCGACGCGGGTCGCCGAGGGCGCCGTCGGCCGCCACGCCCAACACCAGTCCGATCGCGCGCGCCGCGCTCACCCGTGCCCCCCGGCAGAAGAAAGTCCCGTTCCCGAGGGAGGCTACTCGACCCCGGAACCCGCCCCGCCGCTCCCCGGCCCGAGCCGGCGGAGGGGGTTGCCGCGGCGGCCGATCGCCCCGGAACGCCACCGTGCGGGCTCGTCGGTCCGAGCCGGCGGAGGTCCCGGCGCTGCGTCTCTTCCCCGAAGGCCCTACTCGACCAGCGCCGCGATCTCCTCACGCGCCTGGACGACGATGTCGCGCATCGCGCGTTCCGCCCGGTCCGCGTCGCCGGCGGTCACCGCCGCGGCCACCTCCAGGTGCAGCGCCACGGCCTCGGGCTGCGGCTCCGGCGGCATCAGCCCGTGCCCGGTCCGCCCGGTGAGCACCTCCGCGACGACCTCGGACAGCTGCGCGAACATCGGGTTGCCGGACGCGCCGAGCAGCAGGCCGTGGAACGCGATGTCGTACTCGAGGAACGTCGAGAGGTCGCGGGCCCGAGCCGTGCGCGCCAGCCGCTCCCCCAGCGCGCCGAGGCGGCCGCGCTCCTCCGGCGTCGCGCGCAGGGCCGCGTACCGCGCCGCGCACGGCTCGATCGCCGACCGCAGCTCGTTCAGCGTCGCGAGGGCCGCCGGGCGGGCGGGGCCGTCGAGCTGCCAGCGGATCAGCCGCGGGTCGTAGTGGTTCCACTCCGCCGGCTCCCGGACGATCACCCCGACCCGGCGCTTGCTGCTGGTCAGCCGCATCGTCTCCAGCACCCGGACGACTTCGCGCGCCACGGTTCGCGAAGCGCCGAAGCGCTCTTGCAGCTCTTCGGAGCGCAAAACGGTGCCCGGTGTCAGCGCTCCGTTCGCGATCGACGCGCCGAGGGCGTCCAATACTTGCTCGTGCCTCACCCCGCCAACCTAACCAGCTGGCTCGATTAAGTAGTACTTCATCTTGAATAAGTAGTACTTTTGAGTTTCACTCACCTGAGCACAACGAAGTGGGAGGTGCGGATGACCGTCATCGTGGTGATGGGGGTGTCAGGCTCCGGCAAGACGACGATCGGCACGGCGCTCGCGGACGCGCTCGACGTCGAGTACGCCGAGGCGGACACGTTCCATCCGCAGGCCAACATCGACAAGATGACCGCGGGACACCCGCTGACCGACGAGGACCGCGCCCCCTGGCTCGAAGCCATCGCCGGCTGGATCCGCGAGCACCAGGCCACCGGCGGCGTCGTGACGTCGTCCGCGCTCAAGCGCCGGTACCGCGACGTGCTGCGGAGCGGCGGGAACGTCTGGTTCGCCCACCTGCACGGTGATCGCGAGATCCTCGCCGAACGCATGCGGTCCCGGTCCGGCCACTTCATGCCGGTGTCGCTGCTCGACTCCCAGCTCGCCGACCTGGAACCCCTCGACCCGGACGAGCCCGGCGCGATCTTCGACATCCGCGAGACGCCCGGCGAGATCACCGACGCCGCCCTGACCGCCTTCCGGGAGCACGCATGACCACCGTCCTCGCGGCCGCCTGGACCGGCCACGACACCCGCCTGATCGCCGCGACCGTGGTCGCGATCGCCGTCATCGTCGTGCTGATCACGAAGGTGAAGCTGCACCCGTTCCTGGCGCTGGTGCTCGGCTCGCTCCTGCTCGGCCTCGCCGCCGGGATGCCGATCGCCGACCTGATCAAGAGCTTCTCCGGCGGTGTCGGCAGCACGGTCGCGTCGGTCGGCATCCTGATCGCCCTCGGCGCGATGCTGGGCAAGCTGCTGGCCGACTCCGGTGGCGCCGACCAGATCGTCGACACGGTGCTCGGCAAGGCCCGCGGCGCGGCGCTGCCGTGGGCGATGGCGCTGGTGGCGGCGCTGATCGGGCTGCCGATGTTCTTCGAGATCGGCCTGGTCATGCTGATCCCGGTGGTGCTGCTCGCGGCCAAGCGCACCGGGAAACCGTTGATGCTGCTGGGAATTCCCGCGGTCGCCGGCCTTTCGGTGCTGCACGGGCTGGTCCCGCCGCACCCGGGCCCGCTGGCCGCGGCGGGCGCGCTCAACGCGAACGTCGGGATCACGCTGGCGTTCGGCCTGCTCGTCGGCATCCCGACGCTGGTCATCGCGGGCCCGCTGTTCGGCAAGCTGGCCGCCCGGATGGTGCCGGACGCGACCCCGCCCGAGCGCCTGATCCCGGAGCGCGCCGACCCGGACAAGCCGCGCCCGAGCTTCGCCGCGACACTCACGACGGTGCTCCTGCCGGTCGTGCTCATGCTGGCGAAAGCGCTCTCGGACATCCTGCTGAGTAAGGAGAACGAGGCCCGGAAAATCCTCGACTTCGTCGGCGACCCGCTGATCGCGCTGCTGGCGGCGGTCCTGGTGGGCATGGTGCTGCTGGGCCGCCCGGCCGGCCTCGACCGCGCGCGGCTGTCCACTGTGGTCGGTGACTCGCTGGGCCCGATCGCGGGGATCCTCCTGATCGTCGGCGCGGGCGGCGGGTTCAAGCAGACGCTGGTCGACGCGGGCGTCGGCGACGTCATCACGGGCCTGGCCAAGGACGCGAACCTGTCCCCGCTGCTGCTGGGCTGGCTGGTGGCGGTGGCGATCCGCCTGGCGACGGGCTCGGCCACGGTGGCCACGGTCTCGGCGGCGGGCATCGTCGCACCGCTGGCGGCTTCGATGGACCCGTCGCACAGCGCACTGCTGGTGCTCGCGATCGGCGCGGGGTCGCTGTTCTTCTCGCACGTGAACGACGCCGGGTTCTGGCTGGTCAAGGAGTACTTCGGGCTGTCGGTCGGGCAGACGCTGAAGAGCTGGTCGGTGATGGAGACGCTGATTTCGGTGGTGGCGATCGCGCTGATCCTGCCGCTGTCGCTGATCGTCTAGGCGCTGGACGCGGGGAGGCCGTCACCCATCCCGGGTGGCGGCCTTCTTCAACCGTTGACATGTGACCTTTTGGTCACCTATCCTTCCGACGTGCCCGACGACGACCTGGTGTTCAAGGCGCTGGCGGATCCGACCCGCCGGTTCCTGCTCGACCTGCTCTTCAAGCGCGACGGCCGCACGCTCACCGAGCTGGAGACCCAGGTCGACATGACCCGCTTCGGCGTCATGAAGCACCTGAAGCTCCTGGAAGAGGCCGGGCTCGTCGTCACGCGGAGGGAAGGCCGGGAGAAGCGGCACTTCCTCAACCCCGTGCCGATCCGGCAGATCCACGACCGGTGGATCGACAAGTACACCGAACGCCACGTGACCGCGCTGCTCGATCTCAAGAACGAACTGGAAGGCGAAGAACCATGACGACCACCGTGCAGGTCCACCGCGTCTACATCAAGGCCACCCCGGAGCGCATCTGGGAAGCCATCACCAAGCCCGAATGGACGCAGAAGTACGGCTACACCGGCCTCGCCGACTTCGACCTCAAGGTCGGCGGCAAGCACCGCACCCGCCCGACGCAGGGGTTCATCGACGCCGGGTTCACCGGTGACCTCCTCGACGGCGAGGTCCTGGAAGTCGACCCGCCGCGCAAGCTCGTCATCACGTGGAAGCTGCTCATGAGTCCAGAGCTGCTGGCCGAGCCGTACACGACGCTCACCTACGACATCGAGGAAACCAAGACCGCGGGCACGAGACTCACCGTCACCCACGACGTCACCGGCGCGCCGCAGATCGCCGCGCTGGTGAGCGGGCAGCTGGAAGACGTCGACGCCGGCCCGGGCGAGAACGCGGGCGGCGGCTGGGACTGGATCCTGTCGGACCTCAAGTCCCTGCTGGAGACCGGCGAAACCCTGGTCCCCGCACCGTGAAGGGGCTGGTGGCCTGCCTCGCGCCGCTTCGAGGCAGGCCACCAGGTCTATGCGCGCTGGGTCGCCGCCTTCAGGGACGCCTTCGCGGCGTCCGACGCGCCCAGCGTGTCCAATCCGAACAAAGCCGCCCCCACCACCGGGTTCACGTCGACGACGCGGACCACCGCGCGCGGCGCGACCTTGAGGCACCGGCGTTCGATCTCCGCGATCACCGGCGCGCCGACCCCGGTCAGCACGCCGCCGCCGAGGACGATCTCCGGTGCTTCTTCGGTGAGGTCCAGGTTCCGCAGGATCACCGCCGCGAACACGCTGACCTCCTCGACGAACCGGGTGACGATGTCGCCCGCGACCTCGTCGCCCGCCGCCGCCACCTCGAACAGCAGCGGGCACAGCCCGTGGATCGAGGCGGCCGGGATCTCTTCGAAATGCAGGCCCTGCACGACGTCCAGCAGCGTCGGCTTCCCGAAGAAGGACGCCACCGCCGGCATCAACGCCGTCCGCGGGCCGCGGCCGTCCTCGGCGCGCACGGCCCACCACAGGGCCTCCTCGCCGAGCCGGTAGCCGCCGCCCCAGTCGCCGGAGATCTTGCCCAGCGCGGGAAAGCGGTGCACCCGGCCGTCCGGGCCGACGCCGGCGCCGTTGATCCCGGCGCCGCACACGACCGCCACGCCGACTCCGGCACTGCCCGCCCGGAGCAGCGCGAGGGTGTCGTTGCCGACGACCAGCGTGTCGCTCCAGCCGCGCGCCGCCAGCGCCGCGTGCAAGGCCTCCTCCTCACGCGGGAAGTCGAGCCCCGCGAGGTACGCCGACGTGTGCACCGCGAACGGCTTCTCGCCGAACCCCGGGAACGCCTCCAGCACCAGTTCTTCGAGCGCCGCGACGCAGGCCGCGACGCCGATGTTCTGCGGCGACGCCCCGGGCCCGCGCGACTTGCCCAGCACGACGCCGTCTTCCGAGATCACCAGGACCTCGGTCTTGCTGTTCCCGCCGTCGATGGCAATGACAGCTGGCCTCATCCGCGCGCCCAGGGCAGGTACTCGCGGTTGATCTGCACCAGCGAGTCCGCCAGCGTGTCGGCCTTCGTGTACTGGCCGACCAGCGGGTGCGCCAGCAGCGCGTCGGCCACGCGGTCGCGGCCGCCCTTGACCGCGGCCTCCAAGGCCAGGAACTCGTACGCCGTCGTCGCCGCGATGAGCCCGGCGAAGTTCTGCTCCACGGGCGTCTGCGCGATCGGCGTGGCGCCGGAAGAGTCCACAGTGGACCGTGCCTCGATGACGGCGTCGTCCGGCAGGAACGGGAACGTGCCGTCGTTGCGGACGTTCACCACGTGCTCCTCGGCCGGCCCGCCCGCGGTCAGCGCGTGCACCAGCTGCACCGCCGCCTCGGAGTAGTACGCGCCGCCGCGCTTCTCCAGCGACTCCGGCTTGGTGTTCTGCTCCGGGTCGAGGTAGATCTTCAGCAGCTCTTCCTCGACGTCGGACACGACGTCCGCGCGCGGCCGCTCGGTGCGCTGCTTGGTGACCTGCTCGTCGTGCGCGTAGAAGTACTTCAGGTAGTACGACGGCACGACGTTCATCCGCCGCAACCACTTCTCCGGCACGCTGACCTCGTTGGCCAGGTAGTCCAGGTGCTTCTCCAGCAGCTCGGGCAGCCGGTCGACGCCGTCGACGAGCGCGCCGCGCTCCCAGCTCAGGTGGTTGAGTCCGGTGTGGACGAGCTTGACGTCGTCCGCGCCGACGCCGAGCAGCTTCCCGAACTGCCGCTGGAGGTTGATCGCGACGTTGCACAGCCCGACCGCGCGGTGCCCCTCGTTGAGCAACGCGCGGGTGACGATGCCGACCGGGTTCGTGAAGTTGACGATCCACGTGTCGTCGCCGGCGATCTTGCGGACGCGCTCTGCGATGTCGAGCACCACCGGCACCGTGCGCAACGCCTTCGCGAGCCCGCCGGCACCGGTCGTCTCCTGGCCGACGCAGCCGCAGGCGTGCGGGAACGTCTCGTCGGAGCGCCGCGCCCGCTGCCCGCCGACACGCAGCTGGATCAGGACCGCCGACGCGCCGTCGACGCCCTCTTCGAGCGACTGCGTGGTCCGCACCCGCGCGGGGTGACCGGCGTGGTCGAGGATCCGCTGGCTGAACCCGCCGACGGCCTCGACGCGGTAGGCGTCCGGGTCGACCAGCACGATCTCGTCGACGTCCAAAGTGGACCGGCGACCGGCGATCCCGTCGATCAGCTCCGGCGTGTAGGTGGACCCGCCACCGACGACTGCCAGCTTCATCCCTTGACTCCCGTGAATGTGATGCCCTTGACGAACGACTTCTGCGCGAACACGAACAGCACGATCACCGGCGCCATGATCAGCGCGGTGGCGGCCATCGTCAGGTTCCACTCGACGTGGTGCATGCCGCGGAAGGACGCGATCGCCAGCGACAGCGGCCAGTGGTCCTGGTCCTCGCCGGTGTAGAGCAGCGGGCCGAAGTAGTCGTTCCAGGTGAACAGGAAGCAGAACATCGCGGTGGCCGCGATCCCCGGCTTGGCCATCGGGATCAGCACCCGGACCATCGCCTGGAACTCGTTGCAGCCGTCGATCTTCGCCGCCTCGATGTAGTCCTTCGGAATGGTGAGGAAGAACTGGCGGAGCAGGAAGATCGAGAACGCGTCGAAGAAGAAGTACGGCACGATCAGCGGAACCAGCGTGCCGGTGAGCCCCATCCGGACCCACAGGTCGTACAGCGGCACGATGGTGACCTGCGGCGGCAGCAGCATCGCGGCCACGGTCAGCATGAAGAACAGGTTCTGCCCGCGCCACCGCAGCTTCGCGAGGCCATAGGCCGCCGGGATCGCCGAAAGCAGCGCGCCCGCCGTCGCCAGGGCCGAGTACAGCAGGCTGTTGCCGAAGTACTCGAGCAGCGGCGCCTTCTTGAACACCTCGACGAAGTTCTCGAAGTGCCATTCGGTCGGCCACAGGCTCGCCGTCATCGCCTGGTCGCTCTTCATCACCGCGGTGAGGAACACGAACAGCAGCGGCAGCATGAAGATCACGCCGAGCGCGATGCCGATCGCGTGCGTCGCGATGTAGGACAGCCGCTTGTCCCAGCTGCGCTTGAACCGCACCCTCGGCGGCACACCCGCCGGTTTCTGCGGCGCTTCGGCCAGTGCGGTCATGCCCCCTCCTCCTGGTGCTGGGACTTGCGGAGCTGCCTCACCAGAATCCACGTGAAGCCGGCGCTCACGATGAACAGCAGCACGGCCATCGCCGCCGCGTAACCCATGTTGAAGTAGCGGAAGCCCTGGACGTACAACCAGATCGGGTACGTCAGCGTCGAGTTCTGTGGCGCACCGATGAGTTTCGAGTTGCCGGCGACGTCGGCGGTGCCCGCGGACGCGGACGACGCGACGATCGCCTGCGTGAAGAACTGCAAGGCGTAGATGATCGAGTTGACCACGCCGAACAGCAGCACCGGCGAGATCGACGGCAGCGTGACGTGCCAGAACCGCCGGACCGGGCCGGCACCGTCGAGCTCGGCGGCCTCGTATTGCTCGGTCGGGACGTCGAGCAGCGCGGCCAGGATGATGATCATCAGCTCGCCGGAGCCCCACAGCGCCAGCAGCGTCAGCGCGGGCTTCGACATCGCCGGGCTGTTGAACCAGAGCCCGCCGTCGATGCCGATGAGCCGCAGGAACCGGTTGACCGGGCCGAAT
The DNA here is from genome assembly GCF_040650695.1 of Amycolatopsis sp. NPDC048633. Taxonomy (NCBI): domain Bacteria; kingdom Bacillati; phylum Actinomycetota; class Actinomycetes; order Pseudonocardiales; family Pseudonocardiaceae; genus Amycolatopsis; species Amycolatopsis sp. NPDC048633. The sequence continues at coordinate 110,740 of NZ_JBEZHS010000022.1, forward strand.
TCGGGGTTGAACACGAAGACGAACGCCAGCGTCGCCGCGGCGGGCGGGGCCAGGGTCGGCAGGTAGCAGAGCGTCCGGACCAGACCGACACCCGACTTGAGGCGGGAGATCACCGACGCGATGCCGAGCGAGAACAGCACCCGGCACGTCGTCAGGATGACCACCAGCCACAGCGTGTTGTACGCGGCCGTGCCGACGAGCGGCTCGGTGGTGAACATCCGGACGTAGTTGTCGAAGCCGACGAACACCGGCGGGTTGATCAGGTCGTACCGCGTGAAGGAGTAGTAGACCGTGGCGATCAGCGGGTAGCCGAAGAAGATCAGGAATCCGAGGAACGCCGGTGCCATGAAGAGGAAGACGGTCCGGCGGCGCTTGGCCCGGCGGGCCCCCGCCCGCGCCTTCTCAGGCGCGGACGGGGAGACCTTTTCCGCGAGCGTGGACGTCATCCGCCCGCGCCCTTCTGCTTCAGTTCGTCGTTGATCTGCGCATCCACCTTCTTCAGGCCTTCGGTCAGATCGGGGATCGAGCCGGCCTGCCACTTCTCGGCGAAGTCGTTGACCGCCTTGAGGTGCGCGTCACCGATCGGCGTGGTCTGGTTCGACACGAGCTTGCCGCTGTCGTACATGTCGAGGAACGTCTTGAACTGCGGCTGCAGGTCGAGGCGCGGCGACGTCAGCGAGGCCTTCGTGCTGGGCACGTTCTTCAGGCCGTTGGCCATGTCCACCAGGGTGTCCGTGTCCAAGGAGACCTGCTTGATCAGCTCCCACGCGGCGCCGGGGTTCTTGGCACCCTTGGGGATCGCGATGATCGTGCCGGTGGTGAAGGCACTGCCGTACTTGTCCGCCATGGTGGTGAGCACCGGGGCGGGCGCGGTGGCGTAGTTCAGGGTCGGCGCCTGGTCCTTGATGAACGCGGTGCGGAACTCACCGTCGTAGATCATCGCCAGCTTGCCCTTCTGGAAGCCGTTGTCGGCGGAGTACTCGTCACCGAGACCGGCCTTGAACTTCTCGACCTTGTCGTGGCCACCGAGTGCATCGATCAGCTTCTGCTGGAACTCGAACATCGCCTTCCAGCCGGGGTTGGTGGCGAGGTCCGACTTGCCGTCCGGGCCGATGAACGGCGCGCCGAAGTTCGGCGCCCAGTACTGGGCCTGGTTGGCGTAGAACGGCATCGACGGCACGAAGCCGGCGACCTTGATCGAGCCGTCCGCGTTGTACTCGGTCAGCTTCTTGGCGTCCTCGAGCAACTCATCCGTGGTCTTCGGCGGCGAGGTGACGCCCTTCGCCGCGAACATGTCCTTGTTGTAGTAGAAGCCGTAGACGTCGGCGAGCATCGGCATCGCGCACCGCTTGCCCTGGTACTCGGTGTAGTTGCGGACCGCTTCCGGGATCTGGTTCAGGTCGATCTTGTCGCGCTCGATGTAGGGCTTCAGGTCCTGGAAGCTGCCGGTGGAGCACCAGGCGCCCAGGTTGTCGGTGTAGAAGGAGATCGCGACGTCGGGCGGGTTGCCGCCGCGGATCGACTGGGTGAGCTTGTCGTCGTCCTGGTTGCCCTCGTGCTTGATCTCGATGTTCGGGAACTTCGCCTTGAGCTTGTTCAGGCCCGCGGTGACCACGCCGTACTCGCGGTCGGTGAACTTGGAGTACACGGTGATCGTGAGCTTGTCGTCCTTGCCGGGCGCGGCCGCGGCGTCACCACCGCTCGGGGCGGCGGCGCCGGAACAGGCGCTGGTCAGCAGGACGGACGCCGCGGCGGCGGCCGCTAACAGGGCGCCTCGGCGGATCCGGGTGGTAGGGGGCATGGCCCTCCTCCTCATCGGTTGGGCTACTCGGTTGGGGACGGGGCGGGACGGGTGTTCGGGAGGGCCTCCGGGGTCTTGCCGAGTGGCTCTCCGACCGCGGGCCTGCGCGACCCGAGGAGCGTGGGGGTGACGACGCCGAAGACGTCCTCACGGGCGGTGGCCAGGGCGGACTGCAGCGCGCCGGCGCGGACGGCGTTGCCCTGCACCGAAGCGCAGCCGACGGGCGTGCGCGGCAGGACCAGTTCGTGCAGCTTGTCCTGCACCAGCGCGGCGAAGTTCTCGCCGCCGGCGCGGCTGGTGTCGCCGCAGAGGAGCACGAGCTGCGGGTCGGCGACCGCGACGAGGTTCGCGACGCCGCCGGCGACCCTTCTCGCCAGGTCGTCGAGGAAGGGGTGTCGGTCGCCCGCTTGGGCGACGGCGTCCCACGCGGTTTCGGCGGTGATGCCGTGCGCGGCGGCGAGGCGGCAGACGGCGGGCGAGTCGACCAGGTTGCCGAAGCGGGCGCCGGCCTCGGGCCAGACGTCGCCGGTGTCGACGGTGGCCGGGTCGGGCACGCGCATCCAGTCGATCTCGCCGCCCCCGCCGGTGGCGCCGCGCAGGAGCCGGCGCCCGATGACGACCGCGCCGCCGACGCCTTCGGACAGCCACACCATGACGAAGTCGTCGACGTCCTGGGCCTGCCCGACGCTCATCTCCTCGACGGCGACGAGGTTGACGTCGTTCTCGATCAGGACGTCGACGCCGAGGTCGTCGCTGAGCTTCTGCGGGACGTCGAAGCCGAGCCAGCCGGGGATGTGCGGGGCGGAGGAGAGCAGGCCGGTCCGCGGGTCGAACGCGCCCTGCGCGCCGATCACGACGTGGGCCAGCTGGTCGCGGGTGATCCCGGCTTCCCCGGCGACGTGGCTGAGGGCCTCGCCGAAGGTCCCGACGACGTCGGCGCCCTTGTGGACGGGCAGCGGGATCCGGTACTCGGCGAGCACGATCCCGGCGACGTCGGCGACGACGAAGTCGGCGATGTGCGGGGTGAGGTCCACGGCGGCGACGAAGGCGAGGCTGCCGTTGGCCGCCCAGAGCTGGGCGCGCGGTCCGCGGCCACCGCCTCGCACGCCGGCCTTCATGACGAGGTTGTCCAGCTCGAGGCGGGTGATGAGCTGCGCGGTGGCGGGCTTGGAGAGCCCGATGGCGAGCTCGAGCTCGGCGCGCGTCAACGGGCCCTCACGCAGGAGGACCTCGATGGCGGCGCGATCGTTGATCTCGCGCAGCATCCGCGGGCTACCGGCTCGCACTCGTCCCTCCGGACTTAATTAGGATACTTTACAGACGGTTTCCGGGGACTGTAGTGAGCCGGGGCACAGTCGTCAACGGGCTCCGGAAACGGGCAGGTAACGCTTGGGGCCGCGCTGGGCCACGTGGCGGAAACACCGGTGAACGAGTTCCGCCGGGCGGCTGGGGCGTGGTCAGCGGATTTCCGGTTGCCCACCGGAGGACCCTGGTCTTGTGGACGTCGTCGCGCAACGGGTGCGGACCACCTGGACCAAGCGGTCCCGGGGTGGCCCGGCGGCTTCCGCGCGCAACCGCGTGCCGGTGGTCTTCCCGCTGCCGGAAGGCGTCCGGTTGCACGAGGTGACCATCGACGAGTCGACCGGCTTCACGCCGCAGTCGACGGTGCTTGACACGCTGGACGGAGTCACGCTCCGAGAAGCCGGCGGTTCGCTGGCGGTGCGGGTGGAACTGGCCCCGATGAGCTGGCCGAACCGGGAATGGCGGCCGGAGCCGGTCCGCCTGCGGCCGGGCGAGTGGCTGCGCTGGCAGATCAACTACCGCTTCGGCTCGCTGTGCGAGTGCGGCGCCCAGTGGCACTACCGGCTCGAGACGCTGAACTTGGCCTATGGCACCGTCGCCGGCTTCGCCGGCGAGCCGGCCCACACGGTGATCGAACGAGGTGACCTGCGATGACCCCGCCGGAAGAGATGCTCGGGTGCCCCGTGCCGATCGCGCGGTTCGTCGCGCGGACGGACCTCGCGGTGGTCGCGCTGCAGGACGTCCTCGCCTACCCGGCGGGGTGCGCTTTCACCGTGCACCTGTCCGTCCGGCGCGGCTCCTTGGACGCGGTCACCTGGGAAGGCATCGACGGAAGTCACGCGGGCGGGTTCCCCGGCCCCACCGACACCGGCCTGCAGTTCCGCGTCAGCCAGGGCGCCTTGCTGGAGGTCGGCGGCGGGGCGAGCGGCAGCGACCGGCACTACCGCGGCGACCGGCAGCTGTGGCTGAGCCCGCTGCCGGCCGAGCCGTTCGAGTTCAGCGTCGAGTGGCGGAAGGTCGGCCTCGCCCGCACCACCACGACGCTCGACGGCCGGGCGATCGCCGAGGCGGCGGCGAACGCCCAGCCGTACTGGCCGTGACTACTCCTCCGCGTCCGCCCAAGCCTTGAGCATCACGCGGGCGATGGACGAATTACCCGGCAGGATGATCTCCGCCGCACCGCCCGCGATCGGCGTCGGCCGAGCGCCTTCATTCCGCAGCTGGCTGTTCTCGAACGCCTCGCGCACCTCGGCACGCGAAACCCACAGCGCCTCTTCGATCTCGCCGTCCGCCGGGACCAACGGCAAGGAACGATCAGCCCGGGCCGTGAACCCCAGCATGATCGAGCGCGGGAACGGCCACGGCTGGCTGCCGAGGTAGCGGACGTCCGACACGACCGCCCCCACCTCCTCGCGGATCTCGCGCAGGACGCACGCCTCCAGCGACTCCCCCGCCTCCACGAACCCGGCCAGTACCGAATACCGCCCGGCCGGCCAGATCGGCTGGCGGGCCAGCAGCACGTGGGATCCGTTGACCCCCTCCAGCGAGTGGACCAGGCAGATCACCGCCGGGTCGGTGCGCGGGTACTCTTCGCGGCCGTCGTTCGTGCACTTGCTCGCCCAGCCGAACTGGATCAGCTCCGTCGGATGACCGCAGCGGGTGCAGAACTTGGCCTGGCGACGCCAGTTCCGCAGCGCCTGCGCCGTCGTGAACAGCCCCGCGGACGTGTCGTCCAGCAGGTCTCCGTACCCGCGCAGCTCGACCCAGATCTCGCCGTCGACGCTCGGGACCTCCTCGACGAAGCCCCAGCTGCCCGCCATCTTCACCGTGCCGGCGTCACCCGACGGGCCGCCCGGCAGCGACCAGTAGTCGGTGTCCTCCCACTCGCCGAGGAACACCGCGTCCGGCGGCGGCGAAGCACCGAAGTCGATCGCCTTGCGGAAAGCCAGGACCGACGAGCCCTCGACGACCGGGGTGCGCCCGGTGTCGTCCAGCAGGACGACCCGGGCGTCGGCCCAGCGCGACACCAGTCGCGAAGGGTTGGTGCGCAAGCCCTCCTGGCGGTCCACAGTGGACCGGGACAGGGTGGGCAGGGCACCGAGGGAGAACGGGACGGACATCAGGCCGGCTCGCCCACTACGACGTCGCCGAGGGACAGGAGCTTGCGTTCCAGCACCGCCGCGTCCCCGACGACCACGCCGGTGAACCGCTTGGGGGCGAAGAACTTCAGCGCCGCTTCGGCCACCTCGTCGGCGGTCACCGCCGCCACCCGCGCCGGGTGCTCGTTGAGCCACTCCAACCCCAGCCCGGTCGAGGCCAGCGCCAGCACCTGGCCGGCCAGCCCGGACTGCGACGACGTCGACGTCAGCAGCGAACCGATCGCGTACTGCCGCACCGACTCCAGCTCGTCGCCCGTCGGCGGGACCTGGCCGAGGCGGCCCAGCTCGTAGCGGGTCTCCAGCAGCGCCGGGGCGGTCGCGTCGGTGGCGGTGTCCGCGTCGACGTTGACCACCGCGGTGCCGTCGGTGAACTCGAACCCGGAGTGCGCGGAGTACGTGTACCCCTTGTTCTCGCGGATGTTCTCCACCAGCCGCGACGAGAAATACCCGCCGTAGGCCAGGTTCGCCAGCTGCAGCGCGGCGTAGCCCGGGTCGGTGCGCGGCACGGTCTGTGCGGACAGCCGGATCTGCGACTGCACGGCGCCGGCCCGCGGCACCAGCCGCACGCTCGGCCCGGTCAGCTCCGGCAGCGGCGGCAGCCGGACGGCGGAACGGTCGGACGCCCAGCCGCCGAGCACCTTCTCCAGCTCGCCGATGACAGCGGCCGGGTCGATGTCGCCGACCAGCACCAGCACGGCACCGCGTGCCTGCACGGACGCCTGGTGCAGCGCGCGGACCTGCTCGGGCGTCACGACGGCGACGTCTTCGGCGCGCGGGACCTCGCGCGTGGCGGGGTGGTCGCCGTAGCGGTGCTTCTGCAGCGCTTCCCGCGCGATCGTGCGCGGCTGGGTGCGCGAGACGGCGATCCGCTCGACCAGCCGTTCCTTCTCACGCGCGATCTCGTCGCCCGCGTAGGTCGCGCCGGTGAGGGCGTCGGCGAGGACGTCGAGGAACGTCGGCAGCTCGGCGGCGAGCGCGGAGCCGGTCAGCACCAGGCGTTCCGGGTCGACGCCGACGCCGATGTCGCCGCCGATGAGCGCCAGCTCGGTGTCGATGTCGATGCGGCTGCGGCGCGCGGTGCCGGTCAGGATCGTCTCGGCGAGCACCTCGGACGTCGCCGGGTGCAGCGCGTCGTCGCCCGCGAACGGGATCCACAGCCGCGCCTCGACCATCGGCACAGTCGCCTTGCGCACGGCCAGTACCCGCAGGCCGTTCGAAAGCTCGGTGTCCACATGGGACAGATCGCCGGCGGCGCGCTGCTCGCCCAGCGGGGGCAGCGGGCGCGGCCCCCGCGTGGTGCGGCCGATCTCCTCGGCCGTGCGGTGCGTTGCAGAAGTCACTGCTCGTTGTTCCCTTCCGAAGCGGGCTTGACCACCAGCACGGCGCGCGCGTCCGGGCGCAGCGCCTTCGCCGCGGCCGACACGGCTTCCGAGGTGACGGCGGACATCCGGTCCGCGAGCTTGTACACCAGCGACGCGTCGCCGTAGAGCAGTTCGAACGAGCCGAGCGCGAGCGTCCGCGAAACCAGGCGATCGTGCTCGGAGTGCAGGCTCGCCGTCCAGCGGGCGGTGACCTTGCGCAGCTCCTCCTCGCTCGGCGGGCTGTCGGCGAGCTTCTGCAGCTCGTCGTCCAGCGCCGCGAGCACGCGCTCGCGCGGCACCTCGTGCGGGTGGATCAAGGTGATGGTGAACGTGTCCGGGTCGCGCGCCTCGAACGGGCCGAACAGCCCGGCACCGGCGCCGATGTCGACGACCAGGGGCTCGCGGTGCACCAGCCGCTGCTGCAGGCGGGAGCCGTCGCCGTCGGTCAGCACGCCGGCGAGCACGAGGTAGGCCAGGTAGCCGTCGACGTCGTTGACCGGGTCCGGCATCCGGTAGCCGACGGCGAGCGCGGGCAGCGGGGCGTGCGGGTCGACGTTCTCGCCGCGCAGCTCGGTGGTCGGCAGCGGCTCGGCGAAGGACGGCCGCTGCGGCGCGGGCCGGTGCGGGACGTCGCCGAAGTGCTGCTCGATCAGGTCCTTGGCGTTGGCGATCTCGAAGTCGCCCGCCACGGTGAGCACGGCGTTCGCCGGCGAGTAGTAGGTGTCGAAGAACGCGGCGCAGTCTTCGACCGTGGCGCTCTCGAGGTCCTCGAAGCCGCCGTAACCGTTGTGCGCGTTGGGGAACGTCGAGTACAGGACCGGCGGCAGGGTGATCCACGGGAACCCGCCGTACGGCCGGTTCAGCACGTTGAGCCGGATCTCTTCCTTGACGACGTCGATCTGGTTCGCCAGGTTCTCCGCGGTCAGCTTCGGCGCGCGCATCCGGTCGGCTTCGAGGAACAGCGCGCGCTCCAGCGCGGCGCTCGGCAGCACCTCGAAGTAGTCGGTGTAGTCCGGGTGGGTGGACCCGTTGAAGGTGCCGCCGCTGGACTGCACGTGCCGGAAGTGGGCGAGTTTTTCCAAGCTCTCGCTGCCCTGGAACATCAGGTGCTCGAAGAGGTGCGCGAACCCGGTGCGCCCCTCCGGCTCGGAGCGGAAGCCCACGTCGTAGTGGACACTGACGCCGACCACCGGCGCGGTCGCGTCGGGTGCGAGGACCACGCGCAGACCGTTGTCTAGGGTGTATCGGACGAGCTCGGGATCGGCCATGGCCCCACCCTACGACGGCTCGGCGCCTCCTGGCTTCCCGGCTGGCGGGTGACACCCGGTGTCCGCGGCCGCGGTGGCGAGCAGCCGCCCGCGGCGGGCGCCCGCGAACGTGCCCGCGAGCGCCGTCGCGAAGGATCCGGCCTGGTCAGGGGCTATCTCGCCGTCGTGCCAGTACACCGGCGGAGGGTGGTCGAGGCCGTCGAACGCGGCCACCCACGGGCCTAGTTCGCCCAGAGCTGACGCGTACGGCAGGCCGCGCGAGAACACCAGTTCGCGCTGTGGCTTGTCGAAGTCCTTCGCCCGCATCGCGGCGAGCTGCTCCGCGACGCCGCGGAGCCGGCGCGCGACCTCGGCGCCCGCCCGCCGACGGGCGGGCAGCGCGGCCGAGACGGCGACGGCGGCGGCTCCGGCCAGCGTGAGGATGACGCCGAGCTGGGCGTACCCGGCGGTCAGCGCGAGCAGGATCGTCAGGAACACGCCGTAGCAGACGACCCGGGTCCCGGCCCGCCCGAGCCGCCCGGTCGCGAGCCAGCCGCGGCCGGCGAGATCGGCGTGCAGCGCCACCCGTGGGATCTCGACGTGCCGCTGCCGCAGTTCGGCGAGCGTCACCGATTCCCCCGGAAGGACGGCCTCGAAGACGGCACGTTCGAAGGACGTCAGGTGCTCGTCGGGCGGGTTGCGGCGAGTCAGCGTCGGGCCGTCGCTCACCCAGACGTAGTTGCGGACGGCCAGGTCGAGCACGGTCGCGGCCAGGTCGGCGGGCCCGGCGCGGCCGTGCAGCAGCAATCCGATGTGCCCGGGCAGCACACCCTCCGGGGACGCGAACCCGCCGTTCTTCGCGATCAGCCCGGCCTCGGGCGGGTCGCCGGTGCCACGGCGGCGGGCGAAACCGACGACCGCGGCCGCGGTCAGCAGGAGCGCGGCGAAGCCCACCCAGGCCCAGGCGACCGGCGTCGTGAGGACGAACGCGCCCGCGATCGTCTTGGCCGGGACGAGGACTTCGTTCGCCGGGACGGTGTGCTCGGGCAACTCGACCGTCGCCGTCATCCGGTCGCCCGCCGCGAGGTTCTGCTGGCTGAACCGCGTCAGCCCGGCGTGGTCGATCTGCGCGGCGGCGCACGGGAAGCCGCCGATCGCGCAGTCGACCGCGACCGGGATCTTCGGCGCCGCGAAGGAGGCCCGGATGAACTTCAGGTCGGTGCTCCAGCCGCCGGCCAGCTCCCAGGTGACCCGGTTGCCGGCGACCGCACCGTCCACTGTGTACCGGAAGATCGACGTTCCGGCGGTGAGGTGGACGGTGAACGCGTCCTGGTCCACGTTCGCCGTCCCGCTGCCTTCCAGGACGACGTCGCGGACGCCGTAGACGCGCTCGCGGTGGTGCGGCGCCGCGACCCGCAGCGGGACGCGGCGGTCCATCGTGACGCCGTCGGGCACGGAGATCGCTTCGGCGACCGAGAGCGAGCCATCGCGCTCGACCTTGAGCTGGATCTCGGCGCTCTGCGGCACGGTGGGCAACGGCGGCTGGTCTTGGGCGGGCACGGGCGCCGCCGCCAGGAAGAGGGCCAGCACCGCTCCCGCGAGCACGGTCAGCGGGACGCGCGGGCGGACGCGGTGAGCAGCCCGTCGAGCGCCGTCAGGAACGACGGGAAGTGCGCGCCGAAGCGGCGCAGGTCGTGATCGGACTCCATGCCGCCGTACCAGTACAGCCCGGCCGAGCCGTCCGACGCGGGGTTGAGCGCGGCGAAGGTGCCGAGCCAGCGTTCGGTGTCGCCCAGGACCACCGCGTACGGCAGCGAGCGCGAGAACACCATCTCGCGGTCGGCCGGCGGGATGTCCTCGGCCTTGGCGGTGTGCAGGTAGTCGAGCAGGCCGCGGACCTGGCCGACGAGCACCCGGCCGCGCGCGGTGCGCGACGGCAGCAGCGCGGCCGCCGCGGCGACGGCGAGCCCGGCCAGCGCGACCGCGACGCCGAGCAGCGCGTCGCCGATGGTGAAGGTGAGGACCGCGGTGGCGACCGCGCCGAGCGCGAAGATCCCGGCGCCGAGCCAGGTCAGCCGGCCGCGGGCGGTGTCCGGGCGGCGGGAGAACCAGCGCTTGGTGACGACGTCGGCGTACATCGCGTCGCTGATCTTGCGCAGGTCGAGGCGGCCGCGGGCGCGCAGCTGCGACACCAGGACGGCGTCGGTGCCGGCCGGCAGCAGCGTCTCGTAGACGGCGCGTTCGAAGTCGTGCAGGTGCTCGTCCGGCGGGTTGCGGCGGGCGATCTGCCAGTCCTGTCCCGGTACTTCCGCCAGCCAGAGGTAGTTGCGGACGGCGAGGTCGACGACGGTGGCACTGATGTCGACGACGTCGACGGTCTCGTCGACGACCGTGCCGACCTGGCCGGGCAGGACGCCGTCCGGGCTCGCGAAGAAGACGCGCTCGCCGTCGCGGAGCAGGACCTCGACCGGGCCGGTGGCGGTGGTGAGCGCGCCGGCGTCCTCCTTGCGGCGGCGCTGGACGTAGATCCCGCCGGCGATGAGGAAGACGAGCAGCAGCGCGAAGACGATGCCGGTCAGCGGGGTGAAGGCGAAGGCGGTGGCGAAGAGGCCGACGTCGGCGAACTTCGCGGTGGCCGGGACGGTGTTCGCGGGGAGGCCGACGAGCAGGTCGACGCGGTCGCCGGGCCGGACGTCGTTCTGCTCGAGGCGGACGACCCCGGTGTGGTCGAGCTCGGCGAGGGTGCAGCGCTGGTTCGAGCCGATCGGGCCGGCGAAGCAGTCCACAGGGGACAGTCGTGGCGAGGGCGCCAGGAAGGACGCGGTGAGCTTGGCGAGCGGGGTGTCGAAGCCGCTCGCGACCTGCCACCGGGCTTGCTGGCGGCCGCTCTGGTCGGCGACGGCGCCGTCGACGGTGTAGGTGACGGTGGAGCTGCCGCCGGTGAAGGTGAGGACGAGCTGGTCGCCGGTCAGCTGGCTGGTGGCGGCGCCTTCGGTCTTGATGTCCCGGGCTTCGAAGACGCGGTCCTGGTCGTCCCCGGCCGAGACTTTCAGCGGGACGCGCGAAGTGAGCTGCTTGCCACCGGGGACGGTGACCTTTTCGGTGACTTGGAGGGTGCCGTCGCGGAGGACCTTGAGGGCGACGTCGGCGGTGGCGCCTTCGGGCGGCAGCACGTTTTCGCCGTCGAGCTGCTGGGGCTTCTTGACCTGCTCGGACGGCGCGTCCGGCAGGACGGGCCCGGCGGACGGGCCGGTCTGCGCGGCGGCGGGCCCGGCGGTCAGCACGGCCACGATGGCGACCGCGGCCGCTGTCCCCCATTTGCTCAACACAGCACCACACCCTAGAGCACCCGCTCTATGCTGACGCCCGGAACGGCGAGATCTCCGCAGGTACGCCGCTTCCGACGGGGAAATCGCACGGGGGGTTCCGCTTTCATGACGCAAGGCCCACAGGGTCCTGGCCCACAAGACCCGCGGCGGCCGCTGCCGCCACCGGGGCGGGCGCCATTGCCACCACCGGGGGCCCGGCCGTTGCCGCCGCCTGGGGTTCGGCCGCTCCCTCAGGGACGGCCGGGCCAGGGACCGGGTGGCGCGCCGGGCCAAGGTCCGGGGCAAGGCGCCGGGCCCAGTGGTGCGCCGAACCGAGGCCCCGGCGGGCAGCCGGGGCAGGCACCGCACGGCCCGGCCGGGGCGCCCGGTGGGCCAGGGCAGGCCGGAACCCCGCACGGCCGGCCGAACCAAGCGCCGGGCGGTGCTCCCCAGCAAGGCCCGGGACCCGGTCCGCAAGGACCCACCGGTGCACCCGGGCAGCCGCCGCAGGGCGGGCGACCGCAACAGCCCGCCCAGCCGCCGCAGTTTCCCGGCCAGCCGCCGCGCGGTCCGCAGGGCACTCAGGGCTTTCCCGCCCACGGCCCACCGTCCGCCCCCTACCCGCGCCCCGGCTTCGGCGCGCCCCTGCCGCCGCCGGCTGCGGCCGCTCCGCCCGTCTTCACCCCCACCTACGCCGGCCCACCCCCCGGTGCGCCCTTCGGCCCTCGGTTCGCGCCCGGCTACCGGCCCTACGTCGCGAAGAAGTCGAACACCGGGGTCATCGTCGCCGTCGCGATCATCGGGATCGTCGCCGTGGTCGGGGGGCTCGTCGCGGCCGTCGCGCTGATCGGGGGCAACACGCGGCACGTCGCCGACGCCGGGTACTCCAGCACCTACCCCTCGGACACCTACGAAACCACCTCCGCCGACGAGACCACCTCGACCACGTCGTCCACCGAAGAGACGACCACCAGCCGGACCACCGAGCGCACGACCCGCACGTCCGAGACCCCGCGCGGCCCCCGCTCGGTCGTCGCGACCGGGAACAACCCGCTGTTCGCCAGCGCCGACTACGGCCTGCAGAACGTCTCCTGCTCGCTGAGCCGCTGGGCGACCGACCAGAACAGCGCCACCCGCTTCTTCCAGTCCGGGGTCGCCTGTCTCGACGCGATGTGGTCGCGGATGCTCGGCGGCGTGAACCTGCCGTTCCGGTCGCCGAACCTGTCCGTGCCGCGGTCGCTGTCGGAGTCGTCGACGCCGTGCGGCAGCGGGGGCACCACCACCGGCGTCACACCGTTCTACTGCCCGTCGAACGACACGATCTACATGCCGATGGACCGCATCGAGATCGACGACTGGGGCAACCACCCCGGCCCGTACCTGTCGATCCTGGCCCACGAATACGGCCACCACGTGCAGAACCTGGCCGGCATCTCCGAGGCGTACGGCAGCCAGCGCTACGACGCGGGCGCCGACTCGGCCGTCGGCCTGGAGCTGTCACGCCGGATGGAGCTCGAGGCGCAGTGCTTCTCGGGCATGTTCCTCGGCTCGGCGTCGGTCTCCGGCGGCTCGGTCGACAAGAACATCTACAACGAGGCCTGGAACGCCCAGGACCGCGGCGACGACTACGCCCGCAACGGCAAGCGCGACCACGGCAGCGCCAAGCACAACATCTCCTGGTGGCAGCACGGCGCGACCAAGAACCGCAACCAGCAGTGCAACACGTGGCTCTCGGCGTCCGGAGACGTCTCCTAGCGCCCCAATGTGGCCTTGGTTGCGTTCAACGCACCCAAGGCGGCCTTCGGTGCGTTGGACGCACCGAAGGCCGCATTGGGGCGCTGGAGAAACCGGGTCAGCTCGGTGGGGTGAACGGGTTTTCGGCGGCGGGAGGTGCCGGGGTTCCGGACGGCGGGGTCGGCGCGTCCCCCTCAGCAGGTCCGGACCCGGCTGACCAGGGCGAAGGCTGCGCGGCCGCGTACGCCTGGCCGCCGGTGGACATGGCACTGGCCGAGTACCCCGCCCGATCCGGCACCGGCTCTGGGGGAAGGTGCCCGCGCGCCGCCGCGACCTGCGCCGCATAAGTCCGGACCGCGCGGGCGTGGTCGCGGTTCCGCCGTTCCGCCAGCACCGCCGCCAGGAACGCCCACGGTGGCACCCCGGGCGGCACCGGCGTCCCCAGCGCGTTGCCCACCTGCTGCGCGAGCTTCCACCCCAGCGCGTGCGACGCTTCCGGTGCCAGCTGGCCGAACCGCGCCAGGAACTGGCGGCTCGCCAGGGCGAGGTCGTCCGGGAGCCGCGTCAGGTCGAGCTGGGCCGCCCAGCCCTCGAGGCCCGGGGGCATGCCGATCGCCGGGAACCCCGAGCTCTCCGGCGCGCGGTCGCGGACCACCAGCGTCCCGGCGAGGAAGTCGCCGACGCGGCGGCCGTCGGACGAGCACAGCGACACGATCACCGCCACTGCCCCGAACACGCCGAGCGCCCAGAAGTCGATGACGAACCCGGCGAGCGCGCGGGTCAGGGCGTGGCGGAAGCGGATCGGGCCGCCGTCGACGCGCACCACGCGCAGCCCGACCGCCATCTTGCCCAGCGAACGGCCGCGCGAGAGCGTCTCGAACAGCACCGGGTAGCCGACCATGATCAGCACCAGGAACACCAGGATGAGGGTCAGCGCGAGCGATTCGTCCTCGCCCGGCACGGTGAGCATGAGCACGAAGAACGCGCCCAGCAGCAGCGCGAACTGCACGAGGACGTCCAGCACCATCGCCAGCGCGCGGCTGGCGAGCTTGGCGACGCGCAGGTCCAGGACGACCGCTTCGCCGGTGACCAGCTCGGATTCCTCGTGCACGCGACCCAGCGTAGCGACGGATAGGCTGGCCCCGTGGATGTGGACGTCTTCGTCGCGACGCACTCGGCGGAGTGGAACCGGCTCGGCGAGCTGACCCACCGCGGCGGCAAGCTGACGGGGGCGGAAGCCGACGAACTGGTGACGCTCTACCAGCGGACCGCGACACACCTGTCGATCGTCCGCTCGGTCGCGCCCGACCCGGCCCTGGTGAGCCGGCTGTCCGGGCTGGTCGCGCGGGGCCGGAGCGCGATCTCCGGGTCGCACAGCCCCGCGTGGCGCGAGGTCACCCTGTTCTTCACGCGCCGCTTCCCCGCCGCCGTGTACCTCTCGCGGCGCTGGTGGATCCCGGCCGCGCTGGTGTCGATCGCGGTGATGGCGGTGATCGCCGTCTGGGTCGCGGGCGACCCGCACGTGCGGGCGTCGATCGCGTCGCCCGACGAGCTCAACCAGCTGACCAAGCCCGGCGGCGAGGCGGAAAGCTACTACTCGACGGGCCCGGCGACGTCGTTCGCGGCACGCGTGTGGACGAACAACGCCTGGGTGGCGGCGACGTGCCTGTTCCTCGGCATCGCGCTGGGCCTGCCGGTGATCGGCGCGCTGTGGATGAACTCGCTCAACGCGGGCCTGATCATCGGCGCGATGAGCGCGGCCGGCCGCGGCGACGTGATGATCGGTCTCCTGCTCCCCCACGGCCTCCTGGAGCTGACGGCGGTGTTCATCGCGGCGGGCACCGGGCTGAAACTCGGCTGGACGGTGGTCGACCCGGGCCGCCGTTCCCGGACGGCCGCGCTCGCCGAACAGGGCCGCTCGGTGGTCGTGATGGCGCTCGGGCTGGCGTGCGTGCTGTTCGTGTCCGGGCTGATCGAGGCGTTCGTGACCCCGTCGGGCTGGCCGACGTGGGTCCGCGTGGGCATCGGCATCGCGGTCGAAGTGGCTTTCCTGGTGTACGTCTTCACGCTCGGCCGGCGAGCGGCGAAGGAAGGCGAAGTGGGCGACCTCGACGCGCGCGACGCCGGGGACGCCCTGCCCGAGTCAGCATAGGCACGAGCCCTCGAAGGCGATCGACGATCCGTCCTCCAGCCCCGCCGTTCCCACGAACCGGGCCTCGAACTCGCCCACCTCGGTCAACACCAGCTTCGGGCTCGCGGCCGAACCGTCCGCTCCCGTCTTGACGGACACCGTTTCGCCGCCCCCTTCGAAAGCCAGGGAGTTCTTCGGACGAGCGGCCCGGACGAAGAACGTCACCGGCACATCAGCCGCCGGCTGGCCGTTTTCGCCGATCACCCGGACCACGAATGGCGCGCCCGGGTCCTTCGTCGCCAAGCGCTGGCCGTTGCCGGACAGGATCGCCAGTGTCCGGCCGCCCGCCGCCCACGTGTTCGCGATTCCCGTCAGGGAACAGACTTCCTGGTACAGCCGGGCTCCCACCGCCGCGCCTTCCGCGGTCAAACACCTTGCCGTGGCGACGTTGGCGATCTCCACCAACCCCGGCAGTCCCGCCACGCGCCGCCACGCCTGGTGCTTGTCCGCCGCGTCGCAGGCCGCCATTTTCACCGCCACCCCGTCGACCGGGCTCGCCGCCGCCAGGCACTGTCCACTCTGGACATTCGTGAAGTGCTGCGAAGCGTACGTCCACTTCGCGCCCGCGTCCCCCGCGTCGGCCAGCACCGGCTTGCCGTCGACCACCGCGAGCGAGAGCTTGCCGCCGCCGTCGGCCAGGTACACCGGCGCACCGTCCGCCAACGCCGGTGCCGAAACGATCGCCAGGGCCGCGGCCATGAGCATCCACATGCTTCGGGCTTAACAGGCCGAACGGACGTTCACCACCGCAGCCACCCGTTAGAGGCGGCCCGCGGCCTTCAGCGCCAGGTACCGATCCGCCAACGCCGGCGGCAGCTCCTCCGGCACCGCGTCCACCACGCTGACCCCGTGCCGGGCCAGGCGTTCGGTCACCCGCTGCCGCTCCGCCATCGTCCGCGACGCCGCCGCCGCGTCGTACACGGCCTCCGCGTCACCCCGGCCGGCGAGCATCTCCGCCACCCGCGGGTCCGCCACCGACGCCACGATCAGCTCGTGCCGCGCGGTCAGCGAGCTCAGCACCGGGAACAGCCCCTCCTCCAGCGGCGCCGCGTCCAGCCCGGTCAGCAACACCACCAGCGAACGACGGCGGGTGCGCTGGAGCACCTCCGCGACCATCCCCCGCGCGTCCGTCTCCACGAGTGACGGCTCGATCGGCGCCATCGCGTTCACCAACGAGGTCAGCAGAGAAGCCCCCGAAGAACCCTGCACCGCGGCCCGCAGCCGGCGGTCGTACGCCAGCAGGTCGACGCGGTCGCCGGCCCGGGAAGCCAGCACGGCCAGCAGCAACGCCGCGTCCATCACCGCGTCGAGACGCGGGGCGTCGCCGACCCGGCCCGCCGACACGCGGCCGGTGTCGAGCACCAGCACCACGTGCCGGTCGCGCTCCGGGCGCCACGTCCGGACCATCACGTCCGCCGCCCGCGCCGTCGCGCGCCAGTCGATCGAGCGGACGTCGTCGCCGATCACGTACTCGCGCAGCGAGTCGAACTCCGTGCCCTGGCCGCGGATCAGCACCGCGCTGCGGCCGTCGAGCTGCTGCAGCCGCGCGAGCCGCGACGGCAGGTGCTTGCGGCTGTGGAACGGCGGCAGCACGCGGACCGTCCACGGCACCTCGTGCGAACCCTGCCGCGCGGCCAGGCCCAAGGGCCCCACCGACCGGACCGTCACCCGCGCCGCCGTCCGGTCACCGCGCCGTGATGGCCGCAAAGAAGTCACCAGCGCCCGGCGCTCCCCCGCCGGAACGCGCAGGACGTGCCGGTCGTCAGCGCCCGCCGAAGGCGGCCACGCGTCGCGCAGCTGCCCGCGGACCGCACGGCCACCGGGGTTCGCGACGACCAGCGTCACCTCGCACGGCTCGCCGAGCCGCACCGACGTGTCGCCGGACCGCTGAAAAGCCAGCGGCCGCACGCCCCCGGCCAGCACCAGGTCGGCGACCACGAGCAGCAGGAGCACCCCGCCGACGGCCAGGATCCCGGTCGTCGACGGCAGGAGCAGCCCGACCACCAGCGCGCCGAACAGCGCCAGCAGCCCGAGCCTTCCGGTGACGGCCATGTCAGCGCGGCACGGGCACGGACGCGAGCACGCGGTCGAGCACGCCGTCCGCGGTGACGCCCTCCAGTTCGGCCTCCGGCCGCACGTCGAGGCGGTGCCGCAGCGCGGGCCGCGCCAGCGCCTTGACGTCGTCGGGGGTCGCGTAGTCACGGCCGGCGAGCCACGCCCAGGCCCGCGTGACCGCGAGCAACGCCGTGGCACCACGCGGGGAAACGCCGATGCGCACCGACGGCAGCTGCCGCGTCGCCCGGCACAGGTCGACGACGTACCCGATCACCTCGGGCCCGATCGTCACCTTCGCGACGGCTTCCCGCGCGGCCGCCAGCTCCGAAGCGCCCGCGACCGCCTTGAGCCCCGCCGCCGCGAGGTTGCGCGGGTCGAAGCCCTGCGCGTGCCGCCAGAGGATGCCGATCTCGTCCTCGCGCGACGGCGTGGGCATGGTCAGCTTCAGCAGGAACCGGTCCAGCTGCGCTTCCGGCAGCGGGTAGGTGCCCTCGTACTCCACCGGGTTCTGGGTGGCGATCACGATGAACGGGTCGGGCAGCGGCCGCGACTTGCCGTCGAGCGAAACCTGCCGCTCCTCCATCGCCTCCAGCAGCGACGACTGCGTCTTCGGCGGCGTCCGGTTGATCTCGTCGGCGAGCAGCAGGTTCGTGAACACCGGGCCCTCGCGGAAGGAGAACTCGCCGCTGTGCGCGTCGTAGACGATCGAGCCGGTGACGTCGCCGGGCATCAGGTCCGGCGTGAACTGCACGCGCGTGGTCTCCAGGCTCAACGACGCCGCCAGCGCCCGCACGAGCAGCGTCTTCGCCACGCCCGGGACGCCTTCGAGCAGCACGTGCCCCCGGCAGAGCAGCGCCAGGATCAGCCCGGTGACCGCGGCGTCGTTGCCGACGACGGCCTTGCCGACCTCGGCGCGCAGCGCGATCAGCGCGTCACGGGCCCCGGTCGCGTTTTCGGTACCGCTGCTCAAGTTCGCCCCACCTCTCGTTCCACCCTGTCCAGTTCGCCGGCCAGCCGGACCAGCGCGGGGTCGTCCGGCGCCGGCGGGCCGTAGAGCACCGCGCCGACGTCGTTGGCCGGCCGCCCGGTGCGCGCGCCGACGGCGGTCACCAGCGCCGCCGCGTCCGCGTCGCGCGGCAGGCCCAGCACGGTCCGCAGCCGGGTCCGCGCCGCCTCCCGCAGCGTCTCGCCCGCGTGTCCCGCGGCCTTCGCCCGCCGGTACAGGCGGGCGCGTCCTTCGGCGGTTTCGGCCGCGCGCACGACGATCGGCAGCGGCTCGGTGACCACCGGGCCGAGCCGGCGCGCCCGCCACAGCGCCAGCAGCGCCACGGCGATGAACGCCTGCGCGGCACCGTAGTACCAGCCGTCCGGGATCAGCTCGAAGATCGACTTGCGGGTGTCGTCCAGCGCCGGGTCCGTGGTGGACGGCAGGTACCAGACGAGCTTCGGGTGCGCCCCGAGCAGGTGCAGCCCCAGCGCCGCGTTGCCCTGGTCGGCGAGCCGCGCGTTGGTCAGCGGCGCCGAGGAGCCGAGGAGCGTCGTCGTGCCGCCCGAGTCGGCGAGCTGCAGCAGCGTGCCGCCGCCGTCTTCGCCGGGGTAGCACGAACGCGCGCCGGGCGAGGAGTAGCCGATGCCGCCGAGGGTGACGTCGCCGGCCGCGACCGCCGCGGCGACCGTGCACTGCGGGCTCAGGGTGCCGAGGTCGCTCTGGCCGACCGGCTGCACCAGCGGCAGCGAGTCGTGCAACGTCGGCGCTCCCGGCGTCACGAGGACGACGTCCGCGGCGTGCTGCCGCAGCGCGTCGAGCCGCTTCGCCGGGACGAGGTCCGGCTGGGTGACCAGCAGCGTCGCGTCTTCGTCGATCGCGTCGTCCGCTTCGTCGGCGGTGTGCGCCGTCCGGACGTCGACGCCTTGGTCCCGCAGCAGCTGCGCGAGCGCGTGCGCGCCGCCGGGTTCGTACGAGCCGGGCTCCAGCGCGCCGTGCGTCTGTTCGCCGCGGCCGAGCAGGAGCAGGGCGCCGGCGGCGAAGATCAGCGCGACCAGGGCGAGCGGAATCCGTGCGCCGCGCCAGACCCGGCGCACGTCCGGCGAAACGGAAGAAGTGCTCACGAGGCCGCCATGGCGACCGGCTTTTCCCGGCGGCAACGTTCGTCCAGCTCGGTCAGCGTGCGGTAGGCCGCTTCGGTGCCTTCGCGGCCGCCGTAGTGGACGTCGTCGAAGAGGCGGGCGCCCTCGCGCAGCTCCGCGGCGACGTTCGGCAGCAGCACCCCGGCCTCGGCGGCGGCCTCGTCCGCGGTCCGGCCGGAGCGGACGTCGAGCAGCGCGCGTTCCTCCAGCGCCCGCACGACGGCCCGGAAGCGGTCACGGACGGCGTCGCCGTACCGCCCGCCCGCGGCGGCTTCGGCGGCCGAGCGGCGGTAGTCGTCGGCGCTCTGCCGCTTCCCGCCGAAGACCGTCCGGCCGGCCCGGGACGCGCGGGCGATCTTGCCGGTGCGCAGCCGGATCACGACGACGAGCACGATCAGCAGCACGAGGACCAGCAGGACGCCCCAGATCCCGCCCGGGACCACCGACGACACGCCGTTCAGCAGCTTTTCGAGCTGTTCGCCGAGCCACTGCCCGATCTGCTGCAGGAAGTTCGGTTTGGCGTCCCGGTACTTCGGGTCGGTCAGCTCCTCCGCCGCCGCGCGCCGCGCAGTGTCCCGGTCGATGTCGACCGGGACGTCGGTGAGCAGCAGCGTCACCATGCCTGCGGCGGCTGCACCCCGGCCGCGCGGGCCAGCTCGATGTCCATGCCCTCGCGGCGCATCCGCTGGTCGAGGTAGACGATCACGGTGACCAGCGTGACGAACGGGATCGCGATGGTGCCGGAGACGATCTGCCCGGCCGACTGCAGCAGCAGGTCACCGGTGCTGGGCAGCGACACCTTGCCCGGGTTGAGCACCTGGTCGAAGACGCCGGTGCCGAGGGCGAACGGCAGCTGGATGATGTTCTCGAAGAGCGACTGGATGACCCGCGCCAGCAGCAGGATGCCCAGCACCCGCCAGAACGCGCCGCTGACCAGCTTGATCGACCGGGCGAACGCCTGGCGGAACGTCCCGCGCTCGAGCACGAGCGCCGGCACGGCCAGCGCCCAGAACACCCAGGCCAGCACCCCCGGGATGATGCAGAGCATCAGACCGATCGTCGTGATCAGCCCGTACACGAACGAGACGCCGAGCAGCGGCAGCAGCCGCGGCTGCAGCTCACGCCACGCGATGCCGAAGGTGACCTCGCGGCCCAGCGCGGCCCGGCCCATCACCGTGGCCATCAGGCCGGTGGTGACCGCCAGCAGCATGGTCGAGATCAGCAGCGTCGGGATCAGCACGAGGAAGAGCTCGCCGAAGGTGCCGAACACGGCGCTTTGCAGCTCTTCTTCGGTCGCGCCCGGGCCGAGGGTCGCCGTCGAGGCGAAGTTCTCGAAGTCCGCGAGCACGTACTTCTGCACGAGGAACGTGATCCCGGCGGTGATCACCGCCATCACCGCGCCGATGCCGAGGATCAGCAGCGGGTGCCGGCGGATCGCGGTGATCGCGCCGTCGAGGATGTCGCCGATGTTGAGCGGCCGCAGCGCGATCACGCCGGGCTTGCCGAGCCCGTGCGGGCTCCAAGGCTGCTGCTGGTACTGCTGCTGCCCGCCGGAGTACGGCGGGAGCGCGTCCGGCTGCCAGCCGGGTCCGCGCTGCCAGCCCGGGGGCGGTGTCGCCGGTCCCGGGGTCGCCTGCGCGTCCGGTGGCTGCCACCCGCGCGGCGGCGTCGCCGGTGACGCGGAGTGGTCTTCGGCCGGCTTCGAATCACCCGTTCCGGGGGCGGGAATCTGCGGGACGCCCTGGCTGGGAGTCGGCGTGTCGTCGCCCTGGCCGCCGGGCGCGCCACCGGTGTCTGTCATCGAAGCCCCTCGCCTGCAGTGCGTGCTTGCCGACACTCTTTCAGAGCCGGTCGCACCCGGCCAGACCTGGGGTGACGTCCGAGCGCGGTGACCGCGTGCGCACGGACGGGTGCGAGAGGCCCCGTTCCCCCGATATGCTGAATGGCGGGATCGGGTACCCCCGGTCCGTACCGAGACCCTTCGGGACTGCCTAGTGACGCAACCGCCCCACGGCCAGGTACCGCCTCGCGGGACCGTCCAGCCGCCGCCGGTGCCGGATGCGCAACCGGAACTTCCCTGGCTGGGCCGCCCGCACACCGTGTCCGCGCCGCGACGCCGGTCCCCGGCGGCAGTGATCGGGGTGTGCCTCGGAGCGGTGGCCGTCCTGGTGCTCGGACTGGTCGCGATCGTCGCCCTCAACCGCGGCGAGACCCCGTCGGCCAACGCGAACTTCCGCGACACCCCGTCGTCCCAAGACGTCCCTTCGCAGCCGCAGCCGGGCGGCGCGGGTGCCCCCGCCTCGGCGTCGAGCCTGCCGTCCGAGACGTCCGCGCCCAGCGCGACCGGCCCGCAGAAGATCCTCAAGCTCGCCGACCACCCGATCCTGCAGGACCCGAACGCCGGCCTGCAGAACCGCGTCTGCACGCTGCCGACCTGGCAGAGCACGCAGGCGGGCGCGGAAGCGTTCTTCACCGCGGCCAGCAAGTGCCTGGACGCGGCGTGGGGCCCGTTCCTCAGCGCCTACGGCCTGCCGTTCACGCCGCCGGCGCTGCACTTCCCCACCGGCGCGAGCTTCGAGACCGAGTGCGGCACCATCCAGGTCGGCATCGCGACCGCCGCGTACTACTGCGAAAACAACCTCTACGTCCCGTTCCGCGGCCTGCAGACCGACCAGTACGGCAACAACCCCGGCGTCTACCTGGCCCTGTTCGCCCACGAGTACGGCCACCACGTGCAGGAGGTCGCCGGGCTGATGGACGCGGCCTGGCAGAAGATCTACGAGGCCGGCCAGAACAGCCCGGCCGGGCTCGAGATGTCCCGGCGCAAGGAGCTGCAGGCCCAGTGCTTCTCGGGCATGTTCCTCGGCGCGCACGTCGACCAGGGCGGCACGATCAGCCGGGACATGTACAACAAGGCCTGGAACGACCAGGAGACCCGCGGCGACAACACGTCCCGCAGCCACGACCACGGGACGAACGCGCACTACGCGTCCTGGTGGCGGGCGGGGGCCACGAGCAACCGGATCGCCGACTGCAACACCTTCGCGGCGCCGTCGTCCGAGGTCAGCTGACCTTCGCGGCGGGCTTCGGCCGCAGCGGGATGCTCAGCCAGAGGTAGACGAACATCCCGCCCGAGAAGCAGGCGAACACGAGCAGGAACAGCCCGATGGGACGCCGCGCGTCCGAGGCGCCCGCCGACGTGTCCGCGGCCCGGACGGTGACCGTGCCCTGGTCGGGCAGGTCCTCGGGGACGCCGACGTCCACGCGCTCGCCCTGGCCGTGCCCGCAGCCGTTGAGCGTGCCCTCGTGGGTCTTGCCCGCGACGGTGAACTTCACGGTCTCGACGGCGTCCGGCCGGTCGCACGGCGCGGGCTTGGTGACCTCGGCCGTCACCGGGGCGCCGAGGTCGTCGTTGGAGATGCCCAGCAACCCCGGCCCGGCGAGCCAGGCGAGCACCACGACGAGCACGCCCGCCGCGGCGGGGATCGCCACCGTGGGCCACTTGAGATCGAGTGATCGCGGGGGCACTTCGCCATGGTTCCAGATCCCGCGGGCAAAACCCAGGCGGCCCGGTCCCGGCCGGCGGCGAACCGGACCTACCGCTCGATCTTCTCCGTCTGCGTCACCTTCTTGACGTAGAGCAGCTTGTCGCCGGGCTCGATGGCGTCGGCCTGCGGGGAGTCGATGCGGTAGAGCACACCGTCGCGGACCAGGCCGAGGACCAGGTCGGACAGGTGCCGCGGCGACCCGCCTTCCTCCGCCGGCTCGACCGGCCGTTCGGCGATCGCCAAGCCGGACTCGGGCGTGAGCAGGTCCTCCATGATGTCCACGACCAGCGGCGTCGACGTCGCCATGCCGAGCAGCCGCCCCGCCGTCTCGCTGGAGACGACGACCTGGTCGGCGCCCGACTGCTTGAGCAGGTGGACGTTCTCCGCCTCCCGCACCGACGCGACGATGTGCGCCTTGGGCGCCAGCTCGCGGGCGGTGAGCGTGACGAGCACCGCCGTGTCGTCGCGGTTCGGGGCGACGACGACCGCGCGCGCGTGCTGCACCGCGGCGACGCGCAGGACGTCGGAGCGGGTGGCCGAGCCGTGCACGGCGACGAGGCCGAGCGCGCTCGCCGCGTCGAGGGCCTGCTGGTCGGTGTCGACGACGACGATCTGCCCCGGGGCGATGTTCTCGTCACCGAGCAGCGCGTTGACGGCGGACCGGCCCTTGGTGCCGAACCCGACGACGACCGTGTGGTCGCGCACCTTCGTCCTCCACTTCTGGATCTTGAACGCCTGCCGGGAGCGCTCGGTGAGCACCTCCAGGGTGGTCCCGACCAGGACGATGAGGAAGAGCACCCGCAGCGGGGTGATCACCAGCACGTTCACCAGGCGGGCGGACGAGGTGGCCGGCGCGATGTCGCCGTAGCCGGTGGTCGAGAGCGAAACGGTGGCGTAGTACAGGCTGTCCAGCAGGGACAGGCCGTCGCCGTTGGCATCGCGGTAGCCGTCGCGGTCGAGGTACACGATGATCACCGTCAGCAGCAGCGCGAGAGTCGCGCCGACGACCCGCTTCATGATGGAGCGGAGGGGACTGACCGTCAGCTCGGGCATCCGCAGGACGCCGACGAGCTCGTGGTCCGGCCGATCGGTGAGACTGCCCAGCGGCAACCGCCTCAGGGCCTTCATGCACCGGCTCCCAGCGGCTGGTGTCGAGCGTCACTCACGCCCGGAGGATAGCCGAACCGGGTGGCGGGCCGCCGCGTGGAACGATGAGGCCATGGCTACCTCACAACGGCCCGCGCATTTACTGGCCGGCGTGCTGGGCACGATGGGCGTCCTGCACTTCGCCGTGCCGAAGCCGTTCGACGGGCTCATCCCCCGGTCACTGCCGGGTTCGCGGCGGGCTTGGACGTACGGATCGGGCGTCGCGGAGCTGGCGATCGGGGCGGCGGTGGCGGTGCCCCGCACGCGTCGTCTCGGCGGCTTGGCGGCGGCGCTGCTGTTCCTGGGGGTCTTCCCGGGCAACGTCAAGATGGCCGTCGACGCGTCTTCGGCCCCGCTCCCGCAGCGAGCGATCGCCTGGGCCCGCCTCCCGCTGCAGTGGCCCCTGATCGCGTGGGCCCTGAAGGTCCGAGACCGCGCGTAACCAGCGTGACCGAGGCCGGAACTCGTGTGATTGAAGACGTAACTCGCGTGTTTGGGGCCGGATCTCGCGAGTTGCGGGTCTGATCACGCGAGTTACGTCCCTGATCACGCGGGTTACGGGTCTGATCACGCCTCGGGGATGTCGCGGAGGAGCTTGCGGAGGCCTTCTGGGGACAGGAGGTCAGCCGGGCGGATCGTGCGGTTCGCGCGGACGTAGTGGAACGCCGCGCGGACCTCTTCCACCGGGACGTTCTTCAGTGCCGCCCAGGCCATCCGGTACGCCGCCAGCTGGACCGCCAGCACCGGCTGGCGGGACTCCGGCGGGACCGCGCCCGTCTTCCAGTCCACGACCTCCCAGTAGCCGTCGGGGTGCCGGAAGACCGCGTCCATGCGGCCACGCAGGGTGATGCCTTCGACGTCGGCCGTGAACGAGACCTCCACCGCGTGCGGCACCCGCGACGCCCACTCGCTCTTCTCGAACTCCGTCTGCAGTTCCTCGAAGTCCGCGTCGGGCGCTTCGCCGAAGTCGGCCGCTCCCGGGAGGTCGTCGATCTCGATGAGCTGGTCGCCCGAGAACCGGCGTTCCAGCCAGCCGTGGAACTCCGTGCCGCGGCGGGCGAAGCTGTTGGGCTCCATCGGAAGCGGGCGGCTCAGGTCCGCCGCGAGCCGGCCCGCGTCATCGGCCAGCGCGACCAGCTGGCTCACCGAAAGCCGCGACGGCAGCGGGACCCGCCTGACCCGGTCGTCCTTGCGCGCCCACTCTTCGAGCAGGACGTCGGTGTCGGTCAGCCAGCCGTCCGGATCGTCCTCTTCGGACTGCTCTTCGGCAGTGTCCGAAGAAGAGTCCACAGCGGACAGTGCCTCGGACACCAGCTCCACCCCGGTCTGCACGCCGGTGCGCCGGTCGGCCAGCGGATCGACGGGCCAGCGCGACGTCCGCGAGTCCGACACCAGCGGGTTCTCGTCGTCCGCGGACGGTTCCGGCGCCCACTCGGCGAGCTGCCCGACGCCGGTCTCGCGCACGACGTCGCCGATCTCCGTCAGGAACTCCGACGGCCCCTTGAACCGGCTGCTGCTCTCGTTCCACCAGTGCCCGGACACGATCAGCGCGTGCTCGGACCGCGTCAGCGCGACGTAGCAGAGCCGCCGTTCCTCCGACTGCTCCCGCTCGACGAACCCGGCTTCGTGCAGCTCCAGTCCTTCTTGGACTTCCTTGCGGTCGTAGCCGTCGGCGATCCGCAGCTCCGGCAGGTCCTGCGAGTCACCGCGCAGCGCGGCGGGCAGCGACGTCGCGGTCCGCAGCCACGACGACGACCGCCGCCGGCCCGGGAAGACGTCCTGCACCAGGTGCGGCACGGCGACGACCTCCCACTCGAGGCCCTTCGCCGAGTGCACGGTGAGCACCTGCACGCGGTCCGGCACGACCTCGACCTCGCCGGGGGTGAGCCCGTCTTCGGCGTGCGCGGCGGTGTTCAGATAGTCCACAAAGGACAGAAGCGTGGCCGTCGGTGCCGTCTCGGCGTAGTCGGTGACGACCTCGGCGAACGCGTCCAGGTGCGTGCGGCCGGCGGATCCCGGGCGCGCCAGCGACTCCACGTCCAGGAGCATCGTGCGTTCGACGTCGGCGACCAGCTCCGGCAGCGACTGGTCGAGCCGCCGACGCAACGCGGACAGCTCCCAGCCGACCCGGCGGATGCGCTTGTAGCCCTCTTCGGAATACCGCTCCGGCGAGCCGGGCTCGTCGATCGCGTCGATCAGACCGGCCTGTTCGACGCGGTCCACGACCAGCTCCGGAGCGTCCGAAGCCGGCTTCTCCGGGCTCGACAGCTCCCCCGCGCGCCGCCACAACGCGGCGACGTCGGCGGCCGCGAGCCGCCAGCGCGCGCCGGTCAGCAAGCGGGCCGCCGCGCTGCCCGACAGGGGATCCGCCAGCACCTTGAGGGTCGAAACGAGGTCCGCGACCTCGGGTTCGTCGAGCAGCCCGCCGAGCCCGACGACCTCGACCGGCAGCCCGCGCGCCCGCAGCTCGGCGGCGATCGGCGCCATGTCGGCGCGGCGCCGCACGAGCACGGCGGCGGTCGGCGGCTTCCCGGTCTGTTCCTGGGTGGCGTGCCAGCGCCGCGCGAGGGCGTCGGCCACCCAGTCGCGTTCGGCGCGGATGTCCGGCAGGAGCGCGCACGCGATGTCCGCGGGCCCGGCGCCTTCGCGCGCCCGAAGCCGTTCGACGCCGAGTCCGCGTGCCCGCAGCGGTTCGGCGATGGCGTTGGCGAGGTCGAGGATCTCCGGCGGGTTGCGGAAGCTCGTCAGCAGGCCGAAATCGTGGGCGGGCACGAGCCGTTCGCCGTCGTGGCGGGGAAAGTCCGTGGTGAAGCGGGGCAGGTTGGCCGCGCTGGCGCCACGCCAGCCGTAGATCGCCTGGGCCGGGTCGCCGACCGCGGTGATCGGCATCGGCTGGTTCTCGACGCCGCCGAACAGCGCCCGCAGCAGGACGCGCTGGGCGTGCCCGGTGTCCTGGTACTCGTCGAGCAGCACGGCGCCGAAGCGCTCGCGCTCGCCGCGCACGACCGACGGGTAGTTGCTCGCCAGCTGGGCGGCGAGCGACATCTGGTCGGCGAAGTCCAGCGCGCCTTCGTTGCGCTTGCGCCGGTGGTACTCCTCGACCAGCGGCAGCAGCGCGAGCCGGAAGTGCTGCGCCGCCATGATTTCCGTGAGCTTCTGCGGCAGCGCGGCCCGCTGTCCCTTGGCGCGTGGCGCGTTCTCGATGACGCGGCACATCCACGTCGTGTACTCGGCGAGCTCCTCGGTGGAGATGAGGTGCTCGCCCAGCTCACCGGCCAGCTGCAGGACGTCCGCGGTGACGGTCGGCGGGACGCGGTCGGTGTCCAGCTCGTTGTCCCAAGTGGACACGACGCGGTGCGCGATCTGCCACGACGACGTCTCGGAGAGCAGCCGGACGCCGGGCTGGACCGGCAGCCGCAGGCCGTGTTCGGACAGCAGGCGCCCGGCGTAGGCGTGGTAGGTGAGGACGGTCGGCTCGCCGGCGACCACAGTGGACCGCAGGCCGCCACTCGGGTCGAGCCGGTCGAGCAGCCCGGACCCGGCGAGCCGCCGCAGCCGCGCGCGCACGCGTTCGCCGAGCTGGCGCGCGGCCTTGCGGGTGAAGGTGAGGCCCAGGACGCGGTCGGGGCTGACGATCCCGTTGGCGACGAGCCAGACGACGCGCGCGGCCATGGTCTCGGTCTTGCCGGCCCCCGCCCCGGCGACGACGAGGGAGGGTTCGACCGGCGCGGCGATGACGATGGCCTGTTCGGGGGTGGGGCGGTGCAGGCCGAGGGCGTCGGCGAGTTCGGCGGGCTCGACGGGGTTGGCGATGACGAGCGGCCTCACGCACGCACCTCGCGGAAGCCAGGTGCGACGACCGCGGCGGTCGGCAGGCGCGCACCGAAAACCGCAGCGTCCCCCCGGCGCGCGCCGGGCCGGGCGCCGCCGGCGGCGCCCGGCGCGGGGGCGGCCGCCGCGGTGGTCAGCTCGGTCACGGGCCCGGCACCTGCCTGCCCTCGGGCCGCAGGGGGCAGCACCCTCGCGCCGGGCAACGGTCGCAGTCCGGGTTCTCCTGGGCCTGGTAGTCCGGCCCCGCCGCCGCGGCCGCCGCGTCGCGGACCAGCTCCAGCCACTGCTTGCCGCCCACCTCGTCCAACGGCGGCTGGGACCGCTCGGTCGACCCCGTCTTGTTGTTCGCCTTCGCCACGTACACCAGCCGCGCGCCGCCGGGCTCGTTGCTGCCCTTGATCGCGCCCAGCAGCACCGCCAGCTGGTACGCCGCCAGCTGCGGGTGCTCCTCGGCGTCCTTGCCGGACACCGGGACCTTGCCCGTCTTGATGTCGACGATCACCGGACGGCCCTCGGAGTCCAGCTCGACCCGGTCGACACGCCCGCGCAGCAGCACCCGGACCTCGTCGGCGCCGCCCGCCGGCAGCTCGACCTCGATGTCCTGCTCGACGCCCGCCGCCTTGAGCTCGGCCCGGCTGCGCTCCAACCAGGTCACGAAGTTCTGCAGCATCTGCTCGACCCGCCGCCGCTCGCGCCGCGAGAACCACGGCGCCCCAGCGTCGACGCGCACCCAGGCCTCGTCCAACGCGGCCTGCAGCTCCGCGTCCGTCTTGCCGGACGCGACGGACTCCGCCAGCCCGTGCACCAAGGTCCCGGTCACCGCCGCCAGCTGCGCGGGGTCGCTCCCGCCGTGACGCTCGATCATCCAGCGCAGCGGGCACTTCGTCAGGATCTCCACTGTGGACGGTGAGATCCGGATCAGGTCACCGGGGCGGTGCACCGGCTCGTCGGTGGACGCCGGGAGCAGGCCGTACCAAGTGGAAGGGTGCGCGCCCGGCACCTTCGCCTCGGCCAGCCGGGCGAGCTGCTTGGCCGCCCGGCGCCGGCGCGACGGCTCGGCCTTGTCGTCGCAGACGACCTCGCGCAGCTCCCCCACCAGCTCGGCCAGCACCAGCGACCGGCCAGGCGGCTTCATCCGCGAGTCGAGGCCGCCGTCGTCGGCGCCGTTCTCCTCGAGGTCGTCGAGGAACCGCGACGGCTGTTCGTCCTCTCCGGACACCGCGGTGACCAGCAGCGTCTGCTTCGCCCGGCTCATCGCGAGGTAGAACAGGCGCCGCTCCTCGGCGAGGATCGGCGCGGTCGCGGAGACGGCGTCGTCGTCCACCCCGGACATCAGGTCCTTCAGCCGTTCCACGCCCAGCACGGATCCGCGCAGCCGCAGGTCCGGCCACGCGCCCTCCTGGACACCGGCGACGGCGACGACCGTCCACTCGCGACCGGCGGCGGAATGCGCGGTGAGCAGCGAGACCCCGTCCGACGGGACGGCCGCCGGCGCGAGGGTGTCCCCGGCGATCTGTTGCGCACCAAGGTAGTCCGCAAAGGACGCGACACTCGCGCGAGGTAGGCGGTCGACGTACCGGCCGGCCGCGTCGAACAGTGCGACGACGGCGTCGAGGTCACGGTCGGCCTGCGCGCCCAGCGATCCCCCGCGGTCGACCTGCTTGAGCAGCTTGTCCTGCAGACCGCTTTCCTGCCACAGCTGCCAGACCACCTGCTCGACGCCGTCCCCGCGGGCCACGGCCTGGTGCGTGACGCGCAGCAGGCCGCCGACGCGGCGCACCGGCTCGGCCTCGGCGTCGGCCAGCCCGACGAGGATGTCCCCGCCGCGCAACGCTTCCACGAGCAGTTCGTCGCTCGATCGCTGCCCGCCGCCGGCCAGTTCGAGCCGGCGCAGCCCGCGCCGCAACCGCCGCAGCGCCAACGGATCCGCGCCGCCGAGTGACGACGACAGCAGCATCTCGGCGAGGTCGATGTCGAGCAGGTCGGGCTGCGGCGCCAGCTTCAGCACGGCCAGCAGCGGCCGGACCGCGGGCTGCTTGGCCAGCGGCAGCTCCTCGGTCGCCGACCCGATCGGGACGCCGGCCGCGCGCAAAGCGCGTTGCAGCACCAGGAAAGTCCGGGCCGGCGACCGGACGAGCACCGCGATCTCCGACCACGGCACGCCGTCCACGAGGTGCGCGCGGCGGAGCTGGTCGGCGATCCAGCTGGCCTCGGCCGCCGGGGTCGGCATCACGCGCACCCGGACGTTCCCGCCGGTCGCCCCGGCGGGCGCGACGATCTTGCGGTGCTGGGACAACCCGGGCAGCGTCGCGCCGATCTTCGCCACCGCCAGGCGGACGGCCGGGGCCAGCCGGTGCGACGTCGTGAGCGTGACGGTCCGGCTGCCGTCCGGGTCGGCGTCGGCGAACAGGCTCGCGTCGGCGCCGCGGAAGGAGAACACGTTCTGGTCGGGGTCGCCGGCGACGACGAACTCGGTCGCGGTGTGCCCGATCATCCGGACCAGGCCGGTCTGCAGCGGGTCGAGGTGGTGGGCGTCGTCGACGAACAGGTGCCGCACGCGCGTGCGCTCGCGTTCGCGCAGCTCGTCGTCGTCCTCCAGGGCGAGCAGCGCGGAGGTGACCAGCTCGGCGGCGTCGAGCGCGGGCGCGCTCGCCACGCCCAGCGCGTTGCCGCCCGCGCCCTGCAGCTGCGTGACTTCTTCGTACTGCGCCCAGAACTGCCCGGCGGCGACCCACTCCTCGCGGCCGCGCCGGCGGCCCAGCTCGGCGAGGTCCTCCGGGCCGAGCCCCCGCTCGGCGGCTCGCATCAGCAGGTCGCGCAGCTCTTCGGCGAAGCCGGGGACGATCAGCGCCGGCCGCAGCTGCTCGGGCCAGTACTCGGCCTCTTCGTCGAGGTCACCGGCGAGCAGTTCGCGGACGACGACGTCCTGTTCGGCGCCGGCGAGCAGCCGGGGCGGCGGGAGCTCCTCGGCCATCGCTTCCAGCCGCAGCAGCGAGTAGGCGTACGAGTGGACCGTGCGGACGAGGGGTTCGCGGACGGTCCGCGGCAGCGGCCGAGCCTGGTCGGGGTCGAAGGTGAGGCGGCGCGTGATGTCGGCGCGCAGCGCGTCGGCGGCCTTGCGGGACGTCGTGAGCACCAGCACGCTCTCCGGGTCCGCACCCTCGGCGATGCGGCGGGTGGCGGCCGACGCGAGCAGCGACGTCTTGCCGGTGCCGGGGCCGCCGAGCACGCGGCGGAAACCCCCGGGTGCGGAGAGCACCCGCCGGGCGCCTTCGTCCCAGGTGAACGTGGGTGCGTCGGTGATCGGCGTGCGCACCAGGCGCGCGTCCGCCTGCGCCGTTCGCCTCGCGTTCACCCAGCGATGGAACCACGACCGGAGTAACCGGCGTGGCACCGGCACGCCTTAACGGCGGTGCGGTCGACGAAGGTGCCGGAGCGTGCGGCGGGCGGCTACGAAAAGTGTCGTACCCGTGCGGCAGAGTGGTGGCATGGACGACGTTCTGCACGAGCGCGTGCGGGAAATCATCGAGTCGGTGCCGGCCGGCACGGTCGCGACGTACGGCGACATCGCGGCGCTCGCCGGCGCGCCCTCGCCGCGGATGGTCGGCGCCATCCTGGCCGAGGACGGCCACGACCTGCCGTGGCACCGGATCCTGCGCGCGAACGGGACGCCGGCGCCGCACCTGGTGCACGACCAGCTCGAGCGGCTGCGCGCGGAGGGCGTGCTGGCCGACGGTCAGCGCGTCGACCTGCGGAAGTACCGCTGGAAGCCGGACGGTGACGAAGATCCCGGCGAGGAGGGACTGTTCTGATCCCTAATTTTTAGGTTAGCCTCGCCTAATGACGACGCAGGTGGAGCGACCCGCCCTGACGTACCACCGGGCCCGGGTGACCGTGGTCCGGCCGGTCACGCCGCACATGGTGCGCGTGACGTTCGAGGCGGCGAGCTTCCGCGAGGTCGCGGCCGGGGCGCCCGACCAGTACGTCAAGGTCTTCTTCCCGCAGCCCGGCCAGGAAGCGCCCGAGCTGCCGGAGACCGGCTCCGACGTCATGTCGTGGTACCGCACGTACCTGGCGATGCCCGACGACGTCCGGCCGCCGATGCGTACGTACACGATGCGGGCGCACCGGCCGGCGTCGGCGGAGATCGACGTCGACTTCGTGCTGCACGGCGACACCGGCCCGGCCTCGGCGTGGGCGTCGCGCGTGACACCGGGCGACCGGGTGGCGTTCCTCGGCCCGCACGGCCTGTACGACGTGCCGGACGGCACCGACTGGCAGCTGCTGGTCGGCGACGAAACGGCGTTGCCCGCGATCGGCGCGATCATCGAGCAGCTGCCGGCCGGCACGCGCGTTTCGGCGTACATCGAGGTCTCGGAGCGCGAAGAGCGCCAGACGTTCGAGACGCGCGGAGCGGTCGAAGTCCACTGGCTGCTTCGCGGGTCACGCCCGTTGGGAGAGGCCCTGCTGGACGCGGTGCGTACGGCGACCTTCCCCGGCGGAGCGCCGTACGCGTGGGTGTCGGGCGAAGCGGGCGTCGTGAAGCTGGTGCGGCGACACCTGGTGCGCGAGCGCGAAGTCGACAAGCGGCGGATCTGCTTCGCCGGTTACTGGCGCATGGGGATCAGCGAAGAGGCAGCGGGCCGGGAAGCAGCCCGCGCGGCCGAAGCGGGCGAAGTCCCGAACGAGGACTGAAGTGCAACTCTGAGGTTGCACCACGAGCCCTCATGTGCAACTCTGGTGTTGCACATGAGAGGAGCTCGACCATGATCATCGAACGCGAGATGCTGATCGCCGCGGCACCGGAGAAGGTCTGGCCCCTGGTGGCCGAACCCGGCTTCTGGGCGACCGACGACGAAACCGTCCAGGGCACGCTGGCCGAGGAAGGCCAGACCCTGGTGGTGACGCACTCGGAGCACGGCGACTTCCCGCTGCGCGTCGAGAAGGTCGATCCGCCGACCTACCTGGCGTACCGCTGGGTGAGCGCGTTCCCCGGCGAGGAGCTGCGTGAAGACAACTCGACGCTCGTCGAGTTCACCCTGACCCCCGAGGGCGACGGCACCCGGCTGCGCGTCGTCGAAAGCGGGTTCGCGCAGCTGCCGACGTCCGACGAAAACCGGCGCAACGTCGTCAAGGACCACACCGCGGGCTGGGAACAGTGCTTCACCGCGCTCGCCGCGCGTGCCGAGTGATGTCCACTGACGTCGTCGACGGTGTCCTGGCCGCCCTGGCCGATCCGACCCGCCGTCAGCTGCTCGACCTGATCGCCGCCCACGGCCAGGCCACCGCGACGACCCTCGCCGGCGGCCTCCCGGTCTCGCGGCAGGCGATCGTCAAACACCTCACCGTCCTCGGCTCGGCCGGACTGGTCGACAGCGTGAAGGTCGGCCGCGAGGTCCGGTACGCCGTGCGCCCGGAAGCCCTGGACACGACGGCCCGCTGGATGACCTCGCTCGCCGCCGACTGGGACCGCCGCCTGGCCAAGATCAAACGCATCGCCGAGCAGGACTGACTCCCCCTCTGGAGAACCCCATGACTCTCGTTGCGCTACCCCCTGCCCGTTTCACGCCGAGACAGCGTGCCGTCCTGGCCGTGCTGCTCGGCGCCGGCTTCCTCCTGTCGATCGACTTCTCGATCCTGAACGTCGCGTTGCCGCAGGTCGGCGCCGGTGTCGGGCTCGACCTGACGGCGCTGCCGTGGGTCAGCACGGCGTTCGTGCTGCCCGCGGCCGGCTTCACGCTGGTGTGCGGCCGCCTCGCGGACCTGGTCGGCCGCCGGCGGATGTTCCGCTCCGGGATGGCCCTGCTGGCCGCGGCGTCGCTGCTGGGCGGCGTCGCCACGAACCCCGAACTGCTGCTGACGGCCCGCGCGCTGCAGGGTTTCGCCACCGCGATGACGCTGCCCGCGGCGCTGTCGCTGCTGACCACGACCTTCGCCGAAGGCACCGCGCGGGACCGCGTCCTCGGCCTCAACGGCGCCCTGCTTTCCGGCGGCTTCACCGTCGGCGCCCTGGTCGGCGGGGCCCTCGTCGGCCTGCTGAGTTGGCGGGCGGCGTTCTTCATGAACGTGCCCGTGGCCGTCGCCATCCTGGTCGCCACGCCGTTCCTCGTTCCCGAATCGACCGTGCCCGGCCGCGCGCGACCGGACCTGCCCGGCGCGCTGACGGTCAGCGGCGGCCTGCTCGCCCTCGTCTACGCCGTCATCGACAAGAGCGTGCTCGCCGCGGTGGCCGGCGTGGTGCTGCTGGCCGCGTTCCGACTGATCGAACAGCGTTCGCCGGCGCCGCTGGTGCCGCCGCGGATCCTGGCCCGCCGCACGGTCAAGTGGGGTAACTTCGCCGGTCTCGTGCTGTTCGCGATGGAACCCGCGGTGATCTTCCTGACCACCCTCTACCTGCAGCGGATCCTGGGGCTCTCGCCGTGGGCGACCGGCCTGGTGTTCGGCGTGCCCGGGCTGGCGTCGGTGGCCGCGGGGGTGCTCGCCGGCCGGGCCATCGGCCGCTTCGGCAGCCGCGTCCTGCTGGCCGCCGGGCTGGCCGTCGAAGCGCTGGCGACCGTGCCGCTGCTGTTCCTCGGCCCCGGCCGCGCCGCACTGCTGATCCTGCTCCCGGCTTTGTTCGTGGGGTTCTTCGGCCACGTGGCCGCGATCGTGGCGTACACGGTGACCGCGACGTCCAGGCTGCCGGACGAGGAGCAGGGCCTGGCCACCGGATTGACGTCGATGACCCAGCAGGTGGGCATCACCGTCGGCATCCCGGTGCTGAGCGCCGTCGCCGCGACGCAGGCCGCCGAGCTCACCGGAATCCACCTCGCCCTGGGCGTCGCCGTCGTCATCACGCTCGCGAGCGTCGTCCTGATCACCGTCAAGCTGAAGGAGTCCTGATGACCATCGTCGACCGCGAAACGTTCCAGGCCGAGCTGGATGTGCTGCGCGCCAGGGAAAAGGCCCACACCCACGAAGGCGACGCGATCGCCGCGGCCCGGCGCCGCCTGCCGATGGTCGAGGTGGACGCCACGCTCGAGCTGCTCGGCCCGGACGGCCCGGTGACCCTGCTCGACGCGTTCGAGGGACGCCGCCAGCTCATCGCCTACTACTTCATGTGGAACCCGGGCCGTCCCGCGCCCGAACAGTGCGAGGGCTGCACGTTCTACGCCAACCAGGTCGCCGAACTGGCCAACCTGCACTCCCGAGACATCACGTACGCGGTGTTCTCCCAAGGCCGCAACGTCTCCGCCGAACCGGCCGACGCGCGGACGTCGTACGAGGAAAGCCTGCGCTACCGCGCCTTCATGGACTGGCGGATGCCCTGGTACTCGGCGCAGCCGTCCCTCGACACGCTCCTGGTCGGGCGGGAGATCGGCCTGTTCCACCTGGTCTGCTACCTGCGTGACGGCGACCGCGTCTTCGAGACCTACTGGACGAAACGCCGTGGCGTGGAAGCGATGGACTACAGCTACGCGCTGATGGACCTGACCGCGTACGGCCGCCAGGAGGCCTGGGAAGACTCCCCCGAGGGCTCACCGCAGGAGTGCACCAACGTCCGGACCGAAGCCGGCGCACCCGGCTGGCCGCCGCTCGCGGAGTGGCCGGGTGGCCGGCCCATCGCCCAGTGGCCGCGACTCGCCGCCGGTCGCGACGACGACCTCGGCGCTACGACCGGCTCGGCGACGCCCCACCGGTGCCACTGAGCGTCGTGACCAGCAGTTTCACCAAAGCGCCCAGGCGCTGTCGGTCCGGTTGCAGCGTGCGCACCCCGGCTTGTTCGAGGGGCGCCGCCGTCACCGGGCCGACGCACGCGCACACCAGCGGGCCGCGCAACGTCGTCAGCAGCTCGTCGTACCGGCCGTAGTCCCGGGCCAGGGTCAGGAAGTTCGCCGCGGCCGGGGCGCTCGTGAAGGCCAGCGCGCCCAGCTCGCCGGCCACGGCCGCGTCGATCAGGTCGTGCACCGGCGTCACGTCCGGCGGGGAGTACC
Source organism: Amycolatopsis sp. NPDC048633 (assembly GCF_040650695.1). NCBI lineage: Bacteria > Bacillati > Actinomycetota > Actinomycetes > Pseudonocardiales > Pseudonocardiaceae > Amycolatopsis > Amycolatopsis sp. NPDC048633. Next base: position 146,523 of record NZ_JBEZHS010000022.1, read on the forward strand.
AGCGGTACGGCTGGACCTCGACCAGCCAGGCACCGGCTTCCACCAGGGGCGCCGTGAACTCCGGCAGCGGGGTCCCGTGCAGCTGGACCGCCGTCCGCTGCCCGAGCACGCCCGCCGCCGTGACGGCCTCGAACAGCTCGGCGTTCGACTCCGACTCGGCCGAGTACGTCTCCCGCAGGCCCGCGCCACGGATCGCACCGACCGCCTTGGGGCCGCGCGCGTAGATCCGGGACTCGCGGAGGTGGTCGAGCAGCTGCTGCCGGAGTCCCCAGCCCTCGGCCGCGTCGAGCCAGCCGCGGAAGCCCGCGCCCGTCGTCACGACCGTGATGTCGACCGGGGACATCACGGCCTTCAGCGTCGCCGCGTGCAGCTCCGGGTCGCGATCCAGGGGCACGATGGTGATCGTCGGCGCGTGACGGACGTCGGCGCCGTGGCGTTCGAGGGCCCCGATGAACTCCTCGGCCCGGCGTTCGGCCGTGACGCCGATCGCGACGCCGCTCAGCTCACCCATAGATCGCACCCATCCGCTCGATCGCTTCGGCCAGCTCCGCCCGCAGGTCCGCCGGTTCCAGGACCTCCAGGTGCGGCCCGAACCGCAGCAGCTCGCCGATGGCCGGTTCGCCCGGCTCCACCGGCAGCTCCACGGTGAGCCAGCCGTCCGCATCAGGTTCCCCGGTGGCCGCACGCAGCGCGCGGGCGCCGACCGAACCCGCGTAGAACGGTACGAGAGCCTGCGCCCGCGGCGACAGCCGCACCACGGCGACGCGCGGGAACATCCGGCGTTCGAACTGCTCGGACCACTCCTGCCAGTACGCCGCGAGGTCGAACCCGGCGGGCCGCTCGAACTCCTCGCCCAGGTCGGTCAGCTCCAGCACGCGTGAAATCCGGTACGTCCGATCGGTGCCCTCGCAGCGACCCGCGAGGTACCAGTTGCCGGCCTTGAGGATCAGGCCCAGCGGCTCGACGTCCCGCTCGACGACCCGCTGGCCCCAGCGTTCGTAGCGGATCCGGATCCGGTGCGACGACCACACGGCGTCGGCGACCGCGGACAGCACCGGCAGGCTTTCGATGCCCCGGTGCCAGCCGGGAACGTCCAGGTAGAACCGCTCGGCGACCCGCCCCGCGCGGTCGCGCAGCTCCTGCGGCAGCGCCGCGTACAGCTTGAGCTGGGCGGCGGCCAGGACGGTGCCGAGCCCCAGCTCGGCCGCGGCCACGGGCAGCCCGGCCAGCGACAGCGACTGGGCCTCTTCCTCGGTCATCCCGGTGAGCCGGGTGCGGTAGCCGTCGACCAGGCGATACCCGCCGGTCCGGCCGCGGTCGGCGTACACCGGGACGCCGGACGCCGACAGCGCGTCGATGTCCCGGTAGACCGTCCGCACCGAGACCTCGAGCTCCGCGGCCAGCTCTTCCGCCGTCATCCGGCCGCGGTTCTGCAGCAGCAGGAGGACGGACAGGAGACGGCTGGCTCGCATATCTCCAGTTTGGCAGAAATACCTGACACAAGCTGACAGGTATGCCCGGCAGAGTGGTCCTCATGAACGCATTCACCATGAAGAACTGGGAAGAGAACGTCGTCAGCGGCACCGAAGGTGGCCCGCGGGTGGCGTACGCGCACGCCTCGATGGCGTACGACGGAGTCATCGAGGGTGAATCGATCTGCGATCTCCTGCTGTACTACGCGGGCGAAGGCTACGAGAGCGGCACGACGACGTCGCCGAGCTTCGAGCGCTTCGCGGGCAAGGTCGACGGTCGCGAAGGGACGTTCATCGTGAAGCACGAATTCACGTTCGACGCCCAGGGCATCGCGTCGACGTTCGGCGTCGTGCCGGGCTCGGGCACCGGCGAGCTGGCGGGACTCACCGGGAGCGGCACCGTCGGCGGCACGATGGGTGAGGAAAAGATGGGGTACACCTTCGAGTACGCGTTCTAGGAGTCGCACGTGGACCGTCGTCAGGTACTCGCCTACCGCATCGCCGAGCACGGGCTGCACCGCACCGCGCGGGACGTCGCCGAGCTGGCGGTGGTCCGGGCCGGGCTGCAGGACAGCATGCGCGACACGGCGCTGCTGGCCGCCGTGGCGCGGGTCGAGGGGCCGGTGTCCCTCGTGGACGATCCGCGGCTCGTCCTGGGCTGGACGCTCCGCGGCGCGCCGCACTACCACCTGGACCTCGCCGAGGTGACGCGCGCGCTGGTGCCCCTCGACGACGCGGACGCACTGGCCAGGATGCTCTGGCAGCGCAAGGAACTGGCGTCCACCGGCCTGGCCGCGGCCGAGGTGGTCTTCACGGCGGCCGCCGCCATCCGTGCGGTGGTCAAGGAACCGATGCCGAAGGGCGCGGTGTCGGCGGCCGTGACCCAGCGGCTGCCACCGGCGTTCTCCCGCTGGTGCCGCGGCTGCGACGCGACGCACATCCAGGAGCAGCTGATGCGCATCGCGACACCGCACGCGGGGGTCCGCCTGGTGGCCGGCGCGACCCCGGCGACGCTGGCGCCCCTCGAAGGACGCGGCCGGATGCGTCGCACTCCGGACGTCGATGCGGCGACGTCGGTGGTCGAGTCGTACTTGCGGCTCAACGGCCCGGCCTCGCCGGGTGAGGCGGCGGAGTTCGTGGGGACGGCCCGGGCGGTCGTGGACAAGACGTGGCCCGACGACCTGGCCGCGGTGAAGGTCGAGGGCAAGGTCCGCTACCTGCCGTCGTCGCGCGTGGCGGCGCTGGAGAACCCGCCGGAGCCCGAGGTGGTGCGGCTGCTGCCGCCGTGGGACCCGTTCGTCCAGGCCCGCGACAAGGCCCTGCTGGTCCCGGACCCGGCGCGGCGCAAGGAAGTCTGGAAGATGCTGGGCAACCCGGGGATCCTGCTGGCGGACGGCGACATCGCGGGCACGTGGCGGACGAAGGGCAGCGGCGCGAAGCTGACGTTCACGGTGACGGCGTTCGACCCGCTGCGCCCGCAGGTCCGCGAGGAGGCCGAGTCGGAAGCGGCCCGGGTGGCCGCGGCGCGGGGGTTCGAGAAGCACACGGTCACCTGGCTCGCTTAGCGCTCTCCAGCAGCAGCTCCGCGGCCACCGCCGCCCCGTCGGTGCGGACCATGCCCGCGACCACATCCGCCCGCGAGCGCGTCTTCGGGAGCAGCGCCGTCGCGAGCGCGGTGGACAGGGACTCGAACGTCGGCTCCGGGCCGTCGTGGGCGACTCCCACCCCCAGCGCGGCGACCCGGTTCGCCCAGTACAGCTGGTCCGCCGCCTGCGGCACCACCACCTGCGGCGCGCCGGCTCGCGCGGCCGTGGTCGTGGTGCCCGCGCCGCCGTGGTGCACGACCGCGGCCACCCGCCGGAACAGCGCCTGCTGGTTGACCTCGCCGACCGCGAACCCATCGTCCCGGTCGTCGACCAGGCCCAGGCCGGCCCAGCCGCGGCCGACCAGAACCCGGCGGCCCTGCGCGCGGATCGCTGCGATGGCGGCTTCCGCACTGTCCTTCGCCACGCGCATGCTGCCGAAACCCACGTACACCGGCGGCTCACCGGCGGCCAGGAACGCGTCGAGCCCGGCCGGGAGCGGCCGCTCGTCCGGCAGGATCCACGAGCCCGTCCGCACCCCGCCGGGCGCCGGGCCGAGGATCGGGTCGGCGGCCACCCACGGATGTTCGGTGAACAGGAACGCGGGTACGTCGTCCACCGGCGGCAAGCCGAGCGACGCCCGGTGCGCGTCGATCGGGGCCCGGACCAGTTCCGCGTAAGGCGGGGACCCCAGCCCCGGCGCGAAGAACACGAACCGGTGCGGCACCGCGGCCCGCTCGGCCACCGACCCCGCGACGAAGTGGAGCATGCCGCTCGCCAGCAGCACGTCACACTCCTCGGCGGCTCCGGCGAGCGTGGGGTACGTCACCGCGATGTAGCCGGCGACGAACTCGTCGACGTTCCCGACCCGCTCCTCAGCCGTCGACTCCTCCGCCGCCCACGATCGCCACGACTTCCCGAACGGCACCATCGGCACGCCGAACCGCGTCAGCAGCTCGACGAACTCTTCGTCCGGTGGCGCACACACCCGCACTTCGGCGCCGAGCTCCCGCAGCCGAACCGCCAGCGCGACCACCGGCTCGACGTCCCCGCGCGTCCCGTAGGTCGCCAGTACCACCCGCACTCCGCATCTCCGTCCTTCGGGCGATTTCGCCGTCGGCCGGTGATTCTTCGGCACGACGGGGGCCTTGCCGCAAGTCCCCCGGTGCGCTATACGTTGACTACGGCGGAGAGCAGGCGTCCACCGCGAGCCGGTACCCCCGCTTGACCACCGTCTGCACGACCTTCCCGCCGCCCAGCGATGTCCTCAACCGGCCGATCGCCGTCTCCACCGCGTGCTCCTCGCCTCCCCCGGGCAACGCCGAGATCAGCTCCCGCCGCGAAACCACCCGACCCGGGGCGGCCGCCAACGCCCGCAACAACGCCATCGGTGCCGGCGCCACCTCGCGCCACTCGCCGTCCACCACCGCCGACTGGCCGCGCAGCTCGATCGACAGCCCGCCCGCCGAAAACCGCGGTGACCGTGCCAGCAGCGTCTCCGACACCGTCCGCGCCAGCGCCCCGAGCCGGGCCCGGTGCGGCTGGACCGTCGGCACGCCGAGCGCCGCCAGTGGGCCGGCCGTGATCGGCCCGACGCACGCTGCCACGACCGGACCTGACAACGCCGAGACCAGCCCCGGCAGCCGGCCCGTGCGGCGGGCCAGCGCGACCAGCGACGCCACCGCCGGCGCGCTCGTGAACGGCAGCGCGTGGATCGACCCGTCCAGGACCCCGTCGAGCAGCCGATCCACCGGACCGGGGTCCACCGGGCCGACCCAGCGGTACACCGAGACCTCGATGACCTGCGCCCCGGCCGCGCGCAGGGCGTCCACGAAGTACGGCAGCGGCTCGCCGTGCAGCTGCACCGCGATCCGCTTGCCCGAGACGTCCGAAGAAAGCAAGTGCTGCAACAACTCTGCGTTGCTCTCCGACGCCGGTGAGTACGCCTCCGAAAGCCCTGCCGCGCGAAGGGCACCGGTCACCTTCGGGCCCCGCGCCAGCAACGCGGACGACGAGAGGCGCGACAGCAGGGCGTCCCCCAGCCCCCAGCCCTCGGCCGCCTCGAGCCAGCCGCGGAAGCCGATGCCCGTGGTCGCCACCACCGCGTCCACAGGGGACTCCAGCAACACCGACGTCGCCGCGCGCAGCTCCGTGTCGTCCGTCAGCGGCACGATCCGGATCGCCGGGCCGTAGCGGACGCTCGCCCCCTTGCGCACCAGCAGCGCGCCGAGCTCGTCCGCCCGGCGCGCCGCGGTGATGCCGACCACGAACCCGGTCAGCGGCAGGATCACGGGCTCTCCACTTCGACCACGCCCTCTCGAACGCGCACCTCGAACACCCCGGCCGTCACACCCTCGGCGTCCAGGCACTGTCCACTGTCGAGCGCGAACCGTTCCTTGTAGACCGGCGAGGCGACCACCGGGACGCCGCCCGCGTCGCCGACGATGCCCCGCGAGAGCACCGCCGCGCCGCTGCACGGGTCCCAATTGGACAGTGCGTACCACCGATCCCCGGGCAGGTGGAAGATCGCCACCTGCACGCCGCCGTCGAGCAGCGCGGCGACCCCCGCGTACTCCGGGACCGAAGCGGCCGGGCAGACCGCCGTCCAGGTTCGTTCGATCGAAGTCGTCATCGCCGCACCTCCGGGACTCCCAGCATGACCGGCACCTTCTGTGAACGCTCGGAGCGGAACGAGATCGCCGGGTCGGGGGTGCCCGGTGCGTTGACGAAGGAGGTGAACCGGGCCAGCTTCTCCGGGTCCTCGAGCACGCCCTTCCACTCGTCGGCGTAGTTGTCGACGTGCTTGGCCATCGCCGCGTCGAGGTCTTCGCAGATGCCGAGCGAGTCGTCGACGATCACCGCGCGCAGGTGGTCGAGACCGCCGTCCAGCTCCTCGATCCACGGCGCCGTCCGCTGCAGCCGGTCGGCGGTGCGGACGTAGAACATCAGGAACCGGTCGATCGTGCGGATCAACGTCGCCGTGTCCACATCGGACACGAGCAGGTCGGCGTGCCGCGGCGTGGTGCCGCCGTTGCCGCCGACGTAGAGGTTCCAGCCGTTCTCCGTGGCGATGATCCCGAAGTCCTTGCTCCGCGCCTCCGCGCACTCCCGCGCGCACCCCGACACCGCCGACTTGAGCTTGTGCGGCGACCGCAGGCCGCGGTAGCGCAGCTCCAGCTCGATCGCCAGCCCGACGCTGTCCTGCACGCCGTAGCGGCACCACGTCGACCCGACGCACGACTTGACCGTGCGCAGCGCCTTGCCGTAGGCGTGCCCGGACTCGAAGCCCGCGTCCACCAGCCGGCGCCAGATCAGCGGCAGCTGGTCCACGGTGGCCCCGAACAGGTCGATCCGCTGCCCGCCGGTGATCTTGGTGTACAGCCCGAAGTCCTGGGCGACCTGGCCGATCACGATCAGCTTCTCCGGCGTGATCTCGCCGCCGGGGATCCGCGGGACGACCGAGTACGTGCCGTTGCGCTGCAGGTTCGCCAGGTACCGGTCGTTGGTGTCCTGCAACGTCATCTGCTCGCCGCCGAGCACGTGCCCGTTGCCGAGGGTGGCCAGGATGGACGCCACGGCGGGCTTGCAGATCGCGCAGCCGCTGCCCGAGCCGTACCGGCCGATCAGCTCGCTGAACGTCGTGATCCGGGTAGCCTGGACGATCTCGAACAGCTCCGCACGCGACTGCGGGAAGTGTTCGCACACGGCCTTCGACTGTTCGACGCCGCACGCCGTCAGCAGCCTGCCGAGCAGCGGGACGCACGAGCCGCACGCGGTGCCGGCGCGGGTGCACGCCTTGAGCTTCGGGACGGTGTCGCAGCCGTCTTCGTGGATCGCGCGGGTGATCGCGCCCTTGGACACCGCGTTGCACGAACAGATCTGCGCCGCGTCGGGCAGCGCGTCGACGCCGACCGCGGCGCCACCACCGGCCGGGGCGAGGATCGCACCGGGCTCGGCCGGCAGCGGACGGCCGACCAGCGCGCGGAGGGTGTTGTACTCGGTGGCGTCGCCGACGAACACGCCGCCGAGCAGCGTCTTGCCGTCGTCGGTGACCACGAGCTTCTTGTACGTCCCTGCGACCGCGTCGTTGACGGCGACTTCCAGCGCGCCTTCCGACCGGGCGTGCGCGTCCCCGAAGGACGCGACGTCGACGCCCATCAGCTTCAGCTTCGTGGCCGTGTCCGGCTCCGGGAACTCCCCGGAACCGCCGGTGAGCTGGGCGGCGACGATCTCGGCCATCGCGTACCCGGGCGCCACGATGCCGTACACCCGCCCGTCCACCGCGGCACACTCACCGATCGCGTACACCGAGGGATCGCTGGTGCGGCACGACGCATCGGTGAGCACGCCGCCGCGCGGGCCGACGTCCAAACCGGACTGCCGGGCGAGGTCGTCCCGCGGCCGGACCCCGGCGGAGAACACGACGAGGTCGACGTCCAGCTCGGTACCGTTGCCCAGTCGCGCCACCAGCCGAGAGCCGTCGGCTTCGATGGCGTCAGTCGATGTTCCCGTGTGGACGGTCACGTCCAGCGAAGTGATCAGCCGCCGCAGCAGCGCGCCGCCGCCCTCGTCCACCTGAAGCGGCATCAACCGTGGCGCCATCTCGACGACGTGCGGGGAGAGTCCCATGTCCCGCAACGCCTTCGCGGCCTCCAGGCCGAGCAGGCCACCGCCGATGACGACGGCCGAGCGCCGCCCGCGGCCCGGCTTGTCGACCGCCGCCGCGCGGATCGCGTCGAGGTCCTCGATGGTCCGGTAGACGAAGCAACCGGGCAGGTCGTGCCCGGGCACCGGCGGCACGAACGGCCGCGAGCCGGTGGCCAGCACGAGCGCGTCATAGGCTTGAACAACACCGGACGCCGTGGTGACCGTCTTGGCCGCGCGGTCCACCGACGTGACCAGCTCACCGAGTCGCAGGTCGACGTGCGGGTCGCCCGCGTAGTCCGAGCCCGGCAGCGCGAGCGCCGCGGGGTCCCAGGTGTCCACATAGGACGTGAGTGCCACCCGGTCGTACGCCGGGCGCGGCTCTTCGGACAGGACGACGACGTGCCAGGTCCCTTGTGGATCTTCCGCGCGCACCGCCTCCACGAGCCGGTGGGCGACCATGCCGTGTCCGGCGACGACCAGGGTGGGCATCTCAGACCTCCGCTCCCGCGAGCGCCAGACCGCGCTCACTCGTGGGCTGTTCGGCGGGCTTGCGCAGGTAGACCGCCCAGGTGACGGCGAAGCACAGCCCGTAGAAGACCAGGAACCCGACGAACGCCGGCACCCCGCTGCGAGCGTCGGCGAACGACTGCCGGAACGCGAGGTTGATGAACAGGCCGCCTTCGGCGCCGATCGCGCCGGCCAGGCCGATCAGCGCGCCCGAAAGCCGCCGCGCCTTGAGCAGCTCGGCCGCCTCCTCGGCGCCGTTTGCGATCGCCGTGCGGGCCTTCGCCCGGAAGATCGCCGGGATCATCTTGTACGTCGAGCCGTTGCCGACGCCGGCGAGCACGAACAGCACGATGAAGGCGACCGTGAACAGCGTCAGGGACTTCGACGTCGACGCGAGGATCAGCACGACCGTGGCCAGCGCCATCCCGATGAACGTGAAGAAGGTGATCTTGCCGCCGCCGATCCGGTCGGCCAGCCAGCCGCCCGCCGGCCGTGACAGCGAGCCGAGCAGCGGGCCCAGGAACGTCACCGCGGCCGCCTGCAGCGGGGTGCGGCCGAACTGGTTCTGCAGCACCAGCCCGAAGGCGAAGCTGTAGCCGATGAACGAGCCGAACGTGCCGACGTAGAGGAACGACATCACCCAGGTGTGCGGGTCCTTGACGACCTCCCGCATCGCCTTGGTGTCACCCTTCACCGTCGCGAGGTTGTCCATGTAGAAGTACGCGCACACCGCCGCGACCACGATCAGCGGGACGTAGACGTAGAGCACGATCCGCGGGGCCGTCGCCCCCGCGGTGCCGATCACCAGCAGCCCGACCAGCTGGATCGCGGCGACGCCGAGGTTGCCGCCCCCGGCGTTGAGGCCGAGCGCCCAGCCCTTGTGCTTCTCCGGGTAGAAGGTGTTGATGTTCGTCATCGACGACGCGAAGTTGCCACCGCCGACCCCGCCGAGGGCCGCGACCAGCAGGAACGTGCCGAGTGACGTCCCGGGGTGCAGCACGACGGCCGCCAGGATCGTCGGGATGAGCAGCAGCGCCGCGCTGACGACCGTCCAGTTGCGACCGCCGAACTTCGCCACGGCGAAGGTGTAGGGCAGCCGCATCAGGCCGCCGATCAGCGTCGGAGTCGAGACGAGGAGGAACTTGTCGGCGGCGGAGAACCCGTACTGCGGTCCCATGAACAGGACGATGACCGACCACAGGGTCCAGATCGAGAAGCCGATGTGCTCGGCGAAGACCGAGAACCAGAGGTTGCGGCGGGCGACCTTCTTGCCGGTCGCCTCCCAGAACTGCTCGTTCTCCGGTTCCCAGTGCTCGATCCAGTGCTTTCCTCGGTGCGCCACGGAGTTCTCCTTCGTGCGGGTCGGGTTCGTCATTGCGCCGCGAGCCAGGTGGCGATGCCGCCGACGGTGTCGGTGCACCCGCCGCAGCCCGTCGTGGCTCGCGTGGCCCGCGCCAGTGCGGGAGTGTCGGTGGCCCCGGCCTTCCAGGCCTCGATCAGCCGGCCCTTGGTGACGTTGTTGCAGCGGCAGATCACCGCCGCCGCGGGCAGGTCGGCCGGGCTGGCCGCCGGGGTGCTGCCGGCGGGGAGCGCGCGGCCCAGCAGCACGGCGAGCCGGTCGTCGGGCAGCAGCGTGCCGCGGTCGTGGAACTGCGTGATCGTCGCGGCCGCGTCCGGCAGGCCGAGCAGGATCGCCCCGGTGACACGGTTTTCGCGGACGACGAGCTTGCCGTAGCGCCCGCCGGTGGGGTCGTTGAAGGTCAGCACCTCGGCGTCCGGGGCGCCCGCGTCGAGCTGCGTCTCGCCCAGCGCGGCGAGGTCGATGCCGCGGGCTTTGAGCCGAGTGACGGCGGTCGTGCCGCGGTAGCGGGCGGCCGCGTTCGTGCCGGTCAGGACGTCGGCGAGGACCGACGCCTGCTCCCACGCCGGCTGGATCAGCCCGGCCGGGGCACCGGGGTGGCGGGCGCAGTCGCCGAGGGCGTGGATGCGGCCGTCGCTGGTGCGCAACAGGTCGTCCACCACGATGGCGCCGTCGACGTCGAGGCCGGCGTCGGTGGCCAGGCTCGTCTCGGCCCGGACCCCGGCGGCGACCACGACCAGGTCAGCCGGGACGAGCGTGCCGTCGTCGAGCTTGAGGCCGTCGCCGGGCAGGTAGCGGGCGGCGGTGGCGCCGAACCGGAAGGTGACGCCCATGCCGGTGAGCTGCCGGGCCAGCACGTGCCCGGCGGCCGGGTCGAGCTGGCGCTCCATGACGTGCCCGAGCGGGTGCACGACGGTCACCTGGTTGCCGCGCCCGGCCAGGCCGCGGGCGGCTTCGAGGCCGAGCAGGCCGCCGCCGAGCACCGCGACCGGCGCGCCGAAGCGGGCGGCGTCGAGGATCTTGGCGCAGTCGTCGAGGCTGCGGAAGGCGACCACGCCCGGCCCGGCTTCGAGGCCTTCGACCGGCGGGATCCACGGGTTGGCGCCGGTGGCCAGCACGAGCGCGTCGTAGTCCACTGTGGACCCGTCGCCGAGTTCGACGCAGCGCTTCTCGCGGTCGATGCGCGTGACGTCGGCCCCGAGCCGCAGGTCGATGTTGTGGCGGGCGGCCCACTCGTCGTCGTGCAGGCGGACGCTCTCGGCGCTCATCCCCCCGGCGACGACGGCCGACAGCAGCACGCGGTTGTAGGCGGCGTGCTTCTCGGCGCCGAGCACGGTCAGCCGGACCCGCTCGGCGATCGGGTCGCGGCGGCGGATCTCGTCGGCCAGCCGGGCACCGGCCATGCCGTACCCGGCGATCACCACTTCACGGGGGCTCACGCGGCACCATCCACAGTAGACAGGGAAACGGCACACACCTTGAACTCCGGCATCCGGCTGACCGGGTCGAGCGCCGGGTTGGTGAACAGGTTCGCGCGCTGCGCACCGGGGAAGTGGAACGGCACGAACACGAGGTCGGGCTTCAGCGACTGGACGAACCGGACCTTGGCGATCGTCTCTCCCCGCCGGGACCGGATCCTCGCGGAGTCGCCTTCTTCGAGCCCGGCGCGCTTCGCCGTGTCCGGGTGGACCTCGACGAACGCCTCCGGCACGACGTCGTTCAGCTCGTCGATCAGCCGCGTCTGCGCGCCCGACTGGTAGTGCTGCAGCACGCGGCCGGTGGTGGCCTGCAACGGGAACTCGTCGTCCGGCAGCTCGGCCGGGCCGGTGTACTCGACCGGCGTGAACCGCGCGCGGCCGTCCGGGTGGGCGAAGGTTTCGAGGAACATCCGCGGGGTGCCGGGGTGGTCGTTCGCCGGGACCGGCCAATGCAGCGCCTCGCCCGCACTCAGGCGGTCGTAACTGACGCCGGAGTAGTCGGCGATCCCGCCCTTGGACGCGACCCGCAGCTCCTCGAACACCGTCTCGGCATCGAGGGGGAACCGTTCTTCCGGCTGTCCCATGCGCTTCGCGAGTCCGTTGAGAACGTCCAGATCGGACCGGACCCCGGCCGGCGGGTCGATGGCCTTGCGGCGCAGCAGGACGCGGCCTTCGAGGTTGGTGAGCGTGCCGTCCTCTTCGGCCCACTGCGTGACGGGGAGGACGACATCGGCCATCGCGGCCGTCTCCGACAGGACGAAGTCCGCGACGACCAGGAGGTCCAAAGCGGACAGTCGATCTTGGACACGCTGCGAGCGTGGCGCCGAGACGACGACGTTGCTGCCGAACACCATCAGCGCCTTCGGGCCTTCTTCGGTGCCCAATGCATCCAGGAGCTCGGTGGCCGAGCGGCCGGGGCCGGGCAGGCTGCCGGGGTCGACGCCCCAGACGCCGGCGACGTACTCGCGCGCGGCCGGGTCGTCGAGCTTGCGGTAGCCGGGCAGCTGGTCGGCCTTCTGGCCGTGCTCGCGGCCGCCCTGGCCGTTGCCCTGGCCGGTGAGGCAGCCGTAGCCGGAGCCTTTTCGGCCCGGCAGGCCCAGCGAGAGCGCGAGGTTGATCCAGCCGCCGACGTTCGCGGTGCCGGTGGCGTGCTGCTCGGTGCCGCGGGCGGTGAGGATGTAGGCATTGCGGGCGGCGGCCAGCTTGGCGGCGGCGAGGCGCATGTCCGCGGCCGAGACACCGGTGACGCGCTCGGCGCGTTCCGGCCACCACGACGCGGCGATCCGCCACATCTCTTCGAAACCGTTCGTGCGCTCGTCCACATAGGACTGGTTCAGGTGGCCGCCCTCGACGACGGCGTGCAGGATGCCCAGCGCCAGCGCGAGATCCGTGCCCGGCGCGGGAGCGAGGTGCAGGCTCGCCAGCTCCGCGGTCGGGGTGCGCCGCGGGTCGACGACGATCAGGTCGGCGCCGCGCAGGTGCTGGGTGAACGGCGGCATCGTCTCCGCCGGGTTCGCCCCGGCGAGCAGCACGACGTCGGCGTTCTTGAGATCCGTTACCGGAAAAGGCATCCCGCGGTCCGCGCCGAACGCCTTGATCCCGGCCGCGGCCGCCGACGACATGCAGAAGCGGCCGTTGTAGTCGATCTGCGACGTGCCGAGCGCGACCCGGGCGAACTTGCCGAGCAGGTAGGCCTTCTCGTTGGTCAGCCCGCCGCCGCCGAAGACCGCGACGCCGTCGGGGCCGTGGTTTTCCCGTACTTCACGCAGCTTGCGCGCGACGAAGTCGAGGGCGAACTCCCAGCTGACGGGCTCGAGCGCGCCGTCCACCCGGATCATCGGGGTGGTCAGCCGCCTCGGCGAGGTGAGGAGACTGCCGGCGGTCCAGCCCTTCTGGCACAGGCCACCGGCGTTCACCGGGAAGTCCCGCGGCGTCACGCGGACGCCGTCGAGGCGCATCCCGCACTGCAGCGCGCAGTACGGGCAGTGGGTGTCGACCTGCGGCACGGGCACCTCCTCGGCGGTTCGGGGATTGCCCTGACGCTAAGGAGGCCGTGTTAACCGGATTCGACCGAATGTTTCAGGCAGTTGACATTGCGGCGGAAGTCACGAGGCCCCGGCGGTGAGGTGCGTGACCGGCGTCACCAGCCGTTCTGGTCCCGCAGCCGCCGCTCGAACCACCACGGCGACGTGCCGAGCGGGTCGGGCAGGGTCCGGTCCGTGTACCGGCGGTCGGCGCGCGCCAGCACGGCCCCGATCAGCGCCCGGTCCCGGCGCGGCAGTTCGTCCAGCAAGCCGGCGAGCTCGGCGCGGGCGCCGACCGGATCGCAGCCGTGACACGAACAGTGCGGCCAGGACGGCCTCGACAGGTGCCGCATCCCGTGCAGCCAGGCCCGGAGCACGCCGGAAACGGCGCCGGGCCACAGACCGGCGTCGGCTTCGGCGAAGGCGAGCTGCCGCTGAGCGCGGCGGGAAAGGTGGGGAATCTTGGCCGGCGGCGGCCCCACGACGTCGAGCCGCCGGGTGGCACGCAGGCTTCCGGGGCGCCTACGCGGCATGGCCCTTTCGGTAGGTGGTCACGCGGCGATCATCCCGGAGCGGTGCGCCGGTCACAAGACCCCGGACACCTCGCGGGCGGCGGCGCGCAGGCCGTCGAGGGACGCCTGCGTCGACCTCGGGTTGAGCGCGTTCGACGCCAGCCGGAACAGGACCGCGCGCAGCAGCAGCTGCGGCCACTCCGGCAGGTGGGCCCACCGCTCCACCAGCGCCCGCGTCGCGCCGCCCCAGGCCAGGGCATCCACCGCCACGATCGCCGCGCCGTACTCGCCCGGCCGGTAGTACGGGACGAAGTCGACGACGCCCGGGGCCGCGTCACCGTCGAAAAGCAGCCCGGCCAGCAGCTCGCCGTGGGCCACCTGCAGCGGGAGCCGGATCGGGCGGCGGGCGCCGGCGAGGACCTCGAACCAGCGGCCGCCCTTCGTCTCCGCGAGGGGGACCTCGAGCTCTTCCCACGCAACCCGGTCGGCGACCGCGTCGATGTCCTTGCGCCCGGCGATGAAGTCCGGCCGTGGCAGGCCGATGGTGGCGCGGTGCAGCTTCACCGCGGCCAGCACCGCCGCGTCGCCGAGGTGCTCGGGCGTGCCGGGGAGGAACCGGGAGGCCGTCCAGCCGCCGACGATCCAGCGGCCGTCGCTGGAGCGGACCGGCTTGGCGACTCGCAGGCCCGGCTCGTCGATGTAGTCGAGCGCACGGGCGGTCCACAGCGTCTCGGCCTTGTCGGTGACCGGCTTGAACACGAGGTCGCCGCAGCGCCACGCCGTCGAGTCCGGCATCGGCTCGCTGCCGTCGTCCAGGCCGCCGAAGGCCGCGCAAACGTGCGCCGGAGGACGTTCGAGGGTTGTCCGCACAACTGTCGACGGTACCCGGCAGAGCGCGCCACGATCGAGAAGACGCGCTGGTCACACAGTGTTTTACGCCGTGCCCGAAATGCCGTGAAGGTGCTCGACGGCGTGCGCATCGTGGTCGTCCGCATCCTCGGCACCCCGCGGACCTGGCAGGAAGGCCTCGACACGCTGCGGGCGTCGGGCGCGCAC